>NZ_CP108106.1:8239917-8912376 GCF_041435195.1 Streptomyces sp. NBC_00224
GTGGCGTTCCTCGCGATGATGCCCGGCAACTTCGGCAGCGCCCACGGCTGGCTGAGCCACGCCATGGACCGCTCCGGGCCGCTGGTGGGGGAGACGGTCGCGATCGTCTGCTTCGGCGCGCTGGCCGCGTACTACGCGACGCTCGCCGTCCTGGAGCGGCGTGCTCCGCACACGGTCACGGGTGAGGTGTTGCGCATGGAGCCGCGCAGACGTGAAAGTGCGCCGCGCTTCTTGGCGCTGGACACGGGCGAGACGGACCGCACTCGCTTATGCGTACTCAGCCCGGCGTCCGCGCCATCAGCCTCAGGTCCTTGGCCGGGAGTCTGCCCGTGGTCAGGTAGAGCGTGGCGCTCGCGTCCGCGCGGGAGTTGGTGCCGTTGACGATGTGCCCCTCTCCGCCGAGGACGGTGACCATCCGGGAGCCGCGCAGGGCCTGGTGCATGGCCTGGCCGCTGGCCAGGGGCGTTGCCGGGTCCCACTCGTTCTGCAGGATGAGTGCGCGGACGTTGTTGTTCACGGTTGTCCCGGGCTCGCTGCCCGGCTTCCAGAAGGCGCACGGTTTGATGCTGGACGCGAAGTCGCCGGACAGTGGATAGCGGGCCTTGTCGCGGATCGCGTCGCGGCGGTACTGCTCGGGGTCGCGCGGCCACGACGCGCGGGTGTCGGCGCACAGGACAGCCCAGGCGCTCGCGGCTTCATTGTCCGAGGGAACAAGGTCATGGGCGGACGACGGAGGGAGGGGGCTGAGGGCCTGCCCGGGAGTGCCGGACGGGGTCGCCCTCCTGCCCTCGGCCGCCTTCTTCAGCTCGGCGACCCAGGTGGCGGCCTTCTGAACCCGGGAGAACGTGGCGCGCTGAGCACGGATGTCGTCACCGGTGAAGAGTGTTCCGCCGTAGTCGATGGGTGTGCGGTCGGCCCGGGCGATGAGGTCCCAGAAGGTCTTGCGGACCTCGGCCGGGGTATGGCCCAGTTCGTACGTCGTGTGTCGCTCGGCAGTCCATTGCGTCCATCGTGTGAAGGCGGGCTCGGCCCTCTCCGCCATCGCCTGGAACATGCCCCGCCCGTACCGCTCCGGGTCGGCCGCACTGTCCAGCACGAACCGGTCGGTGTGCCGGGGGAACATCTGCGTGTAGACGGCGCCGAGGTAGGTGCCGTAGGAGAACCCCAGGTAGGAGATCTTCCTTTCGCCCAGCACGGCGCGGATGACGTCCATGTCGCGAGCGGTGTTGCGGGTGGTGAGGTGGCGCAGCCTGTCACCTTCCTTGGCCTGGCACTTGTCGGCCACCGTACGGGCCCACTCCACGTCCTTGGCGAAGCTCTCGGCCCTGTACGGGCGTTCCAAGGCCTGTTCGTCGCCGGACAGACCGCAGCTGACGGGCGAGCTCTGCCCGATGCCCCTCGGGTCGAACCCGATGAGGTCGTACCGCCTCCTCACTTCCTCGGAGATGTTCACGTTCGGGTCGACGGGCAGGCTCAGGCCCGGCCCGCCGGGGCCGCCGGGGTTGAGCAGCAGAACGCCACGGCGTTCCTTTGCGCTGCTTGCCTTCAGCCGCGATATCGCGACGTCGACCTTCTTGCCGTCGGGATCGCTGTAGTCCAGCGGCACCTTGAGTGTCGTGCACTGAAAGGCGGCGGGGCTGTCCGCGCCGCAGCGCTGCCACTGGGGCTTCTGCTGCGTGTATTGCCGCAGAGGAGCCTTGGTCGCAGACGCCTCGGACGCGGCAAGGGCTGTTGTGGGTGTCTGCGCCGCGACGCACGTCGCTATGGCGCCGAGGGCCATGAGAGGTGTTGTTCGTGTGTTCCGCACGTTGATGCTCGTCCTCACTGGGGAGTGCCGTCTGTGTTGCCCGTCGCTGGTCGCCGGTCAGTTCCCGGCGAACTGCTGGTGGACGCACTGCTTGTACTGCTGGAAACTGTCCGGCTGGTAGCAGTCCTGCGTCGTGTTGGCGTACCAGACCGTGAAGACGGCGACCAGGATGGACACCACGATCGCGAGGGCCGACGTCACCACCGCGGTGATGGCCTTGCTCCGGCCGATGCCGGTCCGCTTGGTCGTCGGCAGGGCCGCGATGCCCAGGATCAGGCCGATGACACCGAGCGGGCCGCCGACGAAGACGATCGACGTGCTCAAGGCGATGACGCCCAGCACCACGGCGGCTCCGGCCAGACTGTTCTTGCCGCCCACAGGCCGTGTGTCGTGGCCGTGGCCCCGGGGGCCTGGGGAGTACGGGTCCGCTTCAGCGGCCCAATTCGATGCCGTGTGATGCGGCGACATCTCAGTCATTTCTGTCGCTTGCGTGTTCATCAGCGCGTCCTTCCGTTTCAACCGGGCAGGACACGATCATGGTTTCCGGGGGCTTGGGTACGCATCGCGTAATGGCGGGAGAATGTGCTCCCCCGATCGGGGGAGGTCGCCGGTGAGCTGCCCGGTCATACTGGGGCGATCATGATCAGGGGAATCCGGCCGCTGCTGCGCGGCTCCACGTATACGGGCATGCTGTTCGCCTATTGCGGCGCGTTGGCGAGTCTGCCACTGCTGCCATTCGCGCTGCTGCCGACGCTGGCGTGGCCATCCGCTCCCTATGGAGTGCAGGCCGTCCTGGTCCTCCTGGTCTGGGCGGCACTGATCGGCGCGGTCGGGCTGCCCCGCACCACGCGCCGGGCACTGATCGCGTGCGCCCGCCAACTGCTGAGGGTGCCGCTGCCGGCTCCTGTGACCGCCCGTCAGCGGGCACCCGAGCCCGGCACCGCGCCGACTCCTCCCGCGCCGACCCCGGCCGTGGCATCCGGCGCCGACCGTTGGCGGACTCCTCTCTGGCTGCTGTTGCACGTGGCGCTGGGGTGGACGGGTGCGCTGGTCAGCGGTGTGCTGATCCTCGCCGGCCTGGCCCTTTCGGCGATGGGTTGGTTCCGTGCCGAGGCGGGGCTGAGTCTGTTCGGCTGGTCGGTGCGGGCGGAGGCCGGCTGGCAGAGCTGGGTGGTGGCACTCGGCTGCGTGTTGCTGGCGGCGGCCGTGTGCGCGGTGGTGACGAATACCCTGCGGTGGTTGGCGCCCAGGTTGCTGGGGCCGTCGTCGGCCGAGCGCCTCGCGCTGGCGGCCGAGCGGGAGTTGCGACTGGCCGAACGCAACCGACTGGCCCACGAGTTGCACGACTCGATCGGACACACCCTGACGGCGACCACGATCCAGGCGGCGGTGGCGGGCGAAGTGCTCTCCGCCGACCCGGTGGCCGCGCGGGCCGCCCTGCGCAGCATCGAGGAGTCGACCCGTGCCGCGCTGGAGGACCTGGACTACGTACTGGGCGTGCTGCGCGAGCAGAAGGCGGAGACGGCTCCCACCCGGACCTTGGCCGACCTGCCCGAGCTGTTCGACCGGTTGCGGCTCGCGGGCGCGGTGGTGGAACCGCAGCTGTCGGGCGAGTTGACGCAGGTGCAGGGGACGCTCTCCCGGGCGGCCTACCGGATCCTGCAAGAGGGGCTGACGAACGCGTTGCGGCACGGGGCGGGCGGTCCGATCGAGGTTTGTGTGACGGCCGCGCCGGACGGGCTTGAGCTCAGTGTGGTCAACCGGGCCGGGGCGGCGACGGGCCCGGGCCCGGGCCTGGGGTCCTTCCCGACGTCCGGGCACGGCCTGCCCGGCCTGGCCGAACGTGTGCGGCTGCTGCACGGCGAGTTCGAGGCCGGCCCGGACGGGCCGCGGCACTGGCGGTTGGCGGTCCGGCTGCCGGTACGGTTGTCGGCATGACCGGCACTGACACGAGCGAAGCCGTCGTGGCCGACCCTGACACGAGAGCAGCCGCCATGACCGGCGTCGCCGCCACCATTCCTGCCGGCACCCCCGTCACACTCCTGATCGCGGACGACGACGAGGTGACCCGCAGCGGTCTGCGCACCTTGCTCGCGGCACAGCCGGGGATCGCGGTGGTCGGGGAGGCCGCCGACGGCGTCGAGGCGGTCGATCGGGCACTGCGGTTGCGGCCGGACGTGGTCCTGATGGACGTACGGATGCCGCGTCGCAACGGAATCGAGGCCACCCGGCAGTTGCTGGCCGAGTCGGCCCGGCCGCCGAAGGTCGTGGTGATCACCACGTTCGAGAACGACGACTACGTCACCGCCGCGCTCAGCGCCGGGGCCAGTGGGTTTGTGCTCAAGCGGCATCCGGTCCGCCAGATCGCGGAGGCGGTGCGGGTCGTGGCGGCGGGAGAGGCGATCCTCTTCCCGGCGGCGCTGCGCCGGATGGTCGCCGCCCGCCCGCTGGACTCCGCCGAGGCGCTGCCGAAGGCGGCGCTGACGGGGCGGGAGGAGGAGGTGCTGCGGCTGATGGCCACCGGCCTGTCCAACCCGGAGATCGCCGAGTCGCTCACAGTGAGCTTGGAGACGGTGAAGACCCACGTCGGAAACGTGCTGACCAAGCTCGGCGCGCAGAACAGGACCCACGCGGTAGTGATCGCGTACGAGTCCGGCCTGGTGGTACCGGGGTTTGGCGGTTGACGCGGCGGGAGTCGGTCGGCGAAGCCGTGTCGGCGCCGCCGGTGTGCACCGGTGCGCCGCTGCGGCGCCTGGTGATCCCCCCTGGCGCGGAGCCGACCCTACCGGCAGGGTGTGGCAGGGCGACGGCAGGTTCCCGCGTCCGGCGACTTGGCCTGGGCCTGGGCCTGGGTCTGGGCGATCGAGGTAGGGATGCGGTCCCCTGCGCGTGACGTACGAAAACCCGAGTGCGTCGGTTCGTACGGCTCTGGGATCATTCCCGGATGGTCCACCCTTTCGAACCCCTGGTCATCCGGCATACCCACCGCCTTCCCGCCCCCTGCGGACCCGCGGGGCAAGGCGACGTCGCGGCGCGGCAGTTGGACGCCGCGTTGATGTCGGTGGGTTTCAAGCTCTCGGCAGAGCTGCTGGGGCACCTGTCGGCGTTGTCCGAGGGGACGGTCGTCGACACCGCCGTACGGACGCTGGACACGGTCCGCGAGATGGTCGGTGACCACGTCCAGCACAACGCCTACTTCATCGACTTCCCGGCCAACGTGCCGGACACCCTCGACTTCTGGACGCAGTGCATCACCGAGGCACTCGTCGACGGCGCGTCGTGCGAGGGCACGCTCGCCCAGTTGCGCGAGGGCGTGCTCGACCTGCTGACCCTGCCGTCCTACGGCACCTATCAGCACACGTACGCCCAGATGCTCGCCGCGCACGACGAGCTGATCGCCGCGACGGGTGACCGCCTGACCGTCCTGCACCTGGGCGGCACCCCGAACGACGAGGTCACCGCCCTGTACCTGGCCCTGGCCGGGAGCACCACGCCGCTGGGCGACGAGGCGCTGCTCGACCTGGCCGTGCTCGCCGGGCACTGCGTGGGCGGGCCGCAGCCCGAGGAGATCCCGGTCCGGGAGAACCGTGCTGTCGTCAACCGCGCCCGGCTCGAAGCCGGTGCGGGCCTGCTCCTTGACACCGTCACCGATGTGCTCCGGCTGGCCTGCGGGCTGTCGGACGGTGACGTGACCCTCCTGGAGCCGACCCGGTTCCGGTCGCCGTCCCGCCCGGTGCGGCGTGCCCTGCTCGCCGGCCTCGACGCGGTCGTCGCGGCGTCCCCGGCCAAGCTCGCCGACGTGACCGCACACCGCGAGGCGTTCAAGCGCCTGGGCGAGCGGCTGCACGCGCACGAGTACGCGGCGCGCTGGCCGCACGCCGCCGACGTGTTCGCCGTCGCCCGGGGGGAGAAGGAGGCCCGGTCCTTCGACAGCCGCGCGGCGGAGCTGCTCGCCGCGCGCGACGTCACCGGGGCGACGCGGCTGCTGGAGTCCGCTCCGGGCAAGCTGTTCCGCTCGCTGGACCACCTGCTGCGCTCGTGCGGCACCCAGGACGAGCGCGACGTGGTGGTGGCCGCCGCCGAGCGGGTCGTCCCGCAGGTGTCCGGCCGGGTCCTGCTGTCGGTGCGCGAGCACCTGAACAACCGCGCACAAGAGGACGGCGAGCGCCGTGTCTTCGTCAACGGCCGCGGCCGTGCCTGGGTGAGCGACGACACCCGCCCGCCTGTGCCCGCGGCCGAGCGCGAGCGCCTGATCGCCGCCCTGGACGCCGAGATATGCCGCCGTCTGCCCGACCCCGGCCACCTGCTGATCGACCCGGACGTTCTGGACGTCGCACTCCCGCTCAGCGGCAAGGCGACGGCGGCCGGTCTCGGCGTGCTGCCCCGCGGCTCGCTCTCGCCGGTCGACGGTGAGCTGCTGCGGTTCTTCGTCCACTGGAAGCAGGCAAGCCGCAGTACCGACTTCGACCTGTCGGCGCTGATGCTGGACGCCTCGTACGAGACGGTGTCCTGGCTGTCGTACACCGCGCTCACCGGGATGGAGGGCGAGCACTCCGGCGACATCACCGACGCGGCCGATGGCGCTTCGGAGTTCATCAATCTGCGCCTGGGCGCCGTGCGCGGCACCTTCATCGTGCCGCAGGTCAACATCTTCTCGGGGGAGGGGTTCGAGGAGGTCGAGGAGTCGTTCTTCGGCTTCATGCTGCGCGAGGCCGAGCAGCAGGGCCGCCCCTTCGAGCCGCGTACGGTCCGTATGAAGTCGGAGTTGCGCGGCCCGGGCCGCGTCGCGCTGCCGCTGGCGTTCATACGCGGGGACGACGGCCGCTGGCGCGCCAAGTGGCTGCACCTGTACCTCAAGGGCAACCCGAACTCCAACCGCGTCGAGGGCAACCGGGTCTCGGTGGCCACGCTGCTGCGCGGCATCGTCGAGCGAGACCACCTCACGGTCCGCTACCTCACCGACCTGGTGGCCGACCGGGCGACGGCCACCACCCTGTGGGACGGTGTGTCGGTCCCGGACGGCCCCGTCACCTACATCGGTCTGGAACGCCCGGAGGGTCTGCACCCCGACTCCCGCGTCCTCACGCCGGAAAATCTGCGCGACCTGATCCCCGGCTGACTGCTACTGTTGGCCGGGCGAGGCCATGAACGGACTTCCTTCTCCACCTCACTGAAACTAGTCCCTTCGCTTTCCTCGCCTTCGACTTCGCGCCGGGGTGTCAACGACACCCCGGCGTCGTCGTGTCCGGGGCTCGCTCCCAGCCTCGGGGCGGTGGGCCGCGTACCGCCGGAGTTGACCTCCCGACAGCACTACCGCGCGCGGTCTACTGGAAGCTCAACCGTGCGTTGGATGACCGCTCGCGACGTGCTTTGTACCTTCGATGACGACCGCGACGCCCGGGCCGGGACCTGACCCCCCGGCAGACAGGGCGTGGCACGGCAGTCGAAACGGGAGGACCAAGTGCATTTGCGTGGAGCGGTGTTGTCGGTTGTGACGGCGCTGGCCGTCGCTGCCCCTGTGGCGCCGGCAGTGGCGGCCAGTAGTACGGCGAGCAGCTCGTCGTCCGGTCAGGTGAGTGTCCAGGCCCTGAAGTGTCATACGAACTGGCAGAACAGCACTTCGGCCAACGTGTGGTGTGACGGGCATGGGCCCGCCCGGTACGGGGCCAGCATTCTGTGCAAGAAGGGATCCTTGCAGAAGCAGCTGAACTACGGTCCCGGACCGTGGCAGGGTGACCGCCGTGGCATCAGCATGTACTGCCCGGACGGCGGCTTCAAGCGTGTGAAGCAGTGGGGCTGGCCCGGATAGTCAGCCCAGGCAGGTCCCTTGAGGCAGGTGGGGCAGCGATCGGTTCGCTGCCCCACCTGCCTTTGCGCGACGAGTCACGCCCAGCAGCCGGGAGACCGCCCACGCGCAGGCTCGCGACCTCGCCAAGAAGTTCTGATCGATCCGGAGCAGGCGCTGTGGGTGACGCCCTGGTGACGCCACTGCGAGCCAGCCAGAAAACAGACCCAAAAAAATTCTGGCGGCGATGTCGAGAACCCGTGGCTGGCTCCGTCCCCGTAGTGAAAGCGACCACAATGGGCCGCACCAGTACCGAGGAGAACACGATGGCCAAGTACCTGCTTCTCAAGCACTACCGCGGCGCTCCGGCTTCGGCCAACGACGTGCCCATGGACAAGTGGACGCCGGAGGAGATCTCGGCGCACGTCCAGTACATGCGGGACTTCGCGGACCGGCTTGAGGGAACCGGCGAGTTCGTCGACGGTCAGGCGCTCGCCCCCGAGGGGGCGTGGGTCCGGTACGACGGCGAGGGGCGGCCGCCGGTCACCGACGGCCCGTTCGCCGAGACGAAGGACCTCATCGCCGGCTGGATGGTGATCGACGTCGACAGCTACGACCGCGCCGTCGAGCTGGCCGGGGAACTGTCGGCCGCCCCCGGTGCGGGCGGGAAGCCGATCCACGAGTGGCTGGAACTGCGCCCGTTCCTGGCCGCGCCGCCCACCATCTCCGAGTGCCACTGAGGTGAATGAGGCCCTCCTACGGAGCCTCACGCCGAGCGTGCTCGGGATCCTCGTCCGCCGCGGAGCAGACTTCGCGGCGGCCGAGGACGCCGTGCAGGACGCGCTGGTCGAGGCGGTTCGCGTCTGGCCGACCGACCAGCCACGGGACCCCAAGGGCTGGCTGGTCACCGTGGCCTGGCGCCGGTTCCTCGACGCGACCCGGTCGGAAACCGCCCGCCGCCGGCGGGAGGATGTCGTCGACGAGGAACCGGCGCCCGGGCCCGCGCCCGCGGTGGACGACACGCTCCAGCTCTACTTCCTGTGCGCCCACCCGTCGCTGACGCCGTCGTCCGCGGTCGCGCTCACCCTGCGCGCCGTGGGCGGGCTGACCACCCGCCAGATCGCCCAGGCCTATCTGGTGCCCGAGGCGACCATGGCGCAGCGCATCAGCCGGGCCAAGCGCACCGTCTCCGGCATACGGTTCGACCAGCCCGGCGACGTCGCCACCGTGCTGCGTGTCCTCTACCTGGTCTTCAATGAGGGCTACTCCGGCGACGTGGACCTCGCCGCCGAAGCCATCCGGCTCACCCGGCAGCTCGCGGCCGCGATCGACCACCCCGAGGTGGCGGGGCTGCTCGCCCTCATGCTGCTCCACCACGCCCGGCGCGCCGCCCGCACCGCACCCGACGGCAGCCTGGTGCCGCTCGCCGAGCAGGACCGCGGCCGATGGGACACCAAGTCGATCGCCGACGGCGTCGAGATCCTGCAGGCGGCCCTCGCCCGCGACCGGCTTGGCGAGTTCCAGGCCCAGGCCGCCATCGCGGCGCTGCACGCCGACGCGCCCACCGCCGAGGAGACCGACTGGGTACAGATCGTCGAGTGGTACGACGAGCTCGCGCGCCTGACCGACAGCCCGGTCGTGCGGCTCAACCGCGCGGTGGCCGTCGGCGAGGCGGACGGACCGCGCGCCGGCCTGGCGGCACTCGCAGCTTTGGACGACTCCCTGCCCCGCCACACCGCGGTGGCCGCGTACCTCCACGAGCGCGACGGCGACCTGGCGACGGCGGCCCGGCTGTACGCCGAGGCGGCCCAGAAGGCCCCCAACCTCGCGGAACGCGACCACCTCACGCGGCAGGCCGCCCGGCTCAACGCCCGCCGGGGCCGCTGACGAAGCGACTCTCCTGCGCCGCTCGGCGCGGCCCGCGTGCACGTCGAGCCCGCGCTACCGGGGGACGGTGAGCAGGATGCGGCCGGGGCCGCCGGTGTCGACGCGGTCGTGGGCCTTGGCGATGTCCTCCAGGGGGAAGCGGTCGCCGACATCGACGGTGAGCGCGCCGACGGCGGCCGCCGCGGTGAGGTCACGGGCGGCCTGGCGCTTGGCCTCGGCCGGGAAGTCGTCGCTGCCGAAGAGCCGCAGGGTGACGTTGTTGAACAGGAGGGGCCAGAAAGGGATTTCGGTGCGGTCCGCGCGGGTGGCGTAGGCGGCGATGACGGCCTCGTTCGCGACGACGGCGTTGTCGAGGTCGGCGTTGTCGGACAGGGCGACCTCGATGATCCGGTCGACGCCCCGGGGTGCGTGGGCGCGGATCGCCGCCACCGGGTCGCCGGTGTCCAGGGCGACGGCGTGGGAGACGACGACGGGGTCGACCCGGTCGAGGTCCGCGGTGCGGCGGACGGTGGCGATCACTGTGGCGCCGGCCCAGTGGGCGAGCTGGGCGGCCAGGGAGCCGACACCGCCCAGGACTCCGTGCACCAGAACCAGTCGACCGTCGACCGGGCCGTCCGCGAAGACGGTGCGGTGGGCGGTGATCCCGGGGATGCCCAGGCTCGCGCCGAGTTCGTCGTCGAGGTGGTCGGGCAGGGGGACGGCCTGATGGTCGGGCACGACGGTGTACTGGGCGGCGGTGCCGAAGGGGCGGTAGGACTGAGCCCCGTACACCCACACCCGCTGCCCCACGCGCCGGGCGTCGACTCCATCGCCCACGGCGTCGACGACTCCGGCCGCGTCGCTGTGTGGGATCACCCTCGGGTACGGCATGGACGAACCGAGCCAGCCGCGCCGCTTCTTGGTGTCACCGGGGCTGATGCCCGAGACGGTGACGCGGACGCGGACCTCGCCGGGGCCCGGGGTGGGGTCGGGCAGTTCACCGACGCGTAGGACGTCGGCGGCCGGGCCCTGTTCGTCGTACCAGGACGCAAGCATGGGATACCTCCGTGTGCGGCAGCGGGACGCCATGTTCTCGCTGGTTCGACAGTGTTACGCCACAGTAATTCGATGGCGCGCGCGGGCCGGTGTGTCCACTCTGGTGATCGTGGAAGAACCCAAGTACCAGATCCGGGCCCAGTACACGGCCTCCACGGTCACCGTCTACCAGGCGTACGCACCGGAGATCGGCGTGCCCGCGGCCCGGGAGGGCCGGTTCCCAGCCGTATGGCAGCGGGACCGGATGACGTGGATCAAGCCGTCGTTCCTGTGGATGATGTACCGCTGCGGGTGGGGCACCAAGGAAGGCCAGGAGACCGTCCTGGCTGTCGAGATCACCCGCGAAGGCTTCGAGTGGGCACTGGCACACGCCTGCCTGTCCCACTACGAGCAGGGCCTCCACGCCGATCGCGCAGCGTGGAAGCGCCAGTTGAAGCGGGCTCCGGCCCGAGTGCAATGGGACCCCGAACGCGACCTGCGCCTCCAGCCCCTTCCCCGCCGTGCGCTCCAGCTCGGCCTCTCCGGCGAAGCCGCGCGTCTCTACGCCGACGAGTGGATCGCCTCCATCACCGACGTCACCCCGCTCGCCCGCACGATCCACGCCCACGTACGGGACGGAGACCTGGAAACCGCCCGGCAACTCCTGCCCGGCGAACGGCCCTACCCCATAGGCGAGGGGCTGCTTCGGGGCGAAGCCGGTGTGTTGGACAGCGCTGCTGAGCAGATCGGTTGAGCCGCGCTGATCGAGCGCGCGAGCGGGTGTTGACTGGCGTCTGCGCTCCACACAACGCGCTCGGACCTACCTCCCGCCAGTGGTGAGGCGGGCCTGCCACAGGTCGCGGAGCAGCGCGATCTCGGCCATGTGGTGGATGAATTCGAGGTTGGCCGACGCCAGCACGCCGACGTAGGGGTATTCGGAGTCGTTGCTGTACGGGTACTGCGAGAAGCCGACCGTGTCGAGCTGCTCGTCGGTCAGGGTGGCGACACTGTCGCGCCAGCGGTCGATCAGGGCCCAGAACCGCTCTTGTGCCACCGCGGCAGAGGGGGTGAAGTCGACCAGCAGCTTCGGTTCCTGCCGCCGTTCACCGAAGGTCCACTCCCATGCGCCCGCGAAGTGGAAGTGCAGGTGCGCCAGCCGCCACGCGATGGTCGTGATCGGCGTTTGGTCAGGCTCCGGTTCACCGGTGTGGGCAAGGATCTGCTCGACCCGCTCCACACTCACGCTCCAGTCATCGGCGATCTTGGCGACCGTCATGCCGTCGGCGGCCTGCCGGGCAACTTCGGCGTACTCGTTGGCCGGGATGTCGGGGGCGCCCAAGTCGAGCACCCACGCACCCGGCCCGAACGCCCGGGGCGTCACTGCCTCTTCCCGGCGCCGGATCGACCAGCTACCGGGTACCGGCTCCCACAGGTACTCCTCGTCGCCGAGAGCCGTCAGCCGTACCTGCGCCATCTCCCTGGCCCGATCGAACTGGTCGAGCAGTATGCCCAATCGGTCGGTCCGCATGCCCTCGATCTCCATGCACGGCTCCCTTCGCGGTCGTGTCTTCCACCTCACTGCGCTCTGGCGGAAGCTAACGGCTCACCTCACGGGGCGCCACCGATTTCCTCACCCGCGGAGGGGCGCGGCGCCGCCCGCACCACCGCGCGGTCGCCACCGCAAGCCATGCCGTGACCAGGAGGTCGGCCTCCGTTCAGGCCCGAGGCCTCCTGTTCCCGACACCTCGCCCGATGATGGCTCCGCGTACGAGCGCGCCTGCAGTGACCCGGAGGGGACGGGCGCATGATCTCAGCAGACGGAGCCGACCGGATTCGAACCGGCGTCCTCGCGATTTTGGAGACCGCGCGCGTCGACCTCTGCGCTACGGCTCCGCCTGCCCCCGCATCGTATCGGTGAAGCGTGTCGCAGGACGCTGTGGGGTGGAAGCCCGCCCGGTCGCCAACTCCTGCTCCCAGACCGGTAGATGCCCACCTCCCGGCCCCGCCCGATGCGCTGGTGCGCCGTGACGATTCCGTGACATGGAGCGGACTCGTCCGTCGCGCATGTCCCAATAGATTCACTCATACACCGCCACAACACACCGGCTCAGACCGAACGGTGGCGGTTCGTGTCCTTGCTCGCTCTCGCGGCCATCCGTACTTTCCGTACTTCCACGCACAGGAGTTGTCATGCGCTACACCCTTCGCACCGGCTTGGCTGTCGCCACGCTCGCCGGTTCCGTCCTCGTCCCGACGGCCGCGTTCGCGGGCACTTCCCATGGTGCTCGCAGCGCCTCAGCCGCAACGGCCGCTGACCAGTGCACCGTGGTCAAGAGCGACGGAGTCGGTGCGGGTCTCGGCGTCCGGATGACGATGAGCCCGCAGGGTCCCTCGGCCGTCTTCTTCGACGAGGCCGACGGCAGCGAGGTCAAGCGGTTCGGC
Source organism: Streptomyces sp. NBC_00224 (assembly GCF_041435195.1). Lineage (NCBI taxonomy): Bacteria > Bacillati > Actinomycetota > Actinomycetes > Kitasatosporales > Streptomycetaceae > Streptomyces > Streptomyces sp. NBC_00224. The sequence continues at coordinate 8,252,853 of NZ_CP108106.1, forward strand.
ACACTCGACCGCAGCCACCCGGCGCTGGCGCGGGATGCGGGTATCGAGGTGGAGATACTCAACCCGTATGGCTCGACCCCGCAGCTGTTGGCCAAGACCAACGGCGGCCGGGACGGCTACTACGGGATTCGGAACTTCCCCAAGTTGCCCAAGGGTTGCTCGCTCGACGAGGGAACGGTCGTCAAGCAATGCACCGTCTCCCACCAGGACGGCATCGGCGCCGGCCTCGACGCCCGGCTGACGATGAGCCCGAAGGGCCCCTCGGTCACCTTCATCGACGAGGCCGACGGCAGCCAGGTCACGCGCCTGGGCACGCTCAACCGCAGTCACCCCAAACTCCCCGCGTCGGCCGGTATTTACGCCGAGATCGTGCAGCCGTCCAGCTGGGACCCGCAGCTGAAGTCCAAGACCCAGGGCGGTCCCACGGAGTATGCCTTCACCGACTTCCCCAAGCTCCCCAAGGGCTGCCCGCTGTACTGACCCGCCTCTGCATCCGCACAGAAGTAGCCGCTCCGGCCGGGAGCCACCGTGATGCGGTGGCTCCCGGCCGGACCCGTTCCGCCCTGCCGTCTTCCGCCCACCCACAGTGTCAAGAGACCGTGCCGGTCGGTGCCCGGTGATATTGGTGGGTGGATGTGCCTAGAGCGGACGGGCCGCCGTCTGTTTCTATGACCTCTGGGAGACAACGGAGGAGGTGGCGGATACATGGTGTCCACGGAGAGCATTCTCGCGTTCGCGGCGATTTCGCTCTTGGTGATCGTGATTCCGGGGCCGAGCGTGCTGTTCGTGATCGGTAGAGCTCTCGCGCACGGCCGCCGTGTGGCGCTCGCGACGGTCGTCGGCAACCTGCTCGGTTCGTACCTCCTGGTGATCGCTGTGGCGTGGGGCCTCGGCGCGCTGGTGGAGAGCTCGGCGACGGTGTTCGTGGGGGTGAAGCTGGCAGGGGCGGTGTACCTCGTCCACCTCGGCGTGCAGGCGTTCCGGCACCGCAAGGAGATGCGCGCGGCGAACATGGCGGCCCCGGCAGGTGAGCGGCGTGGCGATCTGCGCACCGTCCTGGACGGTATTTTCGTGGGCGTCACCAACCCGAAGGGCCTCGTCTTCTTCGCGGCGGTGCTGCCGCAGTTCGTGAACCACTCGGCGGGCCATGTCCCCCTGCAAATGATGGTGTTGGGGCTGGTCCCGGTCGCCATCGGCATGATCACGGACACCCTTTGGGGCCTGGGCGCCTCGGCGGCCCGCTCCTGGTTCGCCCGCTCGGACCGCCGCCTGTCGATGGTCGGCGGAGCGGGCGGCATCGCGATGATCGGTCTGGGCGTGACCGTGGCAGCGACAGGCCGCGCCGACTAGCCGCAAGCTGGGCGAGCTCGACGACCCCGCCGGTTTCACGCGGGCACCGCGGAGCGTGAGGTGTCAGGCCTCCCGGCCCTGGAGGAATCGGGTGAGAGCGGCGACGTACTGCTGCGGATGTGTGGCGTGGGGGAGGTGCCCCGCCCCTTCAAACGTGTGGCGTTGCGCGTGCGGCAGTGCCGCGGCCAGTCGGTCGAGGACCGTCGTGAACCATGCCGGGCTCGTGGTGCCACGGGTGAGGAGTACGGGTGCGGTGCAGCGGGAGAGTGTGTCGACATCGAGCGTCGCCCATCCGGGGTCGGACTGCTCGTCCAGCCAGGTGGGGGCGTTGCGTACGAACGTGTCCTGAACGGGGCCGGGCAACTGGTCCCACATACCGGGGCCCAACGCGACCTCCTCCACGAACAACCGCGCGGCTTGTTGATGCTCGCCCTTGCGGAGAAGGGCGAGTGCGGCCTCGATCGAGGCCGCCGTCGGGCGCAGCTCCTCCATGGCGTCCGGGTCGTCGGCCACGATCGTGACCAGGGGTGGTTCATGCACCACGATGCTGCGGAACAGCTCCGGACGGCGTGCGGCCAGACCGAGCGTGATGATGGCGCCGAAGGAATTGCCCGCGACGTGCGCGGGCGCGGGTCCGAGCTGCTCGATCAGGGCCGCGAGATCGTCCTCGTCCTGCCTCCGAGTGCCCTGACCAGGCGCTGCCTCGCTCTGGCTGTGGCCACGGCGGTCGTAGCTGATCACCTGGAACGACGCGCGGATGTCCGCCTCGATCGCGGGCTGCCACGAGGTGTGGTCGGTCCACGAGCCGTGGACGAAGACGAGCGGTTCGCCTTCCCCGACGACCTCGTAGTACAGGGCGGTGCCTCCTGTACGAAGAAGCGGCATGGCGTGGCTCCTCAGAGGGTGTGGGGCGGGGCGGCAGTCCATAGCCAAGTGATAGCCGACTGTAGTCGCGGTGATGGCATGGTGCACCCTCTGTTACGCGGTGACGGTGGTGGCGGCGGTGTCGTCTGCGGCGAAGGGGCGGCATGTGGCATTTGCGGATGCGTACCCCAGGGGGCCGTTCGGGTGGTGGTGTCCACACTCAGTGGTTTGAGGAGTGATCATGACTGCGCGGCGGGGGAGTCACTTGGCGTTACCTGTGAAGGCGGCGAGGAGTCGGTGGATGCTCAGGCTCGCCCCGAGGTCGTCGGCCACGTGATCGGGCAACGGCTGCCGGTCGGGCGTCCACGGGAAACGGACGCTCCGGCCGGCAGACGCGACAGACAAGGTTGATGACTCACCTTGCCCATCTCAGCTCAGCGGCGTCCCTTGAAACGGTCCAACGCGCCTACGCCCACGGCAGCCAGCGCGACTTGGAGGGCGAGCTCGATCCAGTCGATGCCCTTGGTGTCAGCGACACCGAAGCCGGCTGCAATCGCCGTTCCCAGCAGTGCTGCGACGATACCGACCAGGATGGTCCACAGGACACCGATGCGCTGGCGGCCAGGGAGCACGAGCCGCCCCAGAACGCCGATGACGATACCGATCACGATCGCGCTGACAAGCCCCGAAATCCCCACGATGGCCTCCTTTGAGCCTGACCCTCTCGTTCAAGGTGTGCCCCGAGACAGCCTGCTCACGCTTCCTCTGAGCGCACGCCCGGCGCAGTGGTCAGGTCGAGCGCGCTCTGCGGCGAGCAGGGTGAAGGGACCGGTGAGGGTGGGAGCGATCCTGAGGCGCCCCTGAAGGGAAGTTTTGACGTCGATAGAAGGTGCCCAGAGGGCAAGAGGGCGGGCCCCTCAGCTGCACGTCCCGCTCGCGGCTCTGGAGATTGCCGGTGTCTGGAAGTGCTACTCGCGACGCCAAACCTCAAGGGCGCGAAGCCATCCGCGCCGGCCTCGCCTCATCTGCAACTCCGTCTGGCCAAACACCAGATGGGAGGCAGGGCCAGTTTCCTCCGCTTTCGTGAACGTGTGATCCTCGTGGCTCACTCCAGACGCACTACAACCGGCAGTTCGACGGATGACGCCCTCTGGGCGATCAACTCGCCGCGAAAATTGGACATTGGGCCGTGAGCGCGTTGCTGGAAACAAGCCGTGGTGTGAGACTCGGGGCGCCCGACCGGAGAATTTCGCTGACGTCTCCGGCGGGCAGGCTCAAGGCTCGCGGTGTTCGGGCACCTTCCTCTGCACGTACCGCGTGTCGTTGAGGCTCCAACATTCTCTAGCGAGAAACCTGGAGAGGACTCATGCCCAAGAGACGCAGCCTGCTCGCGCTGTTCACCGGGGTGTTGGCGATGCTGGTCATCGCCGTGATCGGCACACCTGCGCAGGCGGCAGGCTTCAGCCCGATCAACGTCTGGAACTCGACCCACTGCCTCGACAACGCCACCGAAAACTCCGCAAAGCTCCACATGTGGTCGTGCTCGGGTGGCTCCGAGCAGAAGTGGCTCGAAGGGTTCAACACGCAGACAGGCCTGTTCACCTTCACCAACCAGCGCACGGGACGGTGCATCACCGCACCGGCCTGGGGCTCGGGCACGGTCACGGTGGAGTTCTGCAACGCAGCCGCGCCCACCCAGCAGTGGCGCGTCTTCTTCGCGGACAACCCCAACGGGCCGCCCTCGGGCTGGTACGACGTCTGGCAGAACGTGTCGAGCGGGCTCTGCCTGTCGACACCCAGCGTACGCAACGGCACCCTCCTGCAAGCGACGGCCTGCGATCCCTCCAACCAGTACTACAGGTGGCATCAGCAGTAAGAGCCGTCGCGGGGAAACCAGCAGAGCGGCGAGGCATGCGTGACCGGGGGCCGTCCACCACCTGACGGCACAGCATGCACTGTCTCGCGGACCTGGACCCGGCCCTGGACCTGGACCCGGACCTCGACCCGGACTTGGACGTGTCCGCCGTCCACCCGGGCCACGCCGCAGCTTCAGCTCTGCCCGAGACGCGTGCTCGTCCAGGGGGTACTTCGCAGAGCCAACGGCCCTGCGCCGACCTTCGGCTCCCTGTCCGCCGCGCTCACCACCACCCTGACGCCCGAGGCCCACGCAGCCGTACCCGACCGTACCGGGCACAGGATGTCGGGTGCGGCAAGGTGAGTCCTTCCTAATGTGAGTGATCGAAAGGGAAGGAGGCCGGGGTGCTGGAGCGGCTCAACCAGGCCATGGAGCACATCGAGGGCCATCTCGATCAGCGGATCGAGGCGGCCGACCTGGCGCGGATCGCGGTGACGTCGGAGTACCACTTGCGGCGGCTGTTCTCCGCCCTGGCGGGGATCCCGCTGTCGGAATACATCCGGCGCAGGCGGCTGACGGTCGCGGGTGCCGAGGTGCTGACCGGCGAGCGGACGCTGCTGGAGGTCGCGGTGCGTTACGGCTACACCTCGGGGGAGGCGTTCGCGCGCGCGTTCCGTGCGATGCACGGCGTCGGTCCGGGAGAGGCCAGACGGGTCGGTGCGAGTCTGCAGTCCCAGCCCCGGATGTCCTTCCGCCTCGTCGTCGAAGGGAGCAGCAGCATGCGGTACAGGGTCGTGGAGAAGGAGGAGTTTCGTGTGGTCGGCAGGAAGGCGCGCGTCCCCCTGGTGCACGAGGGGGTGAACCCGGCCATCGCCGACTTCATCCGGGGCATCGGCCAGGAGACGCTGCAGCGCATCCAGAGCCTGTCCGACCAGGAGCCGGAGGGGATCGTCTCGGTGAGCGAGAATCTGGACGAGAGCCGTGCCGAGGGGACCGAACTCGACTACTACCACGGTGTGGTGACGGGCGCCGCCGTGCCCGAGGACATGGACGCGCTCACCGTCCCGGCCGGAACGTGGGCCGTCTTCGAGAGTTCCGGGCCGTTTCCGCAGGCGCTCCAGTACATGTGGCGGGACGTGTTCACCCAGTGGTTCCCGTCCAATCCGTACCGCAGCAGGCCGGGGCCCGAGATCCTGCGGACGCGTCTGTCGCAGGATGCGGCACAGGCGGACGCGGAGCTGTGGATCCCCGTGGAGCGGACCGCGCTGTGAGCCGTGGTGCGCGGTTGCCCAGAGCCGCCGCGCACCACGGCCCGTTCGGAGCGTCTACGGCAGGGCTTCCGCTTCGCCTTCCGGCACCGCACCGCTCTCCTGCGGGCTGTGCGCGATGAGGTGGGGTGCCGCCTCGGCGATCCGCTGCCGCATCGGGCGTCGGCGCAACGCATCCAGTGCCTCGCCGACGAGTCGGCTCAATGGGAACGAGAGTTCCGCCTCGAACTCCGTGGCCGCTGCCGTGGTGGCGGCCCATTCGCGTCGGCCGGTTCTTCCCCGAGCAGTGGGAGCGTTTCCTCGCCGGCGCTCCGGGCACACCGCGCGACGGCGACATCGTCGGGGCCTACGCACGTTTGATGGAGCACCCCGACGCCGCGGTACGGAACAAGGCCACGGCCGACTGGTGTACCTGGGAGGACGTGGTCCTGTCCGGCGAGACCAAGGGCGCTTCCCACCCGTACGGCGACCGCCCGCCGTCCGACCGGCTCGCGCCGGTGCGTATCTGCTCCCACTACTTCTCCCACGGGGCATGGCTGGAGGAGGGCGCGCTGCTGCGCGACGCCGACCGTCTGGCCGGCATCCCTGGCGTCCTCGTGCACGGCCGACTCGACATGAGCGGACCTCTCGACACCGCGTGGGAGCTCGCCCGCGCCTGGCCCGACGCGGAGCTGATCGTCGTCGAAGACGCGGGCCATCTGGGCGGTACGACGACCCGCGACCACGTACTCGGAGCTCTCGACCGGTTCGCTGCCGACGCCTGATCGCGGACGCGTCCCGGGCACGGCTGATGGTCGTCGGTGTCGGGCGGTGGGGTCGCCGGTGTGCTGGCGCCGACCGGGGCCGCGGCGGCTCTGATCGCTGTGGTCTGGCTGGCCATGACCGTACGGCCTCCCTCGTCTGAGAGACGACCGGCCTCGACGGTGCTTCTCACTTCAAGTCCCGCCGAGCATGGCGACGGGGCGAGTTCGTCGGGTGATGCGGTCGGGTCAGGAGTACCTCCTGTAGTGCTCGTTGTCGGCCTCAGATGCGGTGTGTCCGTACTTGGAGTAGAAGTTGCCCTCGTCGTACTGGTGGTCCTCGACGGGGTATGTGTGCGAGCCGTCGGTGGTGTGGTGCCGGGCGCCGGGCGCGACAGTCCTGCTCTGCCCGGCGGCTCCGTGTGTTCCGGCGGCCTGGGCCGCGGCGGCGCCCAGCACAACACTGCTGAGGGCGACTGCGGCGTGCATTCGTCGTGAGATGCGCATGCCCGGGCAAACGATCACGGGTGTTCCGGGTTACCCGCGGCGGCGCGGGCGCGCACGTCGGTGCTGAGGAGCGCTACACCCTGCGGCCGGGGCCGCGACCACACCCGGTCCGCTACATCGCGGCCCGAGCTTCCTCGACGAGCTCAGTGCCCCAAGTGATCGGGTAGATCGTCAGGTTGATGGCTGCCCAGGTGACGAGGGTGCCCGGCGTGTCGAGCGAGGTTCTCGAATATCGCGTGCCGTGCCGGTCGGTGGAAGTGCAGACTCGCTTCATGGCAGACATGTGGGCGTTCCGGGATGCGGTGAGCAGCTGGGCGGCCGGTGGTTCAGGCGAACCGGCGAGTGAACTGGCTGTACGACTGCGGTTGAGGACGGCGGTATTGCTGGAGGGGCCGAGTGATCTCGCGGCCGTCGAGGAGCTGGCCGCACGGCGTGGCCGGGATCTGGCCGCCGAGGGGGTGTGCGTCGTGCCGATGGGCGGGGCGATGAGCGTCGGTCGCTACGCCGGTCTTCTCGGGCCGCCCGGTCTCGGCCTGCGCCTGAGGGGACTGTGCGACGAGGGCGAGCAGCGCTTCTACGACCGTGGCATGGCGCGGGCCGGGGCGCCGCGCCACGGCTTCTACGTGTGCGTCGCGGACTTGGAGGACGAGCTGATCCGCGCGCTGGGCACGGCTCGGGTCGAGGAGATCATCCGGGCCGAGGGCGACCAGCGCGCTTGGCAGACCTTCCTGCAGCAGCCCGCACAGCAGGACCGGCCCCGGCAGCAGCAGTTGCGGCGTTTTCTCGGCACGAAGAAGGGCCGCAAGATCCGCTACGGCCGTCTCCTGGTGGAGGCCCTCGACCCGGGACAGGTACCGGCCCCGCTCGACGACCTCCTCACGAGCGTGTGACCGACGCACGAAAGCGCGTCGCAACCACTCCCGGCGCCCCTGTCACGCCTGGTCAAGGCGCCCCAGATGCCGGATGTTCTGCTGGTCGGTCCGGTCCTGGCTCGGACTGGTGTCGAACCACGCGTCCAGGATTTCCCCGAGTGTGGCTGCCGAGGTCAGTCGCAAGCCCAAGGCCAGGACATTCGCGTCGTTCCAGCGGCGGGCACCACTGGCTGTGTAGGCGTCCGTGCACAGCGCCGCCCGCACGCCAGGGACCTTGTTGGCCGCGATGCTCGCACCGGTCCCGGTCCAGCAGCACACCACCGCCTGGTCCGCTCGCCCCTCTGCCACGTCCCGCGCGGCAGCCTCCGTGCAGAACGCCCAGTCGTCCGTCTCTTCCGCTGCCAGTACGCCATGAGGGATCACCTCGTACCCACGGCGGCTCAGCTCCGCCACGAGTTGACGGGTCACCCCCTCGTCAGAGTCGGCGGAAACAGAGATCCGCAGGGTCGCCATGACATTCCCCTTCCGAAAGGTTCCTTGTTTGCAGCAGGCACCATCGTCTTACAGCAGCCGCCTCTAGACGCTCCGCGACCGTCGCGTGTGCCGCCTGGGCTGCCGCGCCATCGGCGTGGCGGCCGGCACGGATGCGCCGGACCGGTCCGCGGTGCCGGCACCAGCTTCCGCCCCGCTCTGGCAACCCTGGGTGTGTGAGAGGGCGCGAAGCGAGTGAGAGTCGTGCGGGTTCTACCGGTCGTCACAGGTGCTCGAAGTAGCGGATCCACCATGTTGCGCGGCCTCCATACGGGCCGTAGCCGGCGTAGAAGGACCCCTCGTCAGCGAGCCACGTCACGCCGTCGTAGGGCCGGTGGAGCAGCCGTGGGGGCACTAGCGTGTAGCCGAAATCGCAGAGGGCGGCCTCGATTCGGCTGCGGTCCGCAACGGTTAGCGCGCCCTCCCGAACGGCATGGTCCAGGTCGTCGTGGCTGTCGGGTCTCGGGGTGGTCACCACCGCGAGGTTGCCGAAGTTGCTCAGCCGCAGTCCCAGGGGAACCCCGGCCTCGGTCGCCTCCGACGGTATGGCGATGTTGAAGTAGTAGCTGGCGTCCTGGATCTGTTCGTCGAGTTCGCAGGCGTGCCCGAAGTCTTTGGTCAGCTGGTCGTTGAGCTGGGTCGCTCGCGCCGCGGCCAGCAGACGGTCGAAGCCGTCGGGAAACTCCAGGTGGTCTGGTCCCGACAGCTGGTCCAGAGCGTGAAGCAGGACCAGGACCCGCGCGTCTTCATTCATCGCGGCCACCTTACGGAGGCCCTGGCGCAGGCTTTGTGGCGGGCTGTCGAGAAAACCGTATTTCACCGCCCGCCAGGCACCAGCGACAGCTCCCAGAGCGTCTCCCGGGCGCAGTTGGCCGGGTAGTCGTACGGCAGGTGGCGGGCGTAGCGCTGCTGGTCGATCGTGATCTGTTGCACCATGGTGTGGGCCAGGCGCAGGTTCTGTGTGTCGTCCAGTCCGGGAGCGTAGCCCGCGACGAAGGCGTCGAACGGGAGGCCCTCGGCGCGATGGGCCAGTGCGGTGCCCAGGCTGCGCAGCGGGCCCGTCATGTGGCGGCGTGCGGCGCTGTGGAAGAGCATGCCCTGCCGGTAGGACGCGTCCAGCAGCATGCACACCGCCCAGTAGTGGAGGTTCGCGAGGTGGCGCAGTGCCGGGACCGTTTCGTCGGGGATGGGGTCGCCGGAGGGTGGCAGCCCGCTGGAGTGGCTGAGGGGGACCACCGGGTGGTCCGGGCCGGCTGGATTCCATACGTCAGCGCAGTCCTGGAGGGCGGGATGGGTGCCCTCGAACATGGACCGGAAGAGCGTGAAGTGTTCGCTTTCCCCTTCTTCGCGCAGCAGCTCCAGGCGGGCGAACCACGAGGTGTAGTCCAGCCGGTCCGGCTCCCGCTCCTGTAGCAGTTCGAGCACCCGTGTGACCTTGCGGTAGAGGCTGCCGACCTGGTTGGGGCGGGGGGCCGCAGGTGCTGTCGAGCCGAGCACCTCGTACAGGCGGTCGACGAAGGCGCGGTCCTCGGGTGTGTGCTGCTGGGCCGGGTCGACCGCGCTGGGTGATGCCTCGACGTATACGTACTTGGCCAGGCTGTGCAGGCTCAGGGGTTCCAGCACGAAGTCGAAGGGATAGATGTCCTGTTCGTACGGGAACTGCTGGCGGCCGAGGTGCGGGGCCGCCCCGAGTGCGACGAGCAGCGAGTTCACGATGTCGAGGTGGGTCATCTCCTCGATGGCCACGCCCATCAGGTGCAGTGGCCGGCCTCCGTAGCGATGGCTGGGCCAGCCGGCGAGGTCGGCGAAACGCGGCACTTTGATCGAGAAGGCGGCGTACAGGTACTGGACGAGCAGCGAGTGCTCGATCTCCGCGCCGTCGCGCAACAGCCGGATCAGTTCCAGCGTCGGATCGTCGAACACGGGGGTGTATCCGAGCCGTTCGGTGTCCGCCGCGGACAGCGCAGGTGTCCTGCTCAGCCGGGGCATGGCTCTATGGGCGGTTGCCCCGGTCTCCGGAGCGGTCGGTGGCGCGGCCGGGTTGCGTTCGCGCTCCGTCGGGGCGGGGGCCGGGGGCGCGCTCTGCGCGGTGGCCAGTACGGCCGCCCGGTAGCGCTCGTAGTCCGTGCAGCGGCACACATGCGAGCCGAGGACCGTGTCGACGGTCTCCTCCAGCTGCTGCTCCGCTTCGTCCGCAAGGCGGTTGTCGCCGGCGTGGTCGACGACGACGCTGCCGGCGACCGCGAACCCGGCCGCGCAGTATCCGCACTGGAACGCCTCACGCTCCAGGAACGCCTGCTGTACGGGGTGCAGCGTGCCGTCGGCCGCCAGGCCTTCGACGGTGGTGACGTCCCACCCCTGTACGTGGCGCATGCTGGTCATGCAGGCCTGGCGTGTCACCACCGGGGCTTGGGGGAGGGTGCGGACCGCGACGGTGCAGGCGCGGCATTCCCCGATGGAGCAGCCGATTTTCGTGCCGGTCAGGCCCAGGTCCTCGTGCAGGAAGTGGACGAGGGACATGTCGCCGGGCACGGAACGGCCGTGGTGGCGCACGCCGTTGACGGTGAGGTCCAGATCGGTGGTGGGCTCTTGCATCACGACCGCCCGTTGTCGGGGAGGGGCAGGTCCGCCAGGCGGATCGGGGTACGGGAGGGCCAGCAGCGGTCGTCGCCGTGCCCGAGGGCATGCGCGACGGCGTTGGCCACGGCGGGTGCGACACTCGTCATGGTTGCTTCCCCGATCCCCTTGTGCCGCAGGCTCGGACTGCCGGTGCCGAGCACACCCGCCGCCGGCAGGGGAACGAGGATCGTCTCGCGTCGGATTCCGGTGATGTCGGCGTAGCGTGCGAGCCGGTAGCGGTCGAAGTTGACGTAGGGACCGGCACCGGTCTCCGGGGGAAGTTCCTCGTGCAGTGTGTGGGAGATCCCCATGGCGAGCCCGCCCGCCACCTGGCCGTCGAGCGCGGCCGGCAGCAGTGGGTCGCCGGCGTCCAGGAACGTCACGGCGTCCACGACACGGATCGTCCCGTGCGTCGGCGCAATCTCCACGCCGACCAGGTGACCGGCCGCCGCGTACAGCGACCGCGGTACGACGTCCCCGCCCGGTCCACGCGCGACCGGGGCCGTGAGCGGGCCGACCGGGGTGAGGGGCACGGGGTCGTCGTCCGGCGAGTGGACGAGCGTCAGCGCGTCGACGGACGCCTCGTGAGACACCCCGTCGACCTGGAACGTCGCCTGTGACCAGCCGTTGCAGAAGTAACCGTGTGCCATGACGCATGTCTGGCCTCCTGTACGCACCAGCTCGCGCGCCAGTGCGGCCAGCGGCACCGCGGGGTGGCCCGGCAGTTGCACCGCACCATCGTGCCAAGCAGCCAGCAGGTCGGCGTCGGTCAGCGTGGGCTCGTTCAGCAGCGCGCGTGCTGCGGGGAGCAGGCGCAGCCGCAGGAGTGCGCGGCACGCCTCGCGGACCACGTGCACATGGAAGAACGCCGTCTTCGACGCGCTGCTCGCTCCATGGGACAGCGAGATCTTGACCTGGTCGTGCAGTCCCCGCTCCTTGAGGCGCTGGGCGAAGCGTTCGAAGGGCCCCACCACCCCGAGCCGGGCGACCACCGGCACCCCCAGCACGTCGTGGGCGGCCTGCTCCAGAGCGGCGCGGGAGCCCTGTCCCATCTCCACGCTCTGGCCCCACACCGCGACCTGGCCGTCGGCGGTCACCTGCACGGCCGTGTAGACGCTGTCCTGGGTGGTTCCGTACGCCTCCATGCAGCAGGCGAAGCCGACCCCGTACAGCGTGCCGTCTCCGCGCCCGGCGACCCGGTCACGAGCCTCGTCGCGCTGCTGCCACAGCGTGTGGTCGCGAGCCGCCGCGCAGACCTCGGCGGCGCCGACATGGAACCGCAGCGGAGTCCCGGCGAGGTCCGTGTCCGGGGCAGAAGCGGCGGTCGGCCCGTCGGTGGCGGAGCGGACCACGTTGGCCAGGCGGAAGTCGAGGGGATCCATGCCCAGGCCTCGTACGGCGAACCGGTCGAGCGCGGTCTCCAGGTTGAACGCCACCTGTGGGATGCCGAAGCCGCGCATGGAACCGACGGCGGGGATCGCCCGCTCCACCACGATGGCGTGCACCGAGGCCTGCGGCACCCGGTAGGGGCCGGTGGCGTGCAGGGCCGCGAGCCCCAGCACCGGCCCGTTGAGGTTTGCCTCGACACCTCCGTGCAGCACGACGAACGACCGCATCGCCTGGATCCGCCCGTCGGGATCCGCCCGGATCCAGCTGCGGACGCCGGAGGCGTGTCGTTTCAAGCCGCCCTGGAACTGCTCGCGCCGGTCGTACGCCAGCCGGACGGGGCCGGGCGCGAACACCGCCGCGAGCGCCAGGTAGTACGGGAACGGCGACTTGTCCCGGCCCCCGAACCCTCCACCGCAGTCCTTCGACCACAGCCGTACGGACCGTACGCTCGGATGCGCCGCGCGGCCGAGCAGCGTCTGGATGTCCGGCACGTCCCCGTGCGGCGACTGCGTGCCCAGCACCAGGTGCAGGGTGCCGGAGGAGTGGTCCAGCCAGGCCAGTCCGGCCTCCGGCTCCAAGAAGCCCGGGTCGGTCTGCTGGGTGAACGTCGTGGTGACGGCCCCGAGCGCTCCGGGCTGGGCCATGTCGCCTTCGATCGCCGAGAACAGGTGTTCCGCATCGGTGTCGGGCTGCCCGTTCCTGACGAACGTGCTCTGCGTGGCGTCGTAGGTGACACGCCCGCGGTTCCAGTGGGAGTAGCCGTTCGGCACGGTGGCGTCCAGCAGGTAGTGCGCCTGGCGCGGCGTGCCGGTGAAGCTCCGCTGCGTCCAGGCCTCCAGATCCTGCGCGATCAGCTGCTCCTCCGTGGGCGGGAGGACGCCGGTGGCGGGTCCATACGTCACTGGAGCGGCGCCTTCGCGCAACTCCTGCGCCGCGCGGCGGAACCGTACGAAGTCGCCGTAGACCACGATGGCCACCGGCTGACCGAGGTAGTCGGCCTTCTCACCCGCCGGCAGGAGCGCCTGGACGTTGTCGGCGGACACCCGGTTGCTGTACGGGGGCTGCGGGAGGTCCGCGGCTGTGACGACCACGTCGGGCCGCAGATCGGCCGGCAGCCGTGCGAAATCCACACCCGTGAAGAGTCGGTCGACGTGTCGGCTGCGCAGCAGCAGGGCGTGCCGGCAGTCCGTCGGCCAGCCCATGGCGGCCATGTCCGCCGGCCGGAAGTCGCTGGCGAAAACCTTTTCCCCGGTCACTCTGCGCATGCGCCCGTCGGCGGCGTCGCCGTCACTGCCCATGGTTTCGACCTCAACACCCACCGCGGCGCCCGGCAACATACGGTGCGCCTTATGGGGCCCTGCGGAGCGCCCGGGGGAGCGCCCGGGGGAGCGCGGCTCATGTCACCGCCGCTGTCATGGTCGTGAGGATTTCAAATAAATCCGGTCACCAATATTGACGCCGACCTGGCGGCACCTCACATTACCTATGGGTAGAACCGGTTGGTAATCCCGCACCGGTCCTCCGTGGTCGCCGGTGCCCGCACCGTCGTCCCGCTGCCGCCATTCGTTGTTCGAGCCGCTCCTTCGTCGCGCCGATCCGGGTGCGCCGTTCCCCGGGAAGAGAGAGCAACCATGCCCAAGTCAGCTCGATATGTCATGTCTGCGTCAGTGGCGGCGGGTGCGCTGGCCCTTGGACTCGTCGGCGCCACCACCGCGCACGCCACCCAGTCCCCGGCCCAGGATGCGGCCATGGCCCCTGCTCGGGCCCTGAACTACGTCGCCCTCGGAGACAGTTACAGTGCGGGCTCCGGCGTCCTGCCCGTGGATCCCACCAACCTGCTGTGTCTGCGGTCCACCGCGAACTACCCCCACGTCATCGCCGCCCGCACCGGCGCCCACCTCGCGGACGTGACCTGCGGCGGCGCCCAGACCAAGGACTTCTCCACATCCCAGTACCCGGGCACCGCCCCCCAGTTGGACGCCGTCACCGCCGACACCGAACTCGTGACGCTGACCATTGGCGGCAACGACAACAACACCTTCATCAACGCCATCCTGACCTGCGGCACTGCCGGCGTCTTCAGTGGCGGTCAGGGCAGCCCCTGCAAGGACCAGAACGGCACCGCCTTCGACGACCAGATCGACGCGAACACGTATCCCGCGCTCAAGACCGCCTTGCGCGCCGTCCGCGCCAAGGCGCCCCACGCCCGCGTGGCGGTGCTGGGCTACCCCTGGATCACCCCGGCCAAAGCCGACCCGTCCTGCTTCGTGAAGCTGCCCATCGCCTCCGGCGACGTCCCGTACGTACGCGGCATACAGGGACACCTCAACGCCGTCGTCCAACGCGCCGCCGACGAGACCGGGGCCACCTACGTGGACCTCTCCCGGGCGTCCGAGGGCCGCGACGCGTGCGCACCCACCGGGACCCGCTGGATCGAACCGCTCCTGTTCGGGCAGAACGTCGTCCCCGTCCACCCCAACGCGCTCGGCGAGCAGCGCATGGCCGAGCAGACCATGAGCACGCCCGGACTCGGACTCGGCTGATCAGAGGACCGTCGTTCCGCGGTCAGCCGTGATCCGGCGCCGCCCCGCGGTAACTTTAGTTCCCAAGTAAGGCTGTGTGAACTATGGTTGTCGCATGATGGTGCCTGAGATCACCCCAGAAGAACAGGTGGAGCTCGACAAGGCTCTGTACGACGCCTTGAATCCACTGGCCTCAGCCTTTCGCTCCCGAGAGACGGGTCTCTCCGTCGACCGCATGTGGGACGCGGATCCCGCAGAAGTGGCACTGACCGTCCTTGCCGCGTGGAAGGTGGTGGACGCGGAGGTCAAACGGCTGACGGCGAACGCGGCCGCAACCGCCGGCTCCTACGGTGCGAGTTACGAACAGTTGGGGGCCGTGTGGGGCATCACTCGGCAGGGTGCCCGCAAGAAATGGCCCGACGCCGTCAGTCGCCCGGTGCCCCCGACAGTACCCGCAACCACCCTTGAACTCTTCGGGGGAACGGCTGAACTGGTCCAGGTGCCATCCGGCGGCTGGACGTGGACCGGCAGGGGTGCCGATGGGGCATCGAGCGCGGTGGGCGGGGGAACGTGGTACCCGACCACGGAGGAAGCGGCAGCCCATGCGGGCGCGTTCCTCAAGGAACATGCGCTCGACGCTGTCGGTCGGTCCTGACGCCTCTCAGTGAGGGGGTGGAAGGCTGAACTCGGCGGTCAGTACTGCCAGTGAGGGCGGCCGCTGACGGTCCGGCAGTAGATCATTCGCCCGTTCGCGGCGTGCGTGGAACGGCCGAGATCGGCTTTACGGCAGAACTGGCCCGCGTTGTAGCAGTTGCCCGCGTTGGAGACGATCTCGCAGCTGCTGGAGTGGGTGGAGGCGGTGGCCTTCGTGCTCGGGTGGCTGCCCTGCGCCGGGGGCTTCGGGGTGCGCGACTTCGTTGGCGCGGGAGCCGGGGTGTGCGGCTTCGCGCTCGTCCGGCTCGGGGACGGGGTATGGCTGGGGGAGGCGGCGGGACCCGGGGTGGTCGCGGAAGGCGACCCGGTCCCCGGGGTGGCGCTCGCCGTGAGCGACGGTGGCGCCGAGGCCGCGCCCGAGGTGCCGTCCTGGCAGCCTGCGAGCGCGAGGGCGGCCGCCAGGGCCGCGCCGACGACAGCGGCTCTGGCGCGCCGTGAGCGTGAGGGTCTGGATATGCGCATGGCGGAGCACTCCTCATACGGGACGGATCGTGCACGCAGCGAACCTGCTCGCTCGCGCTGCGCAGCAGGCTACGCGCTCGGCGCCGTCGGCATCGGGTAAATGGACTGCGTACCACCGCCGCTGAGGGACTGTCAGGTTCGGAGCGGCGACCCGGCGGTTCGTTCAACCCACGGACGTGGACGGCGCCTTCCCGCCGGGGGCAGGCGTGCCCGATCAGCCTCCCCGTCCACCTGGCCGCGGACGATCACCCGGACAGGCCCCCGTCCGTGGAGCGCGGAATCTCCCGGTTGCCCAGGTGGTGGCCCATGCGGACCGCTCGGGACGACGGGTGGGCGATGGCCTTGGTCGACGGTCCTTCCTCGGCGTCGAGGTCGTGACGCAGTTCGTGTGCCTGGTGCATGAGCTGTCGTGCGTGCGCGTGGTTTCCCAGCGCCCACTCGATCTTGGCGATCAGGCGGTAGGCGTAGCTGAGGTTGGCGGGGGTGCCGACCGCCTCGAAGTGCTCCAGCGCGAGACGGGCATGGCGGCGGGCCATCTCCAGGGTTCCGGCCTTGCGGAGAGCTTCGGCCGCCGTCGCGTGCGCGTGGGCCGCCCCCTCCCGATCGCCACGCTCGTCCAGCAACCGGGCCGCCCTCTGGGCCAGTTCGACCGCGTCGGGATACTGCCCCGCGTGGATGCGCAGGGCTGCCTCGGCCACGAGGCACTCGGCCAGCAGCCCGTTGTCGTCCCCGGTTTCCTCCACCCAGGAGCGTGCCTCGGCCTGGAAGGTCAGAGCCTCCTCGACGAGATCGGCGGCCAGAGCCCGCTCGGCCAGGGCCATGAGGTGCCGGCCGTGCTCGGTCCCGGCCTCGGGTGCCGCCTCGGCCGCGCGCCGGAGTTCGGTGGCCACTTCCTGTCGCGTGGCCGACGGGGCGCTCACCGTGGGCGGGACGCGGCCGGGCGCTGGTTCCGCCCCCAGGCGGGCCAGGGCGGCCCGGGCCCGAGCGATACCGGCGCCGTGGCTGTGGTCCGTGGCGTAGCGGTAGGCGGCCTCGGCCTCCTCCTTGGCCTCCTCGGGCCGTTCCTCCTCGTGCAGGGCGTCCGCCACGTCGCAGCCGAGCTCGGTCGCGAGGTTCCACCGGTCCTCGCGCGCCGCCCGCGCCGCCGCGCGCAGTTCGCCGAGCGCGGCGGCCCGCCAGGCCGTGCGCGCACTGTCCTCGCCCGCGGGCCCCAGACGGCCGCGCAGGTGCAGATACAGCGAGGTCCGCCGCAGGACCTCCCCCGCGGGCGTGGTGCGCGAATAGCTGCGGTAGAGGTCGTGGAAGGCATAGCGGCCGTTGGCGCGCTGGAGGAGACCCACATCGACGAGCTCTTCCAGCATCAGCCCGCAGATGCCGGGCGGCAGACGGCACAGGGCGGCTGCGGAACGGCGGTCGAAGTCCGGCCCGGGGTGGCCGGCGCAGTCCCGGAGGACCTGCTTCTGCTGATCGCTGAGTGCCTCGTACGACACGGTGAAGGCCGTACGGACACGGTCGTCGTCGGAGTGCAGATGCTGCAGCGGACGGTCCGACTCCCGCATGGCGTCCAGGAGAAGGTCGGGCGGGGTGCGGCGCAGCCGGGCGGCGATGGGGCGCAGGGCGAGGGGGAAGCAGCTCAGCAGCTCGGCGATCTCGGTGAGTTCGGCTTCGTGCCCGGTGAGCCCGCTGATGTCCTGCATCAACGCCACCGCGTCGGAGACCTCCAGCGGAGCGAGTGCGTAGCGGCGGATGTGCTGCGGCGGCATCGCGTCGGTGAGCGAGGCACGGCTGGTGACCAGGATCAGCGCATCGCGCGGGGTCACGTCGGTGCGGTTGAGCTCGGCGGCGTCCGTGACGTCGTCGAGCAGTACGAGGGGTGGGTGGGTTGCCGGAGGCTTCTGCGTGCTGGGGGGGAGCCGCTGACGCAGCGCCGCCGCCAGCGCCGACTTGCCCACGCCAGGAGGTCCGTGGATGACGAGGACGCCGGGCCCCCGGGCGGCTTCCGCCGTGAGCTCGCGCAGCTCGCGTTCCCGGCCGAACAGTCGCGTGGCGGGCAGTGGCCCCGCGGCGTCGGCGCCGCGGTCGGCTTCGGGCGTTGTCGGCGCCGTGTGCGCGGGGTTGCGGAAGACGGCTATCCGCTCGCCCGAGTTGTGGGCCCCGATCTGCGGGTGCTGGGGGTGTTCCCGGCTGCTCAGGGTCTGGTGCAGCCGGGCGTGCACGGTCCCGAAGTCGAGCACCGGTCCGGCCTCGGGCGCGCCCGTCCGCAGGAGCCCGAGCAGGGCGCCGGTGAAGGCGGACAGGTCCTCGTCGGCCAGGGAGTAGGCGACTTCGGTGGCCGCGCTGGAGGTGAGGACGCAGACGCCGTCGATGTCGGCGGCCTGTTTCAGCAGGGACTCGCGGGTACTCATACCGCCTTCGACAGCGGCTCCGCTGAAGCAGCAGTCGAGGATCATGGCGCACTTGAGGCCGTGCCGACGGTGGGCCGAACGTACCTCGTCCCGGATGTGCGTGTAGGGCAGCGCGCGCCACATCTGCTGTTCGTTGGAGTCGTGCAGGGCGAGGTGAAGGTCGGTCGGCCGGTCGGGGTGCAGCAGTCCGTGCCCGGCGTAGTAGACGAGCAGTGTGTCCTCGGCTTCCCGCACGGCCGCGTCGATGGCCCGCATGACATCGCCGCCGTCGGCCTCGCTGCCGAGTACGCGGCAGCTCGCCGGGGCCAGGCCCCAGACCGCGTCGTCGCACAGGGCGTCCCGCAGTGCCGTGATGTTCCGTTCCACGGCGGGCAGTTGCGCGAGCTGACCGCCCGCGGCGTATGTGGGGATGCCGATCAGTACCGCCCGGGAGGCCGCGGGGTCGGACAGCCGGGCCGTCATGAGTCGGACTGCTCCGGCTCCCGGCGGCCCTGTAGTACCTGGAGAACGTCCTCGGCCGTCCCCTCCAGCACGGTCCCGTCGCTCTCGGTGATCCGTACGGTGGGAGTTCGCGCTCCGTGTGGGCGCCGCCAGGCGGCCGTGGTGACCAGCAGTCCGAGCAGGCCGACCGTGCTGTTCGCCACGGCGGTGATGGTGTCCACGGTCCCCATGGTGGTGGCCGGGGCCCCGGAGGCGCTCGCAGCCCCGATCGTGGTACCGGAACGGGCGACCGACGGATCGCGGAGCAACCACCCGGCCAGGGCCGTGGCGCCCGCGGCGCTCCCCACGCTGATCCGTACCTCGGTCATCCGGCTCCCCCGTGGATCATGCGACCAGTACCAGCTCCAGCAAGGTCAGCATCCCATCTCCGCCTGGCCCATGGGCGGATTCCCGGCAGTTTCCCCCCGTGGGGGCGTTGGTCCCGCCGGGCCGGGGTGCCACCGCTGACCACGGTCGGGGCGCACATCGCCCCGCAATCCAGACGGTTTACTACAGCCGCGTTTCGGCCTCATGGCGGAAACCCTCAAACCCTGGTGTCCCTTCCCAGGTACGGACCAGACTCATGCACGCACGTCTGTGCATACGTTCCGTACCTCCAGAAGGCTCCACCGCGCATGTATACCTCCCTCAGACCCCGTGCCCCCGAGGCATACCTCCCGCGTGCGGTGAGGAGGTGGCGGGCGTGGTGCGCTATGTGACGCGCAAGGCGACGGGCTGGCTCCTGATGATCGTGGTCGCGACCAACGCGACCTACTTTCTGGCCAGTTGGTTCCTGGACCCGCGGTCGAACTTCAAGGAGCTGCGGCCCGTCCGCAGCGAGGCCCAGATCGACCGGGCTCTCGCGCCGTACAACCTGGACCCGAGCGTGCCCCTGGTGCACCGGTGGTGGGACTGGTTCACCGCGGTGTTCCTCCGCTTCGACTGGGGGAAGTCGCCCACCGGTGTCTCCGTCAACGGGGAGATCGGCTACCGGTCGCTCATCAGCGCGGAGTTGGTCGTCATCGCGACGGTCCTGTCCGTCGTGATCGGCGTCGCACTCGGTGTGTACACCGCGTCGCGGCAGTACGGCTGGGCCGACCGCGTCACGCAGGCGGTGTCCATCGCGGTGTTCAACGTACCGGCGTCCGTCGCCGCGCTCGCCGTGGTCTTCGTCGCCATCTGGCTCAACCAGCACGCCGGGCTGCACTTCCTCTACGTCGCCGGTGAGAATTCACCGAACGTCGAGGGGCTGCTCCCCACGATCGGCGACCGGCTGCTGCACCTGATCCTGCCGACCCTGACCCTGACCCTGATGGGTTACGTCGGCTACCACCTGACACAGCGTTCGCTGCTGCTCGACACGATCAACGCCGACTTCGTGCGCACCGCCCGGGCCACCGGGCTCACCCGCGCCCAGGCGATCCGCAGGCATGCCCTGCGAGCCGCGCTCATCCCGACAGCGGCCTCCGTGGCGTTCAGCATCCCGTCCATCTTCACCGGGGCCATCATCACCGAGACGATCTTCGGCTGGAACGGTATGGGCCGCTACTTCATCCAGACCATCAGCAAGAACGACGTGCACGGCACGGTCGCGACGGCCGCCTTCGCCGCGGCGCTGACCGCGATCGGCGCGATCCTCGCGGACATCGCCACCGTCTTCCTCGACCCACGAGTGAGGGTGAGCTGACGTGAGTACCGATGTGAGTGCGGACGTGACGAGCGGTGATGCGTCCCCGGCGACAGCACACCCTGTGCCGCAGGAGGCACTCTCCACCCAGCGCAACGGACGCCACCTCGGCCGCGGCCGGCTCTATCTGCGGCGCTTCCTGCGCAACCGCCTCGCCGTCGTGGGCGTGCTGATCTTCGGTCTGCTGGTGGCGTTCAGTGTGTTCGGCGGCCTGTTCACCTCCTACGCGTACTCCGACGCCGACTTCGCCGCACTCACCCAGCCGCCGAGCGCCGCCCACTGGTTCGGCACCAACCAGGGCGGCAACGACATCTACGCCTCCACCGTGCACGGTCTCCAGCGCTCCCTGGTGATCGCCGTGAGCGTCTCCGTCCTGACCGTCGTCGTCGCGGCCGTCGTCGGCTCCAGCGCCGCCTACTTCGGAGGGCGGGTCGAGAAGGCGACGCTCGCCGTCATCCACTTCCTGCTGATCGTCCCTTCGTTCCTCATCCTCGCCCTGGTCTCCCACCGCCTCGCCGGCGACTGGCGGGTCCTCATCGTCGTACTGACGGTCTTCGGCTGGATGTCCACAGCGCGCGTGATCTGGTCCGTGTCCACATCACTGCGCGAACGGGACTATGTGACCGCGGCCGAATTCATGGGAGTGCGCCCGCTGCGCATCATCGTGCGCCACATCATCCCCAACCTCGGCTCGCTGCTGATCGTCAACCTGACGCTCGGCGTCGTGGCGACCGTACTGAGCGAAACCGCCCTGTCGTTCCTCGGATTCGGCGTCCAGACCCCGGACGTGTCCCTCGGCACGATGCTCGCGGACGGCGCGGGCACCGTCACCAGCGCCCCCTGGCTCTTCGCCTTCCCCGCGGGCCTGGTCGTCCTGCTCACCGTGTCGATGACCTTCGTCGGCGACGGACTGCGTGACGCCCTCGACCCCACGTCCGTGACCGGTGCGGCAGGAGGCCGACGATGACCCTCGCCACGACTGCTTCCTCCCCGCCCGCGGCGCCCACCGGCGCCACCCCCGTGCTCTCGGTGCGCGACCTGCGCATCTCCTTCCCCTCCGAGGCCGGCCCCGTCCAGGCGGTGCGCGGCGTGAGCTTCGATCTCCTGCCGGGCCGCACCCTCGGCATCGTCGGCGAGTCGGGCTCCGGCAAGTCGGCCACCGCGATGGGCATCATGGGGTTGCTGCCGCCCACCGCGGACCTGCGAGGCCAGGTGCTGCTCGGCGGACGCGACCTGATCGGCCTCGACGACAAAAAGCTCTCCGGGGTACGGGGCAACGCCATCGGCATGGTCTTCCAGGACCCCCTCTCCGCGCTCACCCCGATCTTCTCCGTCGGACGGCTGCTCTGTGACGCCCTGCGCGTCCACCAGGACCTCACCAAGCGGGCTGCCTGGGAGCAGGCCGTCGAACTGCTCGACCTCGTCGGCATCCCCGACCCGCACGAGCGGGCCAAGTCCTTCCCGCACGAGTTCTCCGGCGGTATGCGCCAGCGCGTCGTGATCGCCATGGCGATCGCCAACAAACCCTCCGTCCTCGTCGCCGACGAGCCCACCACCGCCCTCGACGTCACCGTGCAGGCCCAGATCCTCGACGTCCTGCGCCTGGCGCAGCGCGAGACCGGTGCCGGCCTCGTCCTCATCACCCACGACCTCGGAGTCGTCGCCGGCCACGCCGACGACATCGCCGTCATGTACGCGGGCCGGTTCGTGGAGCAGGCGGGCGTGCGGGAACTGTTCCGCCGTCCGACCATGCCGTACACCGCCAGGCTGCTCGCCGCCGTACCGACCGTGGACAGCGGCGTCCACCAACCCCTGGTCCCCATCGGCGGGGAACCGCCCCGCCTGGTGGACCTCCCGCAGGGCTGCCCGTTCGCGAGCCGCTGCGCCGTCGCCCTCGACGCGTGCCGCACCGACGAGCCGGAGCTGAGCGCGGTCACCGGACACGGCCACGTGGCCTGCCTGCGCGCCGGCGAGATCGCCGACGGGTCGCTGGATCCCGCGGGCGGTGTCGCCCCCGTCGACCGGTCCACCGGCTCCGAGCGTGCCGCGGCCGGTGAGGTGGTGCTCCGGGTGGAGGACCTCGTCAAGACGTTCCCGATCACCAAGGGCGCCCTCCTCAAGCGCCGGGTCGGCACGCTGCGGGCGGTCAACGGGGTGAGCTTCGAGCTGCGCGCGGGGGAGACCCTGGGCCTGGTGGGGGAGTCGGGCAGTGGCAAGACCACGACCCTGCTGGAGGTCCTGCGGCTCAGGAAGCCGGAGGGCGGCCGGATCGAGATCGCCGGCACCGACGTCAGTACGGTCGAAACCACCACGCGCAAGCGGGAGTTGAGGCGGGACGTACAGATCGTCATGCAGGACCCGCTGGGGGCCCTGGACCCGCGACTGCCCGTCTTCGACCTGCTGGCCGAACCCCTGCAGGCGATCGGACGGGACCGCGACTCGATCCGCTCCCGTATCGCGGAACTGCTGGCTCTGGTCGGGCTGGACACTTCGGTGGGCGACCGGTTCCCGGCCGCTCTCTCGGGCGGGCAGCGTCAGCGGGTGGGCATCGCCCGCGCCCTGGCCACCGAGCCCAAGCTGCTCGCCCTGGACGAGCCGCTCTCGGCCCTGGACGTGTCGGTGCAGGCCGGAGTGATCAACCTGCTGGCACGGCTCCAGCGTGAACTCGGGCTCGCCTACCTCGTGGTGGCCCACGACCTGGCCGTGGTCCGGTACGTATCCGACCGCATCGCGGTGATGTATCTGGGGCACATCGTCGAGACCGGGGACACCGAGACGATCTTCTCCGATCCCAGGCACCCGTACACCCGGGCACTGCTGTCGGCGATCCCGGTGCCCGACCCGGAGCGCGAACGCACCCGCGAACGCGTCGTGCTGCAGGGCGAACAGCCCAGCGCCGCCCGACTGCCCGCCGGCTGTGCCTTCGTCGACCGGTGCCCGCTGTACCGCCTGGCCGCCGCCGACGTACGGGAGCGCTGCCGCACGGAACGCCCCGCGCCGGCCGAGGTGGCCGGGCAGCCGGGACACCAGTACGCCTGCCACGCCGTCTGAGCACCCACCAGAACCCGAACCCCCAACCCTGCCCGGTCGCGGTCGAACCCGATCGCGACCGATCCGGAACCGAACCAAAGGAACCATTCCGCCATGCGCGCAAGACTGGCCCTGCCCATCGCCCTCGTCGCCGCCATCTCCGTCGCCGCCACCGCGTGCCAGTCCTCCTCCGACAAGGACGCGGCGAAAGGCGACGGCAAGGACGTGCAGAAGGCCGCGTCGTCGGCCGCCGACTACAACCCGAAGCCGTACGAGAACATCAAGGACGGCGGCACCTACACCACGGTCGGAACCTTCGACGAGCAGGGCAACCCGTTCAACGTCAATGGCACCTTGACCGCATCACGGGTCTGGTCCTGGTACAACGCCGACGCGATCACCTACGCACCCACCGGCGAAGTGCAGTACAACCCCGACTACTACAGCGACGTGAAGGTGTCCGTGGAGGGCGGCAACCAGAAGGTCACGCTCACGATCAACCCGAAGGCCACCTTCAACGACGGCACCCCGATCGACTGGACCGCGATCCAGGCCACCTGGAAGGCCAACAACGGGTCGGACAAGGCCTACGCCGCCTCTTCTACGGACGGCTACGACCGGATCACCTCCGTCGAGCAGGGCAAGGACGCCAAGCAGGCCGTCATCACCTTCAAGGGCGTCAACGCCGCCTGGTCGAGCCTGTTCACCACGTTCCTGCACCCCAAGGCCGCCACCGTCGACAACTTCAACAAGGCGTACGTCAAAACGGCCCACCCGGAGTGGGGCGCGGGCCCGTACACCGTAGGAACCTGGGACACCCACTCGGGCAACATCACCTTCGTCCGCAACCCGAAGTGGTGGGGGAAGAAGGGCAAACTCGACAAGCGCGTCTACGTCAACCTGGAGTCGACCGCGGCGGTCAACGCCTTCAAGAACGGTCAGGTCGACTACACCTCCGCCTCCGACGCGGAAAGCCTCAAGCAGATCAAGGGACTCAAGGGCACGGAGATCCGCAGCGGCGGCAGCCCGTTCGAGTACGCGCTGTACTTCAACACGAAGTCGTCCGTCCTCGCGGAGAGCGACGTCCGCAAGGCCCTCCAGCAGAGCATCGATCGCACCCAGATCGCGAAGATCCAGTTCCAGGGGCTCGACTACAAGGAGCCGCTGCCCGGCTCGGCCGTGCTCTACAGCTTCCAGAAGGGCTACCAGGACAACGTCTCGGCCGTGCTGACGTACGCGCCCGACGAGGCCAAGAAGACGCTCGACGCGGCGGGCTGGAAGCCCGGGGGCGACGGCATCCGCGTCAAGAACGGCAAGAAGCTCGAAGTCGGCTACACGCTCATGGGCGATGACCCGCTGGCCAAGGCCACCGCCGGCGCGTTCGCCGCGATGCTGAAGCCGGCCGGCGTCCACCTCGTGATCAAGAAGGCCGACGACGCGGACTTCTCCAAGATCCTCAGCGAGCGCAGGTTCGACCTCTTCGTGTCGGGAAACCGCTCCATGGACCCGTTCGGAGCCCGCTACCTGTGCGACTTCTACTGCTCCGACCGCGACTCCAACATCACCGGCTCGGGCACCCCGGCACTGGACAAGGAGATCCGCGCCGCAACGCAGATCGCCGACCTCGACCAGCAGATCACGGCGGTCAACAAGATCGAGCAGAAGGCGCTCCAGCAGTACGCCTTCCTGCCGCTGTACAGCGGCCCCTCGACCTACGGCGTGAAGAAGGGACTCGCCAACGTCGGCGCGACCATCTTCAACAGCCCGCTGCCCGAGACGGTGGGCTGGGCGAAGTAACGCGCTGCGGCATGGCGCGAAGCCGGGGCCCGCGCACCCAGGCAATCCCGGGGTCCGGCCTCGGGCCGGCGATCGTCCACGACCTCGTCACCGCCGACCACGGCACCGTCTTCGCCGCTGCCGCACCCGACGGCGGCGCCGAGGTCGGTTTCCGTCTGCCTCCCCACGACCCGGTGGGCTGCATGTGAGGGTCAGGGTGAGGGTGAGGGTGCAGGCCGGAGGGTGAACCGGTGCAGGTCTGCCGGAGTGCTAGCGCACCCGGTAGACCTGCCCCGTCTGTGCCCCCTCGACCGAACGGACGTACGCCGTCGCGACGCGTGCCGCCGGGACGGGCTCCATGCCGGCGAAGAACGGCCCGTAGGCGGGCAGGGACTCCTCGGCCACCGTCGGGCTCACCGCGTTGATCCGCTGCGGCGGGAGCTCGATCGCGGCGGCCCGCACGAACGCCTCGACCGCGCCGTTGGCCGCGGACGCGGCGGCGCCTGCCACGATCGGCTCCTCCGTGAGGATCCCGCTGACCAGCGTGAACGAGCCGGTCGCGGCGACGTGCCGGGCGCCTTGGCGGACCAGCTCCAGCTGGCTGAGAGCCTTGCCGCGGAACGTCGCCGCGAAGTCGCCCGCGGTCAGCTCGGCCAGCGGCTTGAACACGGCGTCGCCCGCCGCCACGGCCACCGCGTCCAGCGGACCGGCCTGCGCATACATCCGGGCCACGGCCTCCGGGTCGGTGACGTCGCAGACCAGGTCCCCGCCCGTGCGGCCCACGCCGGTCACTTCGTGGCCGCGCTGCGCGAGAGCCTTGTGCACCGCCGAGCCCAGCGTGCCGCCCGCGCCGATCAGAAGAATCCTCACAACCCACCATCCAATGCCTGGAAAAGAATCCCGGAAACACGGAGTGCCTCGGGGAGGGAACCGGGCGAACCACCCGGTGTATCCGACGCTACGGATCGCGCCCCGCACCCGGAAATGCCATCTGGGCAGTGACTATGCTTGCCAGGCATGGATGTGGAACTGCGTCACCTCAAGGCCCTGGCCGCCATCGCCGAGGCAGGCACCGTCACCGCCGCGGCCGCCGAGCTGCACATGACGCAGCCCGCCCTCTCCCGCACGCTCGCCCAGCTGGAGGCCCGCGTGGGGGTCCGCTTGGTCGACCGCTCCTCCCGGCACCTGGACCTCACCCGGGCCGGGGCGACCCTCCTCGGCCACGGGCGCGCCATCCTCGCCCACCTCGACGCGGCACTCGCCGACACCCGGGCCGTCGACCGGCCGCTGCGGCTCGGCTACACGTGCGCGGTCCTGGGACAGCAGACCGTCCCCCTGCTGCGCTCCTGGCGGCAGGCGCACCCGCACGCGCCGCTCGAAGTGGTCCGGCAGGACAACAGCACCGCGGGCCTGGCGACCGGCGACACCGACGTGGCGGTGCTCCGCACCGTCCCCGCCGACCCGCGCATCCGCACCGAGGCTCTCTACACCGAGGACCGGGTCGCCGCCCTGCCCGACGACCACCCGCTCGCGACCCGTGACCGGGTGCGCCTGGCGGAGCTCACCTCCGGCCCGCCCCTCCCGCTGACCCTGTGGCCGGACACCGGCACCGCCTCGGTGGACCTCTGGCCCCCGGAGCAGCGCCCGGACCGTACGGTCGAGGTACGCAACGTCGACGAGTGGTTGAACCTCATCGCCACAGGCGGCGCGTTCGGCGTCGGCGCCGCCGGTACGGCGGAGAGCCACGGCCACCCCGGTGTGCGCTTCATCCCCCTCGACGACGCCCCCGTCGCCACCGTCTACCTCGCCCGCCCGGCTCACCCCACGCACCCGCGCACGGAGGACTTCCTCGCGGCAGTGCGGGAGGTGGTCAGCACCCTGCCGGACGGAAATTCGGGCTGAGCCCCTGCTGCCGCCTGCGTTCATGCGTCAGCCGCGCCCGGCCGGTGTCCCATGGCGTTACGTGGCACCTGGTGGCACCGTCTGGTGCCATCCGGTGCCATTTCGCGACCCAAGCAGCGCATGGGCGCGCATGGCGGCGCAATGGCTCAGGTTGCCTGCTCTATGTTTCCGCAGGTCAGGGCCACCATCCTCAAGCTCATCCGAGATAAGGCACCACTTGGGTTTGCGTATGGCGCCATAGTGGTGCCACCATGGCGTCA
This sequence comes from Streptomyces sp. NBC_00224, assembly GCF_041435195.1. Classification (NCBI taxonomy): domain Bacteria; kingdom Bacillati; phylum Actinomycetota; class Actinomycetes; order Kitasatosporales; family Streptomycetaceae; genus Streptomyces; species Streptomyces sp. NBC_00224. Next base: position 8,280,086 of record NZ_CP108106.1, read on the forward strand.
TGGACCTCACCCCGTATGTCGACACCCTTCGCCGCGAGCTCGCGGTGGCCGCCGAAGCCGGCGGCGAAGATGCCCGCGCACTGGCGGAGAGGCTCACCGCTCCGCTGGAGTCGGCGACGCGGTTGACCATGCTCAATGTGCTCTCCGCCGCGATGGACGAGGTCACCCGCGAGCTTGCCCCCGGCTCGGTCGACGTACGGCTGCGTGGGCTCGACCCCGACTTCGTGGTGACGCTGCCGCCCGCCGACGGTGGTGCCCCGGCGGAGCCGACCGCGCCCGTCGAACCGCTCGCGGTGCAGGTCCCCGCCGACGGTGACGAGGGTGGCACCGCCCGCGTCAATCTGCGTCTGCCGGCCCACCTCAAGGCGCGCGCCGAGGAGGCTGCGAGCCGCGAGGGCCTGTCGGTCAACGCGTGGCTGGTGCGGGCCGTGTCGGCGGCGGTCGACGGCGGTACGCGGCCGCGTACGACGGAGAAGGCCCACGCCGTCGGACAGAACTTCACGGGCTGGGTGCGCTAGCCGCGCCCTGCCAGCCCCACTTCACTCTCATCACGTCCCCACCAGCGGGGACGCCCCGACGACCCAAGAGGACGGGACAGTCATGCCTTCTTTCGATACCCCCGCAGCGATCTCCGCCACGGCGCACGTGGAGGCCGGTTCCATCCAGTTCACCGCGGGCGACCGCCTTGACACCGTCGTCGAGGTGCGGCCCCGCGACCCGAAGAAGGACCTGGATGTGCGGGCGGCCGAGCAGACCGAGGTCACGTACGCGAACGGCGCGCTGACCGTCAGGACGCCCAAAGGCAATCTGCTCGGCCTCGGCCGCACCGGCACCGTCGACGTGACGGTCGAGCTGCCCACGGGCTCGCGTATCGACATGACCGGCGCCTGGGCCCAGGTGCTCGGCGAGGGCCGGCTCGGTGAGGTCCGCGTGAAGACCTCGTCCGGCGATGTGCGCCTCGACACCACCGGGCCGCTGCACCTGAAGGCGTCGCACGGGTCCATCACCGTCGACCGTGTCGAGGGCACGGCCGAGATCACCACCAGCTCCGGCAGTCTGCGCGTCGGCACTGTGGACGGCTCCGCCGTCCTGAAGAACTCGCACGGCACCACGACCGTCGGCGCCGCGACCGGCGAGCTGCGGGTGAGCGGCGCCAACGGGGACATCGACATCGCGCGCGCCGAGGACTCGGTCACCGCCACCACCGCCCACGGCACCCTGCGTGTAGGCGAAGTGGCTCGCGGTACCGTCCAGTTGGAGACCTCCTACGGCGCCATCGAGGTCGGCATCCGCGAGGGCACGGCCGCCTGGCTCGACGCCGGCTCGGGCTCCGGCCAGGTGCGCAACACGCTCACCGCGTCGGAGGCTCCGGAGGGGACCGAGGACACCGTCAAGGTCCGCGCCCGCACCCGGTACGGCAACATCGACGTCCGCCGCGCCCGGGCCTGAGTGCCTGAGCACCGGCCCCGCGAACTCGCCCACTCACCCCAGTCACTTCACCCTTCGAACGGGAGGGCTCCATGGCTTCATCTGTCATGCCCACGTCCAGGCGGGGCGATGGTCCGCAGTCGCCCGCCGCCGTCTCCACCGTCGGTCTGCGCAAGTCGTACGGCGACAAGACCGTCCTCGACGGCATCGATCTGCGCATCCCGGCCGGTTCCGTGTTCGCGCTGCTCGGGCCGAACGGCGCCGGCAAGACCACCGCCGTAAAGATCCTCTCCACCCTCATCTCCGCCGACGGCGGGCAGGCCCAGGTCGCGGGCCACGACGTTGCCACGTCACCCGACGGGGTGCGTCGCGCGATCGGCGTCACCGGTCAGTTCTCCGCCGTCGACGGCCTGATCACGGGCGAGGAGAACATGCTCCTGATGGCGGACCTGCACCACCTGTCCAGGCGGGAGGGGCGGCGGGTCGCCGCCGAACTCCTTGAGCGCTTCGACCTGGTGGAGGCGGCGAAGAAGCCCGCCTCCACCTACTCCGGCGGTATGAAGCGCCGCCTGGACATCGCCATGACGCTGGTCGGCAATCCGCGGATCATCTTCCTGGACGAGCCGACCACCGGCCTCGACCCGCGCTCGCGGCACAACATGTGGGGGATCATCCGCGAGCTGGTGGCGGGCGGCGTCACCGTCTTCCTCACCACCCAGTACCTGGACGAGGCCGACGAACTCGCCGACCGCATCGCCGTACTGCACGACGGCAAGATAGCCGCCGAAGGCACCGCCGAGGAGCTGAAGCGGCTGATCCCGGGAGGGCACGTCCGGCTGCGCTTCGCCGACCCGGTCGCATACCAGAGCGCCGCGTCCGCGCTGCGCGAAGTCGCCCGGGACGACGAGTCGCTGTCGCTGCAGATCCCCAGCGACGGCAGCCAGCGCGAGCTGCGCTCCCTCCTGGACTGGTTGGACGCGGTCGGCATCGAGGCCGACGAGTTCACCGTGCACACTCCCGACCTCGACGACGTGTTCTTCGCCCTGACCGGCTCCACCGAGCCGAAGGAGTCTGTCCGATGAGCTCCCTCTCCCTTGCCGTGCGTGACTCGTCCACGATGCTGCGGCGCAATCTTCTCCACGCGCGGCGCTATCCGTCCCTCACGCTGAACCTGCTGCTCACGCCGATCATGCTGCTGTTGCTCTTCGTCTATATCTTCGGCGACGTGATGAGCGCGGGCATCGGCGGCGGCGGTCCGGACCGCTCCCAGTACATCGCCTACCTCGTGCCGGGCCTCCTGCTGATGACCATCGGCAGCACCACGATCGGCACCGCAGTGTCCGTCTCCAACGACATGACCGAGGGCATCATCGCCCGCTTCCGCACGATGGCGATCCACCGACCCTCGGTGCTCGTCGGGCACGTCGTCGGCAGCGTGCTGCAGTGCGTCGCCAGCGTGGTCTTCGTCGGCGCCGTCGCCGTGGCCATCGGCTTCCGCTCCACGAACGCCACGGCCCTGGAGTGGCTGGCCGCGTTCGGACTGCTCGTGCTCTTCGCCCTGGCGCTCACCTGGATCGCCGTCGGCATGGGCCTGATCAGCCCGAACGCCGAGGCCGCCAGCAACAACGCGATGCCACTGATCTTCCTCCCGCTCATCTCCAGCGCCTTCACCCCGGTCGACTCCATGCCGGGCTGGTTCCAGCCGATCGCCGAATACCAGCCCTTCACCCCCGCCATCGAAACCCTGCGCGGCCTCCTGCTCGGCACCGAGATCGGCAACAACGGCTGGCTCGCCATCGCCTGGTGCCTGGGTCTCGCGGTGCTCGGCTACTTCTGGTCGACGGCGAGGTTCAACCGCGACCCGAAGTAGCCGAGACGACCGCGCGGGCTGCCTCCCGAGACTCGTCCCGCCCCGGGGCGGCGTACTCCGACACCGCGTCGGCGTACGCCGCCCCGTCCATGTTGGCCTCCACGCTCGCCCCGGAATCACCCAGTCCGCGCGGAAATGCGGGTACTCGTGATTCCTCGGGCTGCTGCCGACCCGGTCGCATGGTGGACGTACTCCCGCTCCAGACGGAAACCGGCCGTCCACGCGAGCAGGCGGCTGGCCCGGTTGTATCGGGAGCAGGTCCAGCTGGCGGTACGGCCGCGGGCGGAAACGTCGGCGCAGAGGGCGACGACGCAGCTGAGGGCGAGTTGTTGGCGGCGGTGGCCGGGGGCGGTGACCACGGCGATGTCCTCGTACCGGCTGCCGAGGAAGTAGGTACAGGCGACCGCGAGAAGGCGGTCCTTGTGGAAGGCGCCCCAGGTGTGCCCGGAGGCGGCGAGCCCGCCGGGGCCGCCCCAACTGGCGTGGATCCAAGAGGAATCGGCATCGAGCGAGGCCAGCGCCTGGGCGTCGGCCGTGTCCATACGCCGCAGACTCACCCCGTGCGGGGGCCGCGGCGCCTCCGGCTTCTCGCGCCGGATGTACACCATCCGCTCCCAGGGCACGACACGGTCGAAGGAGGCGCCGAGCAGCGCCTCGAACTGGGCCGGGGCCTGCACGTATCGACCGGCCAGCGGGGCGAGCGCGGCGGGAGTCACGGCACCTGGTTCTCCGCGCAGGAGGACGTGGCCCGCGCAGGCGACGGCGACCATGTGGGGTCGGTCGGCCCGGTCCACCCACAGACGGCCGACCTGGGTTGCGAGAGCGTGCTCGGCCAGGGCTGCCGCCCCCGCAGAGGCGCGGGGGAACCAGCGGGCGTAGGCCGGGAGTTGGTGTATTGGCAGCTCCAACACGGGAGTCCTCCTGATTCGGGAAATGGGTGGGGGCGGGCGTTCCCCTGTCCGGCTCGCCCGCCCCTTGCCTCGTCGGCTGGGTGCCGGACAGGATTGCGGAAGTCATGGTGGATTCGTGGGTACGGGCACGGTGAGGTCACCCCGGGGAGGGGGGCGGTCGACCTGCGGGAAATGGAGACGCGCGTACGCCGCCGGGTTTGGGACGGCGGCGGCGTACGCGCGGGGGAGGCGCGGCTCTACAGAGCCGGCACGGGAACAGCACGCACTACCGGAGGCATCGGATGCGGTGGCCGGTCGTCATGGCGCGGACTGCTGTTCACAACACTGATCCAACTCCGGGACGATCCCGGACACAAGAGACCGGTCCAGTCCTTGACGCCCCTCTGATACGGGGTCAGCCGAGCCCGGGAATCATCGAGACGAAGAGGTCGACGGGCTTGATGCCGAGAAACGGCAGAACCAGTCCGCCGAGCCCGGAGAGGGCGAGGTTGCGCCGCAGCAGGTCGTGTGCGGAGGCCGGGGTGTAACGCACGCCGCGCAGGGCGAGCGGGATCAGCGCGACGATGATCAGGGCGTTGAAGATGATCGCCGAGGTGATCACCGAGGCGATGGGCGGCACGCTCACCGCCGAGGGCACCCCGGGCGGCGGGATGACCATGGTCCTCACACTGCGCCCGGGACCGGATCACGTGCCGGTCATGCCTGAAGTACCCGCGTCGGCCACGTCCTAGCGGGAATCGGTCGCGGTCAATCTGCCAACTCTCTTACGTCCAGGGGAAGTCGCCACGAGTTGCGGCGCTGCACGGCGTCGAGTTCGCGCTGGAGGGGTGAGGGCGGAACGGCCAGCACCGGGCAGGTGGCGTGCGCCAGGCAGTACCGGGCGACCGAGGGACGCGCCATTCGCCGGAGCCGCCCGCGGGTTCCGGCGCCGACGACCAGCAGGTCGCCGCTTCGACCGGCGGCCTCGACCAGCGCGGGCCCCGGCCTGCCTCGTACGACAAGACCCTGGAGGGGCACCCCGGGCCCGCTCGGCCCGAAGGCGCAGTCGAAGGCGTTGAGCAGCTGCTCGCCCGCGATCCGCCGGCATTCGGCCAGCAGGTCGAGCGTGGGCGATTCGCGGTGCCCGAGCTCGCCACCGGGTGGGGCCCAGGCCAGTACGGCGCAGAGCGTGGCGCCCGAGCGCCGGGCTTCGACGGCCGCGCGGTGGAGGGCCGTCAGGCTGCCCAGCCTGCCACTGACCCCGACAACGACCCGCGGCTCGGGCACCGCGTCCACGGCCGTCACCGCTCCTCGACGTGCAATGCGTTCATAAGCCCCATGAGAAGGCAGGACATTATTGATTTGTCCTCCTGTTGGCATGTTCCATACGCGGAACCGGCCTGCTCTTACACGCTCCTGACGGTGACAGCCGAGGTGCGGCTTCGGGATGGGCCGGCCTGGACAGGGAAGGCTGGGCAGACGAAGAAACGGCACCGCACGTCAGGCGGTTCCATCACCTTCGTCTCATGTCGGGGAAAGCGCGATCTGGATGCTCTGTTGTCCCTCGCGAAGGGTGACGCGGTAGTCGGCGTCGGCGTAGGCGGGCCAGCTGCCGGTCGCGGTCGGCCAGCCGAGCTCGCTGTAGGGGCGTTCTTCGCGTTGCCCGCGGACCTTCATGAATGCCACGCCGGTCACCAGGCGGCCCTGTGCGCCGCCGTTTCCGTCGGCGACGAGCCGCAGCAAGGCGTCGTGGCCGAAGGGGCCGTTGAACGGGGTGATGATGACCGCACCGGGTGCGGCCTGGTCGAGCCAGGCCTGTGGGATGCGGCGGACCGCGGCGGTCGAGATGATTCTCGTGTACGGAGCCCGCCCTGGGTATCCCTGCTCCCCGTCCCCGCACACGACGGTCGGCCGCAGACCGAGGTGGGCGAGCTTGTCCCGGGCCAGGTCGGCGAGGTGTTCGTCGATCTCCACGGTGACCAGTTGCTGCGAAGGAATCCGTTGGGCCAGGAGCGCGGTGCTGTAGCCGGTGCCGGTGCCGATCTCCAGGGCCCGGTCGCCGGGGTGGGGGGCGAGGTAGTGCAGCATGTCGACGACGACGGCCGGGCAGGAGGCGGCAGACGTGAACGCCTCCTTGGTCGGTCCGTCCTGCGGCTGCACACGGCCGTCGGCAACCTGCGTGATGAGTGAGGCCTGGGCGGTGTAGACGGCCCGCAGCCACGAGCGTGGCCGCACCGCACGGTCGATGACCGGGTGCAGTCCGTCCGCACCCGGGTGGGGCCACCAGACCTGGTCCGGCACGAAGTGCTCGCGCGGTACCGCCAGGAATGCCTCCCGCAGCCAGGGCCGCTCGTGGAAGTGGCCCGTGGGCCGTGAATCGAGTTCGGCCGCGCACTGAGCACGCAGCTCCTGCGGGTCCACCCGGCTTGCCATGGCCGGCCGTGCGCGTCTAGTCGTCCTCTGGCGGTGGGGTGGGTTCCGGCTCCGGAGCAGGATTGCCCGGATCGCCTGGCGAGCTGTGCGGCCCGCCCACCTGCCCGTCCGAGTCCTGACGGCTGCCCATGAACACCTCCAGTGCGAGCGCGGCGGCCAACTCACGGCTGTGGCCGCCACGTTACCCGGACGGTACCCCCGCGGCGGGGCCGGAGGTAGAGGGCGGGCTGTCACCCCATGTGCGGGCCCAGCGCGCCCAGCAGCAGGGCGACCTCCCTGCCGCCGCCGCCCCCACCTCGTCGCTGTGTGCGAGACCGCAGCGTCAAACCCGGTACACATCCCCGGGCACTGCTATCAGCGACGGCTGACGCCGAGTGGTCCCTACACCTGCCGCAGCTCCCATCACGTCGGCAGCACGCGGACGAATCCGCCGTCCTGGGGCGTGGACCGGATCAGCCAGGAGAGGCCGCCGCTCAACAAGCGTTGCGCCGGTGACCGGTCTCAGCCGTTGATGTCGAGTGCCGTCCCGTACAACCGGGTTACCTTGAGCCGGATGACCACCCGGCGCTCGGCGACCAACTGCTCCAAGAACGCGTCTTCGTCCTGCGGCTTCGCGGCCTCTGGCACCATCGCGAGCAGCTCTCGCCCGGTCGCGTCACCGGGTGTGGTCGTGATCTCGGAGACCTCGGCCTCGCCCTCGGCCACGGCGAACGACCATACATCGGCACCCGGAACATGGACGGCCGCGCGTCGGTCGCGCCGCAGCTGCTTGACCTTGATGCGGTCGGCAGTGGTGGAGAACCGCACGATGCGCGCTTCGGCGTCCCAGGCGTAGAGCATGGTGGTGAGATGAGGATGGCCACTGCTCTTATTGGTGGCGAGGGTGCCGAACTGCTGAGTGCTCAGCAGTTCGGAGAGGGCATCGTCGGACAGGGAGCGGGGTGCTGGGCCTTGAGTCATGACGTACTCAACTGCCCTGTGTTCCGGGGCATTCCACCCGGCAACGGGGGAGTGAGGCGTGCCCGAGAGGCAGAGGGACCCGCACGCACAGTGAAACTACGCGCTGTGGTGTGTAGGTGGGACTGGCCAGCGCCGCGCGGCCATGCCCCTCGTGGGGCGGGGCAGAGCGAATGGCTCGTCAGGCCAGGGGAGTGCGGTGCAGGGTGACGAGCAGACGCCAGACCCGCTGCGCGATTCCGGCGGGAGTGGCTTCGATGAGGCCGTGCAGCCAGTCGGCGAGCACCCCGGCGAAGGTCGCGGCGACGGCCGAGGCGACCAAGTCGGGCTCCGGCGCACCGGCCAGGGCGCGTTCGGTGCGACTGCGGGCCCGCAGGTCCTCATGGAGTGTGCGGCCGAGCGGACCGCCGCCGCCCGGGCTCAGAAGTTCGCGGTAGAGCCCGGTATGCGGGGTGAGACGGTCGAAGAAGGCGAGTAGGGCGGGCGGCGGGGAGGCGGGGTCGGGTGTGCCGCGCCAGGCGTGCAGGGCGTCCACAGCCTCGCGGACGACATCGGCGCAGGCGTCGACGGCGAGCGCCTCCAGGTCGGCGTAGTGGAGATAGAACGTGGCGCGGCCGACCTTCGCCCTGCGCACCAGGGCGGCGACACTGACCTCCGCCAGCGGGCGACTGGAGCACTCCTCCAGCAGCGCCTGGCGCAGCTTGGCCCGGGTCCGTGCCGCACGGGGATCTTCGTGCACCGCGGTCACCGCGCCAGCAGGACGGCGCCGAGCGCGAGTGCGCCGGGCAGCGCCTGGGCGATCAGGATGCGGCGGTTGGCGGTGAAACCCCCGTACAGTCCGGCGACGATCACACAGGCGAGGAAGAAGACCTGGACCCGGAACCCGGTCGGATTCCCTGCGATCAGACCCCAGACCAGCCCGGCCGCCAGGAAGCCGTTGTAGAGACCCTGGTTCGCGGCGAGCGGGGCGGTGGCGCGCGCCATGGCGGCGTCGAAGCCGGACAACTCCCGGCCCGGCTTCTTCTCCCACAGGAACATTTCCAAAACCAGGATGTACGCGTGCAGCGCGGCCACCAGGCCGACCAGCACCGTCGCGGTCGTCTCCATGGGTGCACTCACCTCTCATATGTCATGGACAGGTGTCCAGGATACATGGACAGGTGTCCAGCATTGCTGTGAGGGAAGAGACGGGACGGTAGAGGGCGGCCCCCGCGGCGGCGCCCCCCCCCCGCGACGGCGGCGCCCTCGGTCACCAAGAACAGCACCCCCGCGACAACCGCCGTCCGTCTTTCTGCGGTGCCTGCGGTGCCTGCGGTGCCTGCGGTGGGTGCCGTGCCTGCCGTGCCTGCGTCCGCGCTCATCTGTGGCCGTGATCGTCTCGCGCGACCATTCACCGCGATGGGACATCGGAGCATCGGTAAGCCATGGGGGAGGCTCCGGTCCTGCGGAAGGCGGTCTTGATCTTGGCTGGGCGGGGGTGGCTTGATGGCCGGGGGCCGCCGGCGGTCGCGGCTCGAACCGTGGGAGAAGGGCCTGGCTATGGCGGAGCAAGGGGCGGACGTACTGGTGGTGGGGGCGGGGGTGTTGGGCCGGTCGGTGGCGTTCGCGCTGGCTGCGGCGGCGCCCGGTGTCCGGGTTGTGCTGGCGGGAGATGTGGAGGGGGCGGGGGCTTCGCGGGCGGCCGGGGCGATGCTCGGTGTCCTGGGCGAGGTGACCCCGGCCTCTGTGCGTACCCGGCATGGGCGGTTGCGCCTTCAGCTGGCCGTCGAGGCGGCGGCCATGTGGCCGTCCTGGCGCGAGCAGGTGCACGCCACGGCGGGGGCGTCCCCGGCGGGGGACGGCTTCGGCGCGGGCACGTACATGCTCCTGAACGCGGTGTCCTCCCGCCTGGACGACGCGGCGTTCACCGCGATCATGGAGGCCGGGGACGGGTACGGGCTTCCCTGCCAGGAGGCCGATCCGCGTGAGGTCGCGGGGTACCGGCCACTGGACAACGACCGGGCGCTGCGCGCCCTGTACCTGCCGGACGAGCGGTTCGTGGACGCCCGCGCCTGGCTGGCCACCCTCGACGCCGCCCTCGCTGCCTTCCCGCACCTCACCCGCAGCGGGCCGGGCACCCTCAGCGCCGCCCCCGCCGGCCACTACCGGCTCACCACGCCCGAAGGGGAGTTCACCGCGCCCCGGGTGCTGGTCTGCGCCGGAGCCTGGACCAGCCGCCTGCTGGCCGATCTGGACCCGGACCTGCCGGTCGTCCCGATCCTGGCGGCGGCCGGGACCGCCCTGTCCGTAACCGCCCCGGAGCCGCTGCCGACGGTGATCCGGACCCCGAACCGGGCCTACGCCTGCGGACTGCACGCCGTCCCCCAGCAGAACGGCTCCTGGTACGTCGGCGCCACCTCTCACCCCGCCCTGGCCCCCACTGCCGCGACCACGCCCGGAGCCCTGCGCTCGCTCCTGGACGCGGCTCTCGGCCAGCTTCACCATGGCCTGCCCGGGGTGGAACTGACGGGGGTTCACCACGGCAACCGGCCGGTCGGCCTCGACGGCCACCCCGTCATCGGCCCCACGCCCCTGGAAGGCCTATGGGTGGCGGGCGCCACTCACCGCGACGGCCTGCACGTCTCCCCATACCTTGCCACCGCCCTGGCCGAGCAACTCCTCGCCCCGGCCGCCCCCGTTGGTGAGGTATGGCCCGACCTGCTGCGGCCGTGGGACCCGTGCCGACCGTTGATCAGCGACTACACCCGCGAGCAGGCCGCCGTCGAGGCGGCCTTCCACCATGCGGCGCTCGCTGCGGAGGCCCGCATGCGCCCGCCCCTCACCGGCAGCTGGCCCGAGGTGCTGTCCGCGGCGTACTTGCGGATGATGGAGCATGCCTATGCCGCCATGCCCGACGGCTACGTCCCCCCGCCCGACCTGGCTCCCCTGGCGTACGAGGACACCGGGCCGCAACTGGCCAAACTCGCCGCCGGACACCTCGACCGCCACCTCCGCGCCACGCTCTGACCGGGCCCGACGGCCCCGGCAGCGGCTACGGCGCCGACCTCTGCCTCCCTCGCTGGATCACTGCCCACCGGTCAGAGTGTCCCGTGACGGGCCATGTCTTCCATCGTCCGGGTCAGAGTCCCCACGAGGGCCGCCTTGGTGCGTCGCGCCTGCGGGGTGTCCACGTAGACGGAGTTGAGGTGGAGACCCTCGTGGGTGCGGTGCAACCAGAGGAACATGCCGTTCGTCGCGGGGACCGAGGTGTACACGTCGGCCTGCCAGTCGGCGTGACGCGCCGCGCCGGGGACGTCTCTGAAGTCCATGTACGAGAAGAAGTTGACCGCGTGGGGCCAGGGGCGTGCGTAGAGCTCGGGAGCGAGCAGCCGCAGCACGACGACGAAGGGGATCCGGCCACCTCGGATCATCCGCGTCGACGCGTCCTGGGCGGCGCTCATGGTCTGTGCGAAGTCCGCCCCGTCCGCCACCCCGAACTCGACCGGGAGCACGTTGACGAACCATCCCGTGCTGTGTGCGTGGCGGCCGCGGCCGCGGGTGCCCACCGGCACCAGAGCGCGGTGGACGTCGGGGCCGCCCTCCTTCCTGAGGCTGACGCCGACGGCGGCGAGGGCTCCGGTGGACACGCCGGCGCCGACCGCCCGGCAGCGGGCCTCCAGGGCCGCCGTGCCGGAGCGGTCCAGCAGTGTGTCGGTCGTGTTCAGTGCACTGCAGCCGGCGCCGGGCTCGATTCCGAGGTCCAGCGGGAACCTCGGGAAGGGGCCGCCGTTGCGGGCCATGAACCCCTTCCAGTGGTCCAGCCTGCTGTCGTCGGGACCGGTCGCCGCTGCCCGGCGCCGCTCCTCGCGGCCGTGGTCCAGGAAGCCGCCCGCCGTGGGGAGGTCCGGCTCCCGGCCGCACGAGAAGGCTTCGTAGGCGGTGGCGATGTCGTTCAGGACGATCATCATCGACGTGCCGTCGGTCACCAGGTGGTCGCAGGCGAAGTGGACCGTGGTGGACTCCGTGCGGATCATCGCGCCCATGGCGAACCAGGGCCCACGGCGAGTGTCGGTGGTCTGCAGGAACCGCTCCACGTAGGCGCGGGCCTCGGCGGGTGAGGCCATGGGCCCGTGGTCGACCGGTTCCAGTTTGACGTCCTCCGGGGCGGCAACCTGGAGGCTGAGGGCGCCGGACGACGCGCGGAACACGCAGCGCAGTACCTCGTGGCGCCGTACGCAGTGGAGCAGCGCGGCTTCGAGCGCCGGGTGGTTGAGCCGGCCGCGGATCTCGAAGGTTCCGGCGAAGCAGTCGGTGCGGGGGCGCAGGCTCCGGTTCTCGTCCTCGGCCTCGGCTGCGGAGGGCGAGGACGCGCCGAAGTGGTACTCCTGGTTGTAGGAGGGCATGGGGTGGTACGGCTCCGGGGCGGCGGAGCCGGTTGCCGTGTGCCGCGCGGCGGTACCGCCGGTTGCGGCGTGCACGCGCCATTCGACGGCGTGCCCGGGTGCGATGACCAGCTCCGAGCTGGGGAGTTGAAGCACCGGTGGGCGCCCCTTTCCGTAGGTGTGCGCCGCTCGTCGCAGGAGCGGGGGGCCGTCAGAACTGGCCGGTGCGGGCGATGCTTTCCAGCGTCTGCACGAGGGTCTTGACGAGGGCCGCCTTGGTGCGGCGGGCCTCGGGGGTGTCCACGAAGATGGAGTTCAGGTGGAGCCCGGTGTGGTCGCGGTGGAACCAGAAGAAGATGCCGTTGCTGTGCGTCGTGGAGACGTACTTGCGCGCCTTCCACGCCAGGTGGCTGTGCGCCCCCGGAGTCCTTCTGAAGTCCAGGTAGGAGAAGAAGCTGACGGCGAACGGCCAGACGCGGGGCCCGGTCTGATTGGCGGTCAGCAGGTCGAAGACGCGGACGAACGGAGCGTCGGCGTACGGCCGCATCGCTTGCAGGGCGCCCTGGGCGCCCGCCATGATGCCCGCGAAGTCGGTGTCGTCGGCCACCGGGAACTCGACCGGGAGCGTGTTGACGAACCAGCCCATGCTGTGTTCGTAGGGACCCTGGCCGCGCGTGCTGACCGGCACGAGGGCACGGTAGACCTCGGGCCCGCCTTCTCGTCTGAGGCTGACGCCGAGGGCGGCCAGTACACCGGTGGACGTCCTGCCGCCCACCGAACGGCAGCGGGCCTCCATCGCATCGAGGCGGTCCGAGGGCAGCAGCGTGTCCGCCTCATTGACGGCGCGGTACGCCACTCCCGGCTCGATTCCCAGGTCCAGGGGGAAACGCGGGAAGAGCTGTCCGCCGTTGCGCGCGACGAACTCCTTCCAGTGCTCCAGCAGCGCGTCGCCGGGGCCCATCGCCGCGCCGCGGCGCCGCTCGGCGGCACCGTGGACGAGGAAGCTGCGCGCCTCGGGGAGGAGCGGCTCCCGGCCGTCGGCGTACGCCGCGTAGGCCGTGGCGATGTCGTGGACGGCGACGGGGGTCGACACCCCGTCGGTCAGGAGGTGGTCACAGGCGAAGTAGACGGTGGTGGACTCCTCCCGGATCATCGCGCCCATGACGATCCAGGGACCCCGCAGCGTGTCGGTGCCCTGGAGGAACTGTTGTACGTAGGCGCGGGCCTCGGCCGGAGAATCGATCCGCCCGATTTCGACGCGTTCGAGCTTCACATCCTGCGGCGGGACGACCTCCAGCGCGGGCTCGTCCGCGGCCTCGCTGAAAACACAGCGCAACACCTCGTGACGCCGCACGAGATGGAGCAGGGCGGCCTCCAGTGCTCCGCGGTCGAGGCTCCCGCGGATCTCGAACGAGCCGCCGATGTACGAGGCGTAACCGACGTCCGCCGCACGGAGGTTCTGGGCGACGGAGAAGTGGTCCTTCTGGTTGTAGGAGGCGAGGGCACCCGGATCGGAGTCCTGGGGCAGCCCGGCGGTGCCTGCAGCGGACACCGTCCATTCCACGGCGTGTCCGGGCGCCATCTCCATGTCCTCGACGGGAAGTTGCAGCACGGGGAGCCTTCCTGATCGGTCGTCATGTCACTCGCAGATCCGAGGTCGTGACGCGGACGAAGGCTGACGGCGGACCCGCTCCGCCCCTGGGCGCGCCGCACCGGGTTCATGTACCTGTAACGAGCCGGACAGCACGCGGTGACGGCGCGCCCCGCGTGGCACGTAGCGCCGCCACGGGGCCAGATCCTGGGCATCAGGGAAGCAGGGCCAGAGCCTTGTATGCGTACGGGGGCGGGGCCCGCGGACCGCCTGACCGCAGCGCCCGCCCGCGACGCCACTGGCTAGCAGGACTCCAGGAACGTCAGCACGGCGAGCACTCGCCGGTGGTCGTCGGTGTCCTCCTGGAGGTTCAGCTTGCCCAGGATGCTGCGGACGTGCTTTTCGACGGTGCCCTCGGTGACCCACAGGCGGCGGCTGATGCCGGCGTTGGAGCGGCCTTCGGCCATGAGGGACAGGACCTCGAACTCCCGGGAGCTGAGGTGGGCGAGGGGGTCGTCGCGCCGCTGGGCGGAGACCAGTTCCTGGACCAGCGCGGGATCGACGACAGAGCCGCCCTTGCCGATCCGCTCCAGGGTCTCCAGGAACTCGTCGAGGACGGTGATCCGGCTCTTCAGCAGATAACCGATCCGGCGCCCGCCGGCCAGGAGCTCCAGGGCGTCCTCGACCTCGACGTACGCGGAGAGGACCAGGATGCCCGTGGCCGGGTGGCGGGCCCGGATGGTCTGCGCGGCCTGGAGGCCCTCGGTCGTGTGGCCCGGCGGCATTCTGATGTCGACGATCACCAGGTCGGGGTGCGCGCTCTCGACCAGTTCCAGGAGTCCTTCGGCGTCGCCCGCCTGGCCGGCCACCTCGTACCCGGCGCGTTCGCACAGGCTGGCCAGGCCCTCTCTGAGCAGGACGTCGTCATCGGCGAGCACCACGCGTCCGCGCGCCCGCCGCAGGTCAGCATCCACGGTCCCAGCTCCCTCGCCCGGCCACCGCACTGTGCCCCCAACAGCCTGCCGGAGTCCCGCGGTTACGGCTAGCCGGTAGTGCGCCATGGCGGAGGGCTGGAACCGGTGTTGGTGGCTGCCCAGGGTGACAAGGGTGCTCGGCGGGGCGATTCTTGGACCCAGTGGGAGCACACAGGCCCCGTCCAGGACCGTCCCTGGCGGGAGAGCAGCACGAGAGCAGCGGGAGATGTGGCGGGCGCGGGTCGGCGATCGACGGCGGTCGACCGGCGTCCGCCCGTGCAGGATGTGGCCCCCACGTGTGAGGAGCCGGACGAGTGTATCCCCGGCTGCCCAGCCGCCCGGAGCGTACACGCGCCAACAAGTCCAAGCCCCCCACTGGACCTCCGCATGTGCGTCCGGGCGGCCACCTAGCGACGGTGTGCCGACCGAGGCCCCCGACCTGCTCAGGCACATTCCAGCTAGCGGGAAGGCGCGTTCGCCCACCGGTTGACATGCTGTCACCATGTACCTGCGCTGCCTGCTCGTCGATGACAGTGCCCGGTTCCTGGAGGCCGCGTGGACCCTTCTCGAACGTCAAGGGGTCACAGTGGTCGGCGCCGCCTCGACGGGCGCGGAGGCATACCCGCTGGCCGCGCGACTGGTCCCGGATGTGATCCTGCTCGACATCGGACTCCTCCACGAGAGCGGCTTCGACGTCGCGGCCCAGCTGGCGCGCACGACCTCCGCGGCCGTCATCCTGATCTCCACGCACTCGCTGGAGGACTTCGAGGAGCTGATCTCGGAGAGTCCCGCACGTGGCTTCGTGCCCAAGTCGGCCCTGTCGGCGACGGCGATCCGTGAGGTCCTTGGCGCGAGTTGAGTCGCCGGCGCACCGCACCGATCCGGGCAACTGTTCGCCCAGGGCTGTCTGCGCACACATGGATGGCGGCCGCGGCGGGATACTGGCGCGGGGCCCGGGGCAGCGTGCGGGAGGAGTCATGGAAGGCGCCGAGAGCAGTGACATCCACGGCGAGATGCTGCGCGAACAGGACGACATGCTGCGCGAACTCGCCGCGACACTGGGGTCGTTGCGGCGCGTGGCCATGCTCATCGCGCGGGGCCGGCCGCCCGAGGCGGTGTTCGCCGCTGTGGCCAGAGAGGCCCTGCGGTACCTCGGCGACGGCTCGGTCAGCATGTTCCGGTACGAACCCGACGGCACGACCACGCTCCTCGCCCAGGAAGGCATAAAACTGGCGCCCGGCGTACGGGTCGGCGAGCACAAGCCGTCCGGCCCGTCGGCCGGGCTCACCGCGACCGTCCTGCGCACCGGACGTCCCGCCCGCATCGACGACTACCAAGAGGCGCCGGGCGTGGGGCCCTACCTCCTCACGGGGCTGCGGTCCGCCGTCGCGATGCCCGTCCACGTACAAGGACGGCTGTGGGGGACGATCGCCGTCGGGTCCGCGGAGAGGCTGCTTCCGTGCGATACGGAGCGGCGCATGGCGGACCTCACGGACCTGGTCGCGATCGCCGTGGCCAACGCGCAGGGCAGGGCCGACCTCATCGCCTCCCGGGCACGACTCGTCACCGCGTCGGACGACATCCGCCGGCGCATCGAACGCGACCTGCACGACGGCGTGCAGCAACGCCTTGTCGCGGTGGTCTACCGGCTGCGGGTGGGGATGGAGGCAGTCGGCGAGCCCGACGCGGTCCGCATCGAGATCGACGACGTCGCCACGGAGCTGATGGGCGTCCTCGACGACCTGCGGGAACTGTCCCGCGGCATTCACCCGGCGATCCTGTCCCGGGGCGGCCTGCGCCCGGCGTTGCGTGCGCTGGCACGACGCTCGCCCGTCCCCGCGAAGATGGACGTCCGTATCCGTGGCCGGCTTCCGGAGCCCGTCGAAGTGGGCGCCTACTACGTCGTCTCGGAGGCCCTCGCCAACGCGGCGAAGCACGCCCAGGCCGCGGGGGTCGAGGTGTCCGTCCGGACGGTCGGCGACCTCTTGCACGTGACTGTACGTGACGACGGCGTCGGCGGGGCCGAACCCATGCGCGGCTCGGGACTGCGAGGGCTCAAGGACCGGGTCGAGGCACTGGGCGGAACGTTCACCGTGGACAGCCCGGCGGGCCGGGGGACAACGTTGTCCTGCGCGTTGCCGCTTGAGCTCGGCGGCGGGCCCGGGACCTGAGAGCCGCACCGTGCTGACGGCTCGGGGCCGGGTGGTCCGCGTTCGTCGCCATGCGGAAGTCAGCCCCTCTCCGCGCAGCGCCCGTCATGCTCCTTCCCCGTTCGTACGACGGTGTCCGGGCCGAGTGGCACGGCGAGGGTGAACGACCAGCAGGTGTAGGTCGCTTCGGTGTCGGTGAAGGTGCGGGCGATGCGGATCGCGGTGGGGCCGCGCGAGATCGTCCAGTCGGCGGGGCGGTCCACGGCGGTGATCTCGGCGGTGGTGAGGGTGCCGTCGGCGGCGGCCCGATGGAGGGCGTCCGCCGTGTTGCGGACGGCGCGGTCGAGGCCGGCGCGGTCGGTGGCGCGGCGGCCGGCGGGCAGTTCGACCTGGAGCCACCACAGCAGGCCGCCGAGCGCGGCGAGGACGGCCGGCACGGTGATGAGCAGCAGGGCGCCGCCCGCACGGCGCGCCGTGCGGCGAGCGGTGGGGCGGCGCCTGTTCACGCTGTCTCCTCGGGGTCGCTGTCAGCCGCCGCGGTAACCGGTGGCGTCCAGGGCCGTGCGCATCACGGCAGCGTAGCCCGTGGTGCCGGCGGACTTGGGGTGGAAGGACTCCCGGCTGATGCACGCCTCGGGCAGCCAGTCCGTGGTGCACTGCTTGCCGGCCTTGGTGACCGGGTCGCCCTGGTGGAAGTCGCCGTCGCCGTTGGGCCCGATGACGACCTTGTTGATCCACTCGGGGTCGTCGCAGCCGCTGTGCCCGACGAACGACTGCACCGGATCGGCGTAGGCGATGTGCGTGCCACCCGCCCGCAGCCGGTCCGTCAGCGCCCGCTGCTTGGCGTCGGCGTAGTTGACGAGCTCGGCGAGCGCCTTCACCTCGGGCATCATGTAGTAGAAGGAGCCCGCGCACTTCTCGGTGCGGCTGAGCAGCTCCGGGTAGCCCATGAGGACGATCTGGGCGTTGCCCGCTCTGCTCTTGATGTCGGTCAGGACGGTCTCCAGGTTGGGGATCATCGAGTTGTCGATGATGCCCTTGTACTTGGGCAGGAAGCCGTCGTCGTCATTGCAGTTCTTGCCTATCCCGGAGCAGTCCAGCATGGCGTCGGCGAACCCGTTGTCGTCGTTGCCGCCGAGAGTCAGCATGACCAGCGTGGTGTCCTGCGACAGCACACCGGAGTTCACCTGGTTGATCTCGTGGAACTGGCCTTCGCCGAAGGACTGCCGGTCGGGCAGGAAGGGCCTGTCCCCGACGTTCTGTGTCATCGCCCCGGAGCAGGCCACGAAGCCGAGTTCGGCCTGCGGGTTCCAGGTGTCCGCCAGCGTGCCGAGCGAGGCCGAGGTGCCGGGCAGTTGCAGTTTGCGGCTCCAGGCGTTCTTGCTGCGGCGGCAGGCGTTCCAGCCCTTCTCGCCGTGGTCGGCGTTGGACTCGGGCAGGTAGTCGCCCGCTCCTTCGCCGGAGGTGTACGAGTCGCCGAGCACCGCCACGATGTGCTGAGGTTTGCCCGGCAGCGGCTGGAAAGCTGCCGCGTCCCAGGCCACGTCCTCGCTGCCGGTCCCGTCGGCGGTCTGGCTGCCGAGCCGTACCCGGGGGATGCCGTGCACCTCGTACACACCCAGCGAGACCCAGGTGTTCGCCTTGATCTTCTGGTTGATGTACCGGGTCCTGGTGAACTCGCCGGTGCCGGTGTCGATCTCGTACTTGGCCTGCTGGGTGTGGGCCCCGTGGTCGGGGACGTGGACGAATACACGGGTCCAGCCGTTCAGCACTTGGCCCAGTCGCCAGGTGCCGGTGGTTGCGAGGCGGGCGCCGTCGGTGCCCTGCCGGGTGTGGGTGAACCAGAAGTGGTTGGCGGAGCCCGCTCCGATCTGATGGGTGTCGATCTTCCCGGGGTACTGGTCGCCCGACGCCGCGAAGTCGAACTGGAAGGTGCCGTCCGACAGGACGGTGCCGCAGCCGCGGTTGTCGGAGCCGGCCGGGCGCATGCCGTTGGGGATGTCGTCGACGACGAGTGCCCCGGCGGGCAGGCCGGTTCCGCAGCGGGGCGGGTAGGAGTTGGCGTCGGCCTGCTCGGGATAGGTGTCGTTGAAGCGGTGGACCGCGTTGCCGCAGACGTTGAGGTTGCAGTTCTTCCACTTGCTGGTGCTGATCGGCGCGTTCCACCAGCAGTAGAGGTCCTCACGGGTGCAGGTGCCCTGGCCCGGCTTGTTGGCGTCGTTCGGGCCGATCTTGCTGGGGTCGCACTCGTTGGAGCTGTCGCAGAACAGGTCCTCCGGCGGCTTCATCGCGGTGCGGTCGACGCTCGTCGACCACCAGGCGGCCCGGTAGCCGGGCTGCATGTCACCCGGCTTGAACAGCGCTGAGATGGGGCGCGCGGCCCAGCCCAGGACCTTCTCCTGATACGGCCAGTCCTGCGGATGCGCCGCGTGCGAGTAGTCGTCGAGCCCGTCCTCGTTCTCCAGGAAGGGCGTGCGGTTGGCCTTCCACAGCGGGTTGGCGGGGTTGTTGGTGAAGCCCACGCCCCACTTGCCGTGGTTCTGCGGGGCCGAGGACTGCGGGTAGAAACCCGAGTTGTAGGCCCACAGCGCGAGGAACCAGCTCTCCAGATAGCTCGGGTTGCCGCCCGCGACGGTGAGTCCGGCCTTCCGGGTCTGGTTCCACTTCTCGGCGAGGATGTTCACCCCGGCGGCGATGTTGGCGGTGTAGTCGACCGCCACGGCCCGCTGCTGGAGGTCGTTCAGCGAGGTGTCGGCCTTGCGCATGCCGTCGGTCACCTGGGTGATGCCGTAGCCGCAGTCGGACTTGCTCCAGTCGATGCCCCAGGGGTCGGGGACCTGGCCGTCGGAGTTGTACGACGTGCCGTAGTAGTTGCCGATGAGAGGGTTCGCCGTGACGCCGGGAACCGCGAAGCGGGTCGCCTGCCACATGTTGGACTCCTGGGCGGTGATGCCGAGCATCACCTGCGCCGGGATCTGGCCGCCGCCGTCGAGTGCCAGGCGGGGGAAGAGGTCCTGCGGGCGGTAGGCGCCGATCGACAGGCCCTTCCAGCCCGCCGGGCGGGACACGTGCTTGTTGAGGTTGTTGCTGATGGCCTGGTCCACGGCCCACTCGACCTGGCGCGGAGTGGGTTGGAAGGCCTGCAGCTTGGGGTCGCCGCGCGGGACCGCGCAGGTGCGCTCCTCCTCCACCGGGTTGTGCGGATCGGCCGCGAGGCCCCGGCGGGAGGCCCCGCCACGAGGTGCGGACAGCGCGGGCGAGCGGGTGGTGCCCGCCGCCTCGGCGGGCGCCGCTCCCGGCGCCGCCTCCATGGTGCTGTCGGCCCCCGAGACGAGGTCGTGCAGGCCGATGCGTGCCGCGTGCGCGCCCGGGGACGGCTGCGGGCCGGTCAGCGTCGGGGCACCCGGCTGATCGGCCCAACCGACGGAGGTGACCACCGCCCGGCCGTCCAGCGAAACCGTGGCGCCCTTGAGCACACCCGAGGGACGTCGTACGGCGTCCGGCAGCCGGTCGCGTCCGGCCGAGGTCTTCCCGGTGACGACGACGGTCCCGTCCGGCGTGGCGGTCAGGTCCATCGCGGTCAGTGCTCCGGTGGCGAGCTCCTGCGGACGTACGGACTCACGTGCCGCACGGAGTGCGGCGGCGTTGCGGACGCCCTCGGCGGAGATCCGCATGACCGCGCCGGACGCCACGGCCGCTCGCGCCGTCGTCGTGGGGCGGTCCAGATAGACGATCCCGCCGTCCCGGTCCACGCGCAGTTGGAAGGGCACCGAGGAGGTGAGGGCGACGGGGGTGCGCCGCCCCCGGTCGGACCCGTGCAGGGAGATTCTGACCAGCCGATTGCCGTCGGCCGCCACGGCATCGCCGTCGTACGGGACGGCGGAGGTGACCTGTCCCGCGAGCTTGAGCGGGGCCTCGGTCCGGCCCGAGGTGGTGTCGACCGCGACCAGCCGGGTCGCGTTGCCGGCCATCCGCTCGTCGCTGAACTGCGACAGCAGTGCGGTTTCTCCCGTGCCGCAGCCCGGTGAGAAGTAGGCGAGACTCGCCTGCACCGGGAGCTTGGTGATCTTGCCGGTGGTCAGCTCCACCACGGCGGTGAACGCGCCGCGGCTCATGAGGTCCGGCTTGTTGGTGAACGTACGGGGCGCGTAGGCGACCACGGCACGTCGGCCGAAGGCCGTCACACAGGCATTGCCGATCCAGCGGTCGGTCTCGAAGCCGGGCTCGGACAAGGTGGCCGCGGTGCGCCAACTCCCCTGGTGGCGCGGGTCGGTGACGAGGAGGTGAAATCCTTCGGCGTCGCCCAGGGTGGTCCAGGCGCGGTAGGCAGGGCCGTTCGCGGAGGTGTCCTTGGCCGGAGGCGGGGAGACGGGACGGGCGGCAGGTGCCGCGGTGGCGTTCCAGCCCCCGGCGGCGAGAGTGGCACAGGCCGTCAGGACGGCGATGGCGACGGCCGTCCGCCGCTCCCTCATGGGCGAACGTCTGACGCGGTTGCGGCGCGGGGGTGTGCTGCGGATGCGCATGGTCTGCCCCCGCTCAGTCGCAGGTGGTCGCGGAGCGGACGGCGTCGATGAGAGCGGCCGAGGAGGAACTGCTGTTCTTCATGATCGCGGTGACCTTGCCGCAGCCGCCGCGTGTGCGGTAGACGGGGCCCGCGTACTGGGTGTAGTTGCCGACGTCCTCCGCGCAGCCGTCGTCGATGTAGTTGGAGCAGACCTTCAGCTTCATCCATTTGCGGGAGGCGGTGTTGTTGTCGAAGATCGAGCAGACCGGAACGTCGTTGGGGTCGTTGGTGGGCGCGGCCTTGGTGTAGATGAAGAGGGTGCCGAGCCGGTTGAGGTGGGGCGGCAGCGTCTCGGCGTATTCGAGGGACCAGCCGCTCCCGCAGATCACGGCGGCCGCTTCGACCGCCGCAGGCTGGGCCTTGGCGATGGCACGTGTGGCACGGTTGGCGGTTGCCGTCACCAGGGCCGGGGCGGCCTTCACCGGCTTCGGAACAGCTCGTGCCGGGGGCGGTGCGGACGTCGGTGCCGTGGCGGCCTGGTGGGGGGCGGCGCCGGCCGACGGGACGGCGAGCCCGAGTCCGGCCAGGGCAGCGGCGGCGACTGCCGTACGGACGAGGGCTGGGCGACAACGGGGCATCGGAGCTCCTTCGTTGATGTTCTTGGTGGGTTGGGGATGTGGAGCGGTTACGAGAGGGTGCGGGACGGGCGGGCCTGGCTTGAGATCACCCCTGGGGGCCGGACGTGCGATGGGGCCGCCTCCGCTGCGAGGCGTCACGCGGCGCCGAACCGGCGGCTCGCGTGGGTGGCTCAGTACCAGGGGGTGCAGAAGTCCTCTGAGCTGGAGCTGAGATGGACGCACGCCTGGGCCTGCTTGTAGCTGGGCTTGTAGAGGATTCCGGACCAGGAGTTGATCGTGTTGGTCCCCGCAGAGGAGTTCCAGCCGCTCTCGCCGATGCCGCGTGCGGCGAGCCCCCACTCCTCGTCGCCACCGCCCGTCCTGCGGCGGTTGACGTAGACCCAGCCGCCGCCGCTGCCCGTCGGATAGGTGATCCGGGACCAGGCGTACGGGTCGCCGTCGGTGGTGCCCACGCGCAGGTCGAGCGCGCCGAGCGGGTAGGGCACTCCACGAGCCGTACTCGGCCCTGCCTGCCAGGTCTGGATGTTCGGGTTGTGCCCGTCGCAGCCGAAACCCGAACAGGAGAAGGCGGCCGCCTGCCCGGCGAACGCGGTCGACGCGCCGAACGCCGTCGACGCTCCGAACGCGAGCAGCAGCCCCGCCGTCAGCGAGCCGGCCCGCGCGTATGAGCGTCTGCGCCGCGCGCCACGTAAAGCTGTCTCGTCCATGAAGGCCTCCTGGTGGTAGAGGGGTCTTGAGGGTTGGCAGTGTGCGGGCCCACACCGGTTGTCCGGTCCCTGCCGGTTGGATTCGAGCAGGTCGGACGGGAAACAGTGGGTGGACAAAGGGAGTTGTCCACGGACAATGCCGAGCAGGGGCTGTGACAGGAAGCTGCTGCGGCGGTGGCGTCAGTCGGTACGCCGAGCGGCTGGACCTCGCCGTCGAGGGGGGCAGGGGGTGGCCCGCGAGGTCCCCGCACCGCGCCTGCGCGTGCTCGTACCGCGGCTCGCCGAGTACGACGACGAGCGGGAGCTGATCACCGGCCTCGACGGGCTGTTGAGCGGGATGCCCGAGGCTCCGTTTGACTCGTTCTACGGCTGAAGCGCACCCTGGGAATACGGGGTACACATAGGACATATATCTACATCAGCCACGCGCCGTGGGCACCGCTGATGTGAGCCGGACGGCGCCCGGAAGAGGCCGTCATGTCCACCGCTCGTCAGCTCCTCCGCGTCCGCGTCACAGCCAAGGACGCCGAAACCCTGCGCGCCCTCCTGCGCGAGGCACGTCCCGATGTCGGGGGGCGCCCGCGCCGGGGCGAGGACGGCAGTTTCAGCATCGAGGCATACGCCTCCCCGGAGCAGGCCGAGGCCCTCGAACGCGAGGGTGTGTTGGTCACGACCATCGAGGACGCTGCAGCCACCGGCCGCGCCCGCCAGGCCGAAGTCGGCGAGGGGGACCGGTTCGCCCCCGACGACGCGGTCCCGCGCGGGCTGGCCCTCAAGGTGAAGGACGCCTAGGGCCTGTCCGGCGGATCTCGTCGGCACGCGGGGGCTTGGCACGCCCTCCCCCAAGGCCTTAAGGGCCAGGGGGGACCCCCAGCGGCGTTGTCGTCAGTTGCCGACGCTCCGCGTCGACGCCTTCCTCCGCCTTGCAGCTGGACGCGCCAAGCCCCCGCTCACCAGGATCGAAAGGGCGGCCAGGGCCGAGGCCGACCAGATCCGCCGGACAGGCCCTAGCAGGCCGCCCAGGAGGGACACCATGTCGTACTTGAACACCACCGAGGTCGAGTCCGCCGTGACCAGCCTGGCCACCGCCTTCCCGTCCGCCTGCGACCTGATCGACCTGCCCGAGCCGTCCGTGGAGGGCCGGGCCGGTCACGCCCTGCGGATCGGCACCGGCCCCGCCGGTACCCACGACAGCGTCGTCCTCATCGGCGGCGTGCACGCCCGCGAGTGGGGCAGCTGCGAGATCCTCGTACACCTCGCGGCCGACCTCCTGGAGGCCGGCGCCGAGGGTGCCGGGCTCGCCTACGGCGGCAAGACCTACACCGCCGCCCAGGTACGGAGCGTCCTCGACAACCTCGACGTCGTCGTCTTCCCGCTCGTCAACCCCGACGGCCGCCACTACAGTCAGACCGTCGACCCGATGTGGCGCAAGAACCGCAACCCGGCCAACTCCGGTGGCGACCCCACCCGTATCGGCGTCGACATCAACCGCAACTACGACTTCCTCTTCGACTTCGCCACCGCCTTCGACCCGACCGCCGGAGTGCGGGTCTCCGACGACCCGGGCGACATCCAGGTGTACCAGGGCCCCAGCCCCTTCTCGGAACCCGAGACCCGCAACGTCCGCTGGCTGCTCGACGCCTTCCCGCGGACCCGCTGGTTCGTCGATGTGCACAGCTACTCCGAGGACATGCTCTTCGTGTGGGGCGACGACGAGAACCAGTCGCTCGACCCGGCCAAGAACTTCGGCAACGCCGCCTTCGACGGCAAACGCGGAGTGGCCGGTGACCTGGCGTACGCGGAGTTCATCCCGAAGGGCGACTCAGACGACAGCGCCGTACTCGCCGAGCAGTTCTGCAAAGGCCTGCACGGCGTACGCGGCAGTACCTACAGCCCGATGTCGGCCTTCTACCTGTACCCGACCAGCGGCACCAGCGACGACTACGCCTACTCCCGGCACATCGTCGACCCCCACAAGGGCAAGATCTTCGGCTTCACCATCGAGTGGGGCAAGAGCTTCCAGCCGCCGTGGTCGGAGATGAAGCGGATCATTCTGGACGTGAACTCCGGGCTCGTACAGTTCTGCCTCGCCACGCTTCCGTAGACCCACTGTTGTTTTCGGGGGAGGTGCGAGGACGTACTCACAGGCGGGTGAGTACCTTCGCGCTGATGCGCCCTGCACTGGTGGGGTTTGATCGACACCATGCGTACCGACACCCACCCGGCACCCGCGCATCCCGCGACGCCGACGCCCGTATCACCGCGGCGCTTTCGCCGCACGGCTCTCATCGGGCTCCCGGTGCTGGCGCTGGTGCTCCTGATGGTCTTCCTGGCCCAGGCATGCGAATCGATGGCGGGCGGGCGCGTGCACTCGGCGCTGGACTATCGCCGGCATGTCGCCCGGACCAAGCAGGCGGGCATGGACACCGTTGGGCGGCTGCGGCCCGCACCGGCTCTGGCGGGCGCACTGCCGGGCGCCACGCTGGAGGGGACGGCGCAGGAAGAGGGCAACAGCTCCTGTGTCGACGACCTGGGCTTCGACGAGGGCGACGTCACGCGGGGTCGGCCCGGCTTCAGTTGGAGACTGCGGTTCGGGGACAGCCGCGGCTACCTGACGGCCGTGGAGGACCTTCGAGCCCAGTGGAAGGCCCAGGGCCTGACTGTCACGGACGTGCCGCCGCCGGACCGGGGTGAACCTGGCGAGGGTCTTCCCGGAGTACGTACGACCGACCACGGCATCGAACTGTCCCTCCGGCGCGACTGGTACACGGGCAACCCCACGGTGTACGCCAACGGCACGTGCATGCGACACCACGCGGGCCAAGGATGAGCCGGGCTGTCGGCTGCGGAGTGCCCCCGCTCCGGCCTTGTAGGCTCCCCGCATGCCACAACTCGGGGAATCGCACATGCCGGTGAGCGGGCAGCACGTGCGCCAGGCCGTTGCCTACTGCGTCGACGTCCTCGAAGGCGTCCCGGCTGCCCAATGGCACGACCGGGCCGGCGGCTTGGAGTGGACGCGCTGGGAGACCCTTGAGCACCTCGCGGACGACCTGCTCACGTACGCGCTGCGGTTCGGGCTCGCGCAGCCCATCGCCGTACCGCGCGTCCCGCTGCGTATCTCCAGCGATCGACCGGACGGCCCGGCCAACGTCATCTTCGGGGACCGCGAGGCAGGACCCAGGGGACTCCTGACCGTCGTGGAAGCCTGCGGCGGACTGCTCGCGGCCATCGTCGACACCGCCGACGCAACCACCTTGGCCCCGCACGTCTTCGGCGCCTCCGACCCGGAGGGCTTCGCAGCGATGGGTATCGTCGAGACCCTCGTCCACACCCACGACATCGCCCAAAGCCTGAGCCGCTTCTCGGAGCCCCCGCAGGATCTGAGTGAGCGAGTCCTCGCGCGACTGTTTCCCGACGTCTCCGTCATCGACACCCCGTGGTCGACTCTTCTGTGGGCCACCGGACGCATCGAGACACCTGGCCGCCCCCGCCGGACGAACTGGCGCTGGTACGGCGCACCGCTTGGCCGCAGCTGAGTCACGTGGCTTCGGTGCCCCTCGTGTCGAACGCCTGGGCGACGGCAAGGCTGTCTTCGTAGACATGGTGACGGGTGACAAGGCCGTCTTCGACGGTGAGGTGCAACGCGAACCGCGCGCGATAAGCGCGTCCGGTGAAGCGGGCGGTCTGACGGATCTCGCCGAGCACGACTGCGTCGCGGCCATCGACGAGGATGCGCTCGATCTCGGTCGCTGCCTGCCCAGGCACATGGTGCTCGGCAAGCTCGCGGTAGTGGGCGGCGGCATCGGCACGGGTGGAGCGGTGACGGATCCATGGGGTGGCGGTCCGCCCGTGCTCGGCCTCCGGCCAGTCCAGCTTCCAGTCGCCCCGCTCGGCGTACATCGCAGCGATGCGCTCGGGATGGCCCTCGCCGATGCGGTGCAACAGCTCCTCCACGACAGTACGGGTAGTTGCGGGTGCGGCTATGGACACGACACATCACTCCGATCCGACATCCGCGTCCGACCGACGCGGCGAGATCAGCATTCTCGCCAGCGCCGACAGATCGGCGCCATTACCTCCCAGGTAACGACACGGAGCGTCAAGAACCCCTTTCGCGATAGGCCCTGGCTGCATGCGACCGCGTCGGCGTGGCCTTACCCAGCGCCGCCGAACGAGCGCGCCGGCCAGGTTCTGACCTGGCTGCGGGACAACCCCCGGTAGAAGCGGCCGCGCCGCGCAAGGATGGCGTCAAGGCGGACCGTGGAAACGTATGGGAGGTGTCAATAAGCCCGGTTTTTCCCGTTAGGTGGGGGTTGGCTGTGACTGGTTCACGCCGACAGGCATCCCAGGCGATCCGGGCGGGGCCGAGTGACTGAGGGAGAGACAGTGAAGTTGTCCATACGCAAGAGGGGCTTCGCCCGTTTCGTGGTGCCGGTTACCGCCATCGCGGCCCTCGCCGCCTTGGCGGCGCCCGGCGATGCCTCCGCCGCCGCCCACAGTGCTCCGGCGTACCCCGCCGACCTCGACAGCCTGCTCAACGACCTCGTGCGGTACGGCGATTCCGCCACCACGAACGGTGAGCGGCAGTACGCGTCCGTGTGGGACAACCGTCACTGGACGTACCAGTGGGGCCGGAGCAACATTCCGACGACCAGCCATGTGTCGACCCGCAACGACGCCTCGGGTGTCACCTTCTCCAACCTTCAGGTGACTCCGGACGGTGAGGCGACCACGAGCCCCGGGGCCACCTGGTACGTGGGCAGCTCTTTCCTGACGAACAAAACCGACAGGGAGATGACGCTGACGACCCAGAGCTTCAGCAAGACGGTGACGGACACCCTGTCAACCGCGGTCACCAAGCAGTTCTCCACATCCCACAAGGTATCGGGGCAGGTGAATGTCGGTAACTTCTTCAGCGGCAGCGACGAGTTCACCGCCACATGGACCTGGGGTGAGACCGACACCAAGACGGAATCCGAGCAGGAGACCTACAAAGCGAAGTCCCAGTCGGTCCCGGTGCCGCCGCACACCACCGCCGTCGTCAAGGTCGTGCTCAAGCAGACGAAGAGCACGGGCGCGGTGAAGCTGGAGGGCGACCTGGACGGAAGCTTCACCAGGTCCTTGATCCGTACGGACTGCAACGACAGCGGTGCCTGTGCCCCCGGCCACGTTGTCCGAAGCAGTACGGAATCGGTGTACGACACGGCCCTGGCCGCCGTTCCGCTGCCGCCGGGCATCTACCTCAGCGGCCATCACACGGTCGCGGTTCCGGGCCTGGGCACCTATACCGCCGAGAACGGCTCGCAGTTCGGCGTCGAGGTCAGCTACGCGCCGCAGCAGTCGGCTCCGGCCCCTGGCGCATCGGCCCCGGCCCCCGCCGCATTGCACTCGTACTCCTACACGGTGCCTGTTCAGAAGGCTGCCGCACCTCCTCGGTGACCAGGCGTACCACCAACGCCGCCCGGGGCCCGCGGCCTGCATCGCGCTCGGCACCGCAGCGGACGGCATGGCGAAGGCGCCCGCTGAGGGCGTGTGGTGAAGGCCCCGTCCTCCACCCGGTCCGGCGGAAACTTCCTCCGGACCGGTCGCAACCTCGCGACTGGTCGCGCGTCGTATGGGGCAAGGGGTGTGACCCGCGCCCCGACAGCACCCGTCCGCAAGAAGCAAGAAAGGCAGACGATGTCAGCCACACATCGAGCATTCCCCCGCAAACTCGCCGCTGCGGGAGCCCTCCTGCTGAGTGCGACCACGACCACGGGGGCAGTGCTGCTGCCGACCTCGGCCCTCGCCGCGGAACCGGAGTCCATAACGACGCATTCCGGCGCCACAACCGAACAAGAACGCAGCCGGATCGATACCTACTGGACCCCCACACGGATGAAGCTGGCAGGCGCTTTGGTCCCCGAGATCACCCCCGTGCCCGAGGACGACAACACGCCTGACGATCCGCACCCGCTTCCCGCGAACACGCTGGATCCCGGGGCCACATGGACGCACGGCGGAGCGGTGAACAAGAGCGTCGGCCGTCTCTTCTTCACCTTCTCCGACGGCTACGACGGCAGTTGCACCGCAACCGTCGTCAACAGCGCGAACCGCAGCACCATCATCACGGCGGCGCACTGTCTGAGGGGCGTCGGGGCTCCCGCTGCCGACGGCACATGGAACCGCAACCTCTATTTCGTGCCCGGTTACCGCAACGGAACGAAGCCGCTCGGCGGTTTCAGCATCAAGAACATGGCCACCTCTTCCCGTTGGGACGCCGATCCGAGCAAGACGACCTCGGACGATGTCGCTGTCGCCGGCCACGACACGGGAATCCTCGTAGCAAACCCTTCAGCCGGGGGTCGACGGATCGCGGACGTCACAGGAAGCCAGAAGATCGCGTTCACCAAGCCTGCCAAGGACGAGTTCATCCACACCTTCGGGTACCCGAAAGACCGACTCAACGACCCCAGCGCCACATACACCGGATCCCGCATGATCCATTGCGCCGGACCGGCTCAGCCCGGCCCCAAAGCCCCCCTTCTGTGGGGTGAGCCCTGCGACATGTCACACGGGGCGAGCGGTGGCCCCCACCTCGCACAGTTCGACACCCAGAGCGGCACCGGCACCGTCGTCGGTGTCACCACCACCAGCGACGAACTCGCGGGCGGGCAGGCCAATACGCTCTACGCCACACGCCTTGGCGACAGTGCCCACCGCCTCTACAACTGGGCGCAGACACGCTCGGCCTGACCTCTTGGCTTGGCCAAGGTTTGCCGAGTCGGCGCCTTCGGATTCTCATGGTCGGGGTGTGAGCGGGGCCAGTGCGGTGGGTCGCACCGCACTGGCGGCGGCCGAGCCGAGTAGTAGTTCGGTCAGGTCATGGGGTTGGGCTTGTTCACCGGTGGGAGCCGCTGCCGCGATCCGGTCCAGCCGGAAGCCCCGGCCGGCCCGGCGGGTGCGGCACCAGGCGATGAGGTACCAGCGGCCGTCGGCGGTGAGCAGTCCGGCCGGCTCCACGACACGGTTGCTCTCGTGTCCTGCCGCGTCGGTGTAGGACAGCCGTAGCACCATGTTGTTGGCGAGGGCCTGCTCCACCGCGGTACGGATGGTGGAGTCGGTTCGTGCGGGCAGGGTAACGATCCGTGCGGCGAGTTGTTGGGCCGCCGCCGAGGCGGGGCCGGTCAACGAGGCTGTGATCTTCTGGGCCGCGGTGCGGGCCGCGTCGGCGTAGGGGGTGGAAGCGTCGGTCGCGGCGAGCGCGGCGGTCAGCGCCGAGGCCTCGTCGGCGGTGAGGTGGATCGGGGGCAGGGTCATCTCCGGGTCGATCGACCAGCCGCCGCCCCGCCAGGGTATGGAGCGCACCGGGACACCGGTCTCCATCAGGGTTTGCAGGTCACGCTGCACCGTGCGTGTGCTGACGTGGAACCGCGTGGCGAGCGCCGCGACCGTCAACGGTCGCGGCGCCGCCGCGCGCAACTCTTCCACCAGCGCGTACAGCCGGGCAGTTCGGTTCATGCGGCTGACGCTACCGTCACGCGGTGGCCAGGAAGTCCCGCTGGCGCCGCAGTTCCCGCTCGGTGATGGCCAGGGGGAACAGGGTGAAGCCGTGCATCGCGCCGGCGACGACGCCGAGCTCCACAGGCGCACCCGCCGCCTGCCACCGTTGGGCCAGGAACAGCGAGTCGTCCAGCAGCGGATCCTCGGTGCCGACGACGATCCGGGCGGGCGGCAACCCGGTCAGATTCGCGAACAAGGGCGACACCTCGGGGTCACGGCGCTGCTCCAGCCCCATCCCTGGCGTGAACAACTCGTAGCTGCTTCGCATCGTGTCGGTGTTGCTCAGCAGCTGCCGGGAGCCGAACAACCGCTGGCTTGGTGTCATCGACAGGTCGTAGGGGCCGAAGAGCAGGTGGGCCGCCCGGAACGCGCCGGTGATGCCGTGCCGGTCGCGAAGACGCAGCAGCGTCACGACGCTGAGGTGGGCACCGGCCGATTCACCGCCGATCAGCAGCCGTTCCGTACCGAACTCGGCCGCGGCGTGTGCCACCAGCCACCGGGCAGCAGCTTCGCAGTCGTCGGGCCCGGCGGGGAAGGGGTGTTCCGGCGCGAGACGGTACTCCACACTCACCACGGCCAACCGTGCCTGCTCAGCGAGCTGCCAGAGCCGCTCGTCCTGCCCGTCGGCGGACCCGAACACCCAGCCGCCTCCATGAATGTGCAGGTACACGCCGTCGACATGGTCCGGCACGAAGACCCGCACTTTCACTCCGCCCTCAACGACGCGGTCCCGGCCGTGCGGCAGCCGGACCGGTGGTGTGTCACCGCCGAGCCGGTTGGCCCGCAGGAGCGCCAACGTGGCTGCGCTCGGCGCCTGCCCTCGAACTGGACGGCCTGCGGCGGCAGCCTCAAATTGCTCGTTGAACGCCAGGGTCTCGGGGAGGCAGTCCTCATCTGTGATCGTCATGCCGTCGACACTCGCAGCTCCTCGCGACACCGTCCTGTCACCCTTTCTTTGTGAGCTGCGTCATGATCCTGCTGCGCTCCTGATGATGCGCCGGTGACATTGGGCGATAGGTGGGTCGCCCGGCTAACTTCTTTGTGTCATCTGCCAGTACGGCGGTCAGTCAGGGGCGGAGGAGACTGCCTGCCATGACCGCGACCCGGCGGGCCTTGAGTCCGGCGGGCCGATGTGGCCAGCCACGTACATGATGAAGCGCAGAAGGGGGCGGCACGTGAGCGTGCAGCAGTATGACGAGATCGGCGAGGCGTTCGAGGGGTTCAAGTCCCTGCCGCTGATGCGTTTCGGGGAGGTGCCGAGCTTCCTGGGCATGGTCGGGGACGTGAGCGGCAAGTCGGTTCTCGACCTGGCGTGCGGTACCGGTTTCTACAGCAGGGAGTTCAAGCGGCGCGGCGCCACGGAGGTCCTCGGTGTCGACATCTCCGTCGAGATGATCGCCGCCGCGCAGGAGTTCGAGCAGCGTGACCCGCTGGATGTGCACTACGAGGTCGGTGACGTCGCCGAGCTGCGGCCTTTCGATGGGCGCTTCGACATCGCGTTGGGAGTGCAGTGCCTCAACTACGCCGAGGACATCGCGGCGATGGAGCGGATGTGCCGCGACATCCACCGGAGCCTGGTGCCGGGTGGAGAGTTCTTCGTGCTCGCCCAGAAGCCCGACTACCGGTTCGACTGTCCGACCCTGGACAAGTACGGGTTCCGCTGCGAGCCGACCGGCGAGGAGATCGAGACGGGTGCGCGGGTGCGGGTCACGGCTCTCCTCGACCCGCAGCCGATCAGCATCGTCACCACGGCCCCGCGCCGCGAGGTCTACGAAGAGTGTCTGCGGGCGGCCGGGTTCAGTGAGGTGAAGTGGGTTCCGCTGCAGGTGTCCGAAGCCGGCATCCGTGAGTTCGGCGAGGACTTCTGGGCGGACCTCCTCGCGAAGCCGCCGCTGGAGATGCTGCGCTGCCGTGCCTAGCCGTGCCTAGCCCTGCCTCGCCGGGCAGGCCGCAGGGCGCGGGCGATGTCCGGCGTTCCTTGGGAGCACGAGGGTATGCCTGGACGTGCGTGCAGCCGGAATCCCGGGCACCCGCCTGGCCGTTGCCCGGAAACCCAAGCGCCAGTCATGTGAAGTCAGTGACCAGGTCAGTGTGTTGCTCTGGTGCTCAGGTCAGCCGTGGCCGACGATGGCAAGTCCCTTAGATGGTCGTCGGGTTGCAGGTCGCGGCCGTGCTGGAACGCGGTGGCGAAGGCGTCCTCGCCCATGGCTCCACTCGCGCGTGCGGTGACACGGTCGACGTCGCCGCGCTCGGCTCGGGGGAGTGGTGCGCCGACCGACTCCCGTACTGCGGCGGCCGTACCGAGCAGTCGGGCGGCGTGGTGGGGCCGTTCCGCGAGTGCCTGCGCGCCGGCCAGCCCTTCGAGCGCGAGCGCGACCGCCCGGGGATCGCCTGTCCTGCGTGCCGCGGTCAGACCCTCCAGGTGCAGCGCCTGTGCCTGGGGGGCATCGCCGCGCTGCTCGGCGACGAAGCCGAGCTCCGCGAGGATCAGAGCAGTCCCGGAATCCACGCCCTGCCTGCGGTTCCACTCCAGCCAGGGGCGCAGATGCACCTCGGCGGCGTCCAGGTCGCCCTGCCGGCGGGCACCGAGGGCGAGCCCGGTCGCGGCGAATTGCTCGGCGGGCCGGTGGGATTGCTCGGCGGCCAGCCGCCGCGCCCGCTCGTGGAGCTCCCCTGCGGACGCGTACTCGCCGGTGAGCAGCGCGATCCTGCCCAGCCTGGACAACCGGAACGACACGTCCGTCCAGAGCTGGAGTTCCTCCGCGATGCGCACACCGTCGCGGTGCAGACGGGCGGCCTCGTCGTAGTCACCGGCGATCTCGGCCAGTACGCCCAGTTGCTCGGCGGCCCTCAGTTGGCCCCACCGGTCGCCGAGCTCGGCGAAGCGTGCCGCGCTGTCGACGGCGTGCCGCCGGAGGCCGGTGAGGTCGCCCCGGTACATGGCCTCGGTGGCGCGGGTACTCTGCGTCGCGGCCATGCCCCAGCGGTCGTCGTCGGCGCGGAACTCGGCCAGCAGACCGGCGGTTTGACCCTCGACCGACGGGTCGGCGAACCCGCACCGGGCAAGCGCCAGGAACCACCGGGCCCTGGTATCTGCCCCGTCGTACTCCCCGTCGGTCGGCTGCTTCGGTTGCGCGTCGTCGCCGACGAGCAGTGCGAACGCGGCCTGCCGCGCCAGCGCGCTGCTGCGGGCCGAGGAGGAGCCCCGGTCGCGGGCGGGTCCGTCGTCGCCGGGGGCGCCGGAACCCAGCGCCATGTCGAACGACCGCCGGGCCTCGCCGAGGCGGCCGCGTAGGAACCAGTACCAGGCCAGCGCGTTGACCTGGCGCACCGCCAGGTCGGCGTCACCGTCGGCGCTGCCGTCCGCGGCAGGGCCCGCTGTCGCGTCGGCGAGTGCGTAGCGGAGGTTGGCGCTGTCGCTGTCGAGTCGTCGCAGCCAGCGGCGCTGGTCGGGGCCGTACAGCCAAGGCTCCGACCGCTCGGCCAGCTCGGTGTAGTGGGCCCGATGCCGTCGGCGGGCGAGCCGCGACTCACCGGCCTCCTGGAGCCGTTCGAGGCTGTAGGCGGCGACCGACTCCAGCATTCGGTAGCGGGGGCCGTCCTCGCCGTCCAGCACGGTGACGAGCGAGCGGTCCACCAGGCGGGTGACCACATCGAGGACGGCGTCGGCGGGTACGTCCGGTGCGGCGCAGACCTCCTCGGCGGCGGGCAGTGTGCATCCGCCGGCGAAGACGGCCAGTCGGCGCAGAACGGCGCGCTCCGGTCCGGTCAGCAGCCCCCAGCTCCAGTCGATCACCGCACGCAGGGTCCGCTGCCGGGCGGGTGCGTCCCGGCGCCCGGAGTTCAGGAGACGGAAGCGGTCGCTGAGGCGCTCGGCCAGCTCATGGACGCCCAGGGCCCGTACCCGGGCGGCGGCGAGCTCCAGCGCGAGCGGAATCCCGTCGAGTCGCTCGCACAGGAGCGCCACGGCGTCGGCGTTGGCAGGGCCGAGAGCGAATCCCGGCGCGGCCGCCGCCGCCCGCGCCGCGAAGAGCTGCACGGCGTCGGACTCCCGCAGCGGCTCGACCGCGTGCAGCGTCTCGCCCGAGATCGCCAGAGGCTCCCGGCTGGTGGCCAGGATGCGCAGGCCGGGTGCGTGGCGCAGGAGTTGCTCGGCCAGCTCGGCGACCGGCTGGATCAGGTGCTCGCAGTTGTCCAGGACGAGCAACATGCGTCGAGGGCCGAGCGCGTGGGCGAGGTGGTCCGACGCCCGCCCGGACGGCAGTTGGGCGCCTGCGTGATCGCGGATGTCGAGCGCGTCGGCCACCGCCGAGGCCACTTCGTCGGCATCGCCGCTGCCCGCGGTCTCGGCGGCGAGTTCGACCAGCCAGACTCCGTCGGGGAAAGCGTCGGCCGGTGGCGCGGCGGCCTCCAGCGCGAGGCGGGTCTTGCCGACGCCGCCGGGCCCGGTGAGCGTCACAAGCCGACCCGCTTGGAGCAGCGAACGTACGTGGGCGACGTCCTGGCGTCGCCCGATCAGGTCGGTCAGCCGGGCCGGCAGGTTCGTGCGGGGCGCAGCCGTGGCGGCGGCCGGGGAGGGCGGGAGATGCGCGGGGGCGATGGGGGCAGTGGCCGGGGTGGGTGCCAGCGCCGGGTCCTGGCGAAGGATCGCCTGGTGCAGGGCGACCAGGTCGGGGCCGGGGTCGAGCCCCAGTTCCTCGGCCAGACGCTCCGTCAGCTCGCGGTAGCTGTCCAGTGCTTCTGCCTGCCGGCCGGAGAGGTAGAGGGAACGCATGTGTACGGCCCGCAGCCCGTCCCGCAGCGGATGCAGCTTCACGAGCTCACCCAACTCGTCCGCGAGCGGGCGGTGTTCGCCGCGTTCCAGACGTATGCCGGCCAGTTCCTCCACCACGGTCAGCCGCTGCTCGTCCAGCCTGGTGGCCACCGCCTGCGCGAAGGCGTGGTCGCGGAACTCGGCGAAGGCCGGCCCGCGCCACAGCGCCAGAGCATCCGAAAGCAGTGGCACCCGGCCGTGTGGGTCCTCCGTGCGGCGTGCCTGCGCCGTCAGCGCGGCGAACCGACCGGAGTCCACCACGTCATCCGGCACCTGCAGCAGATAGCCGGCCGGACGGTGGGCGACCAGCTCCCGGCCACCGGGCTCGGCCAGCTCCAGCGTCCGGCGCAGCTGCGAGACCTTGGTCTGGAGCGTGTTGGCCGGGTTCTTGGGTACCGCCTCGCCCCACAGATCGTCGACGAGGCGGTCCGTCGAGACCGGCTGCCCGTGGTGCGCCAGCAGATCGGCCAGCAGGGCGCGGACCTTCGGCTCGCGGACCGTGACCGGAGCCCCCTCGTCGGTACGGACCTGCAGCGGGCCCAGCACTTCGAAACGCATGGCGTCACGCTAGCGCGCGCCCTGTTCCGGTCCGTGCGTGGCCCATGTGTGCCCGTGCGTGCCCGTGCGTGCCCGTGCGTGGACCGTCAGCAGATCGTGCGCGGCCCTCGGCAAGGTAGTTCCTGTCAACGAGAACGGCACCACCGAACGGAAGAGGAAGCCCACCATGTCGAACCCGACGAACCCGACGAACCCGACGAACCTGACGGCCACAGTGAACGCGGCGAACACGGCTAACACGATGAACGCGGCGAACTTCGTCTCCGGCCAGATCCGGCTCGCCTCGCGCCCCGTCGGTGAGCCCACCGCGGACACCTTCGAGCTGGTCCGCACCGACGTACCGGAGCCGGCCGAGGGCGAGATCGTCGTCCGCAACACCTGGATGTCGGTTGACCCGTACATGCGCGGCCGTATGGACGACGTGCCGTCGTACATCCCGCCCTTCCCCCTCGGCGCCGCGCTGGAGGGCAGCGCGGCGGGCGTGGTGGTCGCCTCGCGGTCCGCCACTGTGCCGGTCGGCGCGACCGTCTCCCACTTCCTGGGCTGGCGTGAGTACGCCGTGCTGGACGCCGCCGCCGCGACCGTCATCGACACCGACCTGGCCCCGGCGCAGGCGTACTTGGGCGCGCTCGGCACCACTGGCCTGACCGCCTACGCGGCGCTGACCGAGGTCGCGCCGGTGCGTGAAGGCGACGTGGTGTTCATCTCCGCCGCCGCCGGGGCGGTGGGCAGCGTCGCGGGACAGCTGGCCCGCAAGCTCGGGGCCTCCAAGGTGATCGGCTCGGCCGGCGGCCCCGAGAAGGCGAAGAAGCTGGTGACGGACTTCGGGTACGACGCTGCCATCGACTACCGCGCGGGCTCGTTGGAGGAGCAACTGGCCCAGGCCGCGCCGGAGGGCGTCGACGTCTACCTCGACAGCGTGGGCGGCGGCCATCTGCGGGCAGCCATCGGCGCGATGCGCACCGGTGGCCGGATCGCACTGGTCGGCGCCATCGGCGGCTACAACGTCACCGAGCCGGCCGCCGGCCCCGACAACCTCTTCCAGGCAGCCGCCAAGGAGCTGAACCTGCGCGGCATGCTGGTCAGCAGCTACTTCCACCTCTTCCCCGAGTGGATCGGGCGCGCTGCGGGCTGGCTCGCCGACGGCACCCTGCACACGGAACACACCGTGTTCGAGGGCATCGACCGGGCCCCGGCCGCCTTCCTCGGCATGATGCGCGGCGCCAACACCGGCAAGATGCTCGTCCGGCTGGACGGCTGACGGCCGTGGCACAGCACGCTCTGCTGGTCCTCGCCCACCCCCGCGGCGACTCCCTCACCGCCCAGATCGCCCACCGCGCCCGCGAACGCCTGGTGGACGCCGGGTACACCGTCGACCTGCTCGACCTGTACGCCGAGGACTTCGATCCCCGCACCGGCCCCGAAGACGAGCCGGACTGGGCGAACCGGGACAAGGAATACTCGCCCGAGGTCCGGTCCCACATGGACCGGATCGAGGCCGCGGACACCATCGTTGTGGTCTTCCCCCTCTGGTGGTTCGGGCTCCCGGCCATCCTCAAGGGCTGGATCGACCGGGTGTGGAACTACGGTTTCGCATACGGCCGCAGCCGCCCCCGCCTGGGCGCCAAGGGGATGCTCTGGCTCGGGCTTTCCAGCTACCCGCGCGAGCAGTTCGCCGAGCTCGGCTGGGACACCCTGATCGAGCGCCAACTCCGTGTCGGAGTCTCCGAGTTCTGCGGCATCAAGGACGCTTCGGTGGAATTCGTCCACGACTCCCTGAGCATCGGCGCCCTGGGACTCGCCGCAGCGGACACCGCGGTCGCCGCGTTCCTCGGGGCACCCGCCGAACCTGTCGCACCTGCGAGGTGATCCCACTCAGTAGGCACACAAGCGTCCCACGATGCGGCCCTCACCCTGGCCGCCGCTCCGGCGGCCAGGGTCTCGGATGGAAACTCCAGACGCGAAGGAATCCCCACTCATGAGCGACAACCGCACCATCACCAACCCTGCCGGGCTGCCGAAGGGCCCGAAGCCCGGTCCACGGCTGGGATCGCGGGAGCGGAGGCTTCAGTGCGCGGTAGCAGGCAGTGCCGCCCACCGCGGGAACGCCCACTCAGAAATGCCAATTCTGGTCGGCGTTGCCGTTGCACTCCCATTGGACTGCCGTGGCGTTCCAAGCGGTGCTGGCGTTGTCGATGCCTAGGCACAGGCCGGAATTGAGGTTGAGGAGGCGGAACGAATTGCCGCTGATGGGGCTGTAGAGCCACTTCTGGTCGGGGTTGCCGTTGCACCCCCACTGGACTGCACGAGCCCCCCAGGATCTGCTGCCGTTGTCGACCCCGAGGCACAATCCATGGTCGTTGGTCAGCGTGTAGGAGGAGCCGCCGTCGACAGAGTGAAAGGTCCACTGCTGGTCGGCATTTCCGTTGCACTCCCACTGGACCGCGCGGGTGCCCCATGCGGTGCTGTTCTGGTCGATGCCGAGGCACAGCCCGTCATTGTTGTTACGGATCCCCCAGCCACTCGCGGCAGCGGACGGAGCGGCAGCAAGCGCCACACCGGCAGCGACGGCCAAACCTGCGGAGACGGTGGTGATTCGGCGTAGGATTTTCGGCACGGAAGTCCCTCCCGACGCATTGCATTTGGATGCCTGTGACAAACCTTGGGCCCCGGGAGCAAGTCGCACAAGAGCCGGGTCCACTCAGCGGAACGAGCGGCTGTTACGTCGGCCTGTGGCCGGTGTGTCACCAACCTGACCGGCTCGGCCCGTGTGGCGAGGTCACGAGGTTGCCGTGGTGGGGCGGTTGCCGAGGGAGGCGGTGAGGAGCGGGAAGACATGGTCCGCCTCCGGAGTCAGCACGGCCTCGATCTCGTCGTCGGCGTGGCCGGCCAGGGTCAGTTCCTGGATGCGGCGGAACAGGAGGCGGTCGGCTGCGGCGATCAGGGCGGCGGCGGCCCGGGGGGCGACGGCGGGCGCGGGATCCGGGGTGATGGAGGCCAGCGCCGTGGCAAGTGCCTCCTCGCGCTGGTTGTGCAGTTCGAGCAATCGGGCGCTGAGGGTGGGGCTGTCGGCGACCATGCGGGCGAACTCGGGGCCGGTGAAGCCGACGACCGGGCTGTGTTCCGCCAGGGTGGTGCGGAACGCCCGTTCCAGCGCGGTGAGCGGTTCTTCGCCAGGGGCACGTCCGGTGACGGCGTGAGCCAGGCCCTGGGTGAACGCCTCGTGGTGGTCCAGGGCCAGGTCCTCCTTGCGGGGGAAGTAGTTGGTGACCGTCTTCTTGGCGACCCGGGCCGCAGTGGCGATCTCGGCGATCGTGGTCTGCTCGAAGCCCTGCTCGATGAAGAGCCTGGTGGCGCAGTCGGAGATCAGCTGCCTGGTCTCCTGCTTCTTGGACTCTCGGAGTCCCAGCTCGGTAGTCATGGAGCAATCTTACACTCGTAGCAAAATTATGCTTGACCGATCGAGTGGCCTCTGTCTAAAGTTACGTCCGTCGCAAAGTTCGCCTGAATGAACGGATCCGGATGCGCAAGCTCACGTACTTCATCGGCACCACCATCGACGGCTTCATCGCCGCCCCTGACGGTGACTACGACTTCTTCATGCCGTACGTCACCGAGGACTTCCTCCCGCACCTGATCGCCGAGTACGCGGAAACCCTCCCTACCCCGGCCCGCGCCGGACTCGGCCTCGCGGATGCGCCCAACACCCGCTTCGACACCGTGCTCATGGGCCGCGGCACGTACGACCCCGGTCTGGCCATGGGGCTCACCAGCCCGTACGCCCACCTGCGGCAGTTTGTCCTCTCCCGCTCGCTCGCTGTCAGCCCGGACGAAGCCGTAGAGGTCACCGCGGAGGACCCGACGCAGCTGGTCCGCCGGCTCAAGGGAGAGGAAGGGCTCGGGATCTGGCTCTGTGGAGGCGCCGACCTGGCCGGGCAGCTCCTGCCCGAGATCGACGAGCTGATCGTCAAGCAGTACCCGATCGTTGCCGGTTCCGGCATCCCGCTCTTCCGCGCCGACTTCTCGCCGCGTGCCTTCAAGCTCACCGACAGCCACGCGTTCGAGCGCGGGAACCTCGTCCTCACCTACACGAAGACGTCCGACTGACCTGACCGCCTGGCATCACCTTCGACCCACCACCCCGACACCACCGCGCCCCAACCCTCCAGGAGCCACCACCTTGCGCGTCACCACCTCCACCCTGTCCCTCACCGTCGCCGACATCGACGCCTCCCGCGACTTCTTCCGCACCCACCTCGGCTACCAGGTCGCCATGGCCGCCGACGGCTTCGCGTCCCTGACCCGCGATGATGCCGCCGCCGACCTCGTGCTGCTGCGGCGCGGCACCGAGGTGCTCCCGCCCGAACAGCGGGACCAGCAGGCGGCGGGCCTGATCTTCGCGCTTACCGTCACCGGCATCGAGGCCGAGGAACGGCGCCTGCGCGAGGCGGGCGCCCCGATCACCATGCCGCTGCGCGAGGAGCCCTGGGGCGAGCGGCTGTTCCAGCTGACCGATCCGAACGGAATCGTCGTGCAACTCGTCGAATGGGCCGCCACCGACGAGCCCGCGCAGGCCGCGCAGCCGGAGGAGAACGTCGCCATGCGCTCGGACGGCGTGGCCTCCGTACCCGGGACCGAAGGCACCCGCACCCTGCCCTGGGCCCAGTAACAACCCGCCCCCCTCGCGGCGCCCTCTCTCATGATGAGAAGACACGAGTAACTCGTACAACCACCACCCCTCATCGCAAGTCTGATCGAGCGGCACGCGCCGATGTGCGTACCGCTTGGCTCATCCGGAGGGACTCCCTTGGCTACCGCACGCACCACCCGACGCCGTCTCGGCGCCTCCGTCGCGACCGTTCTCGCCGCGACGGTCGGCGCCGGCGTCCTGGCCTCGCCCGGCGCCGTGGCCGCCATCGCTGCCCCGACCAGGGCCACTGCCGACGCGGCCGACGCGGCGAACCTGCCCCTCGGCGCCGAGATCGTCAGCACCGGCGACACCGGCTACCTCACGTCCCGTACGGACGACTCCGGCTACGCGGTCCTGCAGTGGCACAAGTACGCCGACGGCTCGGTACTGCCGATCAATACGGGCACCATGGGGCACAGCAGCAACTCCGACACCGTCGTGACCAGCGACGGCAGCATGGTCTTCCTGCGGGACATGAAGACGAACGGCAGCTGGTCCGCGTCCTTCAACCTCGCGTCCGTGTTCAAGCCCGGGGCGAAGCTCGTCGGCGTGGTGGGCGAGAACCTCTTCGTGAGCGTTCCGACCACGGGGGACTACCACGAGCTGTGGCAGCTCGCCCAAGTCAACGGCGTCACCAGCAAGACGAAGCTCACGTCCAACACCTACGGCGTGGACTACAAGGTCGTCGCCTCCACGGGCCACGACATGCTCGTCCTGGGCAGTTCCCGGGTCTTCTCCGGACCGACCTACCGGACCGAGTACTGGAAGGCGCTCACCAACGTCAACAACCACTCGGTCATCGACTGGGGCGGCACGGAGAGCACCGGCGCGTGGACCCAGGACTCCACGGGCGCCTACACCGCCGACTACAAGGCGTGGGTCGAGGCCAGCGCCGGGCGCACCGCGCTCGTCGTGGCCGCGCAGGGCACCCGCAAGACCTTCGCGATGGACAGCTCCATGAGCGGTGCCGTCATCGCCGGCATCCAAGGGAACACGCTGCTCTACGGGGTCCCGGGGAAGGCCGCCGACGAGACGCGGAGCCCGCTGTACGCCCGGAGCATCACGACCGCCGACGCCGTGCCGTACAAGCTCCTGGAGCACTTCTCCAGCGTGGCCCACGCACCGGACGGCAGCCTGCTCGTGCGCGGCGCCACGGCCGAAGCCGACGGGCTGTTCCGGGTCCACGACGGATTCGGCGGCGCCCCGAGCGTCACGCTCGTGGCGGACACGGGCCGGGATCTGGCCCTCAAGGTGACCGAGTCGAAGGTCCCCACCGCGGTGGACCTGGAGAAGGCGGGCACCACGGTCCCGATGGAGTGGACCCTGTCCCGCGCGAACGCCACCGTGGACCTCACCCTCACGCACGCGGCCACCGGCAAGAAGCTCACCAAGCACCTGTCCCAGGCGGCCTCCGGCAGTCGCTTCGCCTTCACCTGGGACGGCGTCCTGGACGGCATCAGCGCCCCCAACGGCGCCTACACCTGGCGGATCACCGCCACTCCGACCAGCGGCGCGGGCGGTCCGGCGACCGCGTCGGGGAGCTTCCAGGTCTCGCGCCTGGCCAACCCGCACGACCTCAACGACAACGGCTCGACGGACGTGCTCGCGCGGGACGCCTCGGGTGCGCTGTGGCGGGACGACCTCTTCGACTGGCCGTCGGGCAACCAGGCCACCACCGCCAAGCGGACGAAGATCGGTGCCGGTTGGCAGGTCTACAACCAGATCGAGGCCGCGGGGAACCTTGCGGGCGCCCCGGCGGGTGACCTCGTCGCCCGCGACTCCTCGGGTGTCCTGTGGCTCTACCAGGGCGACGGCGCGGGCAACTTCACCTCCCGCGTCAAGGTGGGTGCCGGCTGGCAGATCTACAACAAGATCACCGGTGGCAGCGATCTCACCGGTGACGGACGCCCCGACCTCCTCGCCACCGACACCTCCGGCGTCCTGTGGCTCTACAAGGGCACCGGCAGCGCGTCCGCCCCCTTCGCCACCCGCACCCGAGTCGGCGGCGGCTGGCAGATCTACAACCAGATCACCGCCGTCGGCAACATCGCAGGCGGTACGGCCGGTGACCTCGTCGCCCGCGACACGTCGGGTGTCCTGTGGCTCTACCAGGGTGACGGCACGGGCAACTTCACCTCCCGCGTCAAGATCGGCGGCGGCTGGAACAGCTTCTCCCAGCTCGTCGGCGCCGGCGACGTCACCGGCGACCAACGCCCCGACCTGATCGCCTACGGCCCGAACGGCACGTACGTCTACCAGTCGACCGGCTCGACGACGGCCCCGTTCAGTCGGCAGACGACCACCCTGTACGCGGGCGAGGGCACCAAGTTCAACACCATCGCGTAGGACTCGGCAGGCCCCTCACATCTTCACCCTCTGGCTGCGGCACAGGGATAAACCCTCGCGGGTGGCCGTATCAGCAGTGCGGTACGACCTCCCAGGAGCCGGGCGAGCGCAGATGCAGGTTGCTGACGGCGGTGGAGGTGTGGGGGCCCATGTACTGCCCGGTACCGATCGCGTAGCTCTTGTCGCCGATGAAGTAGGACCGCCCGGCCAGATTGTGGGAGACGTTGTCCGTGGTCCAGCAGTTCGGCAGCGGTGTTGTCGCTGTCGTGGTGGTCGCCGTCAGAGGGGCTGAACGGAGGCCTACGACCCCGGAGTTGTCGACGGCGGCGACGGTGTAGGCGTAGGAGGTGCCGGACGCCAGGCCGCTGTCGGAGTAGGCCGTGCTGCTGAGCGGGGTGGTGTTGGCTGTGCTGCCGTCGCGGTAGATGTTGTACGAGGCCGCGCCCGCGACCGGGTTCCAGGTCAGCGATATCGAGTTCGCGGTGGTGCCGGTGACGGTCAGGCCGGTCGGGGCGGGGAGCGCCGGTGTGGTGGGGGCGTCGGCGATCGCGTGCACCATGTTCGTGATCGCGGTGAGCTGTCGGCCGCCCTTCTCGGCGTAGTGGGTGTCACCGCCATACCCCCACCAGTTCCAGCAGCCGCGGGGGTTGTCGCTCGCGGTGGTGGCCTGGGGGTACAGGACGACCATGTTGTTCGTGTCGGCGTACTCGTTCAGGTAGGCCTGAGCCATGAACTTGTCTCCGATCAGCCCGTAGTACTGGTAGCAACCGTGCAGGGCCACCATCAGCCTGCATGACGCCCCCGCCTCGCACGATTGCGGGATGTAGGAGAAACCCTCGTTTCCCATGCTGATCGCGGACGCGCTTCCGCCGGGCACGTACGCGTTCTGGTCGAACTGGACAAGTCTTCCGGTCAGCGGGCCTGAGACGGCGGGCCTCACGCTGCCGAACAGGTGGGTGAGCATGTCCTTTTCGGGGTCGCCGCCACAGTTGTTGAGGTAGGGCGCTGCCGTTGAGGTGCAGGACACTTCGCCGAGCGGGCTGACCCAGGCGTGTCCGGCGTTCGATGCCGTGTCGTAGGTGACGTTGGCCCCGAAGTCGCGGTAATAGGCGGCGAGATCGTCGTTCACGGTGCGGTCCACGGTCCGGTCGGAACTTCCGTGGTAGAGCCAGACGGAGTCGCCGGAAAGGTTGGCGACGGCGTCGACGCTGCCGGACGCCGCCCGGTCGCGGGTCTCCTGCTCCAACTGTGCGGGGGTCTTGCGGGGCATGAAGGTGTCCATGCACGCGTACAAGGCGGTGGTGAGGTTGGCCTGCGCGCACTCGTACGGGCCCGCGGAGAAGATCCCGACTCCCTTGAAGACTTCAGAGTGCGCGACATGCAGTTGGTTGGCCAGGAACCCACCGGACGAAACCCCGGAC
The DNA here is from genome assembly GCF_041435195.1 of Streptomyces sp. NBC_00224. Taxonomy (NCBI): domain Bacteria; kingdom Bacillati; phylum Actinomycetota; class Actinomycetes; order Kitasatosporales; family Streptomycetaceae; genus Streptomyces; species Streptomyces sp. NBC_00224. Next base: position 8,323,959 of record NZ_CP108106.1, read on the forward strand.
ACATAGACGGAGTCGATGTCGAGGGGCTGCAACAGTCCCTTGGCGGGGGTGGGGGCAGCAGCCCCGGCATCAGTAACCGGGCTTATGGACAGGGCGATTGCCGCCGACACTGCCACGAGCAGATTTCTGATGTTGATGCTCTTCAGGTAATGCATGTGCGGCTCCAAGCGCCGGTGGGTTCGACAATTTTGGGAGCGCTCGCCCGGCGTTGCAGCGTGGGGGCGCGACATACTCCACGGGCCTCACGTGGTGCAGGTCGCCATTGCCGACGTACCGGCGCGGCTTCAGGGGGCTGGGCGAGGCGCCGCGATCCACACTTGCGAGATGTTGAAAGCTCGCCAATCGGCGACGACTTGATCATATTCTTTCCTGGGCCTGCAAGATCATCTGGCCTGCACGCGTCCGGTGTCCGGCACCATCCATGCCGCCACCGGCCGTCAACGAGGGGGTAGACCAATGTTCGTCCCGAGAAAGTGCCCGAGATACGGCAGACGCGGCGCGGCTCTCGCCTTAGGGGTTCTCGCGCTGACCTCAAGCGTGGTCCTGGCCGCGCCGGTGACCGCTCAGGCGGCCGACTCCGCCGGGGTCCTCATACCGACGCCCGACGCCTACGCGGACCTCGCCAGCACGTTGCTCTCCACCAGCAACAACGGGGTGCTGCACCAGGAGGAGGGCTCCGCGAGCTATCTGTGGACCACTACGTACAACCGTCAGACCGTCCCGGTGACGGCGCTTGACGGCGTGCCCCGGGAAGCCATCTTCACGCAACACGACGAGTACGACCGGGCCGCGTACGCCACCACGGTGGATGACACCACCACCATCACGCTGGTCAACGTCGAGAAGAACACGAAGACGGACCTGACTCTGCCGCAGGGATACACCCATCCGCGGGTCTCCGGGGGCTTCGTCCTCGCCACCCGGGCGACAGGGGACGGCGGATACGACCTGCGGGTGCTGCGTCCCAGCGGCGCCAGCGCGCCGTACGACATTGCGGTACGGCTGCCGGCGGGGGCCACCGCGGAGGCCGAGCCGGTGCTGTTCGGCGGTGAGTCCACCTCGCTCGTCATCCGTTACCGCATCGGCTCGACCTACGGCTACGGCATCCTCAACGGCATCTCCGGCGCTGTCAGCGCGCTGCCGGTCACGGGCGAGGCGAGCAGCTTCCGCATCACCCGCGACGTGGTCACCTGGTTCACCCGGCAGGGCGGGCAGGGGGTGCGGGTGCTGTCGCGCGAGCGGCCCGGCGGCACGCCCAAGGTCGTCGAGCTGGCGCTGAAGTCCGCCGACAGTGAGGTCACCGCGTACGTCGTGGGCCGGAACGTACTGTGGACGGAGGGGCGCAAGGGTGCCCTGAACCTGACGCCGATCGACGGCGCGGAGACCTCCCGGGTGCTGCTCACGGAGTTCGAACAGGGCCTGGAACGGTCCGACAGCATGCTCACCGCTCTCGGCCGGACCGCGGACGGCACCCGCGCCATCCATCTGTTCACCGTGGACGGCAGCGGACTCGTCTTCGATCTGCCGCTGCGCGTACTGAAGCCGGTCAAGAAGGCGGACGGCTCGGTGCGGGCGCTCGGCCTGGACCGGGGAACCGTTCGGTTCGCCGACGCGCTGCCGGACTCGGTGCGGCTGTACGGCAAGGACATCGGCACCGCCCTCGACCCGGTCGCCGCGACGGATCTGCCCGTATTCGACACCGCCGCGCCGGGACGGTTCGCCGACGGCGGTGACGAGGGCCTGGCCCGGCTGGTCACCGATCCGGACACCGGCAAGGACGTCCTGGTGACCGGAGACGACCCCGCCAAGTCCGGGGACCGTCTGCCGCTGCCCGCCGCGGGCGGCCGTATCGTGGACGTCTCGCCCGAGTTCCTGCTCTACCGGGCGCCCGGCGCCGACGGCAAGAACTACGTAGTCGACACCGCCCGAGACAAGATCGTCCAGGAACAGCCCGCGCAGGCGGCGTCCCTGGACCACTCCACGCTCTGGACCGCGCAGCCGAACAGCTCCGGCACGCTGATCGCCACCGATCTGCGGACCGGCGAGCAGCGCGGCGCCATCGCGCTCCAGGCGGGCTGCGTCCCCGACGAGCTGCAGTCCAACGGCAGGCTCATCTACTGGAGTTGCACCGGCCAGGACCGGGCGGGGGTGTACGACGCGGCCGCCGACGTCGCGTACCCCGCGCCGGCCCATGACGTACTGCTCGGCGACGGCTTCCTCGCCCAGCGCGTGCCGGGCGGCGACACCGTCCGCCTCACCGGGCTGAACGACGACGGCACCACCGCTGACCTGGGCGCCGTCAGCGGCGTCAAGGACGCTGAGACGGCCGACAGCCGTGGAGTGACCTGGACGGTCGACCGGCACGCGGGCAAGATCGCCTTCGTCGACAGGGACGACACCGTCCATGTCACCGCGGTGCAGCGCGCCGTCTCGGCGCTGACGGTCGCCGACAGCTCCGTCCCGGCGGCCTTCCGGCCCGGCGACGGCGCTGTCTGGCAGGCCCGGTGGTGGCTGTCCAAGCCCGCCGCCTCCTGGAAGCTGACCCTGCGCAGCCGTGACACCGGCGCCGTCGTGCGTACCTGGACCGGCGCTGCGACGCGCGGCACCGTACCGGTGTCCTGGAACGGTGCCGTCGCGGACGCCACCGCTGTCGCCGGTGGCTACACCTGGTCCCTGACGGCCACCCCCGCTGATGGCCAGGGCCCGGCCCTTCGGGTGTCCGGGGCGCTGGACATCGCCGGTTCGTAACGTCCGAGGGAATGGGGCGGGGGCAACGCCCCGCCCCATTCCCTTGTGCCCCGCCATGCGTCCCTCGGGCGCTGCGGAAAGCCGCAGAGCCGCCGCTACTCGCTCTTGCAGGCGGTGACGTTGTCGCTGGTGCCGGGTACGGCCGCGGCCCGTGCGGCCTGGAAGTTGGCCTCGAACGCGCTGTAGACGGAGGGCGTGGTGATACGCAGCATCGCCTCGTCGTTGTTGCGCAGCGCCGGACCACTCCAGTTGTGGCTGCCGGTCCACATCAGCTTCTGGACGCTGCCCGCGTACATGCCGTCCACCAGCACGTTCTTGGAGTGCACGATGCGGTTCGGGGTGGTGCTGTCGGCGTCGTCATCGTGCTGGTAGCAGCGGTTGGTGATGCCGGAGACCCCGTGGAGGGCGTTCCACGTACCCGTGTCGGTCTCGCTGTAGACGAGGTCGATCAGACACCCCGCCCCGGCGAGTGCGCGCAGCTTGTCGGCAACGTCCTGACGGCTGATCTTCAACATGGCCGCGTGGACGGTCGTACGGTGCGAGCCGGCGGTGTCGGTCCAGCGGCAGGTGATGTTGTCCAGCGCGTTCACGACGGTGTCGGTGGTGGCGTCGGTGCCCGCGCGCGGGAAGAAGTAGTACTTATAGTCACCGGCGTTGCCGTACGTGTACGACCAAGCGGTGCGGTTCTGCGCGGGCAGCTTGTCGAAGTAGGAGAGGTAGCCGCTGTACAGCTCGGTGTTGCCCGCGACGGTGATCGAACTGTTCCAGTAGCGCGTGTAGTTGGACGGCGTCAGGTTCGAGGTGAGCTGCATGACGACGTTCTTCTGCGCGCCGCCGCCGACACTGTCGGCCAACAGGAACTTGTTGTGGTTGATGCCGGTTCCCGCCGGCCCCAGACAGGAGCTGCCCGTGGCGCAGAGCTTCACGTACGAGCTCTGCGACGTGTCCGTACCGAGAGCCGCCCGCAAGATGTCGTACGCCTGCGGGAAGTCACGGGTGCTCGCGTCCAGGACCACCTTGACGCTGAGGCCGCGGTCCGCCTTCGCGGCGACCAGTTCGTTCGCGACGGTCTCGTCCCACAGGTGGTACATGGCCAGCCGCAGCGAGGTTCCGCTGTCGGCGTTGGCGACGACGGACCGGACCTGGCTACGGATCGCCTGCTGTGCCGCGCTGTCCCCGGTCGGATCGTTGAACACCGGGCCCGTGGTCACCGTGGCGGCGCTCGCGGTGCCCACGGGCCCGACGAGCATCCCGGTGAGGACCCCCGTGGCGACGGCGAACGCACCGACCGCGGTGCGCAGTCGGCCGGGTATAAGGATGAGCTTCATGTCTCCCCCTGTCGGATCCAAAAATCTCGCGCATCCTAGCCGCGCGCGGCGATCACTGGGCAGGGGCCGCACGTGCGAGGAGACGGCGACGCACTACGTCACCGCCGACTGTCCTGACTGCCCCCCAGGTCGCCGCGGTGATCTCCAGGCCGTCGTTGGTCGACCACACCGCTGCCCAGGCAGTTCCTCAGGCGATCCTCTACTGCCCGAGGCGGCGCGTATCCGGGACACTGGCGGCCGTGATCGAAACCGTACCGAGTGACACCGGGAAGGAGTCTCAACGATGCTGGACAGCTGTACCCCGCTCCTGTCCGAGACCGTCGGCCGCTACTACGACCATGGTTACTACCAGGGCGCCGCCCTGCCCCAACTCCTCGCCGAGCACGCCCGCACCTACGGCACTCGTACGGCCCTCGTCCACGGCGAACGCCGACTCACCTACCGCGAACTGAACCGACGTGTGGACCGGGTGGCTGCCGGGCTCGCGCTTCGGGGCATCCGCTCCGGCGACCGGGTCATCGTCCAGCTCCCGAATGTGCCCGAGTTCGTCATCACCGTCTACGCCCTCATGCGTGCCGGCGCCCTCCCGGTGTTCGCGTCCATCTCCCACCGCGCCGACGAGATCGGACACCTCGCCCGTATCGCCGAAGCCGCTGCATACATCGGCCCCAGCGTCCACCACGGCTTCGACCACGCCGCGATGGCGGCGGAGATCAGCGACGACCATCCGCGTCTGCGCCGCGCCTTCACCCTCGACAGCCCCGATGGTGCCCAAGGCGGCTTCGCCACCGCCCCCAGCGGATGTCTGTTCTTCCCCCTGCGCTCCGTGGACGCTCCGAGGGGACCGGACCGCACGTACAACCCCAACGACGTCGCGTTCTTCCTGCTGTCGAGCGGGAACACGGCCCCACCCCAGCTCGTCCCGCGCACCCACAACGACTACGCGTATCAGAGCCGGGCCGCAGCCGAACTGATCGGCCTCGGCCCCGAAGACGTCTACCTCGCGGCCCTCTCGGCGGAGTCCAACTTCACTTTCGGCTGTCCCGGCATCGTCGGCACCCTCGCCGTCGGCGGGACCGTCGTGCTGATCGACGAACCCGGCCCCGCCGACGCCTTCCACGCGATCGAGACCGAGAAGGTCACCGTCACCTCCCTCGTCCCCGCTGTCGCGCAACTGTGGCTGGACACCCGCCTCAACGGCCAGTACGACCTCGCCGGCCTGCGCCTCATCCAGATCGGCGGCGCACGTCTCCACCCCGAACTCGCGGCCCGCATCCCATCGGCCTTCGACTGCCGCCTCCAACAGGTCTTCGAGATGGCTGAGGGGCTGCTCTGCCTCACCCGCCTCACCGACACCGACGCCGTCATCCATCACACGCAGGGGCGCCCCCTCTCGCCCGGGGACGAGATCCGCATCACCGACGCAGACGGCACCGACGTGCCGGCGGGAACTCCCGGGCAGCTCTGGACGCGCGGCCCCTGCACCCTGCGCGGCTACTACAAAGCCCCCGACCAGAACACCGGCTCCTTCACCGCCGACGGCTTCTGCAAGACCGGCGTCGTCGCCCGCCTCACCGAAGACGGCAACCTCGTCGTCGGAGGGGCGGTACCGACACTGACTGAGGCTTCCCGGGCCGACCATCTTTGAGATTTCTGTGCCGACGGTGTCACACATGGGGGTTGCCGCGGTTCAGCGAGGTGTGGGGGTCGCGCAGCGATGCGGGGCCCATCGCTCCAGATCGTCCGCTGAATCAACGCCCATAGGAGTATCCGATGTCCCTGGCATACATCATCGTCGCCGTTCTCACCGCGGCCTGGATCGGCTTCTCCGGATTCTCCCTGCTGCGCCGGGCTGACTTCGTGACGCAGCCGCTGATCGAGTACGGCGTCCCGCGTGCCTGGTGGACCCTGCTGGGGGCGGCCAAGGCGGCCGGCGCGGTAGGCCTGCTTGTCGGCCTGGCGGTCCCCGCGATCGGCATCGCGGCCGGGCTCGCCCTCGTTCTGTACTTCCTGGGCGCGGTCGTCACCGTCCTGCGGGCACGCTCCTACAAGACCGTCGCCTTCCCCGTCCTGTACCTCGCGCCAGTCGTGGCCACCCTGACCCTCGGCTACGCGGCCTGACCCGCGACAGCGGGCCGAACCCATCGTGCAGGGCACGAACAAGCGCACCGACGGAGCCTGTGCGACGCGGGCTGCCTGCGGCGTCGAGACCGCAGACAGCCCGCACTTTTCCTCATGTCACGGCCCGACTGGGACGATCACCAGGTCCGCCGAGGCCGAAAAGCGGTGGACAGCCCTTCGGCGCTGGGCGAGCATCGCCGCGATGAATAACGAACCTCTCTCCATCCCCAAACGCGTCCGCTTCGTCGAGCTCAGTGCAAAGGCGCTGCGGGCGCTTGCCGACGGAGACCTCGCCGCCGGGAGCGCCGAGGCTGGAGTCGCCCTTGACGAACACTTCGTCGGCGACCGGGCCCGCGGGATCTTCGGCTATCGCGCTGACCAGCTCGTCAAGGACCCGTCTGTCGCGCCCTGGATGGCACGCGCCGCGGTGTCCGAGCCGGACGGGGCCGTCGTCGGCGACGCCGGGTTCCACGGGCCGCCGGACGAGGCCGGCATGGTCGAGGTCGGCTACACCGTCGTGCCCGGGTATCGCCGCCAGGGCTACGCCCGCGCCATGCTGAGGGCGCTGCTCGTCAGGGCCGCGGCCGAACCCGGTGTCAGGACCGTGCGAGCCACCATCAGATCCGACAACAACGCCTCCCTGGCCACGATCGCGGGCTTCGGTTTCACGCGAGTCGGCGAGCAGGGGAACGAGCGCGACGGGTTCGAGATCGTATTCGAGGTCCCGGCAGACGCGATTCAGGCCGAGTAGCTCTACGGCCTCGGCGGACATGGCGGTGGCCCCGGTCGGGCCGTGACAGCTCGGGCGGGAGTTCGTCGCTGGTGGGGGAGAGTTCCAGCCGGAAAGGGCGAATCGCGTGATGCGCGGGCGACGCGCGTTCCATGCTGCCGAACACCCTCTTCGGATCTCGGATCACGGACTCGGACCTCGGAAGATTGGAATCCGCCGATGCGCCCCCACCCCCGTGCCCTGTCCACCCTCACCCTTGCCCTCGCCGTGGCCACCGCCTGTGTCCAGCCCACGGCTGCCGCCCCGCCCCGGCACACGGCATTATCCGGCCACGGCCAGGGCGACGACTACGACGACGTACTCGATCTCAGGGGCACCCCAGCGGCGGCGCTTCCCGGAGGCGAGACGGACACCAACCCGGTCAACGTCTTCGCGGACCAAGGGGCTTGGCATGCCTACGCCCTGCCGGCGGCGGACGCCCCGCGCGGATACGGCGGATTCACCGGCCCTCTCTACATCGCGCAGGAGTACCCCTGGTGGCTGAGCACCTCGTTCAGCCGCATCCGGCTGAGCGAGGACGGCCGCACGCTGGATCTCGCCGGCGGCGGCACGCCGCGCTTCACCTCGCGCCCCGGGGCCCTGGTCCAGGCGTATGACCTCGGCGGCGGTCTCCGGCTCACCCTTGAGCTCCGGTACGCCACGCACCGCACCGCCCTGGTACGCGCAGCGGTACGCAACACCGGCCCAGCCCCGCGCACCCTCGGCGCCGACTGGACCGGGAGCCTGCTGCGGCCCGCCCAGGCGCCCATGAGGCAGGCGCCCTCGCTGGCCGTCGCGCCCGGGGGTGTCGCCGTCGACTTCGCCAAGGTGCGCGCGGCGGACGACTTCCTCACCGACGGCACCGAACGGTTCGAGGTCCGCCACAAGGACCCGGTGCGCACGACCCTCACGGGAGAGGGGGACTCCTACCGTACGGAACTGGCCGCGTCCTTCACCCTCGGGCCCGGCGCGGAACGCTCCCTGGACTGGACCGAGAGCTACACGTTCACGCAGCCCGAGCGCACCGCGGAAGCGGGTGAGGTCCAGCGGGTGCTCGCCGATCCGGCGCGGACGGTCCGTACCGTCGACGCCCGTTGGCGACGGTACGTCGAGGGCGCCACCGCCGGGGTGGCGCCCGGTCGGCGGCTCGCCGTCAAGGCGGTCGAGACGCTGGTGACCAACTGGCGCAGCCCCGCCGGACGCCTCCTGCACGACGGGATCACGCCGTCTCTCTCGTACAAGTGGTTCGCGGGCGGTCTCTGGGCCTGGGACACCTGGAAGCAGGCGGTCGGCACGGCACGCTTCGACACGAGACTCGCCGAGGCGCAGATCCGCTCGGTGCTCGACCATCAGATACGTCCCGACTCCGCGACCCGGCCGCAGGACGCCGGGATGATCCCGGACGTCGTGTTCTACAACGACCCGCAGCGGGGCGGGACCAACTGGAACGAGCGGAACAGCAAGCCGCCGCTCGGCGCGTGGTCGGTGTGGCAGGTCTACCGGCGGAGCGGGGACAAGGCCTTCCTGCGGGAGGTGTACCCGAAGCTGGTGGCGTACGAGCGGTGGTGGTACCGCGACCGCGACCACGACCACAACGGGCTCGCGGAGTACGGCGCGACCGTGGATGTGGCCAATGGCACGGCCGGGCAGCAGCGGCTGGCCGCCGCCTGGGAGAGCGGTATGGACAACGCGCCCCGGTTCGACGCCGCGTCGGGTACCTCCGTCGTGCCCAACCAGGACGGCTACGGGCGGGTGACCGGCTACTCGCTGACCCAGGAGTCCGTGGACCTCAACTCCTATCTCGCCGGCGACCAGGAGCATCTGGGTCGGATCGCCGCGGAGTTGGGCAAGCGCGCGGACGCCGAAGGCTGGCGTGCCAAGGCGGCCGCCACCGCCAGCGCCGTACGGGAGAGGATGTACGACCCGGCGGCCGACTGGTTCCACGACACCGCGCTCGGCACGGGCACCCGGCTGGTGGACCGGGGGAGGGGCATCGAGGGCGCGATCCCGCTGTGGACCGGCGTCGCGACTCGGTCGCAGGCCGCCGCCGTACGCGAACGGCTTCTGGATCCAGCGGAGTTCGGCACCGCGATGCCCCTGCCGACGGTCTCCAAGAGCTCACCGTACTTCGCCTCGCGGCAGTACTGGCGCGGCCCCGTCTGGCTCGACCAGGCGTACTTCGCCATCGCCGGGATGCGCCGGTACGGGTTCGACCGCGATGCTGACGCGCTGACCGCGAGGCTGATCGACAGCGCGGCGGGCCTGACCGGGAACGCGCCGATCATGGAGAACTACGACCCGTTGACCGGAGACCCGCTCAACTCACCCAACTTCAGCTGGTCTGCGGCGCTGCTGCTGCCGCTGGTCACGGAGCGATAGCAGGGGCAGCACTCGATCCACAACTCTTGACAACCGTTCATGCACCTGACGCAGTGGGGGCACTGCACCACTCCACGAACGGCACCACACACTCCGAACGGAGCGATCAGCGCATGATCAAGCCTGAGAGCGCGGGATACGACTACGACGTCGTCATCAGCGGAGCCAGTCTCGCCGGCAGTGCCGCGGCGATCCTGCTCGCTCGACGCGGAGTCCGCGTCGCACTGCTGGAACGCCGCTCGGACCCCGACGCGTACAAGGTGCTCTGCACCCACTCCCTCACGGCCAACGCCTACCCGGTGCTGGACGAACTCGGCCTCATCCCCGCTCTTGAGAAGGCGGGAGCCGTCCGCAACCACGCCCGCTGGTACACCCGCTGGGGATGGATCGAGCCGAGGGCCGCGCCGGCGGGTCCCGAGCTGCCGTACGCGTACAACATTCGGCGCAGCACCCTCGATCCGTTGATCAGGTCCCATGCGGCGGAGACCCCTGGCGTCGATCTGCTCCTCGGTCATCACGTGACCGGGCTGGTCCGGGAAGCCGGGCGAACCGTGGGGGTGCGCGCGTCCACTCCACAGGGCGAGCGTGAGATCCGGGCCCGCCTGGTGGTCGGCGCCGATGGCAAGGACTCGGCGGTGGCGAAGTTCGCCGGGGTGCCCGCTCGGCAGTACGAGAACGCGCGGTTCGGCTATCTCGCGCACTTCCGCGATCTGCCGCTGCGCGACGGGATCAGTCACGCCTGGTTCCTCGAACCCGACATGGCGTACGCGTTTCCCAACGACGACGGGGTGACGGTCGTCGCGGTGCTCCCGGACAAGAAACGGCTGCCCGCGTTCCGGGAGGACCTGGAAGGCAGCTTCTCCGCATTCGTCCGCGCCCTGCCCGAGGCACCGCCCTTCGACTCCGCCGAGCGCATCACGAAGATCACCGGCACTGTCAACTACCCGCTGCACAGCCGCAAGCCGACCGCACCGGGCGTCGCGCTCATCGGCGACGCCGCCCTGACCGGCGATCCCCTGTGGGGAGTGGGATGCGGGTGGGCTCTGCAGTCCGCGCAATGGCTGGCGGAGGCGGTCGCCTCGGCCGCAACCGGTCGGGGCGACCTCGACAGGTCGCTCGTGGCGTACGAACGCAGACACCGGCGCCAGCTGCGCGGTCACCAGTACCTGGCCGTCGACTTCGCCAAGGCCCGTCCGTTCAATCCCCTGGAGCGGCTGATGTATTCGGCGGCAGCGCGCGATGAATCGGTGGCGCGGCACATGCATCTGTTTGCGTCCCGCCTCATCGGTCCGCTGCGCTTCCTGAACCCCGTGGCGCTGGCCAAGGCTTCAGCCGTCAACATCAAGCATCGCGGCGCGGCGGTGCCACCCGCGCCCCTGTCACAGACAGGGTCGTGACCACGGGAGACCAGGCTTCCTGGAGGCCCATCAAGCCAATTTCCGTACCACAGAGCGTCATTCGTCTCCATGGCACCACAGGGTCCGAGCTGCCCGGACGGCGCGGAGGGCCTCCGTCCGGGGCGATCGATTTGAGCCGGGCCGGTCTCAAGCGGTGTGCCAGGGTGGGCCACGCCGCGGCCGGCACAGCGGGACCACACACCCCGGGGCACGTCCGGGGCCACGGGGGAGGAGACCACGCATGGCGTGGGGCGAGTGGGAACAGCTGAAGCAGGACGCCGCCCAGCGGCACGGGTCGCAGACGCGGCTCAACCATTACCCGTCCGATGACGGGCCCGCTCCGGCGACGAGCAGCGTCACCGGGGGCCTGCAATCCACGCAGCAGGTGTGGAACAAGGCGGGTGAGGGCGTCGGAGGGCTGAAGGAAGGGGTGGGCAAGGCCCTCACCCAGCTGGCCGACGGGCAGCAGGGCGCCGACGCCGCGGGGTGCCTGACCGCGGGGGCCCAGAAGGACGTGTACGACTCCTGGTCCCGGTACCTCAGGAGCGTCGACGAGCGCTGCGGCAGTGTCAAGGAGGCGCTGGAGAGAGCCGGGCACGACCTCCTCCTGACCGACGACGCCGTCAGGGACGCGTTCGGTGCCATCGACAGCCGGTACGCCGACACGCCCGCTGTCGGTGGCCAGGGCCCGGGGCGGTGACGGGCTGCCGTGGATCTCGCGACGCTCAAGGCGCTGAAGCCGTCCGAATTCGCGCAGGCGGCTGACGGCTACCGCGCGAGCAGCAACATGGCCGCCGCGGCCAAGGACCACATCGACAACGTCGTCGCAGCCGGCATACGCGGTTCCCTCAGCGGGGTGGCCCGGGATGCCGCGCTCGCGGAGCTGAAGCAGCTGTCGGCCAACTTCCACTACACGCAGATCGAGTGCGGGCTGGTGAGCGCCGCGCTCAACGGGTTCGTCCACGACATGGACGCGGCCCGCGGCAAGCTCCTGTCCGCGCTCGGCGACGCGGAGACGTTCAGATTCACGGTCGGCGCCGACGGCAGCGTCACCTACCCGGCCGGACAGGCGCGCAACAGCGTCGAGTTGCCGCCCCCCGGCGGCACGGTCGCCGCGGGCGCGGCGCCCCAGGCCTCCGGTGCCCAGTCCGCCGTCGCCCGCATGGGCCCCGACCCCAACCCCCACCGGGCCGAGGCGATCGCCCTCGCGGACCGTATCGCCGCCGCGCTCAAGGAGGCGACGGAAGCGGACGCCAAGTGGGAGCCGAGGATACGGGCGCTGAAGGCCGACGACGACCTCACCGTCTCCACGCACGACCTCGCCGACGCCCAGTCGGACATGGGAGGCGTACGGGAGGCCGGCCGGCGCTACCTGGACTCCATCGGCGGGCCGCCGAAGGACGCCACCCCCGTGCAGAACGCCGACTGGTGGAAGAGGCTCACCCCCCAGGAACAGGAGGCGTACCTCTCCCTCAGACCCGACTTCGTGGGCAAGCTCGACGGTCTGCCCGCCGAGGTCAGGGACGAGGCCAACCGGACGGTGTTCGACGAGAAGCGGGCCGAGTACCGGATCAGGCTGGACGCGATCCCGAGACCGCCCGCCAACGAGTGGACCTTTGTGATGACCCGCGCCGGGGCCGCCAAGATCCATACTGACGAATGGTCGAACTGGGACCGGAAGTACGGCGACGACTACCGCCACCTCACCGCCTCCCTCAAGGGCATGGAATCCATCCAGAACCGCTTCGACATCACCGGCACCGGAGGGCTGCCCGAGGCGTACCTGCTCGGCTTCAGCCCCGACGGGCGCGGCCGCGCCATCGTCGCCACCGGAAACCCGGACACGGCGCAGCACCAGGCGGTGTACGTGCCGGGCACGGGCTCCGACCTCGCCAACATCGCGGGCAAGATCCACGAGATGAACGACCTTTGGCGCCAGACCCACCAGGCGTCCCCGGGCGCCTCGGTGTCGACCATCACCTGGCTGGGCTACGACGCTCCCCATGACCCCGTCAAGGACGCTCCCTTCGGGCACTACGCCTACGACGGCGCCCCGGCCTACCGCCGGTTCATGGACGGCCTCGACGCCTCCCACAACGGTCCCGGGGAACCGCACCGGACGGCCATAGGTCACTCGTACGGCAGCACCCTCATCGGGGCCGCGGCGCAGAAGGGCGATCTCAACGCCGACGACGTGATCTTCGCCGGAAGCCCGGGGGTCAAGGTCGGTTCGGCCGGGCAGATGGACGTACCGAAGGGGCATGTGTGGAACGAGGAAGCCGACGGTGACAAGGTGCCCGACGTCGGCCGTTTTGGTCTCGGTGGCAGCCAGTGGAAAATCGGCGGCGGAACCTTCATCATCCCCAGCGACGACGTCTTCGGGGCGAACCAGATGAACACCCGCGCCGAGAACATCGGCCCCGAGCATTTCAAGAGTTCGCAAGGGCACAGCCATTACTGGACCCCGGGCACGACCGCGCTGAAGAACCAGGCGCTGGTGGTGGTGGGCCAGTACGGAAACGTCACTGCTCCCCGGTAGCGCGGCGCCCGCACCGCACCCAGCCTCCAGTTGAAGCACCCTCCCCGGCGGATGGAGATCCTTGAGGGTGCCGGTGCGCGCTGGATCCGACCCCGGCTCAGGCAGGCTCTTCCCGGGATTGCCGGATCCTCGTGTCCTCGGTCCTCTACCGTACGGATACGCCGCCCTGCCCATAGCGGCCGCCTGAGGAGGAATCCGTTGTTGTCGCCTTATGGTCCCCAGCACGCTCCCGCCGGCGATGTGGGCGCGGCTCTGATGATCATCGACTCCAGGCTCAAGCAGATCTATAGCGGCAAGACCGGGACCGACGCCGAACAAGAGGCGCTGATCGACCAGTTCATCGCGTCACTGGGCTCGCAGGGAGCCGATGACTTACTGGACGGCGCCTGCACGCTCATCTACATGTTCATGACGTGGCTGCGGAAGGCCCACGAGGAGCACGGCAAGGACGTCATCGAGTACGTGGTGCCCAACCTGGTGGCCGCGATGCGGATGATGCCCAAGAGTGTCCGCCCCGAAGCCATCCCCACCATGGCCGGCCTGGTCATCGCCGCGGGCACCGGCCTGAGCCCCAGCCTGTGGCGCAATCAGTATGGAGACTGGACTGAGCAGGAGATGACTGCTCTGGAAGTCACCGCTTTTCTGCTCGCGGAGCACATCAACCGCATCACCGAGGACCGTGACTTCGCCACCCGCCTGATCACCGAAGCGCTCTCCCGCTCCGACGGAGAATGACGTGTCCTACCGGGTCCACCTGGCCGAGCCGCGGTCAGCCGGAGCCCGTGTACACGAAGAGCTGCGGGGACCAGGACGTGCAGTTACGCCCCTGGCCCTCGTCGATCGACTGGGCGCACGCACGGACCTTGAAGTTCCAGCTGCCGATTTCGGGGTTGTTCCAGGTCACGACGCGGTTCTCTCCCATGCGCCCTTGCCAGGTGCCCCATTCGCGCCCTGTCGGATGGGTGTACGACACCTCGTAGTAGGCCCACCGGGGGCTGGAATTGCCGCCGTAGTACAGCTTGAGGGTGCGGGAGCAGCCGTCGTACCGGCCGCCGATGTAGGGGGAGTACGTGTACTTGTACTTCGTAGGGGTGCCGCCGACGCTGGTATCACGGGCGGCCGGCGGATAACCGTCACGGACGCCGCACTGTCGCCCCGGAGCCGCGGCCGATGTCTGCGCCGTGGCTGCGCCGGGCGCCGCAGCCAGGCCGGCGGCGATCATCACTGCCGTGCAGAAGACGGCCGACGTGCGCCGCCGGTTGTGGACGATCATGGTCGCTCCCTTCGCCACGGGAAGGTCTCGCGCGTGACGACGGTGTGACGGACACTCCGTGCCACGCCGACCTCTCCGGTACCACGGAGGCCAGGGCGGTTGCGGTGGTCCCTCAATATCAAGAATACCGAGAAGAGCTGGACGTCACGACCCGGTGCTGCGCACGGAAAGGCGACGACTCGACGGCTGCCGGCCGAGACCTGCCGTGCCAGACTCACCCACTACAGCTCCAATGCCCACCCCACTGACGACTTCACGGAGGATTCAATGGCCCTGGCCGCGAAAAAGTGTGTCTCCATGGGACTGGCAGCCGCAGCCCTGACCCTGCTGCCCGCAGGCCACGCGAACGCGGCCTCCGCCCCACCGAGCAAGTACGCGGTCTCCTACGGGCAGACCTACAGCAAGGGGACTCTGACCTGGTACAACAGGTCCGTCCAGCTCACCGGGGAGCAGAAGTCGGTCAGCGCGTCGAGCTGCCGCAAGACCTACATCGCGGCGTACCGTTCCGACGGCGGCCCCAAGTACACCCGGCTGAGCGAACGCACCACCAAGCCGGTGTGCGGCAAGTCGATCGACATCTCCGTAAACGTTCCCGCGGACACGGTCGGCGGGGCCGACTACGTGTACATCTGCCTCGAAGACACCCGCAATTCCTTGAAGTGCGAGACCTTCGACCGGCCGTAACCGGACGTCCGGAGCCGAAGGTGATCTCCAGCGCGAGCCGGCCGGTCTCCGGCGTTCGTGGCGTGGGTCAGATGGTGGGAGTGGGCCAGGGGACGTCGGTTTCGACGGCGGCGGTGTAGTCGACGCCGGGGACGGAGAAGCCGTAGAGGCGCCGGACTTCGTCGCTGAACCAGGCGAGGTCGGCGAGTTCGGTGATGGTGTCGCTGGTGGCGGTGGACCAGCGTTCGGCGACGGCGTTCTGCACGGCGGGGTCGAGTTCCCAGGTGTCGAGGCGGACCCGGCCCTCGTCGTCGAGATCGAGGGGGCTGGCGCCGGTCAACTGGTCCCACAGCTCCACGAGTTGACCGATCGGGGCCACCATGGCCTCGCCGAGGACGCCGCGCAGCAGCCCGACGTACAGGGCGATGCCGGGGATGGCGGTGGAGGACTGGGTGACGGCAGCGGCGTTGACCGAGGTCACGGCCCGGCCGCCCAGGGTCTTGCCGAGGCGCTCGTCCAACGTGCGTGCGGTGGCTTCGAGATGGGCCTTTGCGACGCCGATGGTGCCCTGTCGGTAGATCGCCGCAGTGAGTGGCGAACCGATGTAGGACAGGGCGGCGGTGGTGAAGCCGTCGGCGAGCAGGGACCGGTCGGCCAGGAAGGTGATCCACCGTTCCCAGTCGGTGCCACCCATCACCGCCACGGTCTGCTCGATGTCGTCGCCCTCGGCCGCCTCGGTGGTGACCTCCTTGACCTCCGGGGCGCCGGACTCGTCGAAGACGAGGGTCTTGGTGGTGTACGGCGAGCCGACCGGCTTGAGGACCGAGGCGTACACGCTGCCGGTGTCCGGGTCGGTGCGGCGAGGCGCGGCCACCGAGTAGATCAGGAAGTCGAGTCGTCCACCGAATCGCTCGGTCAGGAGGTCGGCGACCTGCTCCTTCATCGCGTCGCTGAACGCATCGCCGTTGAGGAAGATCATGTCCCGCCCGTGCTGTTGGGCGAGCCGGGCGGTGGCGGCGGTGCGATACCAGCCGGCCGTGCCGGTGCGGCGCGCGGGCGCCTTCTCGAAGCACACGCCGATGCCGCGGATACCGACACGGGCCAGGCCCGCGATCGTAGCGGCCAGGCCGTATCCGGCGGACGAGCCGATGACCAGAGCCACCGGTCCTTCGCCCTCGACGGTGACCGGGGTGGGGACGGCTTCCCACATCTCGTCCACCAGCTGTCGGCAACCGCCAGGATGGGAGTCGAGGAAAAGGAAGCCCCGGCTCTTGGGCGCAATGACGCGTTCGCTCACGGTGTGGTGTCCCAGGTGTCGTCACGGACATGGACGGGGTGGCCGCCTCGGCCACCCCGTCCCGTAAGTCTGCGGCCGCGCGGATGAACCCGGTGATCATGACCGGCACAACGATGTCCAGCCGGGCTTGGAGGGTTCCCACTAGCACAAGATCGCCGACGAGCCCGACTCGCCCGGGCCGGCCCGCCGTTCGCCGGACCCGGGCAGCCACCGGCCGCTGACTGGGACGTTACGGGCGCCAGTCGGCCTCCAGGTCATGGGAGTCGGTCTTGGTGAGTTGGGTCAGTGCGGTGCCGTCGGCCCGTACCAGGTAGAGGTGTTCGGGGTCCGCGTCGTCGGCACCGCCTCTGGTGAAGACCAGGCGGCTGCCGTCCGGGGACCACGAAGGGTTCTTGTCGTTGAAGCGGTCCTTGGTGATGCGGTGGAGTCCGGTGCCGTCGGGGCGGACGAAGTAGAGGTGGGCGAATCCGGAGGAGTCCACGCGGCTGAAGGCGATCCGGTTGCCGTGCGACCAGTCGGGCGTCCAGTCGTAGGAGCCGGGCGCGGTGAGCGCCGTCTGGGTCAGGGTGGACAGCCGGATCCGCATCACCCTGCTGTGTCCGCCCGCGTCCGCGCGGTTGAACGCCAGGTACTTGCCGTCCGGGGACCACGTCGGATGGAGGTCGTCCGCCACGGTGTGGGTGAGTCGGGTGGCGGGAGTGCCGTCGATGTCGGCCACATAGATCTCGCGCTGGGTGCCGACCGGCTTGGCGTAGGCGATCAGCTTGCCGTCCGGGGACCATGCCGGGTCGGAGGCGCCCTTGGTGCCGGGGACGGGCTTCAGGTCGCCGCCCGTGGTCTTCATCGTCCAGATGCCGTCGATGGCGCCACCGGATCCATAGCGGACGAAGGCCACCCGCTTGCCGTCCGGCGACCAACTGGGCATCACATCGCTGACGGCGCCGGTGTGGGTGAGTTTGACGGGCGTGCCGCCGCTGGGGGAGAGCGCGTAGAGGTCCTCCGTGGGTGCTGCCGTGGTGTAGCGGGCGAAGACAATCGGGTGGCCCCCCGCCGCCCCCGCGTCTGCCGCGGCGCCGAGGGTCAGTGGTGCGGCCATGGCGATGGCCGTGGCGGTCACCGCCGCCCGGCGCCGCGTGGTGCCGTCCGCGCAGGTCCTGCCGATCTTCCGAGCCCTTGCGGCGGTTCTGCCGTTGCCGGTGCGGTGTTGTTGGCGTGTCAAGGTGTCCACCCCGATCCCTCCCTGCGGCCGGCTACCGGCCGCTGCGGCCCGTAAACATCCCACCGATGGGGCGCGGGGGGAAGCAACAGCACCTGGCCATACGGGCCCTGTGACGTGGTCCGTACACCGCTGTCACACGCGATGTACGTGCGAACGCGCGGCATCGCGTGCCCGGGGCACCCTATCCAGGCCGCCCTGCGGTATGGCAGGCTCCGGTCCGGCCGGAGCGGGCGGCCCGTACGGCATCAGCCGACCGCTTCCGCGCGGCAGGCGTGGAGCGCGCCTGCCGCTGGTGGAGAAACCGCACGAGCGATGCGACGGGAGGCTGATCGGCAATGCGCACATCACGCCGGAGCACAGCACGGACGACGGCACTCGCACTCCTGGCCACCGCGGCACTCGCGGTCGGCGCGACGGCGACCACCCCTGCGGCGGGGGCACCCGCGGCGAAGAAGCAGGGGCCGACCTCGGTGGCCTACATCGAGGTGAACAGCAACAGCATGCTCAACGTCGGCAAGTACAGCCTGGCCAACGGCGGCGGCAACGTCTTCGACATCGCCGTGGTGTTCGCCGCCAACATCAACTACGACACCGCCAAGAAGTCGGCGTACCTGTACTTCAACCCCAATGTGCAGCGCGTCCTCGACAACGCGGCGACTCAGATCCGCCCGCTGCAGGCGAAGGGCATCAAGGTCATGCTGTCGGTGCTCGGCAACCACCAGGGCGCCGGGTTCGCGAACCTGCCTTCCAAGGCGGCTGCTTCGGCATTCGCCAAGCAGCTGTCCGACGCCGTGAGCACGTACGGCCTCGACGGCATCGACTTCGACGACGAGTACGCCGAGTACGGCAGGAACGGCACCGGCCAGCCCAATGACAGCTCGTTCGTCCATCTGGTCTCCGCGCTGCGCGAGAACATGCCGAACAAGCTGATCTCGCTCTACAACATCGGCCCGTCGGCGACGAGACTGTCCTACGGCGGCGTGAACATCTCGTCGAAGTTCAACTACGCCTGGAACCCGTACTACGGCACCTGGGGTGTGCCCGGAATCGCCCTGCCGAAGGCGAACCTGTCACCGGCGGCCATCGACTTCGCATCTACGTCCTCGACCACCGCGGCGAGCCTGGCCAGGCGGACCGTCAGCGAGGGCTACGGCGTCTACCTGACGTACAACCTGGACGGCTCCGACCGGCACACCTATGTCTCCGGCTTCACCCGGCAGCTGTACGGAAGCGACGCCGTGTACACCCCCTGAGGCGCGGGGGCGGCCACCATTGGCGGCTGTTGCAGGACGGTGACAAAGGCGGGGCAACGCATACGGGGCGAGGGGCATCTCTCCAGGTAAGAAGCGAGCAAATGGCACCAACTCACTGAAGCGTGAGATCTGGGGCTTTTCGACTGAGAGGGATATTCATGGCCATCACCAAGCGGCACTCCCTGCGTATCGCTGCCGTGGGCGTCGTCAGCGCGGCGTCCGTCGTTCTCGCGGGAACCGTGGCCTCGGCCGCCACCCCGGCGGCCGCCGCCTCCGGCGCGCAGGCGACCGCCGCCAAGGCCGGCATCACCGCCAAGCCGTCGGTGACCTCGGTGAAGGCATGGCAGCTGTTCCGGGTCACCGGCACCGCTACCGGTCTGAAGGCGGGCAGCAAGATGGTCCTCCAGCAGAAGCAGGGCGCCAAGTGGGTCAGCCTGCCCGCCGTGACCCCGCTCAGCTCCAAGGGCACCTACTCGCTGGGCGTCAAGCTGGGCCTGAAGGGCAAGAACGACCTGCGCATCGTGAGCGGGAGCACCGCCTCGCCGGTGTTCAACGTGACCGTTCGCTGACCTCCCGTCCCGCGCGGGCCCGCACGTGGCCCGCGCGCACGGACCAACAGCCCGTGGCCCACTCCGGCCACGGGCTGTCCGCGTTCCGTACGACGTCCGCCCGCGGGAGGGCCGTAATTCGCTTGACCTGGCCACGGGGCAACGCTGCACTGTGGCGGGACATCACGAGGGGTGGTGCCGGTACGGCAGGAAGGCAGCGGCAGCAATGGAGATCCGTTCCACGACCGACCAGGACCTGGATGTCTTCGTCGACACCCTCCATGCCGCGTTCGGGCGCTTCCCACAAACCCCGGCCGAGGGCGGCGGGGTGTGGTGGTCGGCGCTCGAAATGGACCGCGGTCTGCTCGCGATGACGGCGGACGGGCGTCCCGTGGGGACGGCCGGTGCGTACTCCTTCGAGCTCACCCTGCCCGGCGAGATCCTCGTCCCGACCTCCGGGGTGACTGCCGTCGGTGTCCTGCCCTCGCACCGACGCCAGGGCGTGCTCAGCGCGATGATGCGGCATCAGCTCACCGAGCTGCGGTCCCGGGGGGAGTTCCTCTCCGTACTGCTGGCCTCCGAGGCGCTGATCTACCGCAGGTTCGGGTACGGACCGGCGACCTATACGCAGCGGCTGACGGTTCCGCGCCACCGGGCCGCCCTCGTCCTCCCTCGGGCGCGCGGAACGGCCGACGTCCCGGCGAGCGGCTCGGTCGAGGTGCTGCGGCGTGCCGACTGTGGCGAGATCCTGGAAGAGGTCTACGACCGGTACCGCCGCGCACAGCCCGGCGCGCTGTCCCGGCCGCACAGCTGGTGGGCCCTGGGCGCGGGGCGGCCCCCGATCTCTCCGGCGCCGCGCTACGTCGCCGTCCACCGTGACGCCGACGGCGTTCCGGACGGGTACGCCAGCTATTTGATCGGCGAGCCCGATACGTTGACGGTCGACGAGATCATCGCCGCGGACGACGCCGTCTTCACGGCCCTGGCCCGGTTCGTACTCGGACATGACCTGGTCACCCAGGTCGTGTTCAAGCACGTCCCGCCCGAGCACCCGGTGCGCTGGCAGTTGGCGGACTTCCGTGCGGGCCAGGTGAGCGACGACACCGACTGGCTCTGGGTGCGGCTGTTGGACGTCCCGCGTGCGCTGACCGCGCGCGGCTGGTTCATGGACGGCGAGCTCGTCCTCGACGTCGACGACCCGTTCCTCGGCGAACACGGCCGCTACCTGCTGACCGTCCGGGACAGCAAGGCCGAGTGCGTCCCGACGGACCGGGAGCCCGACCTGTCCCTGGACGTGAGCGACCTGGGCTCGATCTACCTCGGCGGCACCGCCCCGAGCACGCTCGTGCGCGCCGGACACATCCGCGCCCACCGCCCGGGCGCGGCCACCCTCGCCGACGCCCTCTTCCGCGCCGAGCGTTCCCCGCACTGCCTGCACTGGTTCTGACCACGCGCGCGCCGACCCCGCACAGGCCTTGTTGGCCGGTGCCACGGGGGCTTCAGCGGTGCTTGCCCTCGGTCAGGGCGTCGCCGGGTCGTCCACGGGGATGCCCAGGTGTTCGGCGACGGCGGTGAGGGTCGTTCCCAGGGGGAGAGCGACCCGGGTGGCGGCGTGCTGGTCGCCCCGGGTGGGGTCCCGGTTGACGATCACCACCGGGGTCCCGGCGCGGGCGGCCTGGCGTACGAAGCGCAGCCCGGACATCACGGTCAGCGAAGAGCCCAGGACCAGCAGCGACGTCGCCCCGTCCACCAGCGTGCGGCAGTGCGCGACTCGCTGGGGAGGAACGGTTTCACCGAAGAACACCACGTCCGGCTTGAGGACGCCGCCGCAGACGGTGCAGGGCACCACGTGGAAGTCCCCGACTTGTTCGTCGGTGAGGTCGGCGTCGCCGTCGGGGTTGATCGCGGCGGCCACCGGAGCGAAGCCCGCGTTGGCCTCCTCCAGTCGCCGGGCGAGCTCGCGGCGCGGGCTGATGTCGCCGCAGGAGAGGCAGACGACCCGGTCCAGGCTTCCGTGGAGTTCCACCACGCCGTCGCTGCCCGCGGCCTGGTGCAGTCTGTCGACGTTCTGGGTGATCACGCCGCTGAGCAGGCCGTGCCGCCCGAACGCGGCCACGGCTCGGTGTCCGGCGTTGGGCCGGGCGCGGCCGAAGGTGCGCCAGCCGAGGTGACTGCGAGCCCAGTACCGGCGGCGGGCCTGGGTGCCGGCGGTGAAGTCCTGGTAGGTCATCGGCGTGTGCCGGCTGAGGCTTCCGCCCTCGCCCCGGTAGTCGGGGATGCCCGACTCCGTGGAGAGGCCGGCTCCGCTGAGCACCAGCACACCGCCGCTGCTCAAAGCGTCGGCGACCGGTCCCAGATCCGTGGTGCCGGGCGGCAGGCTCGCGTCGGGGGTCCAGCTGAGCGTGGGGCGCATGCGCATACGGCCAGCGTACGAAACGGGCGGGGCGTCGGCACAGGGCCGTTCTGTACGGGCGGCCGGAGGCGGAGCGTCCGTAGACCCGTCAGCGGCCATGCATGCGCGCAGACCAGGTGCGTCCTCCCCGCTGCGGGCGGCTCGTTCTGCCTCTGGCGATCCCGCCGCCCGGGGTATGCGGATGAGACCTCAGGTCCTCCCTCTTGCCGGTTCGTTCGGCGTCGGTGAAACTGGCATGCGCTTGACAACCTCTCCACCGAACCTTCCCCTTCTGCACACAGAAAGGACCGCCATGAGCCCTCTGGCACTGCAGATCCGCGACGCCGGCCCACTCGACGTGGCCGTGGAAGAAGAAGAGATCCCGTTCGAGGAACAGACAGACCCCAGCCGTGGCCTCCAGGCGTGCCTGGCAGACCCCTGGGTGACGGCGACGACCCGCTTCGCCTGCGACTAGGCGAGGACCGCGAGTGGCGGCCGGACCGGCCTCGGCCGGTGAGGACAGGTCCGGGACGGCCGCCACTGGCGTGCACCGCTCGGGCCCCCGCGCGTCCCGCGGGCGAGGGACTTCGGTGCCCCGGTCCGGCACACCGGGCCCGGAACACAGCCTCGACCGGCAACTCAGGAACCTGCTCGTCGACTGCGAGCGGCGTCTCGTCGCCGACGATCAGTGGCTCTGCCTGTTCGCTTCCCACCCTCGGGCAAGTGAGCTTCCCGGCCACGGTTGGAAACTGCATGTATCCGCCCGCGCGGAGGACCTGTCGCGGGTCGCGGACCTGGTCGTCCCCGTGCTGCTGCGCTATGTCTGCGACGCCAAATTCGCCCGCGACGCGGCGGTGTTGAGCCTGATGAACAGTGGAGCGCTCGACGCCGCGCTCGTAGGGAAGGCGGTCACCGTATATCCGCGACCGGGGGATGTGACGGCGCTGGGCGGTGAACTCGCGGATCTCCTGGCCGGCCGACCGGGCCCCCGGGTGCTCAGCGACCGGCAGATCCGCTCCGATGCCCCCGTCTACTACCGCTACGGCCCGTTCCGGGCCACGGGCACCGATGATGCCGCGCTCGTCATGACCGGCCCCGACGGGGTGCGCTTCCGTGGGCGCGCGGGCACTCGATACCGCCAACCACCGTGGTCCGCCGACCCGTTCCGGGCCGCCACGCCGCCCGCGGGCCGTCCTGCCCGCCTGATCGGCGGGCGATACCGGCTCACCACAGGCATCTCCCGTTCCCCCCACGGCGACGTCTACCGCGCCATGGACACCGCCTCCGGCGAGCGCGTGATCGTCAAACAGGCCAGGGCCTACGTCGGCGAGGGCCCCGACGGTGTCGATGCCCGCGGCCGCCTGCGGCACGAGCACACCGTCCTGCGAGCCCTCGCGGGCGTCGAAGGCGTCCCCCAGGTTCGCGACCACATCCGGCACGGCGACGACGAGTACCTGGTCACCACCGACTGCGGGCCCGTTGACCTGCGCCGCGATGTACTCGGCCACGGGCCGTACGCGCCCGCCGCTGAACCCGCGCTCGCAGGCTCCGGGGCAGTCGGGGCGACAGCGGACAACCGTGAAATCGCCGCGTTGGCACGCCGTTTGCTGGCCGTGCTCGACGCAGTGCACGCCCGTGGCGTCGTGGTGAGTGATCTCAAGCCGTCCAATGTGGTGCTCGGCGAGGACGGCACCGCGTACCTCGTGGACTTCGGCGTCAGCGCACTGCACGGTGACCGGCCCGCCGGCGCGACGCCGGGCTACTCGATGCCGGTATACCGCGCGGGCGAGCCGCCCGGGCCGGCCGACGACCTGTACGCGCTCGGCGCGACCCTGCACTTCGCGCTGACCGGCATGGACCCGGTGGTCGTCGACCGCGACGAGGCCGTCAACCGGGACCGCACCCTCGCCTGTCTGGCCGCCGTACTCCCGGACGCGGCGCACCGGTCGGCACGCGAACTCGTCGGCGGACTTGTGGACCCCGACCCTCTACGGCGTGCCGCCTACGCACGGCGGGGGCGCGGGCATCCCGCACCGGTGGCCAATGGGCGCCAACTCCCGTCACCGCCAAGGGTTACCCGCGGCCTACTGGACGACCTGATCGCGCACACCGTCGCGACCTGCGCGACCGCCGTCGGCGAACTGCCCGCGGGACCGCAGCCCCGGCAGACGCAACAGCACTTCGGGCTGACCCTTTACGACGGTGCGGCCGGCGTGGGCCTGGAACTGCTGCATCACAGGGAACAGCCGGGCGTCCCCCAGGCCGTGGCCGCCCTCGCCCATCGCACCGCCCACCACACCGCCCTGCCGACGCTGACCGCCGCGCTGTACACCGGCCGCACCGGCGTCGACCTCTTCCTCGACGCCGCCGTACTGACCGGCACAGCCGAGGCGTTCGTCCCCCCGCCGAGCCTGCGACCCCACGACGACACCGGTGACCAGATCGGCGGTGCGGCGGGCGCCGGGACCGGGCTGTTGGCGTTGGCCCGGCGCGCGCACGCGGCGGGGCGGGACGAGGAGGCCGGGGCGCGGCTGGCCGCAGCGGGAGCGTGTGTCCGCACCCTGCTGGCTGCGGAGAGCGGGCGGGAGCGTCCGCAGCCGCAGCGTTCGGCGGCGACGTCCGAGGCGGCGTTCGAGTTCGGCTTCGCCCACGGCCGTGCGGGCGTCATCCACTTCCTGCACGCCTACCACCGCTTCACAGGTGACCCGGCCGCCGGCGCGGCCGCCCGCTCGGGACTGGACGAACTCGCCGTACACACCCCCCGCCTGTTGGCGCTGGCCGCCCGCCCCGAGGCCCACCGGCGCTACGGGTCCTGGTGCCGCGGACTCGCCGGGATCGGAACCCTGCTGATCGAGGCAGGCGGGCACGAGGGGGACCCGGGCCTGACGGACCTGGGGGTGCGGTGCGCCTGGGCGTGCCGCGACCTCGCGCCCCGGATGAGCCCGGTGTCCCAGTGCTGCGGGCTGGCCGGCGTCGGCGAACTGCTCATCGACGCCGAGGCCGTCACCGGCGACGGCAAGCTGCACCGCGCCGCCGAGGACGTGGTGGGGCTGATCCTGTCCCGCAGCGGCGGCACCCCGCGTCGGCCGCTGTTCCCCGACAACACCCTGGCCGCTTCGGGACCGGGGTGGGCCACCGGCAGCGCGGGTGTTCTGTCCTTTCTGCGCCGCCTGCGCGACCACGGCGGCCCGCGCCTGTGGAACGACAGCGCACCGGCCCCGGCGCACGTGTTATCACTCCCGGAGAGCTTTGCAACCGGAAGTGAGAGGGAGACGCCCACACATGAATACGCCACCATCCCCACGGGGAGCGGAGTGGACTGACGGATCATCCGTCCGGATCGGCGCTCTCGTCCCGCTGACTCGGCCCGGCTGGGTCGAGGCGGGCCGGCACCTGCTCGCTGGACTTGAGCTGGCGGTTGGCGACGTCAACGACACCGGCGGGATCGCCGGAAGGCCACTTGAGCTGGTGGTCCGGGACAGCGCGGCTGACCCGGAGAGGGCCGCGGCGGCCGTGGACGAACTGGCCCAACTGGGCGTGGCCGCCATGGCGGGGGAGTATCACAGCGTCGTCGCCCGCGCCGCTGCCGCCAGGGCCGACGTCCTCGGCCTGCCGTTCCTCTGCTCGTCGGCGGTTCTCGACGCGCTCACCGAACAGCCGACGGATTGGGTCGCGCGCCTCGCCCCGGCCCAGTCCCACGGCTGGCAGATCTACGCGGACTTCCTCCTGGGCGCGGGCCACAGCCGCATCGCCATAGCGGCCGAGCCGAGTGTCTACTGGGCATCCGGGACCCGCATTCTGCGGGACTACCTCGCTCCACGCGGCGCCACCGTCATCGAACTCGACATGCGCGCGCTCACCCCCACCGCCGTGTGCGACGCACTCGTCGACCACCGTGCAACAGCCCTCCTCCTTCTGGTCGGCCACCCTGAGCCCGCGGTGCCTGTCGTCAAGGCTGTCCGCCGCGACCAGCGCCTGGCCGAGATCATGATCGGTGCTCCGGCCGGGCAGCCGGAGTTCTCCGAATGGGCGGCGTCGCTGGGTGATGACGGCGCCGCGATCCCGTTCTTGCGCTACCTGCCCGAGCGCCTCGGCCCACTCGGCGCACGGGTCGAGACGGCCCTGCGCGAGCGGCTGGCCCAAGCACCGTCCTTCGTCGCCTTCGAGGGCTACGACACGGTCGCCGTCCTCGCCGATGTGCTGCGTTCGGACGGCGCGGACCGGGCGCGCACTGCCGCATCCTGGCCGCGCGTCGCAGTCGAAGGCACCCGGGGGCAGATCCGGTTCTCCCGTACGCCGGGTATCAGCGTGTGGCAATGGGCTTGGGCGCCCGTCCAAGTCGTCGATCGGGATCCGGCGGAACCCGATCGCTTCCGGATCCTTCACACGGGCTGAGAGAGCACGGAGGTCCGACTGCGGTGCCGGTGGCCTCGCCCGGGGTGCACCGCGGATGCTCCGCAAGGGCCGGGTCCGTTGGGCCCGGCCCTTGCGGGCAGCGGTCGGTCAGACGCGGTCGGCGGCGATCAGGAGGTACTGGAAGGAGCCGTCCTCGTACGAGTTGAGGAACGCCTCTTCGATGCCGGTGACCAGGGAGGACGTGGCCCGCAGCTGCCAGTAGGGCGTGGTCGCGGCCGTCAGGTCGATGACGGCTTGCGGCACGAGGCGGTTGTCGGCCATGGCTCGCAGGTATTCTCTGCGGGAGTGGATGTTGCATTCGAAGTGGGCGTTGATCTGGGAGACCCACTTCGAGGGCTGGCCGTAACGCGGGTTCCAGCAGCCGGTGATGGTCACATAGCGGCCGCCGACCGCGAGGACGCGGGAGTGCTCGGCGAAGAGGTCCTCAAGGTCGACGTACATGCTCGACTCGTTGTTCCACGAGGCCGAGGCCTGCCCGGTCTCGAAGGGCATGTCCAGCATGTTGCACACGCGGGCGCGGACATGGTCCTCGATGCCGAGTTCGAGGGCGCGCTGGTTGGCGAAGTCGGCCTGTTTGGCGGACAGGGTGACGCCCTCGACGTTGCATCCGAACCGCTGGTGGGCCATGACCATCGACCCGCCCCGCCCGCAGCCGGCGTCCACGAGCGTGTCGGCACGCCCGATGGTGCCGAGGTGGTCCAGCAGGACTTCGGCCTGTGCCGACTCCAGGCGGTGAAGCTCGGCGATCAGTTTCTTCTCGTGCTCGCTGTCGTCGGCGTCCCCGAGGGCGGCGTGGTCGACGTCGCCGATGCCGTAGTGGTGGTGGTAGAGCCCGTCGACGTCGCCGAGACGCAGGTTCACGGGCCTGGCCTCATGGTCCCAGTAGCGGGCGATGTCCCCCTGATAGGGCGACGCCGGGGCGGGGACGAAGGCGGAGGTGTTGGTGAGCTCGGTGGTCACAGGAATGTGCACTCCTTACCAGAAATCGGGCAGGCTGTATCGGTAGGTGTTGGTCTGGTGCCAGTAGTGGTTGCCGTCGACCCACGCCGCCACTCCCCGCAGGAAGCGCAGCACGCTGGGTACGGGGCAGGCGGCAGCGACGGCGGCGGCTTCGGTTTCGAAGTCGTGCATGAGCTGGTTGTGGACCTCGACTGCCTTCAGATAGGCGTCCTTGTCGGACATGCCCTCACGTTCGGCGATCACCACCGGCAGGTTCAGGTGTCGGCCGGGGCTGTTGAGTTCCTTGGTGTACGAGTACAGGTCGTTGACGATGGTGGTGGCGTTGCCGGCGAGTGCGATGACGCGCTGCATGGCGGGCCGGGCGTGCAGGTCGGCCGGCAGTTCGTAGCCGCCGACGGTGTCGGTGATGGTGGGGCAGGGCCGGAAGTTGTTGAACTGGCGCATTGCCAGGTACTCCCACACCTCGGGAACGGTGTCCGTCTCGGCCCACGCGGCCTCGGCGAGGTATCCCAGGTGCAGACGGGCCATGTCGTGCCGGAACCGGTCGGCCTGTGAGGGCGCGGCGTGCTGGAGGAAGTACTCCATGGCGGAGCGGTAGGCGCGCCGGGGAGCGTCCGACTGGAGCGAGGCGGCCCACTCCGGCTCGTACTCCGTCGTGGTGTGCAGCGGGTCGAGGGCGGTGTGTGCCAGCAGGAGGCGGCTGCCGAGCCCGATGGGCGAGCCCCCGTGGTCCTCGCAGTAGCAGTCGTCGACCGCGTTCTCGGCGACCATCAGCCGTGCGGCGACCATCAGGTGGTCGGTGGTGGGAGCGTCCGGATGGCAGGCGACCATGTAGCGGGCGACGGAGAAGCCGTCGAACTGGTCTTCCCACTCCGGGGGGTATGCCTGGACCTCGTCCACCGCCCATGTCTTGATCCTGCGGCTGATCTCCTCCACCCGCGACGGGTCGGGCTGCGGCACCGGGTGGTGGTAGAGGCCCGGGATCGGAGTGCCTTCCACCGGTGTCACGGGAGCCGGGGACTGCTCGCACCGGCTCAGTTGCAGGCCGGCCGTACCCAGACCGGTGGGGCCTCGCAGGATCCGTTCCAGGGCCGGGTCCAGTTGCCTCACCTGGGCGGCACTGTCCCGCAAGTGCCGCGCGATCAGGTCACTGCCCGGGGCGTTGCCGGGTGGTGACTCGCCCGGAAGAGCGGTTGGCGCGGCAGGGACAGGGACGCGGGGCGGCCCTGGCAGGCGGAGCCGGGCATCGGCTTCCACATCGGCGGCAACAGTGCGGTCCCCGAAACGGGCCGCGGCGGCCGGCAGGCTCGACTGCACAGGGGCAGCACCAGGATCGGGCATCCGTAACTCCTTGATGAGGTGAGGCGGGGCGGACTGCCCCGGGTCCCGGGCATGTTCGACCCGCGGCCGGGGAAGGTCCGGGCCGTTGGGGGCGCTGAACGGCTCCCCTAGTGGTTCCAGTGGGCGATCTGCACGTTCTCCAGCACGCCGAGCGCGTTGGGCACCAGGATGGCGGCGGAGTAGTAGGTGGTGACCAGGTACGAGGCGATCGCCTGCTCGCTGATGCCCGTGTGGCGCACCGACAGACCCGGCTCGTACTCGTCCGGCAGGCCGGTCTGGTGCAGACCGATGACGCCCTGGTTGTCCTCGCCGATTCGCATGGCGAGGATCGAACTGGTCCTCTCCTTGCTGATGGGGATCTTGTCGCAGGGCAGGATCGGCACGTTCCGCCACGCAGGAACCCGCTGCCCGCCGAGGTCGACCTGGTCCGGATAGATCCCGCGGGCGTTGAGCTCGCGCCCGATCGCCGCGATCGTCCTGGGGTGGGCGAGGAACAGCTTCGTGCCCCGGCGGCGGCAGAGGAGTTCGTCGAGGTCGTCCGGGGTGGGCGGGCCGGAGTGGGGCTGGATCCGCTGCTTGAAGTCGGCGTTGTGGAGCAGGCCGAACTCCCGGTTGTTGATCAGCTCGTGCTCCTGGCGCTCGCGCAGCGCCTCGATGGTCAGCCTGAGCTGCTCCTCGGTCTGATTCATCGGCCCGTTGTAGAGGTCCGAGACCCTCGTGTGGACCCGCAGAACGGTCTGTGCGACGGAGAGTTCGTACTCGCGCGGGCGGAGCTCGTAGTCGACGAAGGCGCCCGGCAGTCTGGCTTCGCCGGTGTGGCCGGCCGACATCCCGATCTCGGCCTCGCCATGGCGGTTCTGGCGCCGGCGGGGCAGCGAGCCGAACTGCTCGATGTGGGCCCGCAGGCTCGGTGCCCTGGACAGCACGGCGCCGAAGTCGGCACGGGAGAGGGTGAGCAGGGTGCCGGCGGTCTCGGCCGTGGCGGTGTAGTCCCATGTGGCGTCGGCGTCCAGAAGGGCCTGCTCACCGAAGTGGTGGCCGTCGGCGAGCAGGCCGATGCCCGCTTCGTCACCGTACTGGCCGACGGAGGTCTGGCTGATGCGGCCGTGGACGATCAGGTTGATCCGCTCGGCGGGGGCGCCGCGCTCGACCAGCACTTCGCCGGCGCGGAAGTCACGCTGGACACACCGGTCGGCGATCGCGGTCAGTACGTCGGCGTCCTCGAAGCCGCGCAACAGGGCCAGTTCGCCGAGCTCTTGGGGGATCACCCGGACGTCGGCACCGTCCTGGACGAATGCGATGTACCCATCACCGACGGTGTACGTCAGCCGACGGTTCACCCGGTAGGTGCCGCCCTTGGCCTCCACCCAGGGGAGCATCCGCAGCAGCCAGCGATCGGTGATCCCCTGCATCTGCGGCGCGGACTTGGCCGTGGTGGCCAGGTTGCGGGCGGCCGCGGTGCCCAGGCTGCTCTGCCGTGCCGGCTCCAGCTCCGTCTCCGGGCTGGTCTCGATGGTCATCCGCCGGGCTCTCCTTCGCGAGGGGGTGGTCGGGGTGCGCGGGCCGACCGGTGATGGCGACATGAGGGCAGACCTCGGCAAGCCCTCCAGTTCCCGAGCACCAGTAAAGGGCCGGTGTGCCAGGCTCGGGCCAAGATGGGTTGTTGTTACTTCGATGCAGTGGTCTTGCCCCGCATGATGTTTGTTCGGGTGGCCGAAGGTATTCGGACTGCTCGAACGCAAGCTCACCAGGCTGCCACCCCGGCAACGGCCCTGTGTTCCGCTCAGTGGACCGAAGCGATTGCCATTCAGCGCGGAACTGGCATCCTGAACAGGCCGTGTAGCAGGACGCGGATGAACATCCCTATTCCCACGGGGAGTTGGCGCGTGATGACCGGGGCGCATCACGCGCCACACGCCCTGTTCGGGCGAGCCTCCCTGGAGAGTGCATGGAACCGCTATTCCGTATGTCGTTGATCCGCCCCGCGGTCAGTCAGGATCCGGATCAGCCAAGTATCGAGCTGGCTCAGCAATCCGCCTTCCAGGACGTGCTCGCCACCGCGTCGGAATCGAGCACGCCCCGTGCGGAAGTGCGCCGCGTGGCCGGGGAGTTCGTCGCGTCGGCCAGATTCATCGGGGCCCCGGCGAAGACCCCACTGGCGATGCAGACCGCCACGTTCGCCGCCGCCCTCGGACGGCTGCTCGCGAGCCCACCTGTTGGGCAGCCCAACGCCCTGCGGCTCGCGGTCGTCAAGGCGGTGCGGGATGCGTACGGGGCTGAGCCTCCGGCCGTGGTGGGCGGGCAGCCCTACCAGGAGTCGGTGTCGCGGCTCCGGGACAGTCTGCTGGCGATCAAGTACCTGCCGACCGCGCACAGTCGGCCGATCGACGCCCTCACCGACCAGCTGCGGTACTTGGAGGTGATCGCACGCCTGGTCTCGGACGCGGCGTTCCCGGCCAAGGCGGATGATGTCCGGCGGATGCTGCGGCGATCTCTGAAGCTGCCCAGGGCGACGGGCCTGGAACCCGAGCTTTCGACGAGCGCGGCCGAAGCCCGCCGGCGGGAGCAGGAGGAGCAGGCCGCGGCCCGCCGCCGTGAGCGCGCCGCACAGCTGCTGGCAACGCACAAGCGGCTTCGGGACGCGGTGGTGGAGCTGACCGGCCTCGGCGGAGAGCATCTGCAGGCCACCTCGCAAGCGGACGGCGACGGGTCCGTACCGGCCGCCGACCTCCAGCCCCTGGCCGCACTGGCCCGACAAGTCAGCTTCCACAGCCGCCTCGGCGAGGCGAACCTGCGTGCCCTGGGCCCGGCTCCCGCCACGCCGCTCGCCGAGCCCGCGGCGGACCCCCCGGCCCAGCCCCCACCGGCGCCGCCGGTGGAGGGCGCCGCACTGCTCGCGGGGCAGGTCTTCGGCGCGAAGCCCGACCTGCTGTCGGGTACTCCGCCGTTCAAGGCCTTGCAACTCAGTGACCTCGGCTTCCGACTGCGGGCCAGTGCTCTTGACACCCTGAGCGCGGCCACCAAGACGCTCCTGTCGGAGCGCGGCATCGGAGTGAACGCCCAGCCGCTGGACCGGATCGTGGCCCTGTTGCAGGACGAGCGGACCTCGATCGGCGGGGAGCTGGAGACCCTGGTGGGCCGTCCGACGCGCCGCAGTGTCAAGCGCATCGGCGACACGCTCGTCACCCTCTCGACCCCGCTGCCCTCCCCGTGGACGGACCTGGTCGTCGGGGAAGGCCTGGCGCCGGAGTCCGTACCGCTGGTGGACGAGCGGATCCCGTACACGCGCGGCACGGTCGCCCCGTCCGGTGTCGCGGACCTGATCCTGGTCCGCCAGCAACTGGTCGGCTACGAGGGGGCCGAAGTCGCCCACATCGAGAACGTACTGCGCGGTGAGAGCAAGCAGCGCGAACACACCCGGCGACAGGAGACCGAGCAGATCACCTTCACCGAGACCGAGGTCACCACGGCCGAGGAACGGGAGCTGGAGTCCACGGACCGGTTCGAGATGACCCGGGAGGCAAGCTCGGTCATCAAGGAGGACGCACAGCTCAAGGCGGGACTGACCGTGTCGGGCAAGTACGGGCCGACGGTCGAGTTCAACGCCTCCGTCGAAGGCTCGTTGTCCCGCTCGAAGGAGGAGGCCACGAAGTCGGCCGCGACCTTCGCGCAGGACGTGACGCAGCGCAGCTCCAACCGGATCTCCGAACGGGTCCTGCAACGCACGTCCCTGCGCGTCACCACCGAGGTGACCGAGAAGAACAGCCACGGACTGGACAACCGGAACGGCAACGGCAACATCTCCGGGGTCTACCAGTGGGTGAACAAGGTCTACGAGGCCCAGATGTACAACTACGGGCTGCGGACCATGTTCGACTTCATGGTGCCGGAGCCCGCCGCGTACTTCATCGAGACGCTTCAGTCGGCGCACGCCAGTGCGGTGGACATCGCCAAGCCGGCCCCGTTCACGATCCGGCCCGACCAGATCACCGAGCTCAACTACACCCAGTGGGTGCAGCTTTACCACGCGACGGACGTGTCCCCGCCGCCGGAGATTTACCGCACGAAGTCATTCGACTTCAAGGCGGGCGGCGGCGACAGCAAGACCGACTACACGCACTCGGGGCAGATCGGCATCGACGACGGCTACATGGCCGTCCAGGTCTCCTGCGGCGCGCTGTTCAACCTCTGGCAGCAGAACTGCAGCGTCGACGTGCTCGTCGGCAGCAGGACGCACAGGTTCCACTACGGCGACTGGCTGTGGACGGCGCCGATGACGCAGGAGCGCGACTCCGTCCCGGTCGCCGTCCAGACCTGGCGGATCTCGGGCGTCGCCGTCGGAGTCGAGGTGAAGTGCCAGCGCACCGAGCGGGCCCTGGACAAGTGGCGTCTGGAGACCCATGCCAAGCTCACCACCGCCTACCTCGCGCGCCTGTCGGAGTACGAGCAGCAGCTCGCCGCCCTCCAACTGCAGGCCGGGGTGCCGATCCATGGCCGCAACCCGCTGGCCAACCAGCTCATCGTCGCCGACGAGCTGCGCAAGAGCTGCCTCAGCATCCTCACCGACCAGCACTTCGACCTGTTCGGCTCGATCAACGTGGTGACGAGCGACGGCCGTGCGATTCCGCAGATCGATGTGGCAGAGGCCGCCGCCGAAGGCGCGTACGTACGGTTCTTCGAGCAGGCCGTCGAATGGGAGCATTTGACGTGGGTGGCGTACCCGTACTTCTGGGGTCGTAAGAGCCAATGGGACGAGCGGCTGAGTTACGAGGACCCGGACCCGCAGTTCAATCAGTTCCTCAAAGCCGGGTTCTGCCGGGTGACCGTGCCGATCCGCCCCGGTTTCGAAGGGGCTGTCGACCACTACATGAACTTCGGGGAACTGTGGAACGGCGGTCCGCTGCCCGCGATCACGAGCCCTCTCTATCTGCCCATCGCCGACGAACTGGCCGAGCGGCTCAACCGTCCCGGTGACGAGGTCCCCCAGGGCGCCCCGTGGCGGGTCCGCATCCCGACGACCCTGGTCAAGCTGCGCCACGACGACGAACTGCCCGCCTGGCGCAAGGACGCGTCCGGCGAGTGGGTGGAGAACTGAGGAACAGGAGCGGTTGGCATGGCGAAGGCCACCTCGTTCGGCGCGGTTGTCGCACTGATCCGGGCCGCGGAGGACCTGCTGATCAAAAAGGCCGGTCAGACGAGTCCCCTGGACCGCGTCAGTACTCTGCGGGGCGTCTACTACGGGACTCTGTGGAGTCTCGACTACAAGGTGGAATCCGTCCGCAGCACGGGTGGCGCGAATATCCGCAACCTCGGATTCCTGACGTACACCGGAGGAACGATCCCCGCGGATCCCCGGCCGGCCTTCGCCGGGACCAGCATCATGGCCGACCTCCAGGCCAGCCAGAGCATCCGCGACCGGGGGCGCGGCATCGACATCGGGCACATGCTGATCGGGCTGGAGACGCGTTCGAGTCAGGTCCTGCGGACGCAGAACTTCACGGGACAGGGCGGAACCGGCCTGGAGATCGTGACCTGGCTGGGTGACCTCGGCGGCGGCGCCGCGAATCTCGCCAAGCGCCGCATCCTGAGACCCACGAGTGTGGAGGTCATCTTCCACAACCGCACGTCGGACTACGGGGTGATGGACAACCTGGAGGGCGATGCGGCCGGATACCTGGTCGCCTGCGGCACGACGCCCGGCGGGGCCCCGCAGTACCCGCCGGGCAAGGGCATCGCGGACGCACTCGCCAGCTATCTCCCTCTGGGGAGCAAGGCCGAGTGGGCCCAGCGCGCCGGCCGATTCGCCGGCGCGCTCGGTGCCACGGTGTCCTCTGCGGGAATCGTCAACAAGGCTGCCCTGATCGACAAACTCGCGGACAAACTCTATGAGTTCGCCGTGTGGTACGCGGCGACCAGATGGGTAACGTCGGGCGAACTCCTCGGCCCGGCCGCGGACAAGGCCTGCCAGCACATGAAGGGAACGGCACGTGAGGTCGCCACGGTCTTCGTCACCACGCTGTCCTCCGCCATCGCACGTCCACCGACCCCCATCGACGCCACCGGGCCGTACCCGGGGCAGAGTGCCACGGGCCCATGTGCCAGCTCGATGCTGAAGGCCGCGTCGACCGACGTCGGCGCGGTCCGCAAACAGCTTGATCAATGGGTGAAGGAACTTGGCCATTTGTTCTAATGACCCTGACTGCTCTGAGCCTGGACCACTGGGGCCCCACCCGGAGACATGGGGGCGTACGGGGTGTCGCGTTGCCCCTGCCTGCGGCGATCGCAAGACTTGACCGCCGGTGACCATCGGTATCCGTGCACGGCCATCTCACGGTAGGGGATGTTGTGACAGGTCAGGTCATTCCGCACGACGTACTGGGCAGCGGTCCCGTACGGGCTCTCGTGCTCCACAACTGGTTCGGCGACCGGTCGAGCTTCGATCCGATGCGCGAGCACCTGAACGTGGAAGCGTTCAGTTACGCGTTCCTGGACTGCCGCGGGTACGGCGAGGCGATCGACACGGACGGCGCGTTCACGATGGAGGAGGTCGCCGAGGACGCCCTCGCCGTGGCCGACCATCTGGGCTGGGAGTCCTTCTCGGTCATCGGCCATTCCATGGGCGCCAAGGCGGCCCAGCTGATGCTGCTGGACGCCCCGTCGCGGATCCGCTCGATCATCGGCATCTCGGGGGTTCCCGCGTCCGGGTTTCCGCTCGAAGGGGAGACCTGGGAGCTGTTCGCCGGCGCCGCGGAGAACCCCGGAAACCGCCGGGCGATCATCGATAACACCACCGGCGGGCTCCGCGACGACGCCTGGCTGGACGCCATGGCCGGCCGCTCGGTGGAACGTTCCTCGGCAGCGGCTTTCCGCGCGTACCTGGACTCCTGGGCGCGCGGCGACTTCCATGAGCGGGTGAAGGACAACCCGGTCCCGGTCCTCCTCCTCGCCGGGGCGAACGACCCCGCCCTGGGACCCGAGGCCATGCGGGCCACCTGGCTGCAGTGGTACCCGAACGCCCAGCTTGAGGTGCTCCCGAACACCGGGCACTACGCACCGGAGGAATCTCCCGAGGCGGTCGCCGCGGCGGTCGAGCGGTACCTCGGCCGCTGAGGCTTCAGGATCAGGCCGCGCGGGGCGGTGCCGTCGTCTGCGGGTTCCACGGCACTGCCGCCGTTCGCCACCGCGCACCCGCTTCGCCGCCCACGGGAAAATACCTGGTCAAACCGGTCC
Organism: Streptomyces sp. NBC_00224; assembly: GCF_041435195.1. Classification (NCBI taxonomy): domain Bacteria; kingdom Bacillati; phylum Actinomycetota; class Actinomycetes; order Kitasatosporales; family Streptomycetaceae; genus Streptomyces; species Streptomyces sp. NBC_00224. The sequence continues at coordinate 8,359,832 of NZ_CP108106.1, forward strand.
GAGTCGGTTGAACCGGCGTACAGTGAAAGTACCGGGAGTACTTCGCACACCGGCTTCAATGTGGGTGTCATTTCCGGCGATCACGAAAAACCGGGCTGCCTGCGGACAGCCCGGGGGCAGGTCCGCACCATGACCACCGTCCTAGACCGGACCGCACCCCGCGACCTCGCCGCAGAGTTCCCGGCACGCTTGTCCCTCACCCCGAAGACCACCCTCGCCGGCCAGCTCGACGGGGCCTGGTGGCCCTACTCGCGCGACCTCGAAATCGAGCTTCCGCCGCTCGCGGCCGCACTCGACGAGCCCTGGGGACGCATCACCCACGTCACCGTGAACCCCACGCTCTGGCCCGTCATCCCGCGCACGGTTCCCGTGGCCGGGCACACCGTCCACGTGGGCTGGTTCACCGAACAGCACCCCGACAAGCTGATCCTGCTTTCCTACACCGTCGGCCGCTTTGACCTGCTGGTGATCCCACCCGAGACCGAGCCCGCAGCCGCTGCCCGCCTCATGGCCGCCGCGACGATCCCCGGCAGTGTCCTCACCGCAGGCGTCCTGATGGCCAACGAAGCCGCCATCGGGCGCGGCATCCGGGACGCCCGACGTCGGCAAGCCAGCTGGGAAAGCGATGGCGGAGCCTGCATGTCCCCCATCGGGAACCCGGTAGGCAGACGCGCCCTCCCGGTGCCCGGCAGCACCTGGAGGTGAGCAGCATGGAGACCTTCGTCATCATCGCGGTGATCATCCTTGCGACCGCCATCGGAATGCGCCTGATACACGTGCTCAACGCACAGCACGACGCGCGTATCGCCGCCTTCCACTTCAGCGACCCCCTGCCCAGGCCTCCCGGCCAGCCGGACGACACGAGAGGACGCGGTTATGGCCACACTGAGTGAACGCAAGACCTACCGCGAACAGGTGCTCCGGGTCCTGTACGAGGCCGTCGAAGGCAATCGTCTCCTCGGCCTCACAGGCGCGAACCTCCGGCACGACCTCGACGTACCGGAACAGGACCTGGCCGCCGCCTGCACCTACCTCGCGGGCGAAGGCCTGATCACCGTCGACTGGGAGCCGGGCAACACTCCGGCGATGGTGACTCTCACCCACCAGGGGATCCGAAGCATGGAGGCCGAGGAGGAAGAGCACGGCTGATTCCTCCGGCAGCCGAACACAACTCCCGGCCCAGGAAAGGCGCTGAGCTCCGATCGTCAGGCGTCGTCGCCCGTCATGCCGTCGATCATCTCGGCCAGTACGGTCCGCCGGTCCTCGCCCGGTTTTGTCCGGAGCGTGCGGGCCAGGCGGTGGCTGTCGTAGTGCCAGCGGTGGTCGAGATCTCGCGGGACGTCGTCGGTCTCGCGGACGTCGCCGCGTGAGCCGAGCAGTTCCGTGAGGTCGTGGGCGAGGTCGTGCCAGGACACGTGGCCGCTCACGGCGTTGGCGACGCCGTGGACGGGGCGGTCCAGGCACTCGGTCACCGCGCGGGCCAGGGCGGCCGCGTGGACCCAGGCGGCTCCGTACCAGGGGTGTCCGCCGGTACCGGGACGGGGCAGCTCGATCGGTTCGCCTCGGCGGGCGGCCTGGTACAGCGTGCCGATGGCGCCCCAGCGCAGCTGTTCGCGCAGCCGCTCGTGCGCGCCCCACACGATCGGTGACCGCAGGGCACTCGCTCCGCCGCGTCCGTCGGTGCCCGCGGCGCGCAGCACCATGGCCTCGCAGTCGATTTTGGCCCTGCCGTACGGGCTGATGGGCTCGCAGGGTGGTGACTCCTCCGGGACCTGGTCCGTGTGGGGGTGTCCGTAGGCGTCGACGCTGCTGACGAAGACGAAGGGTCCGCGGCTCCAGGCGTCGACCATCGTCTCCATGGCCGCCAGGTCCACTTCGGGCCGGGTGAACGTGCAGGCGGCGTGGATGATCGCGTCCGCTCCCGTGACGGCGTTACGCAGTCCGGCCAGGTCGGTGAGGTCGCCCGCGACGACGTCGACGCCCTCGGTGGCGATCAGATGGGCGGATTCCGGCCGGGCCAGGGCCAGCACGGGGCGGCCCTGGGCGGCCAGTTCCCGCAGGATGAACGCGCCGACGCCGCCGCTCGCGCCGGTGACCAGCACCGTGCCCGGGCGGACGGCGCGGGCACGGGCGGGCCTGCGCGTGGTCTTGGCGGCGGCCTGCTGGGCCGCCCGCTCGTCGAGGAGCGCGGTGAGCGCCCGGGGCGTGCGAGCCTGGAGCACGTCGAGGCCGGTGAGCGGCAGGCCGAGCCGGGTGCGCAGACGTTCGGCGAGCTGTACGGCGATGAGGGAGTGGCCGCCGAGGGCGAAGAAGTCGTCGTCGGGCGACGGCGTGAGGCCGAGCAGCGAGGTGAAGGCCTCGGTGACGGTTCCGGCTCGCGCATGGGACGGGCTGCTCGGCACGGGGGATCCGGGCAGCCGGGCGGTGTCGGGGGTCCCGGCGGTCGTCTCGGGCAGCGCGTCCAGCAGCGTGACCGCGGCGGGCACGGACTCGGGTGCGAGCGAGCGGCGCAGCAGAGCGAGCAGTTCGTTGCCGGACGGGCCGACGCTGTCGTTGAGGACGGCGTAGGCGACGGTTGGCCCCTCGACGGGCTGGACGACGAGGGCGTCGGCGACCTGCGGGTGGGCGCGCAGGGCATGGGCCGCAGGGTGATCGGCACTGTCCGGGGCGCCGGCCCTGGCGGCGGACGGGGTCGCCGCTTCCGCGTGACCTTCCGGCGGGGCCTGCGCACCGGGGACGTGCGGTGTGCCCGGGGCCGGGCGCCGGGTGGTGGGCGGGCGCGGTGTGCTGAGGCCGGGCAGCTTGCTCAGTGCGAGCTCCGGGCCGGCCGCCGCCGCGTCGAGGAAGGCGGCGTAGTCGCGTACGGTCGCCTGCGCCGCGGCCTCGTCCAGCGCGTCGCGGTCGAACTGGACCAGCGCCGTGGGCTGTTCGGCGTCGCCCAGGGACAGGCCGTAGGACAGGGTGAACTTGGCGCCGCCGGTGGGCACGTCGACGTACTCGGCCGAGGTGCCGGGCAGTCGGAGCACCGTGGGCTCGCCCAGCACGTCGGAGGTGACGCGGACCAGTGCGGTGCCGTCGGTGCCGCGTGCCGTGGCGCCGAGGCGTTCCAGGACGAGGTCGAAGGGGAGGTGGCGGTGGCGCTGGGCCTGAAGGAGCGCGTCGCGTACACGGTGCAGCAGCTGGGCGAAGGACGGGTCGCCGCCGGCGTCGACGCGGACGGGCAGGGTGTTGACGCACAGGCCGACCAGGCCGCGCATGGCGGTTCCGCTGCGGTGGGTGCCCGCTACTCCGATGACGAGGTCGTCGTCGCCGGTGAGGCGGTGCAGCGCGGCGAAGGCAGCGGTGAGCGACACCGCGAAGAGCGTGGCGCGCCGCTCGGCGCCCAGCGCCCGCAGTGCGGGGGGCAGCGCGGGTGGGAGCGGCACGGTGTGCACCGCTGCCGACGGGTCGGTGGTACGCGGCGCGAGCGTCGCGGGCGGGGGCAGGCGGGGCGGGGTGGCGTCGGCCAGCAGGCCGCTCCAGTGGTCCAGTTCCGGCTGGAGGCCGGGGATCTCGTCGTGCTCGCGGCGCGCGTAGTCGGCGTACTGCGGGGGTGCGGCGAGGAGAGTTCGGCCGGAGCCGTCGACGGCCGCGGTGTAGAGGGCGGCGAGTTCATCGGCCAGGGTGTCCAGGGAGCCGCCGTCGACAGCAATGTGATGGAGCGTCAGCAGAACGGTGTGGTCCTGCGGTCCGTGGCGCAGGACGCGGGCGCGTACCGCCTCACCTGCCGCGAGGTCGAACGGCCGGGCCGCCTCTTGGCGGAGCAGCGCCGGGGCGTTCGTCGTGGCGGTGTCGACGACGGGCACGGCCACGGTGTGCGGGGCAGGGAGCACCTCCTGGAAGGGCTCGCCGTCCTGGTCGGCGTAGCAGGTGCGCAGGATCGTGTGCCGGGTCACCAGTGAGGTCAGGGCGGTGGCCAGCGCGGCCGGGTCGAACGGGCCGCGCACCCGGGTGGCGAAGGGGACGTGGTAGGAGTCGCCCGCGCCGCCGAGCCGTTCCATCAGCCACATCCGGCGCTGGGCCCGGGACAGGGGCAGGCGGCCGGGCCGCGGGGCAGTGCCGGGCTGGGCGGCGTCGCGCGCTGCCTGCCCGCTGGTGCCCAGGGCGGCGTGGGTGGCCGGAGCGGCCGAGGCGCGCCGGGCGGCGGTGGTGCGGGCTCGGCGCAGCAGCTCGTGCTGGAGCCGCTGCTGTTCGGCTTGCGCCGTGGAGTCGGCGTCAGTGGACATCGCTGTGCTCCGGGGTCTGGGGGTGGAGGTCGCTGTGGGCGGCCAGCAGGGCGCGTTCGACGAGGGCGGCCTGGGCGGCGACGGTCGGGGCGGCGAAGAAGTCGGCGAGGGCGAGCTCGACGCCGAGTTCCTCGCGCAGGTCGTCGGTGACGGCGAGGGCGAGGAGGGAGTGGCCGCCCAGAGCAAGGAAGTCGGCGTCGCCATGGGTGACCTCGCTGCCCAGGTTCCGGCTCCACACCTCGGCGACGGCCTCCTCCAGCGGGCTCATCACCGGGGCGGGCGTGGCGGTGGTGTCCTGGGCGGCGGCCTGGGTGCGGTCGCTCAGCGCGCGCCGGTCGACCTTGCCGGACGGGGTCAGGGGAAGACGCGCCACCAGGGTGATGGCGTCGGGCACCAGATGGGCGGGCAGGACGGCGGTGAGCCGCTCGCGCAGCGCCGAGGCGGCGGGTACGGGCCCGGGCGCGGCGACGACGAACGCCACCAGGCGCGCCTCGGGCGTGCCCGCGCCGTCGACTGTCACGGCGGCGTCGTCCACCGCGGGCTGCTGGCGCAGGGCGTGCTCGACCTCGGCGGGTTCGATGCGGAACCCGCGGACCTTGACCTGGTCGTCGTTGCGGCCGTGGAAGTCCAGGATGCCGTTGTGGCGGGCGGAGACGATGTCGCCCGTGCGGTAGAGGCGTCCGGCGGTGGGGTGGTCGACGAATCGCTCGGCGGTGAGCTGGGGCCGGCCCGCGTAGCCGTGGGCGAGCCGGGTGCCGCCGACCCACAGTTCGCCCCGGTCGCCGTCGGGGACCGGGTTGCCGTCGGCGTCCAGGACGTGGACGGTGGCCCCGGCGACGGGGCGGCCGATCGGCAGCGGTGCGTCGCAGTCGTGGCCGGTGACGGTGTGGGCGGTGGCGAAGGTGGTGGTCTCGGTGGGGCCGTAGCCGTTGACCAGCTCCAGCCAGGGGAAGGCGGTCAGTACGTCGCGGGCGTGGCTGGCGGCCATGGCCTCGCCGCCCACGATGACCGAGCGGAGCTGGGCGAAGACGCGGGAGCGGCGGGCGGCGAGCTGGTGGAAGAGCGCCGTGGTGAAGAACGCCACCGTCACGCCGTGGCGTTCGACGTGGCGGGCCAGGTCTTCCAGGGAGGGCCGCGGCACGGTGCACACCACGACCGCGGCGCCGTTGGCGAGCGCCGCCCACACCTCGAAGGTCGAGGCGTCGAAGGTCATGGGGGAGTGGAACAGGAGGCGGTCGCGGGCGGTGACGGTGAGGTAGTCGGGTGCGGTGACCAGTTCGGTGATGGCCCGGTGCGCGAGGGTGACGCCTTTGGGACGGCCGGTGGAGCCGGAGGTGAACATGATGAAAGCCGGGCTGTCCGGCGCGGCGCCACCCGCCAACGGGCCGTCGGCCAGCGGCTCTTCGGGCAGGGCCAGGACGGGGCCGGTGAGCGCGGCCGCGTCCAGCAGCTTGGCGTCGCCGACGGTGAGGGTGACGCCCGCGTCGGCGATCATCGCTTCGGTGCGGGGTCGGGGCTGTGCGGGGTCGAGCGGTACGCACACGGCTCCGGCCCACCACAGCGCGAGTTGCGCGACGACGGTGCGGGCGGAGCGGGTGGTCAGCAGCGCCACCCGGTCGCCGGGCGCCACCTGGTGCTCGCGCAGGTGTGCGGCGAGGGCGCGGCCGGCCCGGTCGAGTTGGCCGTAGGTGAGGGTGGTGTCGCCGTCGACGACGGCCAGGGCGTTGGGGGTGCGTTCGGCGTGGAGGGCCACGAGGTCCGGCAGCGCCGTCGCGTGCGCCGGGGAGACAACGGGTGCCTTGGCGGGGGAGCCGGGCCGGACCTCGGCTGTGGGCTGCGCGGTGCGGGTGGGCTGAGGCGTGGTGGGTGTCATGTCAGGCTCCTGCCGGTCGCGGGGTCCGGCGCTGGTCGAGGAGGGCGGCGAAGGCGCGCAGGTCGGTGCTGCGCAGCAGTTCGTGGGCGCGCGGGCGGATGCCGGTCTCGCGCTCGACGACCGCGAGGAGCCGCGCGGCGACGACGGAGGTGCCGCCGATGTCGGTGAAGTTGTCGCCGAGTACGGTCGCGGGCCGCCCGAGGAGTTCGCGTACGGTCGCCAGGACGAGTTGTTCGCCAGGGGTGGCGTCGGCCGGGGCGTCCGCGCGGGCCGCGGGCGCCGCGGGGGTGTGGGTGGCCAGGGCGGCCCGGTCGACCTTGCCGTTGGCGTCGAGCGGGTAGGTGTCGACGAAGTGCACGGCGGCGGGGAGGGCCTGCTCGGGAAGCCAGGCACGGACCGCGGCGAGCAGGTCGCCGGACGCGGGCGTCGTACCCTCGGCGGGCCTGACGTGCGCGAGGAGACGGGCCAGACCCGAGCCGTCGTAGTGCACGGTGACGACGGCCGTGCGCACGCGGGCGTCCTGTTCGAAGGCGGCCTCCACCTCGCCGAGTTCGATCCGGACCCCGCTGATCTTGACCTGGTTGTCGAGGCGGCCGAGGAACTCCAGGCTGCCGTCGACGCCCATACGGACCCGGTCGCCGGTGCGGTACAGGCGGTCGACGGCTTCCAGCGCCGGGTGCTCGGGCGGGGTGGTGAAACGCTGGGCGGTGAGCTCGGGGTCGAGGTAGCCGAGCGCCAGGCAGTGCCCGCCGATGCGCAGTTCGCCGTCCTGCCCGCGGGCGACGGGCAGGCCGTCCTCGTCGGTGACGACGACGATGACACCCGGCAGCGGGGTGCCGATCGGCGGCGGGGCCACGTCGCCCGTGGCCGTGTCGGCGGCACGCATCGCGTAGGTGGTGGTGACGACGGTGGCTTCGGCCGGACCGTAGGCGTTGTGGACGGTGGCCGTGACGTCCGGGCCGGGGCGGCGGCGCATACGGTCGCCGCCGACCACCAGGTGACGCAGTTTCAGGTCCTGGGGCCAGGGCCGGTCCAGGAGCGGTTCGACGGTGGGGGTCGCCGCCACGCAGACGGTGACGGCGGCATCGCGCCACCAGTCGGTGAGCACGGCCGCGTCCCAGCGGGTGTCGTCGGGGGCCGGGACCAGGGCGGCACCGGAGGTCAGCCCGGCCCACAGCTCCAGCAGGTGCGGGTCGAAGGCGACGCCGATGAGCAGGGACTGCCGGTCGCCCGGCGCCAGACCGGTGGCCGCCCGGTACCAGTCGAGGGCGACGGACAGCGAGGCCTCGGCCACGGCGACCGCCTTGGGGCGGCCGGTGGATCCGGAGGTGAGGACGGCGTACAGGGTGCCCTCGGGCGCGCGCCGTCCGCCCTGCGGGCGGGCGGCGAACGCGGCGACCGCGCCGGCGGGGGCGTTCACGCCGGCGGTGGGCAGGGGCAGCGGGGTGTGCTCCCCGTCGCGGTGGGCCGCGGGCAGGACACCGGGGTCACCGATGAGGCAGGCGACGTCGAGGTCCTCGGTGACGGCCTGGGTGCGGCGCTCACCGGGGCGCGGGCCCAGCGGCAGGTAGACGGCGCCGATCCGGGCGAGCGCGACGGCGGTCACCACCAGGGCGGTGGAACGGTCGAGGCAGACACCGACCAGGTCCCCGGGCCGTACGCGGTCGCGCAGGGCGGCGGCGATGCTGTCGGCGGCGGTGGCGAGTTCCTCGTACGTCCAGGTCCGCGCGCCGTCGATGACGGCGGGGGCCTGCGGAGTGAGCCGGACCCGCTCCTCGAAGCGGGCGAGGACGGCGGTCGGTTCGGCCTCGGGGCCGTGGGCGATGCTCGGCACCAAAGTGGTGGTGGCGGGGGAGGGGGACTGGATCATCACGACTCCGTGGAGGCAGGGGCGGTGGCGGCGAGGGCGTCGGCCTGGTCGGCGAGCACGGGGTTGCGGAAGAGCACCTTCAGCGGCGGGCGCGTGCCCAGGTGGGGCTCCAGCCAGGCCGCGAGCTCGGCGGCCAGCAGCGAGTGGCCCCCGATGTGGAAGAAGTGGGAGGCGGTGTCGAAGCGGCTGTGGCCGAGAACCTCACGCCAGCCGTTCACGAGCAGCGCGGTCATCGGATCGTCCGGCACGGCGGCAGCCTGCTCGTGCCCGGATGCGGTCTCGGTCTCGGGCGCCGCCGGGGCCACGGGGTCGAGGGCGGCGGCGCGCCGGGCCAGGACCGTACGATCCGGCTTGCCGCCGGCGAGGGTCGGCATGGTCTGGAGCCGCGCCCACCGGGCGGGTACCAGAGGCCCGGGCAGACGGTGGCTCAACTCGGTGTGCAGGGCCTTCTCGTCGACGTCGGAGAGGTCGGCGCCGTCCTCGAAGAAGCCGACGAGCCGGGGCGCGGCCGGGCTGTCGCGGTCCAGGACGACGGCGCAGGAGCGGCCGCCGAGCGCCGCGGACGCCGCCGCCTCGATCTCTTCCAGCTCGATGCGGTGACCGCGCAGCTTGACCTGGTTGTCGCGCCGCCCCAGGAAGTACAGCAGGCCGTCCAGGCCGCGGTAGCCGAGGTCGCCGGTGAGGTAGACGCGTTGGCCGCCGAGCGCGTCCACGGCGATGAACCGGGCAGCCGTCACCTCCGGGTTGCCGGGGTAGCCCTCGGCCAGGCCGGGCCCGGCGATGGCGAGTTCACCGACCCCGCCGACGGGCAGCGGGCGGTGGTACGCGTCCAGGACGTGGACGCGCTCGCCCGGCAGTTCGGTGCCCAGGGGGATCTCGGCGCCTTCGGTCAGGGCGTCGCGGGATATCTCGTGGACGGTGGAGCTGATGGCCGCCTCGGTGACGCCGTACGCGTTGAGGACGGTGGCGTCGGTGTCGGCGAGGATGCCGCGCAGGGTCTCGGCGGGAAGGCGCTCGCCGCCCAGGACCAGGAGCCTGGGGGCCCAGCTCTCGTCGCGCAGCGCGGGCCGCAGCTCCTCGCGGGTGGAGAGGAAGTAGCTGGTGGGCAGGTTGGCGACGGTGACCCGGGCGGCGGCGAGCAGCTCGGCGAGCTCCGGCCCGGTGGGCACCTCGTGCTCGGGCACCACCAGGCACGCCCCCGCGTGCAGGGTGGGCAGCACCTCCTCCAGCGCCACGTCGAAGGACGGCTGGGCGAACATGAGGACCCGGTCGGCACTGGAGAGGGCGAACCGGTCGGCCATCGCGGTCAGATGGTGCTCCAGCGCCGCGCGGCCGACGGCGACCGGCTTGGGCGTCCCGGTGGAGCCGGAGGTGTGGATGACGTAGGTCGTGGCGGGCAGGACATCGGCGGTGTGGGCGCGGGGAAGTACCGGCGCGTCGATCCGGGCGGTGGGCAGGGAGTCCGGGAGGGCCGGGCCGCCCTCGCCGATGAGGACCAGTGCCGGGGCGAGCCGCTCGACCAACAGGGCGATACGGGCCGGCGGATCGGCGGGCGACAGCGGGCAGTAGACGGCGCCGGTGCGCAGACAGGCCAGCAGGGCGACGACCGAGTCGGCCCCCCGGGGCAGGACGACGGCCACCGGCAGGCCCGGCGTGATGCCCGCCGCGCGCAGCCGCTCGGCGAGCGAGGCGACGCGCCCGTCGAGTTCGCCGTACGTCACACGGCGCGCGCCGCACAGCAGGGCGGGCAGCGACGGGTGGTGGGCGGCCACCGGATCCAGCAGATCGCGCCCGGCCGGGACGGGCACGGCCTCGGCGGCCGCCTCCACCGCGGCCGGGGCGAGGTCGGCCAGCGGGGCCTGGGGAGTGTCGAGGTAGGCGCGCAGCAGGTCGAGGAAGCGGCCGGACAGCAGCCGGGCGACGTCCTCGCCGAACAGGTCGGCGTCGTAGTCCCACACCAGCGTCATTCCGGGCGCGCCGTGGCGCGGGGTGACACCGCGCCGGTCGTCCGGCAGCAGCACCACGTCCAGGTCGAAGCGGGTGGTGCCGGTGTTGAACCCCTCGAAGAGGGTGATGTCCAGGCCCGGCAGGTCGATCTCGGGCAGCGGAGCGTCGTGGGCGCTGAACATGACGGAGAACAGCGGGTTGTCGGCGCCGGAGGTATGCAGGCCGAGCGCCCGCGTCAGCTCCTGGACCGGTACGTCCTGGTGCGGCAGGGCGCGGATGAGGGTGTCGGTGACGTCATCCATGGTGTCCTGGGCCGGGGCGGCGGCGTCCAGGGCGAGCGGCAGGGGGATGGTGTTGACGAACATGCCGACGGCGTCCTCGTAGCCCAGGGGCCGGTTGCCGACGGCGGTGCCGATGACCATCCGGGAGCGGCCGCTGTGCCGGCGCAGGAGTTCGGCGAACAGCCCCAGGAGCGTGGCGAAGGGGGTGAGGCCGCGCTCACGGGTGTGCTCGCGCAGCCGCTCGGCGAGATCGGCGCCGATCGTCTGCCGCAGCTGTCCGCCGTGGTGCCTGCGACGGGCGCCGGGGCGGGCGAGGCCGGTCAGCGGCAAGTCGTGGGGCTGGTCGCGCAGTTCGGCCTGCCAGAAGTCCAGGGACTCGGGAGCGTAGGCGGTCTCGGTCTGGGCCTGGACGTGGTCCGCGTACGAGGGGGCGGGCGGGAGCGTGAGGGTTTCGCCCATGACGCGGGCGCGGTAGACGCGGAAGACGTCGTCGAGCAGGATCGCGAAGGAGTGCCCGTCGTGGATCAGATGGTGCTCGACGTGGACGAGCCGGTGGTGGTGCTCGGCGAGCCGCGCCAGCGTCCAGCGGATCAGCGGCGCCTCGAAGGTGTCGAGCGGTGTCTCGGCCTCGGCGCGCAGCAGGTCCTGGAAGGCCGCCTCGGGGTCTTCCTTTCCGGTGAGGTCGACGGCGTGCAGCCTGGGTCGGCACTGCTGGGCGACCCGCTGCCCGGGTACGGAACCGGGCAGGGCGACGAGTTCGAGCCGCAGGCCGGGGTGGCGGGCCAGGGTGGCGCCAAGGCCCTCGTGCAGGGCCTCGGTGTCCAGGGGGCCCCACAGGTCGAGTGCGGCGGTGAAGTTGTAGGCACGGCTGCCGGGCTGCATCTGTTCGTGCAGCCAGACGATCTCCTGCGAGGCGGAGAGCGGAAGCATGTCGGTCCCTGAGGTCGTCGGGGCGGTTTTCCGGGCCCGGTCACGGTCGTGGCCGGGTGCGGTCGTACGGGCGGCTCCGCGGGTCGCGCGGGGCCGCGCCGGAGAAACGTGGGCATGGGCGAGGGAGGTGGGTGGCGCTTCGAGTCCGCGCCGCTGTGGGGTGGTCCGGGCAGCCGGTCAGCCCGCGGTTCGCGCCGCCGGGCGCAGCGCCTGGGTGAGCGCGTCGAACGCCCGGTGCGCGGTGGCGTCGTCGAGCACCGCGCGGTCCCACACCATCCGCAGGCGGATCTCCGCCCCCTGGGTGACGGAGACGGCGAAGGGGCCGCGCACCGGTCTGCCGTCGACGTGGACCTCCCGGCCCTGGACACCGGCCAGCATCAGGGGCGGTCGGCGGCTGTCGTCGTCCACGGTCAGCAGTCCGTCCAGCGCGCCGTTCCAGCCCGGGCCGGCGGACCGCGCGGCGGCCACGACCGCGTCGAAGGGCATGTCGGCCCGGTCGAGGTCGTCCCACCAGGCGTCGGCCGTCGCCTCCGGTGCGGGCCCGTGGCCGGTGGCGGCCGGGAAGACGACGGTGTTGAGGAAGCAGCCGACGACCGGCTGCGCACCCGTGGGGCGGCCGCCCCACGGGTAGCCGAGCGGAACGACGTGATCCGGTCCGTACAGCGCGCTCGCCGCGGCTCGGCAGGCGTCGAGCAGTCCCGGGAAGGGGACGCCGTCGTCGTGCGCGGGCAGCAGGGCCTCGGCCGAGCCGCTGGGAAGCGTGCCCGTGGGCACGCGTTCCGGACGCGGCAGCGGGGCGTGGGTGCGCACGGCGCGCAGCCGGTCTGCCCAGTAGGCGGCTGCCTCCGGCGTGTCCGCGCGTTCCTCGGCGGCGAGTTGGAGCAGAACCGCCTCGCGGTAGGCGGCGAGTTCGGCCTCCGTCTCCTCGGGCGCGGCAGGGGGCTCGGCGGTGTCCTCGGCGTATGCGGCGCCGAGTTCTTCGGCGATCCGCGCCAGCGACCGGCCGTCGCAGACGGCGTGGTCCAGGGCGATGGCGAGGATGTCGTCGGTGCGGTGTTCGTCATCGCGGGCGAGGAACAGCCGCAGGGGCGGGGCCTGTGGATCCCAGGAGGCCAGTGCGCGGCGCAGGGTGTCGGCGGGCCGCTCGCCCGGCTCGGGAGCCGGGCGCCGCACGCGGATGTCCGGTTCTCCGGTGTGCAGGACGGGAGTCCCGCGTACGACGGCGGGCCGCGAGCGCAGGGCGGTGTGCCGCGCGGCGAGCCGGCGGGCCGCCGCTTGCAGACGAGCGGGGTCGACGGTGCCGTGCGGGAAGGCGAAGAACATCGGCACCACGTCGGGGCGCCCGGCCGGGTCCAGCGAGCGCACCAGTGCGAAGCGGCGCTGTGCCCCGGTGACGGGCAGCAGGGCGCTGGACCCGTCGCCGGCGGTGATACGCCGGTAGCGGGCCAGGTACTGGCTCGTGATGCTGGGCACGGAGTCCTCTTCTGTCGTGGCGTGGTCGTGGTCTGCCGGGGTGCGTGCGGGCGTGGTGGGCGGAACGGGCCGCCGCGTGCGAGGCCGCGGCGGTTGGTTCAGCGGGAGGGGGTGGGGGCGGGCTGTCCGTCGCCGTCCGCGGCGGTGTCCGCCAGGGGTATCTCGGGGGTGGAGTCGGAGACGCCCTCGGGTCCGGGCAGGTCCCGCATGCGGCGCAGCGGGGAGAACAGCAGCGGCAGCGGTACGAGGAGGAAACCGGCGGCGCAGCAGGCGAGTGCGGTGCGCGGCCCGAAGGACTGGGCGAGGGCGCCGCCGAGGAGCGCGCCGAGCGGCAGGGTGCCCCACATGAGGAAGCGCAAGGTGGCGTTCATCCGGCCGAGCAGCCGCGGCGGGCACAGTCCCTGGCGGAAGCTGACCTGGGCGATGTTGTAGACGACGGCGCCGAAGGAGATGCCCGCCGATCCGGTGGCGAACAGGACCGCGCCGAGGGCGCCGTGCGCGGACAGCGGCCACAGCACGGCGAACGGTCCGCTGAGGAGGACGGACCACAGGATGAGCCGGGCCTGCCCCCACCGGGCGGCGAGCCGCCCGGAGCACAGGGCGCCCAGGAGCCCGCCGATGGCTGACGCGGACAGCACCAGTCCCAGTGCGCCCGGCTCAAGTCCGACGACGCGTACGAGATGCACGGTCTGGGTTGCCATGAGGACGGCCATGCACAGGTTGCCGAGGCCGGTGGTGAGGGCGATGACACGGAGCAGTGGATGGCCGGTGACGAAGCGGATGCCTTCGCCGATGTCCTTGCGCAGGGAGGCGTCGGCGGGGGCCTGGGGCGGTTGCTCCGGCTGCTCGATGCGCAGGAGGACCAGGGCGGACAGCACGTAGCCGAGGGCGTCGGTGAGGACCGCGAGGTGCGCTCCGACGAGCTGGACCAGCCCGCCTCCCGCCCCCGGCCCGGCCACCTGCGCGGTGGAACGGACCGTCTCCAACGCGCCGTTGCCGGCCATGAGCTCCTCGCGCGGCAGGATCTGCGGCAGGTAGCTCTGGTGGGCGACGTCGAAGAACACGGTCGCCACTCCGGTGATGAGCGCGACGACGTAGAGCTGGGCCATCGTCAGGGCGTCGGCGAGCGCGGCGGCCGGGATGCTGGCCATCGCCACAGCGCGCACCAGGTCCGCGCGGATCATCAGGGGGCGCTTGCGCATACGGTCGGTGAGGGCCCCGGCGGGCAGCCCGACGAGCAGGAAGGCGGCGGTCTCCGCGGCGGTGAGCAGGCCCACTTGTAGGGCGGAGGCGTTGAGTTCGAGGACAGCTACCAGGGGAAGGGCCACCAGCGTGACCTGAGCGCCGAGTTGTCCGGCGGCCGCTCCCGCGAGCAGCAGCCGGAAGTCGCGTCGGCGTATCGGGCTACCCGTGGAGGCTCCGGTTGTGACGGACATGTGAACGACCTTCACCGAACGGTCGATCGGGAGTCAAAGGATCACGGCCACTTTCGGTCGAGTCTTGTCTCCGCTTGCCAGAAAGTCGGAAGAATTTTCGCCGAACTAGCGGTAACTCCGCATGAATGCCTGCCACTCGGTGTGTATGGCGGGACCGGCGCGGGTCGATGTGGGCAGGCGAGGCGTGGGAAGAGCGGCGGCTGCCCTGTACATGGAGTGACGGTTTCGATCCTGACCGAAAACGACCACTCACGATCATGTTGTAGCGGAATCGTCAATTCCGTCAGTTACAGGGCGTATGCGGCGTTGCTCCCCGCGCGCTGTGCGGCGGCGGTCCCCCAGCGTCACGTGGCGGGGACACAGGGAAGCCGACGTAGCTACAGCCCGTGCCCGCCCGTGCCCCGCCCCCGGAGAGAGCCGTCACCGTGCGGCGCGTAGCTGAAGAAGGTACGCCGCGGTCAGCGCGACGGCGCGGTCCTCGTCCTGCGACAACTCCACCAGGGCATGTGACGCCGTCGTCCCCGGGATGCCCGCCAGCGCCTGTGTCAGCCGTCCGCGTGCCGGCGCTTCAGTGGTGTCGTGGGCGAGACGGTCGACGAGCCTGGTCGCGATCTGATCCGCCGTCACGGTGTCGCTCGCCAGCGCGCTGAGCGCATCGGCCGCATCGGTGTCGTTCCTTCCCTCCACGATCATGTCGATGAGCGTCGGTGCCGCATCGGCCATTCCACGTGTCCCGAGCGCCAGCGCCGCATATCCGCGGACCACGGCGTCGGGGTTCGTGAGAGCGTCCCGCAGCTGCCCGGTGGCCTCGTCACCGGGCAGCTCGACGAGGGACTGAACAGCACGTTCCCGCACCGCGGCCACCGGTGAGCCGAGGCCCTGCGCCAGCAGTGCCGAGCCGCTGTCGCCCGATCGGGCCAGCGCCCATCGAAGGGCGCCGGCGACGTTCGGGTCCGTCTCGCTCAGCGCCGCCTCGACCAGGGCCTCCACCGGCACCGGAACCTCGTTGCCCGAGGAAAGGGCCGCGCGCTGGCGTGCGTCGGCGCTCTTCGACCCCAGCGCCTGGAGGAGCGCAACGACCTGGAGGACGTCCTCCCACTCGGCGGGTTCCGCGGCATTGATCCGGCACAGCCGCGTGAGCAACTCGGTCTCCGCCGCGATGCGTTCGCGCGTCTGACGGATGAGGTCGCCGACGAGCGCCGAGGGCATGAAACCGGGGTCGTCGAGTGCGCGCCCGATCTCACGCAGCGACAGCCCCAGCGACCGCAGGCTCTCGATGTGGAAGATCCGCCGGATGTCCTCGCCGGAGTACTCCCGATAGCCGGAGCCCGTACGACCCGAAGGCCGCACCAGACCGAGCGACTCGTAATGCCTGAGCATGCGGGCACTGACCCCGCACCGTCGCGCCACCTCACCGATCAACACGCCCTATCGTCCCTCCTGGCCGACCCGTCGAGAGCCACGACGCGTTTCGCCTCCTCGATCGCGAACTCGAACCCGGCGTCCGGGTCGTGCAGCAGCCGTTGTGTGGCGAGCGCGTGCGCGCGCACGCGTGGGTCAGGGCCCGTCGTCGCGGCACGCAGAGCCGGCACCGTCACTTCACCCAGCGCGACCAGTGCCCGGCTGAGACTCAGCTGCGTCTCCCGCTCACCGCGCCCGAGCTGCGTCGCCAACACCGCGGCCAACGCGGGCTCCTCGCCTTCCGGCACGAGCACGACCGCGGCTCGCCAAGCGCTCCGCGCCACTTCGTCGTCCGCGTCGGACAACAGCGCCCGTGTGATCGCCGGCCACGCCTGCCGGTCTCCGATCTTGGACAGCGTGTGCAGCGCCTGGCTTCGTGCCTGCGCACGCTCCGAGCGGACCGCGCGGAGCAGCTCGGGGAGCGTGAGGGACACCGGGTGGCGTGTGAGCGCCCAGGTCAGCATGTCGCGGACGAAGAACTCGGGCTCGATCGCGCATCGTTCGATGAGCTTGTCGACGAAGCGCGGGTCAGGCGTCGTGCCGACTGCCAGAGCGGCCTGCAGTCGCACGGACGAACGGCCGTCCTCCAGGCCCTGGAGTGCTTGGATCGCATACGTGTCCTGTCTCGTGATCGTCATCGGACCACCTCCTTGGCAAGCAGTGAAGGCCTTGTCACTGTGTCAAGGTCAAACGGGGCCCACTGCCCGATCACCAGTCACCTGCCACGTCCCGCCGCGTGCCCGGCTCTCCAGGAGTGCAGGGGTTGTACGAGTGGAACCCGCCGTCGTGTCATTCCCCGGCCGCGCGGGTGTGGACGACCTGGTACGTGTTGAAGTCGACCGAGGTCAGCAGCGAATTGGTGATGCGCTCTGCTTCCATGCGGGCGGCGGGCCTGTTGTCCTGCGCGACGGCCTGGTAGGCGTCGAACGACTCCTTGTTCTCCCACTGTGAGTAGGAAATCACGAAGGAGCCTTCAAGGCCGCGAGCGGCGATGCCCTTGAGTACGGTGTGGGAGACGTAGCCGGGCACGTCGTTGAGGTGTTCGGACTTCGGGCCGAGCGCGTTTGCCAGCTGGTCCTGGTTGTTCTCCGTCACGCCGAAGACCGCGATGACGGTGTAGTCGCCGCGTGCCGGGGAGATTTCGGCCTTGTCGCCGGACTGGGTCCCGGAGTAGACGATCTTGTTCTGGAGCAGGCGGATCGAGGTGGTGAGTTCACCGAAGAGCGGGAGCGTGCGGTGCTCGAACTCCTCGGCGTTGTAACGGTCTTCCAGGTCGGCGCGGCTGCGCCACTGGATGAAGTTGGCCGTGCCCGGCTTGTCCACACCGGCGTGCACGGTGGAGGACATCCAGCCCGGGTAGGCGGCCGAGTCGACGATCTCGCGCATCGCGCCGAGCAGGCTCTCCTGCTTCTCCGGGGCGTCCGTGGTGAAGATGTTGAGGACGGTCAGGTTCTGGTCTTCGGCGGAAATCTTGGGCATGTTCTTCGCTTTCTGTGAGGTGGGGGTTGGACAGGTGGAAAGGGGGGTTGGGCTCAGCTGGGCTGTCCCCTCCCACTCCTACGACGCCAGTCCTCGGCGTCGGTGACCAGACTTGCCGGGGTGGTGCGGCGGCGGGAGAGACCGGCTGATCCAGGGACTGGCACTCCCTACGTACGGGCGGGGCGTCCCCGGAGGCGGAGCGCTGCGGCGTCCGTCGAGGAACGCGCCGCTGACGACGAGCGAGGAGCGGCGAGAGGGAGGAGAATTAAGGGGTGGCGATACCTGAGGCCCAGTTTCCTGGGTGCCGTAACGCCTCGTCCTTTCCTTCCTCGCCCCCACATTCCTTTGACTCATGCCATCCGCCGCGCGATTCCTCTGGAGATCGCTGACCGCCGTGCTGGTGAGTATCGCGGTCGTGTGGGCTCCGACGGCGTTCTCGGCGCCGGGCGTGGTCGTGAAGCGGGAATCGATTCTTCTTGCCCCGTCCACGGGGCCGCCAGGGACGTCCGTTCACGTCAGTTTCACGAGCTGTGCCACACCTGGCTATATCAGTGGCATCAAGTGGGACCAGGACTACATCGACTTCAACGCGACAGATGAGGCCGGAGGTGCCGATATCTCTGTGCCGGCCGACGCCGCTGCGGGAGCTCATGACGTGGCGGCGCGGTGCTACAAAGGCGCTGATGGGGCGTTCTACGGCACTGGGACGTTCACCGTGACGGCACCGGCTGATCCCGAGATCACCCTGCACCCCACCGAAGGCGCGCCGCAGACGACTGTCACGGTAAGCGGTTCTGGGTTCAACTGCTCGTACGTGGATGTGACGTGGGACGGCACCCGGCTCGTCGGCGCCGACGTCACGAGTGAGGGGGCGATCAACGCGGAGTTTCCCGTGCCGGCAGGGTCACCCGAGACGACCTACACCGTACGAGCCGCGTGCACGGACTATCCCGATCGGAGCGGCGAGGCCGTTTTCACGGTGCGAGACCCAGGAACGAACGGAACCGCAACCACCGGGGACACCTCAGGAGACACCAGCGGGGACACGAACGGAACCACCTCCGGGGACACCAGTGGGGACACCAATGGGACCACCTCCGGAGACACCAGCGGAACTACCGCCGGAGACACCAGCGGGGACAGCAACGGAACCACCGCCGGAGACACCGCCGGAGACACCGCCGGAGACACCAACGGAACCGGAAGCGTCACCGGGAGCACCGACGGAGCCGACGGCGGGGGAACGGCGATACCAGCCGGTTGGGTGGTCGGGCCGTCCCTCTTCGGAGGCCTGCTGCTCCTGGCCGCCCTGTTCTCCCTGCTGAACCATCGGCACCGTGGACCACGCTGGGTCCACGACCACATCCGTGCGGCACTGCGCCCCGGAGCCGGGACGGTCGCCCTGCAGGAGCGACGGAACACCGGTTCGGCGAACCGCGCCGTACGGCTCGAACCTCACGCGGATCCAGGTGATCAGCGCCTCTATTGACCTCCGTTGACCTGCATCAGCCCTGTCAGCCTCTACCGAGGTGAAGCCATGACCACGACTGCCGCGGCGACAGAACCGTTCACGGTCCGTGCTTTCCTGTTCGGCCGGGAGGACCACGGCTCGGCCGAGGCGCTCGTCGGCCCGCTCCACGGCGGCGGGGCGGCCAGGGACCTCCTCAGCGGAACGACCCGCCCCCTGACAGCCGCGGCCGATCAGGCCGTCGAGCGTGAAATGGCGGCCGTCATCGATTCCTTCCTCGGCCTGGACCTCTTCGACGTGGCAGCGGGCGGCTGGCGCAAGCACGCCGACCTCACCGCCGCCGCGCGCCGCACGCGCGCCGCCCCGGGCAGCGAGGAGGTCCTCGCGCTCGCGACCCACGAGATCACATCCCGCCACCGCCCCTACGTCGACGTGCTCATGGACGGCGTCAAGATCGGCACCCTTGAAGTGGGCCTCGACCTGGCCTTCCGGATCTCCGGTCTTGTTGCTGTCGTACGCAACGCCGAGTTGGTCGCCGTACGCAGCGGGGCGTGCGTGCTGGACGGGAGTCTCACCGTTCAACAGATCCTGCTGGCGGAACGACAGGGCCAACTGGACCTCCCGGGCATCTGGCACCTGCACACCCCGCTCCCACTGCTCCGCAACGAGCCACCACCACCTCCTCCACCGCCACCCCCACCGACCCGTGCCGCATAACAGCGCAGGCCACGCGCCGTCGTCCGCACAGTCCCGGTCACTCGCCGCGCGATGCGCGCCATACCGGGCGCGAGGGCGGCGGAACATCTCCGTCCTGCCGTAGCGTCGGGAAGGCGCGAGGCGAGCGACGGTGGCCCTGGCCCATGTGCTCGGGTTGCCTTTCGAGTCAGGAGAACCGAATGGGGCGTGCACGCGGGGCGGCGCAGGCGGCAGCGCACTGAGCGGAGAGCGGGGATATGAACCAGGCTGCGCGCGTCCTGGAGGCATCGGGACAAGGGCCCTTTGTCAGAGACGAGTTGGCCGAGTACGTGTCGCATGCTCTGTACCCCTGCGTGGCGCATGACGGGCTGCGGCTGTTCGGTATGAACCCGGCGACGGGTGCGGTCTCCTTCGGGTTCCTGCACGGGTTCAGCCCCGACCTCGTCAGGGCCCAGCTGTACGAGTCGTACCTGGGGGCCGACCCTGTCAGTCCCGTCGATGTCGCCCGTCTGGCGTCCCCGGTGGGGCTGCTCGGCGGGGCCGGCCGGCTGTCGTCGGGCTGGGACACAGTCGGTCACCGGCGTGCCCGCAGGACACTGGCCGCCCATGGCGCCGGCTCGGAGCTGCGGCTGCTGCTGCGGGACGCGCGCGGACCGTGGGGCCTGCTCGGTCTGCTGCGCGATGAGGGCGGCAGACCGTTCGGCAGGGATGACGCCGAGCGGCTCGCGCGGCTCTCGTCATCGCTGATCACCCTGCTGCGCAAGTACGCCACCGAAGGAGAGCCGCACCCCAGGCGGCCGTACCTGCCGGCCGGAGTCGTCATCGTCGGCCCGGACGGCGACGTGCGGTCCATCACTCCCGAGGCACGGGCGTGGCTGGAGGAGATCGACCCCGCGCACGGGCTGGCGCCGCCGTGGATGCCTGAGGTGTCGATGCGTGAAATCGCCTTTGCCGCGCGGCGACATCGGATCGATCCCGCCGCCCCGTCGCCACTGGCATGCAGCCCCACCACCTTCCTCGGCCGACGGATCGCCGTGCACGCCCAGCCCCTGGACGCGGACGGCACCGGGGACGTGGCCGTGGTCCTCCAAGAGGCCACCGGCGAGCTGGTGTTGGCGACGTTCGCGGCGTGGCACGGCCTTACTGTCCGCGAGCGGCAGATCGTCCAGCACCTGCACCGTGGCGAGCCGCCCAAACGGATCGCCCGTGTCCTGGACGTCTCGGTGCACACCGTCAATTCGCATGTGCGGGCGGTCTTCCGCAAGGCTGGTGTCAGCGGCCGCGACGAGCTGTTCGCCGTACTGGGATCCTGAGTTGAACAGCGCGCCATACCCGGGCGGCCCAGTGGACGTGTGCCGGCTCCTACTGCGCGGCCGCGACGGGACGTGGCTCCGCGGCGAGTTCCATCACCTCGTCCAAGACGTCGCGGGAGCGCAGCAGATCGGCGATGAGCTGGTCGATCCGCCGACGCTCCTGCGCGAGTTCGGCGACCAGCCGCTCCGTCGCCTGCGCGGAGGGACCGCCGTCCGCGTCGCGCATGCAGGGCAACAGCGCCGCTATCTTGGTGCTGTTGAGGCCCGCGGCGTACAGGGCCTGAATGCGGATGACCCGGTCGACCGCCCACTCGCCGAACTGACGGTGGCCGCCGGCAGTCCGCTCGGCGGTCAGCAGGCCCTGCTTCTCGTAGTAGCGCAACGAGCGGTCGCTCACGCCCGTCCGTTCGGCCAGTTCCCCGACCCGCATCTTGCCCCCTGCCCGTGACGGGATCATCCCGTCCCCCTTGAACCTGACACCGGTGTCAACTTCTACCGTACGGTCATGACGCACACAACAGTCAACTCCAGCCTCTTCACCCCCGCCCGCCTCGGCCCGCTGCACCTGCCCAACCGCCTGGTCATGGCGCCGCTGACCAGGAACCGGGCGAATGCCGACGGTGTTCCGGGGGCCCTGATGGCCACGCAGTACGCCCAGCGTGCCTCGGCCGGGCTGATCATCGCGGAGGGCACCACGCCGAACGCCGCGGGGCAGACCTACCCCAACATCCCCGGAATCCACAGCGCGGCACAGATAGCGGGATGGCGCCAAGTCACCGACGCGGTGCGCGCCGAAGGGGGAGCGATGTTCCTCCAGCTCCAGCACGGGGGCCGGGTGGGGCACCCGGACAACAGCGGATTGGTGCCGCAGGCCCCCTCGCCCATAGCGCTCCCGGAGACGATCCACACGCCCGCTGGACGGCGGCCTTCCGTGGTGCCCCGTGCCATGACCGTCGAGGACATCCACGCCACCGTCGCCGACTTCGCCCAGGCGGCCCGCAACGCGGTCGAAGCGGGCTTCGCCGGGGTCGAGTTGCACGCTGCCAACGGGATGCTTCTGCACCAGTTCATGGCCGAGAACACCAATCTGCGCAGCGATGCCTACGGTGGGTCGGTGTCGCGCCGCATCCGTTTCGCGGTGGAGGTGACCCGGGCCGTGGCCGACGCGATCGGCCCCGAAAGGACGGGGCTTCGGATCTCCCCGGCGCACACCGTCAACGGGATCGAGGAAGGCGACACCACGCGCATCTACGACGAGCTCATCGAGGCTCTGGCGGATGCCGGCCTGGCCTATCTGCACCTGGAGTCCGCCGATCCGGAGGAGCCGATCTTCGCCCGGATCCGCAACAGCTGGCCCGGCACGCTGATGGCCAACCCGAACCTCGGCTGGCCCGCCCCCATGCCGGCGGACGGCGGGCGGCGCGCCGGAGAACGCCTGCTGGCGGCGGGTGCCGATGTGATCGCGCTGGGCCGCGCGTTCCTCGCCAACCCCGACCTGGTCGAGCGCCTGCGGACCGGCGCGCCCCTGAACGCGGTGCGGGACAAGTACACGATGTACGTGGGCGGGCCGACCGGCTACACCGACTACCCCACATTGAGCGAGGCGGCCGGCCGGGCGTTCGCCTCGGGACGCGCGGCTTGACGGTGGGGCCGTCGGCCGCGAGGAAGGCGGTCGACTTGGCCGAAATACTCGCAGCTGCTGGGCGGTGACCGTCCTGTCGGCGTCGACGCCCGGTCCGCGTTCCTGGCCTGCGTGAAGACCATGTGAAAGAGATGATCATGGCAAGTCGGCGCCGGTTACCCTGCCCGAATGAAACTTATGTTCGGACGAAGAAGTCGCCTTGCTCAGTTTGCGCTGGGAGCGGCCGTAGCCGCCTCCGTACTGCTTCCCGCCCAGTCCGCCCAGGCCGCCTCCGGCCTGGACCCGTTCACCGCGAACTTCAAGCTCACGCGTGTGGACGGGGACAAGACCAACCTCATCACCTCCGCCGAGGCCGCCGGAGTCGCCAAGGCGTCCGTCACCGACGTCCTGGGCACCCGTACGGGACGTCCGGGCCTCTGTCACGCCACCGGGCTGAACGGCGCTCTCAAGCCCGACGGGTTCTGTTGGGACGATGAGGACGACAGGTCCAACTACGCGGATGACGCGGGTGGTTGGATGCCACAGGGCTTCGCCGGTTCGCATGCCGCCACCGCCGACGGGCTGTATGCGGGCCGTTCCCTGACGGCCACCTCCTGGTATCACGGCACGTATGTCTCAGGTCGCACTCCGACTACCGTCGAGGACTACGCGAGGGTCTCGATCGCGGAGTCGACCGGCGGCCAGGTCAAGTACGGGCACATCGCGCTCGTGGAGCCGGTCAACGGCAACTTCAAGCAGCTTCAGTACCCGTCGCACTCGGACGGCGTCGCCTGGTACGGCAACAGGCTGTTCGTCGCCAACGGCGCGGAACTGCAGGTCTTCGATCTGACGCGCATCTGGCGCATGAGTGACACCACCAGCGCCCTCACCGGGCTGACTGCGGGCAAGACCTCCGCTCGCTTCCACCTCTGGGCGATGCCGCTCGTCGCCCGCTACAGCACCGTCAGTACCGCCGCGGTCGACAACATCTCCACGGCATACGTCAACAACAGCCCCCGCGCCTGTGGTCCGGCCGTCCACGACGAGCTGTGCCTGAGCAGCCTGAGCGTCGACCGCTCCGGCGCCACGCCGGCCCTGGTGTCGGTGGAGAACAGGAACGGCGCAGGCGCCCGCATCGTCCGCTGGCCGCTGTCGGCCCTCGGCACCGGCACTCCCACCACGGTCGCCTCGGAGACCACGGGCTACACCTCTCCCGTGTGGGGCATCCAGGGCACGGCCACGGACGGCACCAACTACTACATGAGCGGTACCTGCCCGACGTACTGGCCGGGCGGCACCGAGCTCTACTCCTGCATCCACGTGGCCAAGCCCGGCGAGGCGCCGCACGTCCTCACTCAGGCACCGCAGCTGACCCAGGGCCTCTCCTGGGACCCCCTGGCCAAGCGGCTCTGGGGCGCCAACGAGGCGCTGGTGGACTCCAGCGGGCCGCGCCGGGTGGTGTTCAACGTCGAGCCCGACGCCGGCAAGCCGGTCGACGGCTGGAGCTGGCTCACCAACTTCCACCAGGCGGGCTCCGTCTGTGCGACGCCTCAGGGCAACGCCACCGCCAACGGCACCCCGATCACCGTGTGGAGCTGCACGGGATCGGATGCCCAGCGGTGGAAGTACGAGAACGGTCTGATCGTCCACAAGGCCAGCGGCAAGTGCATCACCCCCGAGGCCAACGGCGCGAACACCAACGGCGCGCTGCTGACACTGTGGACGTGCAACCCCTCAAGCGACGTCCAGCGGTTCTCCCCGTCGGCGGACGGCAGCGCCGTCAACGCCTACGGCAAGGCCATCACACCGAAGGGCAACTCCCTGGGCAACGGCGTCTGGCTGACCCTGTGGACCCAGGGCAGCCCCACTCCTGACGTCCAGGACTGGGCGGTGAAGGGCTTCTAGCCCCACCCCCGCTGCCTCGGCGCCGCAGGGGCCGGCCCGTACTCGGACACCCTTGGCGAGCGCCCTCCGCGACGTGACGTCGGTCTGTTCCACCGCCTTGGTGCGGCAGGCCGACGTGGTGTCCCGGCCCGTCGTCTTCAGGCGAAGTCGGTAGCGGGCTCGGTGGCGTAGCGGCTCATCGTGTGGAGGCCGGCCTGAGGGGTCAGCGGCCTGCCGTCGGCGGTCATGCTCTGGAGGTCTCGGAAGTACTGCACGTACAGGTCGGGGGTGAACATGCTGAGCATGACGGCGGGTCGGTCGGTCATGTTGGCGAAGGTGTGCGGGGCGCCGGGCGGGACCACCACGAGCGTGCCCGCGGTCGCGTCGTGTTCCTTGTCCCCGACGGTGAACCGCACCGTGCCGGAGATGATGTAGAAGCCCTCGTCGTGCTGGGCGTGGCGGTGCTGCGGCGGTCCGGAGGTGTGCGGGGCGAGGACGGACTCGGTGATCCCCAGGCGGTGCCCGGTGTGGCTGCCGTCTTCGAGGACGCGCATGCGCGTGGTGCCCAAGACGATCCTCTCGCCGTCGGCGGGGCCGACCACCGATACGGCGGGGTCGGCCTGCGGTTCACTGGGCTTCGCTTCGTCAATCATGTTCCGAGTGCACCGCCAGGGCCCCGTACGTGTCCAACACCCGTTCCGCCACGCCGATACCTTGCGGGTATCGTCGCAGCATGGAGCTACGTACCCTGCGCTACTTCGTGGCGGTTGCCGAGGAACTCCACTTCGGCCGGGCCGCCGCCCGGCTGCACATGAGCCAGCCGCCGCTGAGCCGGGCGATCAAGCAGCTGGAGACAGAGGTAGGTGCCCTGCTGTTGGCCCGCTCGCCTGCCGGAGTCACGCTCACCCCGGTGGGGGCAGTGCTGCTCGACGAAGCGCGGGCCCTGCTCGACCAGGCCGACCGCGTCCGCGCCCGGGTGACTGCGGCGGCCGACGCCGCGACCCTCACCATCGGCATCCTGGGCGACGGCACCGACCCCGGTATCGCCAGGCTGGCGGCCGCCTTCCGCCGAAGCCACCCCGGCGTCGACATCCGCATCCGCGACGCCGACCTGACCGATCCCACCTGCGGACTGCGCGCCGGGCTGGTCGACGTCGCCCTGACCCGTGCGCCGTTCAACGACACCGCCCTGACGGTGCGTGAGCTGCGCAGCGATCCGGTCGGTGCGGTACTGCGCGCCGACGATCCGCTGGCCCGTCGCCACGACTTGAAGCTGGCCGACCTGGCCGACCGCCGCTGGTTCCAGTTCCCGCAGGGAACCGACCCGATCTGGCAGTCGTACTGGAACGGCGGCAAACCGCGCGAGGGCCCGGTGGTGCGCGTCGTCCAGGAATGCCTGCAGGCCGTGCTCTGGAACAGCACGGTCGGCTTGGCCCCACTGGGACACGACCTGCCCGAGAACCTGACCGCGGTTCCGCTGGTCGACATGGCGCCGAGCCGAGTGGTCGCGGTGTGGAACGACGGCCACACCAACCCGTTGATCCGCTCGTTCATCGAGATCGCGATCGGCGCGTATCGCTACTGAGCGCCTACGGTCCCGGCCGGGCACGGCCCAAGTGCCCAGCGAGCCCTAGAGTTCCTCTCCCGACAGCAGGGGTTCGAAGGACCGGTAGGCGTCGTAGTTCCTGAAGTGTCTGCTGTACAACTCGGATCCGTCACCGAGGTCGCTGTCGAGGGCTTCGTTCACATCCACCACGTGACGGAGTCTCCAGGTGATGGTTTCCCCGAGGTCGTTTTCGTAGCTCGTTTCCAGGCGCTTGCCGTGCGCAAGCGCCTTGCCGCGGGCCTCCTCCTCGTCCTGTGCCGTCAGCAGGACGAAGTTCTCCTGGTAGAGCGGAGCATGGTCTTCGGCCGTGCTCGTTGCCTCGCACAGCAGGACGGCGACGTAGACACTCATGCCTGGAGCCTACTTCTTGAAGCGGTTGTCGTTCAGGAGCTTCCAGGCCGTCTTGCAGGACCTCTCGCCGCAGCCCTTGATGTACTCCAGGGTGTCGCCGTAGTGCTGGCCGGGGAACTCCTGCCGGATGGAGCCCATGCGGCAGCGGGAGATGAAGTTGGTCGCGATCTCACCCAGGTTCTCGTTGGCGACGCACGCGTCGGCTGCGATCACGACTGCGGTCGTCGTGCTGTGCCGGGGTTCGCCGGCGCTCTGCCCGGTCGTGGCAGTCGCCATGGCCCCAGCCTGGGATCCGACCAGTGCGCTGATCGTGACGACAACTGTGGCCGCCACACGGGCGATGGTGTGTCTCATGTGGATGTCCACCTTCGTGCTCCAGAGGTCGGGCGTCATGCGGCCGGATTCAGCAGCCGACCATCTTCCCGTACGCGATCCACACCTCACCCTTGCCGTTGAGGCTGACGTCGCCGGTCTTGTGGAGCCCGGTGTACTTGCCCCGGTACTTCCTGAGCTCACCGAACTGCGAATCCAGCGTCATATACGGGGAGTCGGGCTTCCAGTCACCGGAGAACTTGGCATACACGCCGTCGGTGCCGTTCGTGCCGCTCGCCCAGCAGGCACGGGAGCCCGAGTAGAGGACGAGGTTGCCGTCGTACTGCATCTCCAGCCGGTAGCCGCCGTTGCGCAGGCACTCGCCGGGGATCATCTTGTCGGTGAATGACGTACCGATGCCGCGGCACTCCGCGCGGGCGGCGGCCGCTGTGCCGGTGGCGGTCGTGGGGGTGGCTGACACGGGGGCCGCGGACGTGGTGACGGTGACGGCCGCCACGAGGCCCGCGACGGCCACAGCGCAAGTACGGGACAGAATCCTCATGTGGTGATGCCTTTCGATGCTCGCTCACCGCACCATCTCACGGTCGGGCACGGAGAGTACTCGTTAGGCTACTAGAGGTGACTGACTGATGTCACTCACACTCGACAGGTGGCCGACGGGTCGGCGCGGGGGCGTTCAGCGCGGAATCACCCAGCCTGGCGCCCAGGTCCCGGCGGTGTCGTGGCCGGCCGCTGTGGTGGCGAGGTGGGCGCGGAGGGCGTCCAGCGCTGGGTGGGGGTTGTCGCGGTGCCACAGGAGCGAGTGCGGGTAGACGGGCGTCGGGTCGGTCACCGGGATGCGGCGCAGGCCGTGGTCGGCGGGCCAGACGAGGCGGGTGTGCTCGCCCATGAAGGTGGCCAGGGCCGGGGTGTCGGCGATGGTGTCGAGGAGCGCGTCGGAGCCGAAGTTGGGGCCGGTCGCCTCGATGGTGAGGCCGAACTCGGCGACGAGGTCGTCGTAGTAGGCGCCCCACTCGGTACCGGGGACGAGGCCGGGCATCCAGATCCGGTGTCCGGCGAGCTGGGCGAGGGGCACCGACCGGGCGCCCGCCAGTGCGTGGGCGGGGCCGGTGAGGAGCTGGAGCGGCTCGTCGAGCACCCGGACGGACTCGATGTCCTCGGGAAGGGGTCGGCCGGGCGCGGCGACGGCGCGGAAGGACGCGTCGATCGCACCGGAGCGGATGGCGGCGACGGCCGTCTCGATGTCGAACAACATCACCACGTCGAGGTCGATCTCGGGGTGTGCGCGATGGAAGCCGCGCATCAGGCCTGACGGCGCGACGCGCGAGGCGATCACGTCGATGCGTAGCGGACGGCGGCCGGGGCGCACGGACGTGACCGCGCGCTCGGCGACGCGCAGCAGCTCGCGCGCGTGGGGCAGGAACGCCTGCCCGTCGATGGTGAGCTCGGCGCCGCGCGCGGTGCGGGTGAACAGCCGCACTCCGAGGTTGCGCTCCAGCGCGGCGATGCGCTTGGAGACGGCTTGCTGGGTGACCGCCAGCTCGGCGGCGGCCTCCTGGAACTGCCCTGCGTCGGCGGCGACGACGAAGGTCCGGACGGTGTCGAGGTCCATGTCGACACCCTACGGGTACAACCATTGGTTGTGGCGAAACGGGCCTGTGGTTGTTTGATCCCCGGGCGTGATGCTCGCTTTGATGCTTCCGATCGCGGATCGGTTGTGCGGGTGAGTGGCGAGGGGCGGCGGGCATGAGGATCGGGCACCGGCTGGGACATCTGCCCGGACACCAGCTGGGGAGGCGGTTCGGCTGGCTCTGGGGAGCGTATGGGACCAGCGCGCTCGGCACATGGCTGGCCTTCGGCGCGTTCCCGCTGATCGCCATCCAGGTACTGCACGCCGGACCGGCCGAGGTCGCCGCGCTCTCCTCCGTGGGGGCTGCGGTGGGCGCGGCCGTGGCGGTGCCGCTCGGCCCATGGGTGGAGTTCCGCCGCAAGAGGCCGGTGCTGATCGCGATGGACCTGGTGCGGTTCGCGGCGCTGCTGACGATCCCCGCCGCGTACGCGCTGGGCGTGCTCACCTTCCTCCAGCTCCTGCTGGTCTCCATCGTCGTCGCGGCGGCCGACATCACCTTCCGCGCCGCCTCCGGCGCGTACCTGAAGACGCTGCTGGCGGCCGAGGACCTGCTCGTCGCCAACGCCCGATTCGAGTCCACGGCCTGGACGACCACGATCATCGGACCGCCGTTGGGCGGCGCGGCGATCGGGCTCCTCGGTCCGGTGGCGACGGTGGTGGCCGATGCGGTCAGCTACCTGCTCTCGGCGCTGGGCATCCGCGCGACAGGCGGGCACGAGCCGCGGCCCGAGCGCCTGGAGGCCACACGCATGCGGGCCGGGGACCTGCTCGACGGTTGGCGGTACATCCTCGCCGACGCGACACTGCGTCCACTGCTCCTCAACACCGCCTTGTTCAACGGCCTGGTGATGGCCGTCCAGCCACTGCTGGCCGTCCTGATGCTCGGCCGACTCGGCTTCGCACCGTGGCAGTACGGCCTCGCCTTCGCCGCACCTTCGATCGCCGGACTGCTCGGTTCACAGCTGGCCCGACCGCTTGTCACCCGGTTCGGGCAGCACCAGGTCCTGGTCGTGGTCGGGGCGCTACGCGCGATCTGGCCCGTCGGCCTGGCCTTCCTGGGCTCGGGCACCGGAGGGCTGCTGCTGGTGATGGGCGTCGAGCTCGGGCTCATCTTCTGCTGCGGAGTCTTCAACCCCGTCTACGCCACCTACCGCCTCGAACGCACCGCGACCGACCGCGTCGCCCGCACATTGTCCGCCTGGGCGGTGACGACCAAGGCCTCGACCGCGCTCCTGACGGCCCTCTGGGGCGTACTGGGCACCCTGCTCGGCCCGCGTACGGCCATCGGCCTGGCCGGTGTGCTCCTGCTGGCAACCCCGCTGCTGCTCCCCGGTCGCGCGGCAGCGCAACTCCCCGAGCCGGACCAGGAGTCGGAGCCGGACCCGGCACCGTTCGGATCGTCCACCCCTGCGGGACGGTGGTGACGCGCAGCCGTCCGACGTGCGACGATGCCCGACGACAAGGCGACGCGGAACGAGGAAGCCGGTGGAATTCCGGCGCGGTCCCGCCACTGTGATCGGCGAGCGAACCCCGAACAGACCACTGCCCGGACACGGGCGGGAAGGACGGGGTGAGCGGCGACCCGAGAGCCAGGAGACTCACGTCGTCGCCTCCTTGACGAAACCGGGGCGGATCTCCCCGGAGGAGGAGCGTGAGCGGTCATGTCGGAGCAGCGACCAGAAGGCGGCGCCGGACACACCCCAGCCGACTCGGCACCGTGCCGGATCGTGGTGTGCAGGGACTGCTGCTGCGGGAGCCCGAAGGTGCCCGGAGTCGACCACGCGCAGCAGAAGGCGCGCCTTGCCGAGAGCGCGCCCGTACGTGTCTCCGCCTGCCTCGACGTCTGCGAACAGGCCAACGTGATCGTGGTCCAGCCCTCTCGTGCAGCACGCGTCGCCGGTGCCCGCCCGGTCTGGCTCGGTCTGGTCAACGATCCCGCCGCCACGGACGACATCGCCGCCTGGGTCCAGGCCGGCGGCCCCGGCATCGCGCCCTGCCCCGACATCCTCGACCTCTACGTCTTCACCCCAAGCCGAAGGGCGCGATGAGCACGCTTGGCCGTCCGGCCCCGGCGTCCGTCCCTGAACGGCGGTTGGTCCATGACCTGTATCGGAGCCGGTTTGGCGGTCCGACCATGGTGATCACCAAGCGGTGAGCGAACGGGGGTTCGCCACTTCGTCAACTCAGGGGGAGCGGGGACCGTGGCCAAGGGATGACCCGCGCCCGGCTGTCACCGCCCCGCGAGCAGCTCCAGTGTGTCGATCACCCGGTTGGAGAAACCCCACTCGTTGTCGTACCAGGCGACCACCTTGACATGGCGGCCGTCCACCCGGGTGAGGGCCGAGTCGAAGATGGACGAGGCCGGGTTGCCCGTGATGTCGGAGGACACCAGCGCGTCCTCCGAGTACTCCAGTACGCCCGCGAGCGGCCCCTGCGCCGCCGCGCGGTAGGCGGCCAGCACGTCGTCGAGCGTCACGTCACGCTCGACGGTCGTGTTGAGCTCGACGATCGAGCCCACCGGCACGGGCACCCGGATCGAGTCGCCGGACAGCTTGCCGTCGAGGTTGGGCAGGACATGACCGATCGCCTTGGCCGCGCCCGTCGTGGTCGGCACGATGTTGACCCCGGCGGCGCGGGCGCGGCGGGGGTCGCGGTGCGGGCCGTCCTGGAGGTTCTGCTCCTGGGTGTACGCGTGCACGGTCGTCATGAACCCGTGCTCGATCCCGGCGAGTTCGTCGAGCACCGAGGCCAACGGCGCGAGCGCGTTCGTGGTGCAGGAGGCGTTCGAGACGATCGTGTGCGCCTCGTGGTCGTACGCGTCGTTGTTGACCCCGAACGCGAGGGTGACGTCGGCGCCCTCCGAGGGCGCGCTGACCAGGACCTTCTTCGCGCCCGCGTCCAGGTGGGCACGGGCGGCCTTCGCCGAGGTGAAGCGGCCCGTCGCCTCCAGGACGAGGTCGACGCCCAGCTCGGCCCAGGGCAGGTCGGCCGGGTCGCGCTCGGCGAGCACCTTGATGCGGCGGCCGTCGACGACGAGCGTGTCCCCGTCCACGGTCACCGGCCGCCCGAGCCGGCCGGCCGTCGAGTCGAAGGCGAGCAGCCGCGCGAGGGCGGCGGGCTCGGTGAGGTCGTTCACGGCGACGACCTCCAGATCACTGTCGCGTTCGAGCAGCGCGCGCAGCACGTTGCGTCCGATGCGGCCGAATCCGTTGATGGCGATGCGAGTCATGAGTGATGTCCCTTCGGTTCGCCTCCAGACTCGCGTGGGACGCCCGGCGGCGGCAGAGGCGTGAGCGCCATGGTTCGAAAGGATCTCGCCAAGGGGTGGCGGGGCGTTGCGGCAGGGGCGCGAGTCGCCCCGCGCCGAGCGACCCGTATGCAGACCGGCGCTCACTCCCCGCGCGCGAACGTCCGCCGGTACTCCGTCGGCGTAGTCCCCAGCACCCGCTGGAAATGCAGCCGCAGATTCGCTCCCGTCCCCAGCCCCACATCCGTCGCGATCTGCTCCACACTGCGCTCCGAACGCTCCAGCAGCTCACGGGCCATGTCGATACGGGCGCGCATGACCCACTGCATCGGCGTGTACCCGGTGTCCTCGACGAAGCGCCGGGAGAAGGTGCGCGCGGACACCGCCGCGTGCCGGGCCAGCGCCTCCAGGGTGAGGGGTTCGTCGAGGCGGTGCAGTGCCCACTCGCGGGTGGCGGCGAACCGTTCGCCCAGTGGTTCGGGCACGCTGCGCGGCACGTACTGTGCCTGCCCACCGCTGCGGTAGGGCGCCGCGACCAGGCGCCGGGCCGCGTGGTTGGACGCGGACACACCGAGGTCGCCGCGCAGGATGTGCAGGCACAGGTCGATGCCGGAGGCGGCACCGGCGGAGGTCAGCACACTGCCCTCGTCCACGAACAGGACGTTCGCGTCCACCCGTACGCGGGGGTGTTTTTCGGCGAGTGCCCGTGTGTAGTGCCAGTGCGTGGTGGCGCGCCTGCCGTCGAGCAGGCCCGTGGCGGCGAGCGCGAAGGCACCCGTGGAGATCGCGGCGAGCCGCGCGCCCCGGCCGTGGGCGGCGACCAGCGCGTCGAGGACGGCCCGCGGCGGGTCCTCGCGGCCGGGAAAGCGGTATCCGGGGACGAAGACGAGGTCGGCCCACGCGAGCGCGTCGAGGCCGTGGGCGACGGCGTATGACAGGCCGTCACCGCCGGTCACGAGTCCGGGCTCCGCCCCGCAGACCCGCACCTCGTACGGCATGCTCGCGCGGGTCGTGAACACCTGCGCGGGAATGCCGACGTCGAGCGGCTTCGCGCCTTCGAGCACGAGGACGGCGACGCGTCGCAGAGGGGTTGAGGCTGGCACAGGACAAGCGTACGAGGAGCGCATCATCGCCGCGTACGACGTGCGCCCGTACGACGCACCCGGCGTTCAGTGCCCGAGGCGTCCGCGGAGTCCGGCCCACCGTCCGCGTTGCCGCCGGGGTGCGGCTCGTCGCATCGCGGAGCGGATCTGCGCGACGGTCTCCGAGGGGCCCAGTTCGTGGCGCAGGTTCAGCAGATATCCGGCGGGGTGGCCCGCGAGGGCCTGTCTGCGCTGGTCGAGTGCGCTCTGCGTCGCTCCGACGAGGCACCCGGCGACCACACCCGCCCCGGTGACGGCGGACGGCAGGTTCGCGGTGTCGGCCAGTACGCCCAGCGCCGTCGGTGGCACGAGCGTTTGAAGGCTCAGCACGGCTCGGGCGGGTTGCATGCCGAGCCGCCCGAGTTCACGCTCCATCGTCTCGATCGGTTGCGCGATGCTCCTCTCCACATGGTTGCGCAGCCTGGCCGCTCTCACCTCGGGATCCCGCACCCCACTGATCTCGACGAAGTCCGGCGCGAGTGAGTCGAGGAACGCGCGAAACCGCATCAGCTCCGGCAGCAGGCGTCGCCGTGCCTCGATGATCCGCTCTACCGGGACCTCGGCGATATCGCGGGGGAGGACGGACTGCAGGGCCAGCACGGCGAACGTCTGATGGGCGTCGGTTCGTCCCTCCGCCGTCGTCCCGGTCTCGTCGGCGAGCAGGGCGTACGCCATGGCGTCGATGGTCCAGCCCGAGGTGGCGGCACAGGTCAGCGCCTGGTCGGTCACCGGGGTCATTCCGTTCTCCCTCGCCACCACGTCCGCGAGGATCGTCAAGTAGACGCGGGCCAGGCTTCGGTGCACCGCAAAGGTGTGTACGTCGAGGACTCTTCCGTCGTCTGCGCGGCGCCACTGGTAGTTCTGCGAAACCAGCAGCCCGGCTTCCGCCAGCCGTACCGTCAGGTCGTAGGAGAGCTTCGTCGGATGCACCTCCTCCAACCGGCTGTCGACCGGCAGGAGTTCGTCGTACACGTCCCGGGTGCGCAGGGACTCGATCCCGAGTGCGTGGGCGCCGTACCGCGGGATGAGTTCGTCCTGGTACCGGCTGAGGAAGTCGAAGAACAGCGCGTCGATCTGATCCTCGGTACTTGGCCACGGATCCCGCGGGAGGAAGTGCGGGTCCACTCTCGTCAAGACGTCGCCACTCACCCAGGACCCGCGGATCCGGCCCCGGTCGGGCCTCACATCCACGAGGAAGTCGAGCTCGTCCCGAAGCCGCTTGACCGTGTCGGAGTCCCGCAGGTGCCGGTACCCGACCGGAACGATGCGCCCGAGCTGTGGCCAGTGCAAGGCCGCGGCCTTGACCCACGCGTCGCCGGGCAGGTTGGCGTACGGGAAGTAGAGGGCAATGTCGCTCACGGGCCACACGATGCCCTGTGCCCGCCCGGTGGCGATAGACGGCGGGTGTGTCCCGCCCTCGGCAACCCCGACCTCGGCAACCCCGCCTGTCGTCACACGCTGATGCCCCACCACGCCCTTGAGTGAGGACTGCCGTTGGCGCCCCCGTGCCGTGTGTGCGATGTGTGTAAAAACTGTGCTTCGTGAGGCAGATTTTTCTCATGAGGATTTGAACCGATCACAACTTGGTCACTAAAGTCATGTCTCGAACCTTCGCGCGATGGATCACCCATTCGGGGTGTCGGCGAAGGGGCCGCCATGTCTGCGTAGTTCGGCGGCTCTGAGGAAGAAGGAGCTGCCCTCCGTGGGGTCCCACCGTCGTCCCAAGCATCCGAGCCGCGCCCGTGTCACCGTGTTCACCGCCACCGCCGCCGCGGCCGTCGCGCTCAGCTCCCAGGCCGCCAACGCCGCGCCTGCCAAGCCGAGCAAGGACGAGGTGAAGTCGAAGGTCGACGAGCTCTACCACCAGGCGGAGAAGGCCACCGAAGAGTACAACGGGGCCAACGAGAAGCAGACCGCCCTCCAGAAGGAGGTGACGGCCCTCCAGGACCAGGTGGCCCGCGGGCAGAGCGAGCTCAACGTCCTGCGTAACGGCATCGGTTCGCTCGCCAGCGCCCAGTACCGCTCCGGCGGCCTGGACCCGTCCGTTTCGCTCTTCCTCTCCGCCGACCCGGACAGCTACCTCGACAAGGCGTCCGCGGTCGACCAGTTGGGCGCCAGGCAGGCGCAGGCCCTTGAGACCATCCAGTCCAAGCAGCGGGCCCTGGCGCAGAAGCGCGCCGAGGCCGCCCGCAAGCTCGCCGACCTCGCGGACGTCCGCAAGACGGCCGGCGAGAGGAAAAGGGCCTTCCAGGGCAAGCTCGCCGAGGCGCAGAAGCTCCTGAACACCCTCACCACCGCCGAGCGCGCCAAGCTCAAGCAGGACGAGAGCCGAGCCAGCCGCGGCGCCGGCGAGCGCGTGAACCTGGGCCACGAGAAGCCGGGGTCCGGGCGCGGCTACGCCGCCCTGCAGGCCGCCGCGACGCAGATCGGCAAGCCGTACCAGTCCGGCCACGAAGGCCCTGAGTCCTACGACTGCTCGGGTCTGACCCAGTGGGCCTTCGCCCAGGTGAACGTCCACATATCGCGGGTCACGTACACGCAGATCAACGACGGCAGCTCGGTCAGCTTCAACGACCTCGCCCCCGGCGACCTGGTCTTCTTCAACAACCTTCTGCACGTCGGCATCTACGCGGGCAACGGCATGGTGCTGCACGCCCCGAAGCCCGGTGCCTTTGTCCGCTACGAGAAGATGAGCTACCTCGGCAGCTTCTACGGCGCCCGGAGGATCTGACGAGGAATCGTCCCGCCGGCTGGACCGTGGGGTAGGAAGCGGGGACGGGGGAAACAGCCGGCGACAAGGGCCAGTTGAGGAGCCTTCGGAAAACCCGTGGGCAGGTCCCCCGGACAGGAGGCACCGTCATGCGCATCCCCGGACCCGAGCACCAGGAGGATGGCGGGCTGGGCGCCGTCGCGGCCGCGGGCGGGCTGCACCGGTACCAATTGCGCCTGCACGACGCGTACGGACCGGTCGTGCGCTTCCAACTGCCGGGCGCGGACACGGCCGTGTCGGTCGCCGACCCAGTGCTCCTGGAGGCCGCGGCGCACCTGGACAAGCGGCCCGAGGAGCTGTTCGCGTTCCTGGACCCGTTGTGCGAGGCGGGCAACCTGCAAGTGCTCCCCGCCGACGAGCACACGCCCTGGCGTCGGCTGCTGCTCTCGGTGCTCGCCGGACGTCCGGCCCACGAGCGGCACTTCACGCGCTTCACGGAGCCGGCGCGGGAGCTCGCGGAGCGCTGGGCCGGGCAGGTGGACGGCGAACCCGTCGAGCTGCAGAAAGAGTTGACCGCGCTGTCGCTCCGCATGATCTGCGGGTTCGCGCTCGGCGGCGCGGACGCCGGCACGGACGCGGACCGCGTCGTCGCCGCGTTCGAGGCGGTGCTCACCGAGCACCTCGGGCGGCTCTACCAGGTGCCACGGACCGACCCGCGCTCGGCGGAGCGGGCCGATGAAGCCCTCGCGTATCTGCGCGCGACGGTCGACCGTGTGGTGGCGGCGCACCGCTCGGACGGCCGCGCCGACCGCAGCGACCTGATCGGGGCGCTCGTCGAGGCCGGGGAGAGCTCGGCGCGGATCCGGGACACCGTGATGGTGACGCTGCTCGCCGCCCACCACACCACCGGCGTCGCCGTCGCGTGGACGCTGCACCTGCTGGGCCGCCACCCCGACGCGGCCGACCGCGTCGCGGCCGAACTGGACCAGGTGCTCGGCGAGCGCGCCGCGCCCGACTACGGCGACCTGCGGCGGCTCACGTATCTGGACATGGTGCTCAAGGAGTCGATGCGCCTGTTCCCGCCCGGCCCGTACGGCGCGCGCGAGACGACCGAGGACCTGGCCCTGGGCCCGTACGAGATCCCCGCCGGGACGACGGTGTTCTATCCGTTCTGGGCGGTGCACCTGAACCCCGAGCACTGGCCCGAGCCGGAGCGGTTCGACCCCGAGCGGTTCACGCCGCAGGAGGTGGCCAAGCGGCCGCGGCTCGCGTACGTCCCCTTCGGGATCGGGCCGCGCAGCTGCGAGGGCGCCGCCCTGGCCACGGTCGAGGCCCAGCTCGTCCTGGCCGTCCTGCTCAAGCGCCTTCGCTTCCGGCCCGAGCCTGGGCACGAGGTGACGCCGGTGGAACGGTTCGTGCTGTGGGCACGGGACGGGATCCGGATGACGGTGAGGCCACGGGACATCTGAGGCTGTGTGGGCGAGCGTTCGTATTGCGCGTACGCGGCTGTTCCCAGGGCAGGGCAGCGATCTGCATGTCGGCGGCGGCCACGGCCGGGCCCCAAGTGCGGCATCCTCGTTCTATGGGGGATCGGCGCTACGACCTGTGGACGGCGGCTGGGGCGGTCGCCGCGGGTGCCGTGCTGGCAGCGGCCTCGGTGGTGTTCGCCGCCGGGCGGTTCCCGGGGCCGACCTGGGCGGCGGCCACCGTGGGTGCGGTCGTCGCGTGTGCGGCCATCACCGGGAAGAGGGCCGTGGAGGCTCTGGGAACACGGCTGGCCGAGCCCGTCGAACGAGTCGTACGCCGGTCCGCCGCGAGGAACGCGCTCCTCGGCCCGGCACAACGGGTCGTCGACTCCCGCGAGCGCATGGCGTTGAGCATTCACACGGCGATCCCCCTGCCGAGGGACGCCGACCCGGGTTTGTCGAGCAGCCTGCCGGAATACATTCCGCGCCGGATCGACTCCGACATCCGTGCATGGATCAGGGCACACACCCGGACCGGCGGGCTCGTGGTGCTGGTGGGTGAGGCGGCGGCGGGCAAGACCCGTTGCCTGTACGAGGCGCTGTGCGCCGAGGTCCCCCTCTGGGGGTTGCCCCATATAGAGACGGGTGCGCAGCTCAACGCCCTGGTCCGGGAGGGCGTCGATCTGGCGCAGTCCGTCGTCTGGCTCGATGAGTTCCAGAACTTCTTCGGTGACGAGG
Organism: Streptomyces sp. NBC_00224; assembly: GCF_041435195.1. Taxonomy (NCBI): domain Bacteria; kingdom Bacillati; phylum Actinomycetota; class Actinomycetes; order Kitasatosporales; family Streptomycetaceae; genus Streptomyces; species Streptomyces sp. NBC_00224. Next base: position 8,397,052 of record NZ_CP108106.1, read on the forward strand.
CGCTGACGGCCCCATCGGTACGGCAGTTGGTCGCGGGTCGGCACGGCCCCGTCCTGATGGCCGCCACCATCCGCACCGAGGAGCTGGACAGATTGCTGCACTCCACCGAGCCGTCGACCGAAGCCCCCGAAGGCTCGGACGCGATCGGCCGCCGTCACGCCCGCGAGGTGATCAAAATGCTGGCGCGCTGGTCCCCGCGTGGTGAGGCGACGGAACGCGCCATGCGCTTCCACGTCGACAGTCGCCTTTCGGCCGAGGAGCGGACCCGGGCCCAGGCCCTGGCCGCGATCGACCCCCGTATCGAGGTCGCGCTGCGCGGCGCGGAGGACGAGCGGATCACCGCGACCCTGGCGGGCGCCCCGGAGCTGATCGAACGCTGGACGCTCGACTCGGGCGACCGCCACGGCCAAGCGGTCCTCACGGCCGCCGTCGTCGCCCGCCGGTGCGGTCATCCCGAAGTCGTGCCGATGGAGGTGCTGGAAGCACTGGCCATGAGGGCACTGTCGGCGCAGGCGCGTGTCCCGCTGTCGGCCCAGTGGCTGTCCGACGCGATCGCGTGGGCCGAGAACCCGATCGAGGGAAGGATCAGCGCGCTCCGCAGATCGGCCACCACGCCGGGTGTCGTGGAGGGCTTCAAGGTCTCCGACATCCTTCTCCAGCACTCCTACTCGGCGGCCCGGAGCCTCGTGCGTCCCCTGCTTGACGACGAAGGCACGTGGAGCACGCTCCTGGCGCACGCCTCGCCGTACGCCGGGAGCGACATCGGGCTCGTCGCGGACGCCGAGGGCAGGACCGAACTGGCACGGCGAGCATGGCGCAGGGCCGCTGACGCGGGAGACCTGCGGGCGATGCACTGGCTCGGCTGGTCCTGCACCCGTCGCGGAGACCACGCTGAGGGCGCGAGCTGGTTCCGCCGTGCGATCGACCTGGGCGACAACACCGCGATGTGGGCTCTCGCGCGCTGCTTGCACGGATCGGGAGACTTTACGGGGGAGGAGCGCTGGTTGCGGGAGGCCGCATCCCAGGGCGACGCGTCCGCCATGGTGGATCTCGGCGTCGCCCTTTCCGCCCTGGGTCGGCAGGACGAGGCCGAGACCTGGCTGCGCCGGGCCGCGGGACTCGGTGAGGCGGTGGCCATGGCCAACCTCGGGTACCTGTGGGAACAACGCGGGGACCTCACCCAGGCAGAGCACTGGAACCGGCAGGGGGCCGTTGTCGGTCACCCCGGGGCCATCGAGAACCTGGCGCACCTGCTGAAGAACCGGGGGGACACGGACGAGGCGCTGCGGTGGTACCGGCGCGGAGCCGAGCGCGCGCGGGCACTCATGCAGGACTCCCCGGCCGCGTACCGGCCCTGGCCGGGTGAGTCCCAGGACCAGGGGGTGTCCGACACGGTCCTCGGGCTCGCCCGCATGTTGCTGGAGACGGGCAGGACAGAGGAGGCCGAAGTCTGGTTCCACGAGACCGCGGACCGCGGGGACCCGCGAGCCGCGGCGGCACTCGCGGACATCGAGATCGGCCGCGGAGAGCCGTCCCTCGCGGTGTTCTGGCGCCGCACGGCCGCCGAGTCGGCCGACGCCCTCCTCACCCGCAGCCGGCACTCACTGCGGGCCTCGTACGGTGAACTCGGCGTGCGTCGGCATGTGCGCATACTGCGGCGCTACGCGGAGTGCCTCGCCGACCAGGGCGACGCGGCCGGAGCCGCTGAATGGAACTCCCGGGGTGACAGGCACACTTCGCCTGGCTCGCTGCCTTGACCTGACAGGGCCGGTCCGGGCACGGGAGTGCCATAGGAACTCCCTATAGCACCTGCTGACATTTCGTCTTTGCCTCTTGTTCTTTTCCGGACGTACCGTCAAACAACTCGATGGACGAGGCGCTCACCGCGATTTCTCCGAAGAATCGCGCTCTGTGCACGTCGATTTTTTTCCGTCGAGCGGACGAACATGCGATTGAGGGGACCGGTGGCATGGCCACGATTGAGAAAAGCGGATCGGGAACGCGGGAACTCGCGGGAAAGCGAGCCCTGGTAACAGGTGGTTCTCGCGGAATCGGAGCGGCCGTCGTGCGCCAACTCCTGGACGCGGGCGCCGAGGTGCTCACGACCGCCAGGTCGGCGACGAGCACGGTGCCGGAGGGCGCCACCTTCGTGGAGGCCGATGTACGGACACGGGCTGGAGCGGAGGCGCTCGCCGCGGCCGCGCGGGACGTGCTCGGCGGGGTGGACGTCCTGGTCCACAACGCGGGTGGGGCGCAGCCGTACAAGGGTGCTTCGGCGATTCCCGACGAGGAGTGGCAGGAGGCGCTGGACTTGAACTTCCTGGCGTCGGTACGGCTGGACTCGCTGCTGGTAGCGGGGATGCGGGAACGGCGTTCGGGGGTGATCGTGCACGTCTCCTCGGCCGCGGTGCCTCTCACGCCGCCACCTTTCCTGCACTACACGGCGGCGAAGGCGGCGCTGGAGAACTACAGCCGGGGACTGGCCTCGGAGTTGGCCCCGTTCGGGATCCGGGTCAACACCGTGACTCCCGGCAGAGTCGCCACGCCCGGCGGCGAAGCAACGCGGGAGCAGTGGGCGCGCCTGGACCCGGCGCAGGGCCAGAACAACACCACCGTGCCGCTGGGGCGCGACGGTCAGCCCGACGACATCGCCCACGCGGTGCTGTTCCTCATATCCGACCGGGCGAGCTGGCTGACCGGGAGCAATCTCGTCGTGGACGGCGGCGAATTCCCCAGGGGTTGACGCCGACAGCATTCCGGAACGCCGGTTTCGAAAAGAGAATCAAGCGGCGCCCGCCTCCTTCTCGGCCGTCAGGACACCGGTGAGAAGGAGGCGGATTTGTACCAGGTCTCTTTACGCAGAAGTTCGAGCAGGGCTGTCTCCGCCGGGCCCGCGCCGGGCCGGACGGCGGCGACGACGGGCTGGGACACGACCGGGAACACCGGGCGCGCGAGATGCTCGTGACCGTGGGGCACCGCGGAGGCCGGGACGAGCGTCACCCCCAGCCCGTGGGCGGCCCACCGCACGGCCGTCGCCGCCTGGGATACACGGGCGACCGTGGTCGGGGTCAGCTCGTTGTCCCGCAGCACCTCGCGCAGCACGCCGTCGAGCGCGCTGTTGTGGTCGAACCTCACCCACGGCTCCCGCTCCAGTTCGCTCAGCTCGACCCGGTCCGCGGCGAGCCGCGGGTGCCCGGCCCCCAGCACCACGACGAACTCCTCGTCGCCGAGGTGGTGGCCGTCGTACAGGCCTTCCTCGCACGGCCCGGCCATCAGGGCGAGGTCCAGCACACCGCCGCGCGCCATCCGCTCCAACTCGGCGGGGTTCGGCTCCTCAAAGACGGTGACCTCCAGCCGCGGGAAGCGGCGGCGCAACGCGCCCAGCGCCCCCGGCAACTGCCGTGTGCCCAGGCCCATCTGCGCCGCGACCACCAACTCGCCCACCAGTTCATCGGCACCGGCCCGCGCCGTGGCCCTCGCCCGCCGCGCCGCGCTCACCGCGACCTCCGCCTCCCGCAGGAACGCACGGCCGACCACGGTGGGCACCAGTCCGGTCGGCGTGCGGGTGAACAGCTTTACGCCGAGCTCCCGCTCCAGGCCGCGGATCTGCTGGGACACCGACGGCTGAGCGACGTGCAGCAGCTCCGCCGCCGCCGTCACCGAGCCCTCCTCGGCAACGGCCAGGGCGTACTCGAACTGACGAAGGCTCATCGGCTCCCGTCCCCTCCCTGCGGTGGACCGCGGTCCACCGCATTGTAATCTTGTAATGGTAAGTCGAATGGGTGACGCCTCGTGGCTAGAGACATCAGCTGCGCCGTGCACCGGGATGTTGGGCGTAGCCGCGAAGGAGTGTCCGGCGCGCTACCTCACCAGGGCGGCCGTAGCGTTGCTGTCATGTGCTGGAGTGCGACGGCCGACCTCATTGCGGGCGTGGGCATTATGGCTGTGGGGGCCGCTTCGGTGACCTTGGCGGCCCGCCGCCCCCGTGACCTGCCGCTGGCCGCGCTGCCTCTCCTCCTGGGGGGTCACCAGATCATCGAGGCCGCGGTCTGGCACAACGGCGGCGGCACCGGGCCCGCCACTGTCGCCTGGGCTGTCATCGCGCTCCCGCTGCTGGCGCTGTGGGTACCGGCGGCCGTGCTGTGCGCCGCGCCGCCGAGCGCCCGTCGCCGCCTGATCATTCCCCTGGCGGCGGGAGTCGCGACGGCGGCGGCGCTCACCTACGCGCTGGCGACCCGCCCCGTGACGGCCGAGATCCGTGGGCACACCGTCGGGTACTCCCTGGGGCTGCCGCAGCCGGAGCTGATCGTCATCGGCTACCTCCTCGCCACCATCGGCTCCCTGCTCCTGTCCGGCGACCGGGGCCTCGTCCTGTTCGGCGTCCTGGTTGCCGTCGGGGCAGCGGTGTCCTTCGCGCTGTGGCGGCAGGAGTACATCTCCACGTGGTGCGCGTTCGCCGCGGTGTGTTCGGTGGTCCTGTCGCTCTGGGTCAGAAGGCGTCGCCCGCCAATTCCACGGCCCTCAGGCGGTCTCGAACCTTGATAGCGACGGAGGCGATCGGGCTCTGCCTCACCTTTTTCGAGCCGCACGGTGGGTCAGTGACGGTCTGGCGGGCCGGCTGGGCAGATGTCGTGGTGCCGGTGCGCGAACCGGCCGGGACCGCGACGGGAGGGATGGGGTCCCTGTCCTGCCTGGAGGAACAAGTTCCTCACGCACGTCGAGAAGGGCAGGCGACTTCCCAGGCCGCCTCGATCATCTGGAAGATCTCGTCCACCGCGGCCTCCGGATCGGCCGCCTCACGGGCCAGCGAATAGGCGTCGATCACGAACCTCGCGATCGTTCGGCAGGCCGTTGTGGTCTGTGGCAGGTCGGGATCGGCGGCGATGGCCGTCGCCAGTGTCTCCGCATGGCGCAGCCTCATCGACTCCTCGTACTCCCGCAGGGCGGGTGATTCGTCGATCATGCGCCAGATCGGGGCGGCGCTGTCCGCCGTGCAATGGCGCACCAGGGCCTGGATCTCGCGGCGCAGCGCAGGGATGAGCGGCTCGTGCGGCGCCCGGCCGGTGACCGCCTGCGTGAGGCGTTGCTCGAAGTCTTCGTCCTGCTCGAACACCAGGGCCTCTTTCGAGGCGAAGTGGGAGAAGAGCGTGGTGACGGCCACGTCGGCCTCAGCGGCCACGTCACGGATGCCCACCGCGTCGTACCCGCGTTCCAGGAAGAGCCGCAGGGCGGTGTCAGCGATCTTCTGGCGGGTCGCGGCTTTCTTGCGCTCACGGCGTCCGGGCGGCACGGTCATGCCCTGACACTATCAGATACAAAAACAGAACCGTTTCTAAACCCTAACGGTTAGTGTTACGGTCGGCCGCATGAGGAAAGTGAGCTTCGCCGAGTTCGGCGGTCCGGACGTTCTGCAACTCATAGACGCCGAGGAGCCCCACGCGGGCCCCGGCCAGGTACGCATCGCCGTGCGGGCGGCGGGCGTGAACCCCGTCGACTGGAGGATCCGTGAAGGCCAGTTCCAGAAGGTCCATCCGATCGAGTTGCCCGCCGGAGTCGGGCTGGACGCCTCCGGGGTGGTGGACGAGGTCGGTGAGGGTGTCGAAGGGGTCGAGGTCGGCGACCGCGTCTTCGGTGAAGGCTCAAGCACCTATGCCGAGTTCGCCGTGCTGTCGGCCTGGGCCCGTATGCCCGAGGGCCTGACGTTCGAGGAGGCAGCCGGCTACCCCTCCGTGGTGGAGACCGCGCTGCGCATCATCCGCCAGGCCGGTGTGCGGTCCGGGCAGACGCTGCTGGCCAGCGGTGCGTCCGGGGGAGTCGGATCGGCGGTGCTGCAGATCGCCCGCGACCGCGGCATCACGGTGATCGGCACGGCTGGGGCCGCGAACCAGGACTATCTGCGCAGCCTGGGTGCCGTCGCCACGACGTACGGCGAGGGCTGGGCCGAGCGGGTGCGGCAGCTCGGCCATGTCGACGCAGCTCTCGATCTGGCCGGGTCGGGGGTGATCGGCGAGCTCGTCGAGCTGACCGGGGATCCGCAGAAGGTGATCTCCATCGCCGACCTCGCTGCGCCGGAGCACGGCGCCCGATTCTCCGGTGCGGCCGGGAGTATGCCGGAAGCGCTCACCGAGGCCGCCGACCTCATATCGCGGGGGAAGCTCCACATCCCGGTCGAGAAGTCGTACACGCTCGCCGAGGCCGCGGCGGCGCACATAGACAGCCATGCCGGTCACACGCGCGGGCGCCGGGTCGTGGTCGTCTGAGTCGTTTGCAGCGTGGTTGCACGGCACCGGCAAGCTGAATTCCTACCCCGGCGCGGCTGGAACGGTTGTTGGCGCATGTGGACGAGGAGGGGGCCGGGGGCTGACGGAACCTCGTCCCCTCGGATGGCCTGCTCTGTTCGGAGGATGTCTCGGAGGGCCGGACGGGTGCCGGCAGTGGGGTGAATCCGGTGTGCTGCCAGCGCATTGGGGTGTCTGCCTGCCCCTTATGGCGGACACGCGTGCCGGGATGGCTCCCGATTGCGAAGGCCGCAGGGCCGACTCAGGGTGATCGAAACATCCCTCGGCTCGAAGGAGTACGTCCATGGGTGCCTCCCGCAGGTCCCGCTTCCTCCTGACGACAGCCGTCGTCGGCACGATCGCCCTCGGCGCCGCTCAGCACACGGCAACCGCCACCACCCTTTCTCATGTACGGGCGATGACGTACTCCTCCGTCTCCACACCCACTCCGGAGGCCCAGCGGCCGGACGCCGGCGCGGTCACCACGGCGACCGCCGACGGGGCCACGGCACCGACTCGCCTCGCCCCCGACGGGGTGGTGCCGGACGACGCCGCGCCTGCGGCCGACGGGGGCTCGAACCCGCTCGGTGCGGTCACGGGCCTGGTGAGTGGCCTGGTCAGTACCCTCACCGGTGTTGTCGGAGGCCTCACCGGGTTGGTGAGCGGCCTGCTGAAGGGTTTGCTGGGCTGACCGCGCGCGAGCGGGACGAGGCGACGCGTTCCGCCCCCGCGCGGCGTTGTTCGGGGCGGGGCACCCACTTGGCGTAGGGATTATCGTTTCAGTAAGCCTCTATCGGGTGGTGCACGCCGGCTGTTCCAGTCAGTGGGTACGGGTCGGGTCATGCTGCCAGGGTTCCAACTCTGGCAACTGAGGGGCCCTCCATGCGTCTTCGCCGTACCGCCGTCGCTGTCTTCGGCGCTCTCGCGCTCGTCATGACACTGCCTGATTCAGCCGGTGCCGCTTTTGGCACCTTCACCTACGTCAACGTGGACAATGAGGAACTGTCGATCAGCAACCCCATGAGCGGGGAATGTTTCCTGCTGGTCAGCGGGGCGAAGCACGTGGACAACGGCACGAGCTCCACGGCGATCCTGTACGCGGACCGGGGCTGCGAGGAGCCGCTGTCCCCGGGCCTGCCTCCCCGACAGGCTCGTGACTTCACGATTTCCGGTGCTCCCCACAGCGTCAAGTTCGGCTGAGGCGCCGACGCACTGGGCGCCGCTTTGACTGTGGAAGGGCTGGCCAATCCCTGGCGGAAGTGCTGGCTTGACACCGTCTCGCGGGAAACCCAGTTCGACCACACGGGCGGGTCTGCCTACGCTGCATTGCATGATCCCCGCACTGCGCGTCCGCCGACTTTTCCACGCCCTGGAGACGTACCAAGGTGCGGACGTCTTCCTCGCGGTTGTCGAACCGTGGCTGGACGAGCACACCGACGCCGTCCGGGAGGCCCTCGCGCCGCTGGCCGCTTTCGGCGGATGGAAGCGGACCGAGTACGAGCCCGGCGATCCGCTGGAGACGGCGTACGCGCTCAGCCGCGTGAGCGACGCACTGATCTACAAGTTCCAGCCGCTGTTGCCGCCGGGCTCTGACACCTTCTGGGCGCATGACATCCACGAGCCCGAGTGCTGGCCGCAGATCACCCGTGACCAGTACCTGGCTGCCTTCGCCCGGCTCGGTATGGCCCCGATCGCTGACGTCGCGTTCGAACCGTTCTTCCACGAGGTCGTCCACGTCGAGCAGGACGACGATCCGCAGGCGCCGGTCGAGATCACCGGAACGGTCTGGCCGGGCCTGATGTTCGGGGAGATGCTGTTCAGCCGCACCGGTGTGACGGTGCGCTCCGGCACCCGGCACCTGGTCGCGGGCATCGCGGACCAGTCGCCGCTCCACGAAGTGTTCATGCGCCGTCACCGGGAGACCTTGGACGGGTCGCTGGCCTGTGGCACCAACTCGCAGTGGAACATGGACTTCCGCCGCGACTACCTCACCGACGCCGCCTTCCACTTCGCCGTCGATGAGGACCCCGACTCGGACCGGGACATCCTCGGCAGGCCGAGGAGGCTGACTCCGGCCGAGCGATCGGACTTGGTGCGGCACCGCTGCTTGACCCGGCCCCTCCAGGATCCGGATGCTTGGAACAGCGCCTCCCCAGGCGGGCGGCTCACCCTCTCGCGGGATCCGAACTGACCTGCCCGGCGCTCCACCACGCTCCCGGCACTCCTGGCGCCCCTGCCACCGCGGGGGAGTCGGCCCTGGCGAGGGTGGCCGACTGCCCCCTGGTGGCGGCGTGCGACACCGACACGGCGGAGGCCGGGCAGCGGCGGTGGGTCTGCGACGGACACCCGTCAGGTAGTACGCCCTACTCCGGTACCTGGAAGCCGCCGATCTTCTGCTCAAGCAGTTCGGCCAGCCGCAGCGGGGTGCGGTCCTCGAACATCGGACCGATGAGCTGCACTCCCACCGGCAGGCCCTCGGGGGACTTGCCTGTAGGTATCGCGGTGGCGGGTAGGCCGGGCATGGTGGCCAGACCGGCCCAGACGAGCTGGTCGAAGTACGGGTGGTCGACGCCGTCGATGTCGAGCTTGCGTTCCCTGGGATCGGGGTTGTGGTCGTGCGGGAACGCGGGGGTGGGGGTGATGGGACACACCACGGCGTCGAACTCGGCGAAGAACTGCCGCCAGCCGTGGCGGTGGAGCTCGCGACGGTTGTTCGCCTCGATCCAGTCGTGGTGGCTGAAGACCATGGCGCGCAACCGCGTCGCATCGAGGCTCTGGTCGTCCGCGCTCAGTTGGGCGGCGCGGGTCCGCAACTCCTCGTACGCTTCGATGGGAAAACGCGCAACGGCGCTCGAAAACAGCAACTGCGTGTAGAGCAGGGCGGCTTCGGTCAGGTCGGGCAGCAGCGGAGTGTGGCGTTCGACGCGGGCTCCGCTGTCGGCAAGAGCCTCGGCCACCCGGTTCAGGCCCGCCCGCACGGCGGACCCGGTCGGTATGAGCGGATGCTCATCGAGGATCAGGACCCGGAAGTCGCAGAGCCGCTCGTGGCGCGCGGGCGGCAGCGCCACGTCGTGCGCCACACCGAACGTCAGCGGGTCCGGTCCGGCCATGACGTCGAGCAGAAGTGTGAGGTCGCGGGCAGAGCGCGCCATCGGACCGACGACGGCGAGGTCAAGGTCAACCGGCAATGCCGGCGCGTCCGGCGGGACCATACCGCGGTTCGCCGCGAGTCCGAGTGTCGGCTTGTGTGCGTAGACGCCGCAGAAATGTGCGGGGGTGCGCAACGAACCGGCGATGTCGGAGCCGATGGACAGCGCGCCGAATCCGGACGCCAGGGCGGCCGCTGATCCGCCGGAGGATCCACCCGGCGTGCGACCGTGATCCCACGGGTTGTTGGTGGTGCCGTAGATCCCGTTGAAGCTCTGCACATCCTGCAGTCCGACGGGCACGTTGGTCTTGCCGAGCACCACCGCGCCTGCGGCCTTGAGCCGCGACACCTGCACCGCGTCCTCGGCCGGCATGTAGTTCCGGTATTGCGGCATGCCCCAGGTCGTGGGCAGCCCGGCGACGTTGTAGGACTCCTTGACCGTCACCGGAACGCCGAGCAGCGGCTGGTCCTCACCGCGGGCGCGCGCCTGGTCGGCCCTGCGTGCGGCAGCTCGTGCACGGTCGAAGTCCGGCACGCAGATCGCGTTGATCGTCTTGTCGTCCCGCTCGATACGGGCGATCGCCTGGTCGGTCAGTTCCACCGAGGTCACTTCACCGGCGCGCAAGGCAGCCACGAGTTGTTCGGCCGTCTGAAAATTCCACTCCATGAATCCGACCGTACTGGCCTCTGGAGCAGGGCATGAAATACCGCTTCGCACAACGGGGATGGGTGCCTGAACACTCATCATGTCCCTCTCCGGCCACAGACATCGGCCCGGCTGCTGGCGCTGGCGCTGGCGACGCGCGGCGCGACCGCATGGCGGAAACACTCGGTGGGTGAACGGGTCTACAGCTCGATGGGCGGGCGCCGTGTGCCGCCGCAGAGCGGTGATCGATGGGCGGCCGACCGCCCAAGCCAGGCAAGGAGTTCCGCCTCCCAGGGAGTGCGTGTTGGTGAGCCCGGGTCGGTCACCGCCCAGCTGGTGGAACAACTCTCCCAGCCAGGACCGCCACCCGAGTTACGCGATTAACCGATAAATAATCAGTTGGGGTGAAATCCACGCACGGCCCCTATATGGCTTTGACATGTTGCGCTGTCATATTCGTGTCAGATTGCCCCGCTCATCTCGTCGCACCCATCAGGGGAAGGCAGGAACATGGGCAGATTCAGGTACGGAACCACGGCGTCGGCCATCGTGCTGGCCGCCTTGGGATCACTCGCAGTCGCGGGAGGCACGGCTCACGCGGAAGCGGGTCAGGACACCATCGGCATGCTGAAGCAGGAGAAGACCCAGTGGTGCTGGGTCGCCTCCGGGCTGACCATCGCCAAGTTCCAGGGCTACGGCTCCACACAGACGGACTTCTGCAACCGGGCCCAGCCCGCCTACGGTTGCAACAACCAGCCCGCCACACTCGACGACATGGCCAAGGGCTGGAGCAGCCTCGGCATGACCCACCCCGGCTCGGGCCTGAGCAGTGCGGCCACGTTCAACCAGGTGTACACCGACGTCAAGGCGGCCCGGCCGATCGGTGCCCGCATCGGGTGGACGTCCGGCGGCGGCCACATGAACGTGGTCTACGGCTTCGACACGTCGAACACCACGATCGCTGTGGCCGACCCGTGGCCGGACACCGCCACGTACACCTGGTGGAACTACAACGACTACGTGAGCAACAGCTCGTCCAAGTGGACCCATTCCCGCATCGGCATCTCCCGCTAAGGCAGGCGACATGCGCGACACCAGCGGCACCAGCGGCACCAGAACGTTCAGCAAGCGGACGGGCTCTCGCTTCTCCCGCCTGTCCATCGTCCTCGCACTGAGCGCATCCGCATTACTGTCCGTCGTCGGTCCCGCCCACGCGGCCCCGGCCAAGGACCCTCTCCCGGCCGACATCCCCGACTACCAGGCCGCCCTCAACGCGGTGAAGTCCGCCGACGTCCGCAACGCCGTCTGCCGCTTCCTGAGCACCCCGGTGCCCAGCGGCGGCACCGGTGGGCCGGTGCAGACGATCCCCGAGACGGCCGAGCCGTGCCAAGGCCTCCCGGCCTTCACGATCAAGGACCCGTTGGCGCTGAACGAGATCACCCCCGGGTTCGTCGCGGGTACCTCCCAGCCACTGCCCACCGAGGCGGTCAAGCTGACGCAGCTTGTCTCCTCGCTGAACGTCACCGTCAACGGCCGCAACGCCACCGTCATGCTCGCCCCCACCCAGGGCGGCGGCTGGCACCTGGCGGCCGTGCGCGACGGTGACAGCGACGCCACATACGCCAGCAAGGCCACCCTGGGCACGCTGGTCTTCACCGAACCGCAGATCCGCGGCTGGTACCAGCTCAAGCTCACCACCGTCGAGCCGCTCAACGACCAGGCCCGGCAGGGACTGGGCGGCCAGGCGTCGGTGTCGCTCAGCGACTACCAGAAACTGGTCAAGGCTCGCTACGCCGACAAGCTGCCCGGCTCGGAGTACGACACGAAGGGGTACTCCAGCGGCTACAGCCCCCAGCACAAGTCGGACGACGCCTCGTCCTCCATCCCGCTGATTGCCGGCGGTTCCGGCGCGGCACTCGTCCTCGCGGGTGGGGCCGCCGTGCTCCGCCGACGCCGGCGCGCAAGTATCTGCTGAGCCCGACCCCGTACGCCCCCTTGCTCCGCCCCGGCAGCCAGCCGGGGCGGAGCAAGGGGGCGTACGGCACGCTGGTACCGGCCATGGCCGGGGCTCAGTGGACCGGGAAACCGAAGGTGTAGCCCTGCTGCTTGAGCCGGGGGAGGAGACGGCGCAGGGCCTGGATGGTCTGGGTGCGGTCGCCGCCCGCGTCGTGGAAGAGGAGCGTCGGTCCGTTGGGCAGCTCTCGCTCGACGGTGGCGACGACAGCGTCCGTACCCGGACGCTCGAAGTCCTTGCTGTCGACGTTCCAGCCGAGCGGGCGCATGCCCCGGGAAGCGGCGAGGTTGCGGCTGTAGGGGGTGAAAGCCCCGCCGGGTGCCCGGTAGTACATCGGCCGTACGCCCCCGGACGCTTTGGTGATCATGCGTTCGGCGTCGAGTATCTGCTGCGACTGGTAGGTCTGGGACTTCTTGTCCATGGCGGTGTTGTGCGACACCGAGTGGTCGCACAGCCGGTGCCCGGCCGCGACCACTTTCTTTACGAGGTCCGGGTGGGCCTGCGCCTGCGTCCCCACCATGCAGAACGTGGCCTTCACCCCGTACTCGCGCAGCAGGTCGAGCACTTGAGGGGTCCACACGGGGTCGGGGCCGTCGTCGATGGTGATGTTGATGCCGCGCGTCCCCGCCTCCGAGGCATGCGCGATGGTCGCTGCGACCGGCTTGACGTCACTGCCCGGCGTGGCCGGTGCGGTCACCTCGGGCACCTCTGGTGACGAGTCGCCCCCGGTACCGGCCTGGGCGGTCCACACCGAGGCGCCGGTGGCGAGCATCGTCACCCCGAGCGCCGCCCCGGCCACCTTGCCGTACCAGCCCCGCCCGCCGCCATGCCGCACCATGTCCGCCCCATTTCGCGCAGTTCCTCGCCGATTCCCGGTCACCTTGCGACCACCTGGCAGGACGAGGCACGGCGGCCAGGGGATGCGTCTGTTACCGATCACGGACAATTCCGGGGGAGTTCGCGGACAACTCCCTACGAACAGCGGCCGGAACCATGCCGGTTGGCTCGATCGCGCCTCCTCCGGCACCGGCGCGCACCGGCGTGCGGGCCACCCGTACCGACTGCTCAAGACCGGGCCCTGACGGTCGCTCATGATGGGCAGCCGCACAACCCGTTCGTCGCGGCGCGCGCAGGAGCCAAAGGGGGCCGGTGCCTTGGGCGCGGGTCCGTGAAGCAGAAAGTCCGCTGCCCCCGGCGCGATACACCAGGGGCAGCGGACCTTCTCGGCACGGCGTCCGCGGGACAAGTCCCCGCCGAGCAAAGACCGGTCAGCGATGTCAGCGGTAGTAGATGGGCATGATGCGCTTGCTGTCGTCGCACCACACCTCGTGGTACCCGTTCGCCTGAGCCGTCGGAAGCTCCGACGCTTCGCACGCTGCCTTCGAGGGGTAAGCCTCGGCACCGACAGGGACCCAGCCGGCACCGGGAGGGCCGGCGGCGAACGCGGTGGTGCTGGTCAGCGGAACGGCGACCGCCGCCACACCGACAGCGAGACCGACACCGATACGAGTACGCCACGACTTCATAGGTATCTCCTTGACTGTCTTTCACGTTCTGAGCTGGTCACACTCAGAAATTGGGCGAACCCGCCCCACTCTGATGCGTCAGGCCCGCACTCCTCCAGAGACCCGGGGGCAGCCCCGCAGAACCGAACGGGCACAGAAGACTGTCCCGGCGTGCGCCAACAAAGTTCTACTGTCGTCAAATGAACGGGGTCATCACGTGTCGTCGTTGTCGGGTGAGTGCGGTCGGCGCAGGCCTTGGAGGAGTAGTTCGATCAGTCGGCGGGGGTCGTAGCGGGGGTCGCTGTCCCGTCCGATGCAGAGGTTGCCGACGCCGCGCATGAGTTCGTAGGGCTGGACGCCGGACTTGATGTCGCCGGCTTCGGCCGCGGCATCAAGCAGCTGGGCGCAGACCGGCATCAGGCGGTCGAGGAAGTGGGTGTGCAGTGCGGCGAAGCGGGCGCTGTCGGACTGCAGGGCGTCCGCGAGGCCGTGCTTGGTGACCAGGAAGTCGACGAAGAGGTCGATCCACCGGCGCAGCGCGTCGAACGGGGAGGCGGCGTCGGCCAGGAGGTTCGGGCCGGCCTCGGCGCATGCCTCGATCTGGTGGCGGTAGACGGCGGTGACGAGGTCCGCCCGGGTCGGGAAGTGGCGGCCGGTCATCCTCCTCTCGCACGGTCTCGGCTTCTCGAACCACCTCTCCTCGCTGAACGGCTACGCCCCTCTCGCGAACTTCTGGGCGGCACACGGCTTCGTCGTGATCCAGCCGACCCATCTGGACTCCAGGACGTTGAGCCTCGACCCCGACATGCCCGGGGCCGCAGCGCACTGGCGCACCCGGGTCGAGGACATGACGCGGATCCTCGACCAGCTCGATGTGATCGAGGCCGTCGTCCCGCAGCTTCTCGGGCGTCTCGACCGCAGTCGGGTCGCCGTGGCCGGGCACTCGATGGGCGGGCACACCGCGAGCCTGCTGCTGGGCGCCCGCCTCACCGATCCGCACGACGGTATCGAGGTCGACCTGGCCGATCCCCGGATCAAGGCAGGTGTGCTGCTCGCCGCGCCCGGCCGGGGCGGTGACGCCCTCACCGATTTCACCGTCGAGAACTACTCGTTCTTCCTGACCACCGACTTCTCCACGATGACGACGCCCACGCTCGTGGTCGCCGGTGACAAGGACGACTCCGCCTTCCTGACGGTCGCCGGCCCGGACTGGCACGCCGATCCGTACGTCCTCTCCCCGGGCCCCAAGTCACTGCTCACTCTCTTCGACGCGGAGCACGGGCTCGGTGGGGTCTCCGGATACGACGTCGCCGAGACCACGGACGAGAACCCCGAGCGGGTCGCCGCACTCGCGCGGCTCACCTGGGCCTATCTGCGCAGCGAGCTCTACCCGGAGGACTCCGCGTGGCAGGCCGCGCGTGATGTGCCGGCCGCCGGCCCCGACCTGCTCGGGCGGGTCGAATCCAAGTAGGCCAAGCAGACACCGTTTCCATGCCGGTCGAACGGCATGAGGGGGCCTCCTGCGTTCCGGGATGGGTTCTTACTGCTGCGCGAAGTGGTTTTCGAGCCAACTGAGCAGGGTCGCGAACGCCGGGGACATGGTGGTGTCGGACTGGGTGAGAACGGTCGAGCGGCCGTCGTCTTCCACCGTGATCGTGTAGCTCATCGCGTCTCGGGCGTGGTCGGGCCGTTCCGCTGTGGGCACCGGGACGGCCCCCGCGACCAGCCGGGCCAGCTCTGCTGAGGCGTTTTTGGGCAGGGTGTCGGTGTCCAGCACCTTGGGCGGGAGGCGGAGGTTGATCGCTGCCGCCTGCCCGCCGTGTGTCTCCAACGTCACCTTCATCGTCCCAACCTCCCGGCCCACGAAGCGGCGCTCTTTGCCGTCACGTTCGTCCGGGGGTTGGCCCGCATCGACCGCCGGGGGTCACTTTTTCCCCTTCAGCGTGGCCACGTCCTTGGCCAGCGCCGTCACCTGGGTGGTCAGTATCCCGATCTGCTTGGTCAAGGCCGCCAGGCCGTCCTGCCGACCCGTGCCGCCGTTCCGGTTGGCCGCGCGGCCACGTGTCCGGGCGGCCCCGGCCGGGACCCCGCTGATCTGGATTCCTACTTCCTGCCACGCAGCCAGCACAGCCAGCTGTTCGGCGCTGTCGGCCCCGAACTGTGCCTCGGCCTTCTGGTAGGTGGTGTCCGCGAAATCCTGGAACTGAGTTTCGACGGTGGAGGCCTTGAGCGCTTCGTACCAGATGAGTCCGGCGGCCTCCCACGCGAATCCGCCGATGCCCATCGCTGTGAGATAGAACGCCTTGTTCGGAATGCCGGAGTTGATGTGCACTCCGCCGTTGTCTCCTCTCTCGGTGTTCGGCAGGTGGGCGAACTGCCTCATGTGGTCGGGCTGCGGATCCTTGCCGAACAGGGCGTTGTCGTATGCCTGCCCCGGGGCCTTCAGCGATCGCAGGGCGTCGGCCTCGATCCCTGGGGTGAAGACCTCAGGTCCGATCAGCCAGTCCGCCTCCTCGACCGACTGCTTCAGCGACCACTGCTTGACCAGCGACCCGAAGACGTCCGAGATGGACTCGTTGAGTGCCCCGGGCTGATCGTGATAGGCGAGGCCCGCCGTATTCTCGGTGACTCCGTGCGTCAACTCGTGGGCGATCACGTCGAGGGATCCGGTGAAGTCGGTGAACACCTCTCCGTCTCCGTCGCCGAAGACCATCTGCTGCCCGTCCCAGAACGCGTTGTTGTACTTCGCGCTGAAGTGGACGTACCCGTCCAGACGCATCCCCCGGTCATCGATCGAATTCCGATTGAACACGTCGTGGTAGAAATCGTGCGTCGTGCCGAGGCCGACGAACGCCCGGTTGACGGAATCGTTTGCGGACGCCGGTCCGTCCTCCGACCGGGCCAGCACAGCCAAGGGAAGCGACCTGCCGTTTTGGCAGTCGAAGACGGTCCGTCGGCCGTTGCCGGGGGTGGCGGTGCCGGCGAAGGTCGCCCGCACGGCTCGCTCACCCCGCAACCCTGCGGTGGTCAGCAAGGTGTCCAAGGCTGCTTGGCGCACCTCGCTCGTTTCGCTTCTCAGGAGCTTTTCGAGGAGGACCGGGGGGATGATGCAATTGAGGCGGCAGGTCCTGGTCATCGGATACCTCGCGTAAAAGAGGAGCGGCGGTAGGGCCTCGCTCATCTGGTGTCTTGTGTGGGTTGTTCTTCGCTGTTCAGAACAACCACGCCCGCCTCGACTGGCTTGGTCACCGCGACATCGAACAAATCGTCCAGCTCGCCCTCGTGGATCGTGGGCGCCGGAGGCGCCGCGCGTCGAGGGCGCCGTACGGGGGCGCTCATCATCGGGAGCGACGGCGTTGCTGTGACCGGACGACCGCGTCTCACGCGCGGGACGACACCTGCGTGGAGGGCAAGGTACCTCCCTGCATGCCTGCTCAGCCGCGCAGCGAGCCCTTTCCGCCGACTGCGCCGTGCGCATGACCGCAGAGGTGCAAACCGTGTCTACTTCGAGTATCCAGTCGATGCCGCCGACGCGCACCCCGAGTGGGGCGCCGCTCTCCCACGATGACGCGGCCCGGTCGCCCTGACCGGCCTCGGCGAGCAACTTCACCGCGCGCTCCGTCACTTTGGAGATGATCTCGGTGGCGACGACGTCACCGCTGGGCCCTGGCACACAGGTGACCCGGACATCCTGATCGTCATTGGTGGAGGAGGCGTCAATGGTGGAGGAGTCGTCAGTGGTGGAGGAGAAAGAGCTCCCGCTCGCGCGACATCCTGACGTCTCACGTAGTCATGAGGGGTATGCACGAGGATCACGAAGCAAGTGAACGGGCGGGGACCGAGTGAAATCAGCACAGGAGGATGAGTACCTGGAGTTCGTGACCGCGAGGGCAAAGGCGCTGTACCGCTCGGCGTACGCACTCGCGGCCGGCGACACGCATCTTGCCGAGGACCTGGTCCAGGAGACGCTCAGCCGGGTGTATGTGCACTGGAGCCGGGTGGCCGGTGCGGACAGCCCGGCGGCCTACGCGCAGACGGTTCTGGTCCGTACCTTCCTCAGCCTGCGGCGTCGGCGCAGCACCGGCGAGCGCCCGATCGGGAACATGCCCGACAGCCCGGAGTCCGGCCCCGATGCCGCACTGCGGATCACCCTGCTGGACGCGCTCGGCCAACTGCCGCCCCGTGACCGGGCGGTGCTGCTGCTGCGCTACTGGGAGGGCCACAGCATCGAGGAGACCGCCCAGATGCTCAGGCTGAGCAGCAGCGCGGTCCGCTCGCAGGGCACCCGGGCACTCGGCAGGCTGCGTGCGCTGCTGGGCGAGAGCCTGTCCGATCTGGTTCCGCAGTGAGCACCGGTGCACGCAGGTCCATGCCGCCGCAACTCCCTCATCAGCGAAAGAGAAGTGATGCCACCATGCCGTTCGAAGCAGACCTCGCACATGCCCTGGACCGCACGACGGGCTCCCTCGAACCCGACCTCACCGCGCTCGTGAGCGGAGCCGTCCAGCGTGGGCGGAGCCGCCGGCGTCGGCGCGGCGCCGGCGTGCTGGCGGCCGGGGCCGGCGTCTGCGCGGTGATCGCGGCAGGCGGCGCGGTGATCCCCGGCGTGCTCGCCGGGACCCACTCCGCCGGGTCCGACATGGAGCCGGTGGCGCTGGCGATGCCCCGTTCCGCGATCACTGGCACCCAGATGGTCCGGGCCCTGGAACAGACGCTCCCCGGGGGCCGGTTCAGCCAGGTGACCGGACAGAGCAACAACCCCTCGGATCCATCCAACGGGAAGGTCGCCAACGGCGAACTGGTCGTCGACGACGGTCACGGCGCCGCCTTCGTCGGCGTCTCGGCCGTGCGGCTCAAGCTGCCGCTCAGGGATGGCGACGGGCTGAGCTGCGAACAGACGCCCGCGCGTGCCAAAGGCGACACCTGCACGCTGAGCGAGCTGCCGAACAGTGCCGCGATTCCCGGCGGGGCCGTGGTGATGTCGGAGCAGAATGCGGCCGAACACCCGGTCCGGGCGGACACCGCCCGCCGCTGGATGGTGACGGTGACCCTGAAGTCGACCGGCGCCCAGCTGCAGATGGTGCAGTGGAACAGCACCGGCGGCGGCAGTGGCTCCGACACACCGAAGCCGACCCGTGCCGCTCCGCCGCTCTCCGAGCAGCAGGCGGTGGCCGCACTCACCGGTGCCGCCTGGGCGCCGATCCTCGGCGCTGTCGGCTGAGCCGTCGCGACGCCGAAGGGGGTTGTGCCTACCGTCGGCCCCTGGACCCAGGCCCAGGGGCCGGACACCACTGAGCTTGATCCCCTCGTGCCTCGCGCCGCACCGGAGGCCGCCGACAGCTTCGCGCCGCCGCACCTGGGCCGATTCCATCGACGAGTACCGGCAACCGACGTACACCACCGTCCGTGGGGTCGCGAGTTCGCCACCGCAACGGCGAGAGGGCAGTCCTGACGCTCTGGCCTTATTGCGTTACGGGCAGGCACTCGGCGAGCAGGTCGACGATGTCGCGCCAGGCTCGCTGCGCGTGTTGTGGGTGGTAGCCGACGCCGGGGACCGTGGGGTGGTCGACCGGCGGGTGGTGGAAGGCGTGCAAGGCTCCGCCGTAGACCGCGAGGCGCCAGTCGACGCCCGCGGCCTGCATCTCGGCGGTGAACGCGTCCCGTTGCGCGGGCGGCATGATCGGGTCTTCCGACCCGACCCCGGCCCACACCGGGCAGCGAATGCGCGCCGCCTCGCCCGGTCGGCCCGTGGTCGTTGCGTTGACTGTCCCGATCGCGCGCAGGTTGACGCCATCGCGCCCGAGTTCCAGCCCGACGGCGCCCCCGGTGCCGTAGCCGACGGCGGCGATCCGGTCGGGGTCGGTCCGCGGTTCGGCGCGCAACACGTCGAGCGCCGCATGGCCGATGCCCCGCATCCGGTCGGGGTCCGCGAGCAGCGGCATGCAACGGGCCAGCATCTCCTCGGGGTCACCCAAATAGCGCCCGCCGTGAAGGTCGAAGGCCAGCGCTACGTATCCCAGCTCGGCGAGAGCATCGGCCCGGCGGCGCTCGACGTCGCTGAGCCCCATGCCCTCTGGTCCGATCAGGACCGCAGGCCGGCGGTCGACACCGGCGGGGAGCGCGAGGTGCCCAATCATCGTCAGGCCGTCGGCCGGGTATTCGACCGTGTGCGTGGTGACCATCGTCATGACTCTGGACTGTAGTGATCGTCGAGCCCGGTCGGGCCGGTCTTCACCCTCGGCTGAACAGCGCGGGTGTGGGCCCGTGGGCGGGCACTGTGGAGGCTCTGGTTCTTGGCGGAGCACATCGACACCGATACGAACCAGGCCGCCGGCCGTCGCCACGCCATTGAGGGAGCTCTGTCTGCAGTTCCATGGCCGAACTGTCGAAACAGCCGAACTCGTCCAGCCGGAGAAGAGCCACCTTGCCGTATTCGTACGGTCGACCGATTTGCGCACTCGATCGAGGGTTCTTCCGCTCTGGCGCCCGGTGTGCCCCGATGCTTGCAAGGAGGGCGTTGTGACCGGCGCCGTCCGGACGGGCAGCGGGTGGGGGAGATGGTGTGACGCAGGAAACGGGACGATGCAGGGGCCTGGACGGCCAGGCGCTGTTACTGGCAGCCGGGCTGGCTGATCTGGCGGTGAGCACGCTGGGCTCGGCCCTGGGAACGGTGCGGGGGTTGCTGCGCCGCTCGGACGCCGCGGAGCTGGCAGCGGAGGCCGAGCACGACCTCGTGGCGCGTGGGCGGCTGCTGCTGGACCGGTACGCGGCCGCGCCCCCGGCCCACTTGGAGGTCCTCGCCCGGCACGCCCTGGCTCGGAAGGCCGTCGATGACCTCTGACCGGTGGGATCCCACCGCGTTCAAGGCTCGCGTCGACGAGGTATTGCGCCGGTTCGTCGCTCAGGAGGCCGAGGAGTTCGCGGCGATCGATCCGGTCCTGGGGTCGGTGGCCGAGAGGCTGGAAGCGGCGGTCACGGAGGGCAAGCGGCTGAGGGCGGCGTTCTGCTACTGGGGCTGGCGTGCGGTGGGACAGCCGGACAGTGACGCGTTGGTGCGGGCGGCGGCCTCCATGGAGCTGGTGCACGCCGCCGCGGTCGTGCACGACGACCTCATCGACGACAGCCCGCTGCGGCACGGGCGGCCCACGGCCCAGGTCGCCCTGCGCGGTGCCGTGGGGCACTGCCCGGACGCCGATGCCGCCGCGTGTTCGCTGGCGATGCTGGTGGGTGACCTGCTGATGGCGCTGGCCGGGCAGCTCTTCGCCACCAGCGGTCTGCCCGCCGCGTATCTCGTCCGGGCCCGCCCGTTGTGGTCGGTGATGGCCCGTGAGCTGATCGCGGGCGAGTGCCTGGAGATCCTGCGTACCGGAGCCGGTCCGGACACCGAGGCGTCGTTGAAGGTGATCCGGTACAAGACCGCCAAGTACACCGTCGAGCAGCCCCTGTTGATCGGTGGCGCCCTGGCCGGGGCGGGCGCGCGGCTGCGCGAGGGCTACTCCGCGTACGGGCTGCCGCTGGGCGAGGCGTTCCAGCTGCGGGACGACCTGCTCGGCTTGTTCGGAGACCCGGAACGCACCGGCAAGGCCAATGCCGACGATGTACGCGGCCAGCGGCCCACGGCGCTGCTGGCAGAGACGTGGCGCCTCGCCGGCGACGGCGAGCGGGAGCTGCTGCGGGCCTTGCTGGGCCGGGGTGACCTGGACGGGGAGGGGCTGGACGCAGTGCGCGAGGTGATGCGTGGGCTCAGAGCACCCGACCGTATCGAGGACATGATCAGGGCACGGGTCGAGGAGGCTCTCGATGCCCTCCACGAGCTGGATGCGGCGGCGCACGCCGCCGCTGCCCTGACCACGCTGGCGCATTCGGCGGCGGTCCGCCTGTCCTGACTCTCGTACCGAGGCGGCGCGGAATCCGTGCCGTCCCCGGGCAACTGGCCCTCCCGCCGGCCGTGAACGATCCCGTGGAAGACGAGGAACCCTGCCATGACCTGTACCGAGGCATCGATGGACGCTCTGCGGGAGGCCGGTGACGAGCTCGCCGACGCCACCGTCGCCGCACTCTTCGAGCGCGGGGAAGTGGGCAAGTTCAACACCTTGATGCGCTACGTCTCCACCGCCGGCGCCCCGCTGCCGGAGGGGCTGCCCGACGTCGCGCGCGAGTACCTTGACGCCACCCGCGTACCGCCGGCCTGGGTGGACTGGTCGGAGATGGAGAAGGCCCGGCTGTTCTTCATCGACAACAACGTGCACATCTCCACCGCGCTGTCCTTCGCCTCCATGCCCGCCTGCTACGTCGTTCCGCACGTGGCGAAACTGCTGTCGGCCACCCACGGGCTGAAATACCCCTCCAAACGGATGGCGGAGACCGGTCAGTTCACCGTCTACCTGATGCAGCCCGACGCCTTCGAAGCCGGCAGCCACTTCATCCCCGCCGCCCAGAAGGTCCGCCTCCTGCACGCCTCCATCCGCCACCACCTCACCCGCGAGGGCCGCTGGGACGCCGAAACCCACGGGACGCCGATCTGTCAGGAGGACATGATCGGCGGGCAGATGTTCTTCTCCATGCTCGTACTGGACAGCCTGCACCGCCTCGGTATCCACATGTCGACGGAGGGCGCGGAAGCCTACTGCTACGCGTGGCGCGTCGTCGGTGCCATGCTCGGCGTCGACCAGGAAGCCGTCCCCAAGACCCTCGACGAGGCCCGCCAGTTCCTGGACCTGTACATGATCCGGCACATGGGGCCTTCCGCGGAGGGCGCGCACCTGACCCGGCAACTGATCGACCTGTACGAGGAAGTGGTGCCGGGAACCTTCTTCGACCCCATCGTCTCCGCCCTTATCCGCCACCTCGTCGGCGACACCTGCGCCGACTGGCTCCAGGTGCCGAGCACGCCGTGGGACACCGTCGTCAAGGCGCTTCCCCACCTCCTGGGCGTCCTGGAGAGCATCGAGGACCGCTCCCCGCTAGGAGCCTGGGCCCTGGACCGCCTCGGCCACCTCACCAGCGTCCTGGAACTGTCCTCCCTGACCCGGGGACGCGTCATGCACTACGCCATCCCCGAAACGCTCAAGAAGGACTACGGCATCGCCAGCGCGGTACCGCGCACCCACCGGTGGATCCCGCCGGCCGCCACCGTCTCCTGACGACCCATACGTGCCGGGGCGGGAGTGCTTGCTGCGCTTCCGCCGACCTGGAGGCCGTGCGCCGCCTTTCAGGCGTCTCCGGGGACGGTGACGCGAAGACCGGGTGCTTCCCTTCAGTCGGGGCGTGGTGAACTCGCGTCCCGCTCCGCTGCCTCGGCGACGCGCTTGATGTTCGCCAAGCGCCGGTCCCATTCGGTCGCGAGCGAGGCCATCCACCGTGCCGTCGTGTCCAACGCCGCGGGCCGCACCGCGTACCGCACCTCGCGTCCGACCCGGCCGCCGGACACCAGCCCGGCGGCGTCCAGGACGGCCAGGTGTTTGACCACCGCCTGCCGGGAGACGGGAAGTCGTTCGGCGAGCGTCGTGGCAGTGGCCTCGCCCTGCGCGGCGAGCAGGTCGAGCAGCTGCCGTCGGGTCGGGTCGGCCAGAGCGCCGAGGACGCTGTCGACGACCTCGGTGGCGCTGGGCCTTCCTTCCGTCACGTGGAGGCCTGTTCGGCGCGCGACTTGAGGGCGCCGAGTTCCAGGGGCCAGCCTTCGCTGTGGTCCTTGAGGTTCTGGCTGCGCAGTTCCTGGGACCCGGACAGCGCCGCGAACCCGCTCTCGACGACGCGGAGCCGCGTCTGGTCGCCTTCCTGGGTCAACGTGAACTCCACGAGGGTGCTGTTGTCCTCGCGCAGCTCTTCTCCGGGGAACGCACTGGTCCATCGGTATGCCAGGTACGTCGGTGGCTCGACCTTCTCCACGCGTACCGGGAAGTCGCCGTGCTCGGCGTTCTTCGCCACGAGCGACTCACCCTCCTTGGCCACGGTGCCGAGCAGGCTCGCTTTGTCGGCCACCCAGAACCCGGGTTGCGCCACCAGCGACCAGACCCGCTCCAGGGATGCCGCGATCAGGGTTTCGCGTTCGATCCGGTCCTCGCTCATGAGGGGCTCCTTCATCGTCACGATCGGATGCAACCCCAGAGTTGCACATCGAGGTCCGAGGTGCAACCCAAAGGTTGCACCTCGGGGTGGGGAAGGTGTGGCGCTCTGGAAGAGGCTGGTGTCGGCCACTCAGTCGAGACAGAACTCGTTGCCCTCGATGTCCTGCATCCCGAGGCACGACTCGTTGAAGCCATCGGCAAGCAGGAGTTGCCCGCGTACCGCGCCGAGCGCGACCAGTCGTGCGCATTCGGCCTCAAGTGCGGCCACGCGCTCTTCACCCACCAGCCCGGTGCCGACCCGCACGTCAAGATGCATCCGATTCTTGACGACCTTGCCTTCGGGGACGCGCTGGAAATACATTCGCGGGCCCACCCCGGAGGGATCCATGCAGACGAACCCTGCACCCTGACGCTCAGGCGGCAGCGAGCGATCGAACTCGTCCCAAGTAGCAAACCCCTCCGGCGGCGGCGGTACGACATACCCCAACACCTCACACCAGAAACGAGCGACACGCTCAGGTTCTGCGCAGTCGAAGGTGACTTGGAACTGCTTGATCGACGTCATCGGTCGATCATAGAGGCGGGGTCTTTCGTCCTCTCCGCGAGCCCGCCCCTGGCCAGGTTGTGGCGAGGAGGTCCTGGCGGACGTCGGGAACGTCGCATGCGCGCAGGTGAGTTGATGCTGGACCCTGCTTCATGAGTGCATCACCGCCGCAGCCGCTCGTCCCGAATATGCGCCAGCGGTACGGCGGTTGGCCCGCCTGCGCGGCAGCGACACACCGTCCGCGCGCATCACCAACACCGGCAACGGCCACGCCAGGTGGCTGCTGGTCGGGGCGGCCTGTCGTGGGCATCCCTCAGGCGGGAACCGGCTCGGACTCGGCGTACGGGCTGAGCATGGTGTCGAAGTAGCCCTCCGGGGCGTCCTCCAGGAATGTCGACAGATTCTCCAGGAAGGCGCGCAGCGGGGGTGTCGCGTTGTGCCGATCCAGGTCCTCCTGGGAGCGCCAGACCTCGTACAGGAAGAAGCGGCCGTCCTCGTGCTCGTGGAGGTGGTACTGCAGGTTGCCGGGCTCTTGCCGGGTGGGTTCCACAAAAGAGGAGAGGATGCGCCGGACCTCGTCCACGCGCTCCGGCCTGGGGCGCAGGAAACCGTAGAGGGCTATGGGGCGAGCTGTGTTCGTCGTGTTCGTCATGGCCCTCACGTTAAGATCTCACATCAATGTGAGGTTCAAGGGGTTGTGAGGAGCACCACATGAAGATCGGCGAGCTCGCCGCCACGACGGGCACCTCCGTCCGACTGCTGCGCTACTACGAAGAGCAGGGCCTCCTGGAGTCCTACCGCCTCAACAGCGGCCACCGCCGCTACGACGACAGCGCCCCCGTCGTGGTCCGGCGCATTCGCGCACTGTTGGACGCCGGCCTGCCGACCCGGGTCATCCGCGACCTGCAGCCGTGCATTCGCCAAGACGGCACGGTCGCCGAATGCCAGCTGGAGACCCTCCAAGAACACCTCCAGGGTCTGGACGACCGGATCTCCGCACTGTCGGAAACCCGTACCTCCCTGGCCGGGCTCATCTCCGCCACGCAGGCTAGCGAGCCGACACTCGTGTGAAACCGCCACCGCCACCGCGCGTGCGCGGTGGCGTCTACAGCCTCGGGGCGCTGTCGCCCGTGCGGCCTGAGCCCCGACCGTCTGCCCAACTCGCGTTGGTGAAGCCCCTTGACTGGCCCGCGAAGGCCAACTCGTTTGAGAGCGGCGCCACTTCGCATTCCCCATGCCTCCTGGCAGACCGGCAGGACGGAGTCGCTGGGGTGTGACCCCGCGAGAGCGCAGCGCCTCGGGTCGGCCCCGGACGCGCCCGGGGTCGGCTCACTATTGCGCCGACCCCGCCGCGAGGGCGTCCAGCTGCTCCTTCGACGATACGAGGCTGCCGGCTCGCAGGTCTTCCACCACCGCGCGCACCCATTCCAGCTCGGCGGTCGTCACGGCCCGCAGGTACTCGGTCTCCAGGCGGGTGATGCGCGGCAGTCCCTGCTCCGCCTCCGCGGCCATGGCCGCTTCCAGTCCGTCGAGCTTCTCCGCGAGTGCGTCGGCCCGCCGCTCCAGTACGTCCGCCATCTCTTCCGGCGTGAGCAGCAGCAGATTCGACAGGGCGGCAGGAAACTCCGGGAACTCCTGCTTGGGTGCGGAGAGCATCTCCTCCAGCCAGGCGCGGGCGGTCTCGCGTCCCGCGTCGGTGACTTCGTACACGGTCCGCTCGGGGTACTGCTGATCGCGCCCTGTCTCGCGGACCGCGATCAACCCGTCGCCATTGAGCCGCTCGATCGTGCGGTAGAGGCTCGCACGCTGCCTGACGTTGACGACCTGCTCCTTGCCCCAGTCCTTGACCAGCCGCTGGATGCCGTACGGGTGCAGCGGCTTGTAGTGCAGCAGAGCCAGAACGGTCAGGGCGAGGGGGGAGCTGCGGGGAGCGGATGCGGTCATGAACTCGATTTTAGCCCCGGAATAACTAGTTGACGAGAGACTAGTTTCACTGAAACTATCAAGTCGTCAACGCGACACCGCCCAGAGAGGAACCACCGAGATGTCCCTCACCGAGCGCATCCACTCCGACCATGGCCTCGTCAAACACCTGGGAAACTGGACCGAGGCCGGCCACTTCGAGATCAAGGCCCGCCACGGCGCTGCCGTCCTCGACCTCCGTTCCCCCGACCTCCCCGACGACGTCGAGATTCACCTCGACATGGACCGGGCCATGGTCAAGCTGCTCGTCGACGACGGCACCGCCATCGACCACTGGAACCTGAGGTGGACCGCCCGCGGCAAGATCAAGGACTCCCAGCCCCCATCCACCCGCGACGAGGCGGCCGGCCGCCGAATCCATCTGTCCGGCTCCGCGACGAACAGTGAGATCCGCATCCACCGCGGTGGCATCGCGATCCTGTCGGCGATGTTCTCCCGTGCGTACGTCCAGGACGTGCGCCGCGCACACAAGACCGGCGGCGTACCGACGATCGACGACCCCGCGAGGGGACACCAGTCATGACCCGTACAGGCAAAGCCCGCATCGGCAAAGCCCGCACCGCGCTGGTCATCGGCGGCGGTATCGCGGGTCCGGTCGCCGCGATGGCCCTCCGGCAGGCAGGTATCGACGCCACCGTCCACGAGGCGTACGACTCCACGGCCGATGGGGCCGGAGGCGGCATGACCATCGCCCCGAACGGCCAGAACGCCCTCGACGCGATCGGCGCCGGCGACATCGTCCGCGCCATCGGCACACCGGTCACCGCCATGGGGCTGAAGAGCTGGACGGGTAAGGAACTCGCGCAGTTCGCCCCGCCCTCCCGCCTCCCGCCCCTGCAGTTCGTCTGGCGCGCCGATCTCTACCGTGCGCTCTACGACGAGGCGGAGCGCCGCTCCATACCCATCCACCACGGCAAGCGGCTGACCGGGACGACGGACACCGGCTCCGGCGTCACCGCGCACTTCGCGGACGGTACGCAGGCGAACGCCGACATCCTCATCGGCGCCGACGGCATCCGCTCCACGGTCCGCTCCCTGATCGACCCGGCTGCTCCAGAGCCGAACTACGCCGGCCTGGTCTGCTTCGGGGCGCGGATGCACCAGTTAGGGATGCCCTCCACCAACGGCGTCATGTACATGTGCTTCGGCAAGCGCGCATTCTTCGGATACCAGGTCTTCGACGACACCTCGGCGGTGTGGTTCGTGAACCTACCCCACCGCCCCCCGATGACAGTCGCCGAGGCCCAGGCGATCGGCGCGGACGAGTGGATGAGCACCCTGCTGACCGCCTTCGCCGACGACCGCATCCCGGCCCGCGAGATGATCAGCCGTACCGACGTCGGCCAGCTCCTCATCACCGGCCCGATGGAGAACATGCCACGGGTCGCGACCTGGACCCGCGGCCGCATGACCCTGATCGGCGACGCGGCGCATGCCGCCTCGTCCAGCTCCGGGCAGGGCGCCTCCATCGCCGCCGAAAGCGCCGTCGAACTGGCGCGCTGCCTGCGGGACCTGCCCTACGACCAGGCTTTCGCGACGTACGAACAACTGCGCCGCCCCCGCGTGGAACGCATCATCAAGCTCGGCGCCCGCACGAACAGCAACAAGACCGCCGGTCCGGTCGGCCGTGTACTGCGCGATCTCGTGATGCCGGTGAGCATGAAGCTGATCAACCCGGAGAAGATGGCCTGGCAGTTCGACCACCACATCGACTGGGACGCGAAGGCAGCCCCGCTCACGTAACTCCAGCCCGTCCGCCGGGAACCGGCTGGTGCCCGCGCTCAGGCCCGGCACCGTGTCCCGGATGTCCTCATCGTCAGATCGAAAACTCGGTGACAACCGTCCCGGTCGGAGGAGACGCTGGCGGAATGACCGAGCAGCTGCACGTTTTCGGGATCCGTGTGATCCCGCCGGATCCACGTGACCGCCACCGCATGCCCGAAGTCCGGCCGCTGATCGACGGGGTGGACTTCATCGAACGGGACTACATGGCGTCCTGCGGCGACGCACGCAGCTGGCTCGCCCCCGACGGGCCATTCGCCGTGGGGGAAGCACCACATGAGGTGGAGATGGCGACGAGGTGCGGCTGCCACTCCGCCCTCGACGTCGCCATGCGGCGCGAGGGCTCCACGGTGGTGTGGGACCTGAAGGAATCCGAAGGCACTAACCCTGACGGCGGCGAACTGCGTTTCGACGCCGGGCAGTATGACGCCGAAGTGGCCCGGGCTTCCACGGACTCCAGATGGGAATGGCCTGCCCAGACCGTCGCCCGGGTCCTCGGTGATCTCTTGCGCTGCCGGACCGACTGGCTCGCCCACTGGTGCTGCGAGGCGGGCGAGGTCTGGTCGTCGCCGTGGGCCGACGAGATACGCCTCTACTTCGTCAACTACGAAACGCAGCCCGATGGCGCGCTGCGCTTCGCGGGCCGGTTCGGAACGATCCGCCCGGTCACAGACGAGAACCCCATCGCACAGGCAGAACGTCTGGCCCAGGAGATCATGGCGGGCGACCCGCGCGAGGCCGCCGGAATGCGCGGCGATTCCCCGGGAGAGGGGGATGTGCTGGACTGGCTGGGCGGCGGTTACCAGCTTCACGGCCCCAGCAGCTACAAGTGGCCGGTTGCACCGCGGGGGCTCCATTGACGTCCTCGCGCACGCTTTGTGCCCGTTGTACCCGATGATCCACCGACGGTGAATCATCCGCGTCAACACCCCTGGACCAGACGGGCCGTGGGCGGCGACGGCCAGGGTGGCTGTGACCAGGCTCCCGTACCGCGCACCTCCGCGAGCCGTAGATCAGGCCCAGAAGTCGGCCCATGTGCGGGCGGCCTTGGCGGTTGCTTCGATCCCCACCACGCCGTACGCCTTCCAGTCCTCCCACGACCGCGCCTCGGCCTCGGTGAGTACGCGCACCCCCTGGCGGGGTGCCTCAGTAAAAGCGGGGATGGCCGAGACCCACTCCTCCGCCTGTTCAGGGGTCTGCTTCCCGTCCAGGACGAGGCGGAAGCCCCACAGGGCCGCGTCGATCCATCCCGGCCCCCGTGCCGCCCACGCCCAGTCGATCAGCCATGCCCGGTCGGCGACGAGGAAGTTCGTCGCCGCGGGGTCGGTGTGCAGGAGCTGGCGTCCTTGGAGCAACGGCTCGTCCTCGGGATCGCAGTAGTGGCTCCACCGGTCCCATGCCGTCATCAGGCCGACATCCGGTGCGGGCCGGGTACTCAGCTCACGCAGCGCCGCCGCGACGGGCTCCAGATGACCTCCGTCCGGCGTGAAGTCGGCCCAGGGGGTCGCGGTGACGCCCTCGAAGCCCAGCAGCCGCCACCCGCCCGCTGACAGGTCCCACAGCAGCTTGGGCGCGAAGTCGGGCAGATACGCATTGACCTTCGCCTCCACCCCGAGCTCACCGGCCCGCTCGTGGTCCTCGGGCAGCCCTTTCACGAAGATCTTTCCGCCGTCCGGGAGATACAGAAGCGTGGCCACACCAGAACTGTCCCCCGTGGCCATCTCAGCTCTCGTGCACTCCGTACCGACCCGGTCATCCACCGCCGCGCGGGTCGCTTCGGGCAGCTGGTTGAAGGAGAGACGTTCGACGCGCATGGTCAGGCTCCCGCCCCCGGGGGATTCGGCGGGAAGGGAGGGTTCTTGTCCGGCCCCGGCCCGCTGGGTGGACGCCCCGGCGGCGGCTGGGAGGGCGGGCGTGCGGGAGGCTTCCGCGCCGGGCTTGTCATGGGCGCAGCGTAGCCGCCGGCCGCGTTTTCAACCCTGGTCGCTGCTAAAGACCTTGGGGGAAAATCAGATTGGCGATCACCGAGTTGCCCGAACAGGGGGCTCCGGTTGAAACGGTCATGTGCCGCACCAGCGCCGCTGTCTCCGGCCGCCTGATAACAGGGGCCGACCCGTGGACCGGCTGTCGCCCCCTGCGGCTACGGTGACCCGCATGACCGATACCAAGTACTGGACTTCCGCGCCGGACCGGATAGTTCGCGGCTCGATGGGTCTATGTCACCTGACGGTGGCTCAGTCGCCGTTCAACGTCGATGCCCGCAGCCTCCCGTCTCAAGACCCGTCGCGGGCACGCGCGTTCGCCGAGTCGTTCGAGGGCATTGAGGAGGTGTTGGAAGACCTCGGCCCGCGCTCCGTGCAGACCCCGTTGCCCTCCGCGGTGCGTGTCGATCTGGACATCGTCCATGCCGCCGCATGGGGGGGCATGTTGAGCATCGTGAATCCGGCGTTCGCGACCGACGGGAATGACGAGCCGCTGAGGTCGGCGGCCGGTGCGCTGCGTAAGCGATTCCCCGATGCGCGGATCGTGGGCCGGGTCGCCTACCACGGTGGCATGGAGCACACCGAGGACATCGTGTGGCTGCCGGACGGCGCCATGTTCCACGCCTCCGGCTGGCCCGGGGACGAGCCGTTCGTCGTCAGCGGTGACCCGGAGGCGGTGATCGCCTCCCTGGATCTCAAGAGCTGGATGCTCGACAACGCCGGTGTCGACCTGAACGAGGCACTGAACGAAATCGAGTGGTCCCGCCTGGCGGGTCTGGCGCTGGGCCATTCAGACCCGTGGGGGTGGGAGGAGATGCAGGCCACCGCGTTCCGCGTGCGGCATTCGCAGGACGCGGTGCGGGACATGGAGGACCTGTACTTCATCTAGGGCGTAAGGCGGCGGCCACTGGCTGGGGGGTCCGAGGATCGAAACTCTTCAGGCTGGTCAGCGGGCGAGCACGTGGCCGTCGTGGGGGCGGTGGTCGCGGGAGCGGCGCAGGTCGGTGGTGACGTAGGTGCGTTGCAGCCAGCGGTCCGCTCCGTCGTAACGGGGCTGGAAGGCGGTGCGCCCGTGGACGGTGACGCGGTTGTCGATGATGACCAGGTCGCCGGGGGTCAGGCGCAGGGTGCGGGCGGTCGCCTCGCAGGCGTGGCCGAATTCGGTCAGCGCCGCGGTGGCCCGAGGGGTGAGCGGGGTGGTGACGAGCTGGGCCATGCGTATGTCAGGGTCCTCGGCTGCTCCTGACAGCACCGGTCGGGGTGTGGCAGCAGGCTTGTTCACGGCTGCGTCGGGGCTGAAGGAGGGTGGTGGTGTGGTGATGAACTCCGGTGCGAACAGGGCCTGGCGGCCGGCTGGGGTGAGGAGCGGCAGTGCCTGGCGGATGCCGGCGGTGCGCAGGCCGGCGGTCCGGTCGTGGTCGGCGCGCAGGCACAGGAAGATCACGTAGTCGGGTGGGTGGGGGTGGAAGCCGTTCTCGGTGTGGAAGGAGAGCGGCGCCGAGCCGGCGTTGCCGTGGAAGGTCTCCTGCCCGGGCACGGGCACGACGTCCTGTACGAGGGCACCGGATTTCTCGGCAAGGTAAGCGAGGGGCTCGCCGAGCCCGCAGGCCACCATGGTGAGCACTGCGGCCGGGACGGTGGCCTGGCGCTGGACCGAGTTGGGCAGGGCCGGTGTCGCGGGCAGGGCCGCCTGATCGACGGGCAGACCGCCGATCACCAAGGTGCCGTACGGGCCGGAGTGTCGTCGGAACCGGCGCACCTCACGGCGCAGCAGCAGTGGAAGGTCCTCCCAGGCGTCGCGGGCCCGTGCCAGCCACTGCGGGCTGTCGATCTGGTCGTGCCCGCCGGTGCACAGGGTGCGGGCCACCCGCTCGCACGCGCCGGCATCGGCCGGATCGAGTTCCCGGTCGGCGGTTGTGCTTCGGGTGGGGCCGGGCGTCGTCTCGGGCATCAGGGTCTCCTGCCGGGTGTGGGCGTCGGACGCGCGGACTTACGAGGCGACTTACGAGCGGCGCAGGCCGGCTACCGCGTCGGCGACGTAGAGGTCCCCGAATCGGATCAGGGGGGCGTACTGGGCCGCTCGGCGATGGCGCATGAGCCGTAGTTCGGCGACGGCGTTGTCGGGGCCCTCAGGCCGCTGAGCGATGGAACGACGCAGATGCACCATCGAGTACGCCAGGGTGACGTGCCGTTCACTGTCCACGATGTCGGCTTCCAACAGGGCGTCCCGTGCCTCGGCCAGCTCCGGGGCGCGGGCCGCCAGCTGCTCGTAGGAGTCGGGAACCACGGACAGCAGGTCCTTCATCGCCGCCCGGAACAGTTTGTAGCCGCGATGCTGGCGCCCGCTCAACGGGACGTCCACCGACGGAGGCGCCATGCTCTGGCGTATCGCCGTCATGTAGTAGTCGGTCGGGATCGTACTGGCGTGGGTCATGGCCGCCGGGAAACCCCGCACATACACGGTCGCGTCTGCGAGCCGCAGCAGCGCGGCATCGCCGTCGCCGTGCCGCAGATGGCGGGTGGCGTCGGCCACGGCGACCGCGGCGCAGATGTTGAACAGGACATGGACCTGGTGCCCGATGAGCCACCGGGCACTCCACACACTCTCCAACGACGGCCCCGCACCAGGCTCGGGCGCCCGCGCCAGGAGGGCCACCGGCGAGGCGAGGTCACGATCGGAGCCCGGTGCCGCGCCGGTGAGGTCGAGCACCGACTGCCGTATCCCGTCCACCTCCAGCGCCAGGTCGGCACCCGACAGCGGAGCATCACACAGATCTTCCAGACCGCGGTGGATGACCAGGGCACCGTGCAGAGCGGCCTGCTGATCCGACAGCTCCACCTCACGGACCCGGAAGTATGACTGACTGGTCGACTCCGCCGGCACTTCCTCACCGAGTACGGCCGGAGCCAGAGCCGACAGGGCGGTCACCAACTCACCGGCAGCCGCGGTGGCCTGCCGCAGCGCGACGGTCCGCTCGACAGGTCTGGCGTGGGTCGCCACCCCGGCCAGCACACGCGCCGTCCGCCTCGCCTCGGCTTCGACCCGTGGGCCCAGTATCGGGACGGGCCGCCCGCCTCGGGGTTCACGGAAGACGGCGACGGCAGGGTGTTCGACGACCGGATGTAAGCCCATGGTTGAAGTGTTTCGCCAGGAACACTCCTCACGAAACCTTGATCTGCGAGTCTGTTCTTGTACTGGACCCCGGAGTTGTCATACGGGGTTTCATATCCACCCCCGGCGGGCCGCGATCACCCCCGCCTGGAAGCGGTTGGCCGCGCCCAGTTCCTCGTGGAGGCGGCTGATCCGGCGCCGCATCGTCCGCACCGACCAGCCCAACTGGCGGGCTATCGCCTCGTCCTTGAGGCCGCCGACCAGCAGGGTGAGCATCTGGCGGTCCTCCTCGTTGAGCGGGTCGTCGGCGGGGGCGTCCAGCGGGGTGGCCGTGCGCCAGCAGAGTTCCCAGTAGTCGATCAGTCCGTCCAGGAGGGCGGAGGGGCGGATGACGGCCGCGCGTACCTCCGCGGTGAAGTCGAGGGAGAGCGGCATCAGGGCGAGGCGCCGGTCCGCGATGGCCAGTTTGATACGGAGACCGGGCAGGACGCGGGCCTGCTCGCCGTGGTCCACCAACTCGCGGATGTCGCTCAGCACTCCGGGCCATTCCAGGGCCTCGGGGGCGTACACGGCGCGATAGCGGACGCCCCGGGTGAGGGCCGTCGCCTCGACCGGGTTGGAGGTGGTGAGCGCGTACGGCGGGCGGTCCAGTGTGATGACCTCCTCGCGTGCTTCCTGCTGCAGCTGTACGAACCAGCGGCCCAACGCCTCGCCGCCGGTGATGACTTCGACCTGTTCGAAGCTGCCCTGCTGGGCCGTGGTGAACAGACGGGAGAGCTCACCGGCGGCCGCCCGTACGCCGTCGAGGTCGGCGGTACGGGAGCGGACCAGGGACTCCAGGGCCGCGCCAGGCTCGATGGCCGCGTAGCGGCGGCGAGTTCCGGAGAGCCGCCCTACCAGGCCGTTTTCGCGCAGTCGGTCCAGGGCGCGGGCGACCCGCTCGGTGGAGCAGGACAGATCGCCGGCCAACTCGGCGGGAGCGGCGGTGTGGCGGACGAGGAGCGCTCGGTAGACGCTCTCGTCGAACGGGTCGATTCCGGCAGCGGTCAGCTGGGGCATGGACAGGATCCTGGCCTGTATGTGCCAGGGGCAGCAATGGGCCAGGCCAAATCATTGTCTGGACCACGGGATTCCGATTACTTGGTCGGGTATGACCCCTCGAAGATCCCTCACTGCCGCACTCGCGGTCGCCGTCCTCGGCGGCCTGCTGTCCGCGGTGCCCCAGTCCGCCACCGCGGACCCCCACCAGGATCCGGAGCAGCGCGTCATCGTCACGCTGACCGGGGAAGCCGCCGCGGCCGGGAAGGGCGTTCTGCGCTCTGCCGACGCCCGGGCCATCGGTACGGACCGGGCCGCCATCGCCGGCCGACAGAAGTCGTTTCTTGACCGGGCCAAGGGCGCCGGGCTGCACGCCGGTTCACCACGCACGCTGAATCTGCTGCTCAACGCGGTCGCGGTGACGGTGAAGGCTTCCGAGGTCGCCGCGCTGAAGCGGTTGCCCGGGGTGGCCTCCGTGGTCCCCGATGCCAAGATGCGCGTCCTCACCGATGCGAGTGTGCCGCTGATCAACGCTCCGCAGGTGTGGCGGCGCAAGGACCAGGCGGGCAACAGTGCTGACGGCAAGGGCACCACCGTCGCCGTCCTGGACAGCGGGGTCGACTACACCCATCCCGACCTCGGCGGCGGCTTCGGCGAGGGCCACAAGGTCGTCGGCGGCTACGACTTCGCCAACGGCGATGCCGATCCGATGGACGACAATGGCCACGGCACCCATGTCGCCGGCATCATCGCGGGCAAGGCCGCCGGGCAGGGCGGCGTCACCGGTGTGGCGCCGGGCGCGAGCATCCTGGCGTACAAGGTCATGGACGACGCGGGGGAGGGCTACACCTCCGACATCGTGGCCGGTATCGAGGCCGCGATCGACCCGGCCAATCCGCACCGCGCCGATGTCATCAACATGAGCCTCGGCGGCTACGGGGACGGCACCGACCCGCTGGGCGCGGCCGCAACCGCCGCCGCCAGGGCGGGCGTTGTCGTCGTCGCCTCCGCCGGCAACGAGGGTCCGGGCAGGGGCACCGTGAGCACCCCGGCCGCCGCCGACGGCGTCATCGCGGTCGGCGCCTCCATCAGCGGGCTGCGCATACCGAGCGCCGCCTACAAGGGCGGCGAGAAGATCCAGACGTACCGCGGAATGGTCTCCGCCAATCCGCCCGTCAAGCCCGTCACCGCCGATCTCGTCGATGTCGGGCGGGGCGCCGCGCAGGACTGGGAGCGGGTCGGCGACGTCAAGGGCAAGGCCGTCCGCATCGACATGCTGGTCGCCCAGTCCTCGCGGGACCTGTACATGACCGAGATCGAGATGGCCCGGGAGGCCGAGCGCCGCGGCGCGATCGCCCTCATCGGCGGGCCGTCCGGAGGCGGTGGCCCGGTGTTCGCCGCACCGGCCCCGCTGTCACAGGACCAGCCTCAACTCCCCTCCCACGACGGCTCGGTCCCGCTCGCCGCGCAGACCTCCCTCAAGGACTCCGGCGACTCGCTGCGCATGGACACCATGGTCATGCTGGGTATCGACTCCACCCAGTACGCCGAGCTCGGCCGCCGCCTGGCGAAGGGCAAGGTGGCGGTGACGGTCAGCGGCACGGATGTCACCGACAAGATCGCCTCGTTCTCCTCGCGCGGCCCCGGCCTGAGGTGGGACCTGAAGCCGGACCTGGTCGCACCGGGCTACGACATCCGTTCCACCGTCCCCAAGTCCCTCTACGCACCCGGCTATTACCGCATGTCGGGTACGTCGATGGCGGCGCCGCACGTCGCGGGCGCCGCCGCCCTGCTGCGTCAGCTGCACCCCGGCGAGAGCCCGGCCAAGGTCACCTCCGAACTGGTGGGCTCCACGAAGCAGATCAAGGGCTACGGGACGAGCACCGTCGGCTCCGGCCGCCTCGACGTCGCCGCGGCCGCCGACACGGCGGGCACCGGCATCACCACCACCCCGGCGACCCTCTCCTACGGCCTCGCCGACCTCGCCAAGCACACGGTTGGCGGCAGCAAGAAGCTCACCGTGACCAACTCCGGCACCAGGGCCCGCACCGTCCGCCTGAAGGCGAGCGGCGAGGCCAGGGTCAGCCCGGAGACCCTGCGCATCCCGGCGGGCGCCAGTGCGACGGCGACCGTGACCCTGCGGGCCGACCGCCCGGCGGGGGAGGCCGAGATCAGCGGCACGGTCACCGTCGCCCCCGAGCACGGCATCGCACTGCGCGTCCCGTACCTCCTGGTCGTACGGAAGCTGTTCGTCCAGGCCGGCCCCGACCCGAGCGACGGTAAGTCCACCGCCGTCGTCTTCACCCCGGCCCCGCTGGCGAAGCCGCCGGTCCTGACCGTCACCCCGCCGCACGGCAGGCCCTACACCGTCACCACCACGCTCCGCACCCAAAACGTCTACCAGGCGGAGATCACCGGCCGCGGCGAGGGCGCCCACCTGGTGTCCGCCGATGGCCGGACCACCGACGGCAGGACACTGACCAGCAACCAGGACGGCTTCGAGGTCACCCCCGCGAACAGCCGCAACTCCCGCTGGCAGCCCGTCGGCCCCAACTCCGAGAGCGGCGACATCACCACCGCGCCGAGCGCCGCCGGATCCGCCATCCTCACCCAGTACAACAAGACCGGCCCCTGGTCCACCGAGGACAACGGCGCGACCTGGAAGCAGCACACCCGGCTGCCGCTCGGTGACGTGGGCGGCGAGGCCTTCACCGTCATCGACCCGAAGAACGCCAAGCGCTGGTGGTACGCGGCCAACAGCAGATCCGGCATTCCCCGTACGGGCTCGATCCTGCGCACCGAGGACGGAGGCCGCACCTGGCGGACGCTGAACACCCCCGACACGTACATCACCGACTTCCTCACCGACGAGGCGGGCAAGAGCCTCGTCGCCGTCACCGCCACCGACCTGCTGATCAGCAAGGACGGCGGCGACACCTGGACCACCGAGCCCCTCGGCATCCCCGTCGACGTCGTCTACGACGTGGCGATCGGCGGCGACAGCCTCTACTTCTCAGCGGGCAAGTCACTGTGGAAGCGCGACGGCCTGTCCTCCGGAACCCTCGGCAAAGCCGCCAAGGTGTACGAGCCCACCGGCGGCAAGGTCTCCGTCACCGTCGTCGCGGACAGCCGGACCGTGGCGGTGTACGAGGTCGGGTCCGGCGTCGTCGGCTCCTTCGACGGCGGCAAGACCTGGGCCACGCTGGACAACCACGGATACGGCGGTACGGGTCTGACCCTCACCGGCGGCGACATGTACATCGGCTACGGCAAGGACATCCGGGTCGGCCGCGACCACGGCCGCCAATGGAGCACCCTTCCGGCCGTCAACCGCGCCTCGACCACGTCCGACTTCGACCGCTGGGCCGACGGCTCGCTGACCGTCTCGGCGGACGCGGCCGGTGTCTACCGGGGCACGGCGGAGGGCAGGGACTATCGGCGCCTCGGCGTCCAGGGCGGCACCGTCAACTCCCTGGCCATCAGCGGTGACCAACTGCTCGCGGCCGGCCAGCAGGGCACGCACCGCTCGCAGCTACCGGTCTCCGGCGCCGAGTGGGGAACCACCGGTGGCGAGGGCAGGATCGGCGTCGGCACCCGGCTGCTGCAGACCTCCGCCAAGGACTCGCGGATCGTGTGGCGGGTGCGCAGCGGAGCTTGGGGCAACTTCGACCTGGAACGCAGCGGCGACGGGGGTGCCACCTGGCAGAAGAAGGGCGAGAGCAACGGCACGGTCTTCGCCCTGGCGGTGCACCCCGCCGACCCCGACCGCGTGTATGTCTCGTACGCGAATCTCCTGGGCAGGGGCCTGTTCTCCACCGAGGACGGCGGCGCCAACTGGAAGAACCTCCTCAACGACCAGACGTACTTCACCGCCGTCGCGGGCGACTCGAAGAACCCGGACCGGCTGTGGCTCGGCGCCCCCGACGGCCTCTACCGCTCGGACAACGGCGGCGACGACATCACCAAGGTCGCCGACGGACGCGTGGACACCATCGAGTTCACCGGGTCGAAGATGCTGACCGGCGGCGACGCGATCAAGGTCTCGACGGACGGCGGAAAAACCTTCCGCACCGCCGACACCGGCGAGCTGCCGCTGCGGGTCAGCGACGTGCTGCAGGTGGGCAGCACCCTCTACGCGGCCACCACCAGCTACTGGGAGGCGGCCCTGCCGCGCGGGGGCCGAGGCGTCCTGCGCTCCACGGACGGCGGCCGCAGCTGGCAGAACATCTCCACCGGCCTGCAGAACCTCAACGCCACCAGCCTGGCGGCCGCCGGCGGCTGGCTGTACGTGGGCACGGTGCAGGGAGGTGTGCACCGCCTGAAGCTCTGACCGGGCAGGAGCGAAGGGGTGGCTCGCACGCACCGGGCGCGCCACCCCTTTCTCGTCGGCCGTCTCCCCCGCCGTCGTCACCGCCTGTGGTGCGCGGGTCAGCCGGCGTACGGATCCGGCACCGTGCCGGGCCGGGCGAGGAAGGTGAAGTCGCAGCCGGTGTCGGCCTGAGTGATGTGCTCGCTGTACAGGGCTCCGTACCCGCGCTCGAACCGGGCGGGCGGCGGCGACCACTCGGTCCGCCGACGGGCCAACTCCTTGTCCGTCACGTTGAGGTGGAGGCTGCGGGCCGCGACGTCGAGGGTGATGAGGTCGCCGGTGCGAACGAGGGCGAGCGGGCCGCCCACGTGCGACTCGGGTGCGATGTGCAGGACGCACGCGCCGTACGACGTACCGCTCATCCGTGCGTCCGAGATCCGCACCATGTCCCGCACCCCTTGCTTGAGCAGGTGGTCGGGGATCGGCAGCATCCCGTACTCGGGCATACCGGGACCGCCCTTGGGGCCGGAGCCGCGCAGGACCAGGACACTGTCGGCGGTGATGCCGAGCGACGGGTCGTTGACGGTGCGCTGGAGCCGGCGGTAGTCGTCGAAGACGACCGCCGGGCCGGTGTGCTTGAGCAGCCGCTGCTCACAGGCGAAGTGCTTGATGACGGCGCCGTCCGGGCACAGATTGCCGCGCAGCACCGCGAGTCCGCCCTCGACCGCGACCGGATCGGTGCGGGGCCGGATCACGTCGTCGTGGTGGACCTCGGCGGTGGCGAGCTGCTCGCGCAGGGTGTCGTGCGCGACGGTCGGCCGGTCCAGGTGGAGCAGGTCGGTGATCCGGGAGAGCAGTGCGGGCAGTCCGCCCGCGAAGTGGAAGTCCTCCATGAGGTAGGTGTCGCCGCCGGGGCGTACGTTCGCGAGCACCGGGACGGTCCGGGCGATGCGGTCGAAGTCGTCGAGGGTCAGCTCGACGCCCGCCCGCCGGGCCATCGCGATCAGGTGGATGACAGCATTGGTGGAACCGCCCAGCGCGAGGACCGTGGTCACCGCGTCCTCGAAGGCGTCCCGAGTGACGAGCGTGGACAACCTCCGGTCCTCGTGCACCAGTTGGACGATCCTCAGCCCCGAGGCGGCCGCCATACGGTCGTGCTCGGAAGCGACGGCGGGAATGGAGGAGGCGCCGGGAACCGTCACCCCCAGGGCTTCGGCAGCCGCGGTGAGCGTGGAGGCGGTGCCCATCGTCATACAGTGGCCGGGGGAGCGGGCCAGGCCGTTCTCCAGACCGGCCAGTTCACAGTCGCCGATCAGTCCGGCGCGCTTGTCGTCCCAGTACTTCCACATGTCCGTGCCGGAGCCGAGGACTTCGCCCCGCCAGTGGCCGGGCAGCATCGGCCCCGCGGGCACGAACACGGTGGGCAGGTCGACCGAGATCGCCCCCATGAGCAGCGCGGGCGTCGACTTGTCGCAGCCGCCCATCAGCACCGCCCCGTCCACCGGGTACGAGCGCAGCAGCTCCTCCGTCTCCATGGCGAGGAGGTTGCGGTAGAGCATCGGGGTGGGTTTCTGGAAGGTCTCGGACAGGGTGGCCACCGGGAATTCGAGGGGGAAGCCCCCTGCCTGCCACACCCCGCGTTTGACGGCCTGGGCGCGCTCGCGCAGATGGACGTGGCAGGGGTTGATGTCGGACCACGTGTTGAGGATGGCGATGACCGGCTTGCCCAGGTGCTCCTCGGGCAGATAGCCGAGCTGGCGGGTGCGGGCGCGGTGGCTGAAGGAGCGCAGGCCGTCGGTGCCGTACCACTGATGGCTGCGCAGTTCCTCGGGAGCGCGGCGGCGAGTCTCCTCGGGGGGTGGGGTCGGTGATGCGGCGGGGTTCATATGCCCCACCCCTCGACGATGGCGGCGACCTCCGCGCGCCCGGCCGCGTCGAGCGGCCTGCTGGGGGGACGTACGTGGCGCCGGCACAGACCGAGCACGGCCAGGGCCTCCTTGACCACCGTCACGTTGTTGGCGGAGGAGTCGGCGGCGCGCAGTTCCTCGAAACGGCGGATCTGCTCCCACACCCGCATGGCGCCCGGATAGTCGCCCGACCGCAGTGTTTCGAGCATGCTCAGGGAAACCTTGGGCGCGACATTGACCAGGCCGGAGGTGAATCCGATCGCCCCGGCGGAGAAGTAGGAGGGCGCGTACGGCTCGGCGAGACCGGCCACCCACACGAAGCGCTCCAGACCGGCGTCGCGGGCGAAAGCGGCGAACCGCGCCGCGTCCGGCACCGCGTACTTCACCCCGATCACGTTCGGGCACACCTCGCCCAGCGCGGCCAAGTGCCTGCCCGCCAGGCGCGTATTACGGATGTACGGGACGACGCCCAGCTCCGGGACGGCCTCGGCGATGGCGCGGTGATAGTCGACCCAGCCGCCCGCCGCGACGTAGGGGTGCACGGGCTGATGGACCATCAGCATGTCGGCGCCCGCCTCCCGTGCGTGCCGGGCGGCGTCGATGGCGGTCGGCACATCGTGCCCGACACCGACCACGATCGCCGCTCGCCCCGCGGCCTCCGAGACGGTCAACTCCACGACGGTGCCGCGCTCTTGCGGAGTCAGCGCGTAGAACTCTCCGGTGTTCCCGTTCGGCGTCAGCGTCCGTACACCGTGGTCGAGCAGCCTGCGCAGCAGGGCGCGGTGGGTGTCGTGCTCGATGGAGCCGTCCTCGGCGAACGGGGTCACCGGGATCGCCACGACATCGGCCAGGGCGGCGCGCATGGATTCGTACGTCGTCATACCGCCAGGTCCTCTCCGTGGGGCCGGGGGAAGGCCCGCTCAACGAAGGACGCGATGTGGGCGTGCAGGGCACGGGAGGCGCCGTCCGCGTCGCCGGCCAGAGCGAGCCGCAGGATCTCCCGGTGCTCGGTGGCCTCCCGCTCCCACGACGGATCGGCCGCCCAGGCGACCGCGGAGACCAGGGCGGCCTGGTCGCGCACCTCGTCCAGCATGCGCGCGAGCAGCGGGTTGCCGCACGGGAGGTACAGCGCGCGGTGGAACTCCCGGTTGGCCAGGGAGCGTTCGGCGGTGTCCGCCGCGGTGTCGGCGCGCTCCAGCGCGTCGCGCGCGGCGTCCAGGTCCGCGGCGCTGTGGACGGTGCGGCGCAGCGCCTCGGGTTCCAGGAGCAGCCGCACGTCGTACACCTCGCGCGCCATGTCCGCGTCCACCATGCGCACCGTGACGCCCTTGTACTGGTTCATCACGACGAGCCCGGTGCCGGCCAGTGTCTTGAGCGCCTCGCGCACGGGGGTCTTGGACACCCCGTAGTGCGTGGCGAGTTCGACCTCGACGAGAGCCTGACCTGGGGCCAACTGGCCGGTGAGAATGCGGTGCTTGACGGCCTCAAGCACGAACTGGGTCCGGGAGGGGATGGGTGTGGGCACAGAGGTCATGCGCGCCTCTCGACTGTCACGTATGGCATCTCATATATGACGCATCAGGTACGACGCGATGAAAGTAGAGCGGATTCCGGGGCGCGTCAACGGATCTGACGCACCGGCACCGGATGCGCCGGGGGCGTTGACGAGAAATCGCTTGCCATCTACGTTCCATTCATCAGTGTGACCCGGATTGCTCGCCCATGTGGCACGCGTCGAGAGAACGGCAGTTGCCGTACATGGCTGCGATCAGAGCAAATCAGGTAGTAGAACGCCGTTCCACACACTGAACTGTCTGGCTCATCCCCACTCGTCCGAACCCATGGGCAACATCCCGAACCGATGGGCAGCATCCCGAACCGAAGGGACCCACCCGCATGCGCACTCACGCCCCCACAAGCGCTCCCGCGCCCTCCTCATCGCCGCGACCGCCGTCGCCGCCACGGCATTGGCCGGGCTGCTCCATGCCGCGGGGGCCGCCGAACCCGCCTCGTCCGTCGTCGCTTCGGTGACGGCGGGAGCGGGAGCCGGAAAGCTCTGACGACCGCAGGCCCCGCAGCACAAGGAGATGAGACATGACTTCACCAGCACAAACCCGAGCACAGACCCGCACGCGGCAGCCCCGCCGGGCCGCCGGGCACCGCGCCCTCGCAGCGGGCGCCGCCGCGTTCGGCCTGGCCGCCACCGCGATCCTCGGGGGTGCGCTCACGGGTACGGCGAACGCGGCCACCGCCGCGGCCGCGGCCGCCTGGCCGACACCCACCACCAGCAAGCCCGTCCCGGCGACCATCGAGGTCTCGGGTGCGTACGACGGACAGATGCGGCGCTTCTACGGCAGCGGCGACCTCGGCGACGGCGGCCAGAACGAGAACCAGTCCCCGCTGTTCCAGCTGAAGGACGGGGCTGTCCTGTCCAACGTCGTCATCGGCGCGCCCGGCGCCGACGGCATCCACTGCCTGGGAACCTGCACGCTGAAGAACGTCTGGTGGGAGGACGTCGGCGAGGACGCCGCAACCTTCAAGGGCAAG
Source organism: Streptomyces sp. NBC_00224 (assembly GCF_041435195.1). NCBI lineage: Bacteria > Bacillati > Actinomycetota > Actinomycetes > Kitasatosporales > Streptomycetaceae > Streptomyces > Streptomyces sp. NBC_00224. The sequence goes on from NZ_CP108106.1 coordinate 8,439,914, forward strand.
TCGTCCTCGGCCGTCTACCGCGTGGAGGGCGGCGGTGCGAGGAAGGCGTCGGACAAGGTCTTCCAGTTCAACGGCGCCGGCACCCTGACCGTCACCGGCGGGTTCCAGGTCGCCGACTTCGGCAAGCTCGTACGCAGCTGCGGCAACTGCTCCACCCAGTACAAGCGCAAGGTGGTCGTCGACAACGTGGACACGACCGCGCCCGGCAAAGCTCTGGTGGGCATCAACAGCAACTACGGGGACGGTGCCACCCTGCGCAGTGTCCGCATCCACGGCGACAGCAGCAAGAAGATCAAGCCGTGCGTGCGCTACGAGGGCAACAACACGGGCGCCGAGCCCAAGGTGCTCGGCAGCGGCCCGGACGGCACATACTGCCGCTACTCCGCCGCCGACATCATCTACAACTGACCGGTTGCCGGCTGTAGTGCAGCTGCAGGCCGCCGCCCGGCGAGGGACCACGTCGGGCGGCGGTTCGGTCCGCCGCACTCGCCGGGGAGGCGGGTGGGCCGGGGGAGTCCGGTTCGGGTGGGTCGATGGCACGGAGCCGGTGAAGCGCGGCATTCAGCCCGTCGTTTTCCTCTGATTTCGAGGTGATCGCCCCGTCCCACCAGCATCTCGGAAGGGTATACGTGGTCACTCTTGGTGATGCTGAGGCGTTTCAAAGGTGAGCCGCCCCATAGGACCTACGTCACGTACGAGCGAGGATCGTAGTCCCGTGGGGCGCCGTATCGCTGCCTTATGTGGGCTCTCACCTGCGCGAATCGCCGTCCGGCGGTGGCAGGGGCGTCGGTGCCCGGGTGCGAGGCTGTCTAGTAGGTGGGGTTGTTGCCAGGCCGTCGGGGCGCCGGTAGAACTGGATGAGTCGCCGAGCGGCCCGGGTGTTTCTTCCCGCCGCAGACGAATCCCTCTCCCTCGTGTGAGTGGCTCACGCATGCCTGTGGCGTGCCGCGACCGTCCTTGTCCCCGTTGGAAGGCCTGCCTGTGTCGAAGTCCGTCATCCGCCGCATCGCCGCTTCGAAGAAGACCCTCGCGGGTGCCGTCGTCGCCCTCGGTGCCGCCGGTTCCATGCTCGCCACGGTTCCCGCCCAGGCGGCCCCGTCGAGCGCCAAGGCGATCGCCCAGCAGATGATCAAGGACCCGGCGCAGTTCGCGGCCTTCAACAACATCGTTTCCCATGAGAGTGGCTGGGACCACACCGCCACGAACTCCTCCTCGGGCGCCTATGGCCTGGTCCAGGCTCTGCCGGCCTCGAAGATGGCCTCGGCCGGTGCGGACTGGAAGACCAACCCGGCCACCCAGATCAAGTGGGGCCTGGACTACATGAACGACCGCTACGGCAGCCCCGTCGGCGCCTGGAACTTCTGGCAGACCCACCACTGGTACTAAGCCACCAGCGGTAGCAGACACACCAAAGACGCTCGGCCGGGACTACCCGGCCGAGCGTTCTTGCGTATGCGGCAGCCCCCCGCCACTGCACCACGTCGCTGGACACCATGGCACCACCGGCAGCCTCATCCCGTAGGTTCGACACACCGCGGTACACCCGGTACCGCGTACCGGACGCGAGGAACGGGGAACAGGCATGGGTTGGGGAGTGCTGGACCGGTTAGTGGGGGAGCCCGAGAGGTTCTTGGAGCGGTGTCGACACGGCAGGCCGGAGGTGTTCAACACCGGGGCGTTGCCTCAAGAGGTGCCGGGGCTCGACGACTTGGGGGACGCGCTGCGCGTCGGGCTGATGCGGACGCCGTACGTCGAGATGGTGCGTGAGGGCGCGGTCGTCGAAGCGCATGAGTTCTGCGCCGAGCGTGTTGTCGCCGGGCGGGTGGCGCAGGGGTTCGCCGACCCGGAGCGCGTCATGCGGCTCCTCGGCGAGGGGGCGACCCTCCTGCTGCCCCAACTCGACCAGTGGAACGCCTCGGTGGGGGTGCTGACCGCCCGGCTGGCGCACGATCTGGGGCGGCGGGTGGAGGCGTTCTGCTTCGCGACCATGGCCGGTCGGCGTGGGCTCGATGTGCACCGGGATGACGCCGACGTACTGGTGGTGCAGGTCGCGGGCCGCAAGGAGTGGACCGTGTACGGCGCCCCGGCCGATGGCCACTGGAAGCCAGGTCCGGTCCCGGAGCCGGGTGAGCCGGTGCTGCGGACCGTGATCGGCCCGGGTGATGTGCTGTACGTCCCGCGCGGCGCGCCGCACACCGCCACCGGCAACGAAGGGCTTTCCGTCCACATCGCGCTGACCATACGCGAGGCGGGCACGGCGCGGATCCGCCAGACGCTGGCCACGCTGCTGACCACGGATCCCGGAGACCATGCCGCGCGCCCGCTGACGGAGGATCAACTCCTGGACTCCGTACGGGATGTGCTCGATGCGGCGCGCAAGGCGCTCGACGAGGTGACCCCCGAGGAACTGCTGGCTCGGGCCCGCGGACCCCTGCCGGATGTCCCCGGCGCCGCGCGGCGGGCCGACTGGCCCACCGCGTAACCGGCGGAAAACACCGCGGCTGCGGTGGGCCGAAGGCCACCGCAGCCGCTTTGTGCGCGCGATCCGTCAGTATCAGATACAGAACGGACGGTGGCAGGAACCATCGCAGGAGTCGCTGATGCCGGCGCTCTGCTCGGCCTCGCCCGCAGCCACCACCTCGCGCACGTCGAGGTCGAACAGGTCCTGCATCGTGTCGTTGTTCATGAGAAATCCTCTCGTCATGGTCGCGTGGTTCGCGACGGAACGAAACGGACGGTAGGCCGGGGCGGATCGGTCCCGTCAACACCTCACGGGCGACGGCGCACGAAGAGGCAACCGGGGTTGCCTCTTCGGGCACCTCCCGGTCCGGAACGGCTGCTACCTGCGGAATCTCCGTTACACAGGGGCGAGGTATGGCACTCGCACGATGACGGGGAGAAGCATGGGCGGACAGCGCAGGACTCAGTGGGACAGCCAGTTCACTGCCATCGATCCGGTGCTGCTGAGGGCTCCCGCCCAGCCCCTGCCCGAGCGCCCCGACAGCCCGGCCGGCCCCACCGAGGCCGACCTCGCGCGGTACGTCGCCGAAGCCGCACTCGACCCCTTGCTGCGCGAGGCGGTCGAGCTGTCCAGCCCCTCGCTGGCCCGCGTCCTGGCCGCCGACCGTCCCCCGACGGGTGATGCGCTGCGTCGGGCCGCGACCGCCGTCGGACGCTACCGGTTGCGTATGACCACCCGGCCCACCCCGTTCGGCCTGCTCGCCGGGGTCGGCCTCGCCCGCTTCGGTGAGGCCGCCTCTGTCCGCTGGGGCGGCCGCCACCGCGCCGCCGTGCGCCCGGACCTCGGCTGGCTGGCCAAGGTGGTGAAGCGCCTTCACCAAGACCCGGCGGTCCTGCCCGGTCTGCTTCTCGTCGCCGACCAGCAGTGCGTGGTACGCGGCTCCCGGCTCGTACTGCCCTATGTGCCCAGGGACGGTGATGACACCCTGGAGGAGGTGAGTGTCCGTCATACACCGGTCGTCGCCGAGGTGTTGCGCAACACCGCCTCGCCGGTCGCCTTTCCGGAACTGGTGGCGGGGGTGTCCGAGGCCTTCCCGACAGCACCCTCGGACGCCGTGGTGAACCTGGTGCGCACCCTGGTCGCCCGCGGTTTCCTGCTCACCGACCTGTTTCCCGCCCCGGACAGCACGGACCCCCTCGGCCATGTGCGGGACCGGCTGCCCGAAGACCTGTCCCTGCGCGGCGAACTGGAGGGCATACGCTCCGAGCTGTCGCGGTGCGAGGACCTTCCGGCGGGCGGCGACGGCGCCCGCCTCAAAGCCCTGCAAGTCGCCCGGGAACGCATGACCGCGCTGTGCCCCAGCGACCATGTGCTGCACGTCGACCTCGTACTGGACGCGGACGTGGTGCTGCCGGAGGCGGTGCGCGAGGAGTTCGAGCGCGCGGCCACCGCCCTGTGGCGGCTCTCCCCGCCCCGCACCGCCCCCGCCCATCTGCGCGCCTACCACCGGGCCTTCGTCGAGCGGTACGGCACGGAACGCGCCGTACCCGTGACCGAACTCCTCGATCCCGCCGATGGGTTGGGGCCACCGGACGGGTACGAGCACCCGGCCGTGCCCCGGCCCGGCGCCGACGCGGAACCGCGCGACGGCGACCTTGAGGACGCGGACCGCCGACGGCTCCTGGCCGAACTCGCCGCCGGGGCGCTCGCCGACCTGTCCCCGGGCGCACCGCTCCCCGAAGTGGTGCTCGACGAGGCGCTCTTCGCCCGCCTTGCCCCTCCCGCGCCGGACGGCACCGCCGCCAACCGCCCGCCGGACGCCTTCGAGCTGTACGCGGAGCTGACCGGGTCGTCCGCCGGGCGACTGGACTCCGGGGAGTTCAGGATCGCGCTCTCCCCGGTCGTCGGCAGCGACGTGGCCGGGGCCACGTTCGGCCGCTTCGCCGCGCAGTTGGGCGGTCCCGAGCTCATGGCGCGCGTCAGCGGCGCCCAAGCCCCGACCGGCGAGGACGGCGAGCCGGCGCCGGTGCACCTGGAGTTCACCCCTGCCCGGCCGCGCCACGCCAACATCGCCCGCACCCCGCGCTGGCTCGGCCACCGCGTCGTCGTCAGCGCGTTCCCGGACGCGGCGGGGCCCGAAGCGCTGCCGCTGGACGACCTGGTGGTCCACGCCGACCTGGAGGGGCTGAGCGTCCGCTCCCGCAGCCTCGGCCGCCCGGTGCGGGTGACCGCCCACCACGTGCTCAACCAGCGCACCGGCGCTCCCAACGTCGCCCGCTTCCTGCACGAGGTGGGCCGGCTGACCGGCCACCGGCTCTGGCAGCCCTGGGACTGGGGCACGGCCGCCGCCAACCCCGCGCTGCCCCGCGTACGGTACGGGCGCACGATCCTGGCACCGGCCTCCTGGCGGCTCACCCTGCCCACCGCCGCCTACGAGGAGTGGTGCGCCGCCCTGCCCGAATGGCGGCGGCGCTGGGGCGTACCGGCCTCCGTACGCCTCGTCACGGGCGACCAGCGGATCACGCTCGACCTCGACCTCCCCTGGCACCAGAGGCTGTTGTACGCCCATGCGCGCACCGCCGAGACCACACTGATCCAGGAGGAAACGGCGGCCGCCGGGTCCGGCTGGCTGCGGAGCCCCGAGGGGGCCCACACGGCCGAGCTGGTCGTCGCGCTCCGCGCGAAGGAACGGCCCGCGCCCCGGCCCCAGATGCCGCCCATGGCCGCCCGCCGCACGCCCGAGACGGTCTCACTGCCCGGGGGCGACTGGCTGTACGCCCGCGTGGACACCCCGCAAGCCCGGCAGGACACCGTCATCGAGGAGTGGCTGCCCCAGCTCGCCACGGCGCTTGTGGACGGCATCGACCGCTGGTTCTTCATCCGCTACCGCGACCCCGAGCCGCACTTGAGGATCCGCTTCCACGGCGAGTCGCCCGCGCGGGCGGCCGCCCTGCTCACCGTCGTGCGCGACTGGGCCGCCGCGCTCCGCGCCGCACACCTCGCCTCGGGGCTGCGCCTGGAGACGTACGACCCGGAGCTCGAACGCTACGGCGGCCCCGAGGCGATGGCCGCCGCCGAACGGGTCTTCCACGCCGACAGCCTGGTGGCCCTGTCCGCCGGAGCGGCACGCGGCCGGCCGGGCCCCGACCGCGACCTGTTCTCGGCGGTCAACACCGCGGACATCGCCCGGCACTTCCTGGCAGGCGCGGGCGGCCCGCCCGCCGACGTCTGGCTGCCCGCCGCCTACCCGAAGTCCGAGCGCGACCACCGCGCCTTCCGTGAGAACCGTGCCGCCGTGCTGCGGGCGATCGGCCCCGACCGACCCGCTCCCGCCTTCTCCTCGCCCGCCCTGGCCCTCGCCTGGCAGCGACGCGCCGCCCGACTCGCCGACCACGGCGCGCTGTTGGCCGAGCTGAGGGAACGCGACCCGGACCGGATGCCGCCCACGCCGGTGGCGGGCAGTCTCATCCATATGAGCCACAACCGGCTGATCGGCATCGACCCCGAAGCCGAGCGCCGCGCCCTTGCCCTCGCCCGGGGCGCCTTCGAGGCGCATCATGCCCGTCGACGCGCCCAGGAGCAGCGATGACCCAGTCGCTTTCGTCCCCTGGCCTGTCGGTCGGCGCGGCCCGAGAGGCAGTCGACGACGTGGCCGCGCGGCTGCGCAGCCCCGAGGCGGTCGCCGCGTCCGGCGCCCGGGCCGACTCGCTCGCCGCCGGGCACCCGGGCGTCGCGCTGCTCTTCACCACACTGGCCGCCGACCGGGGCGGCGACGCCCGGACCGTCGCCCACGGCCATCTCGCCGCCGCGATACGCGCCGACGGCGGGTTGCACGCCACCGGGCTCTACGCGGGTATGGCGGCCGTCGCCTTCGCCGCGCGCCTCGCGGCCACCGGCCCCGCCGCCTACCGCTCGGTGCTCACCACTCTCACACCCCGTCTCGCGGACGCCGCGGTGGAGCGGGCATGGCACCTGCGCACCGCGCGGGCTGCCGGTACGGGTGTGGCGGCGCACCAGTACGACGCGGTGTCCGGGGTCGCGGGGCTCGCGCGGCTGCTGCTCGCCCTCGACCCGCGCGGGCCGGCGCTGCGCCACTGCCTCGAAGCCCTGACCGACCTCGCCGAACCGGCCGCCACCGGGCACGGCACCCTGCCGGGCTGGTGGTCGGCGGCCGGACCGGGCCGCGACGTCCCTTCCCCCGACTACCCGCGCGGCCACCTCAACCTGGGCCTGGCGCACGGGATTCCGGGCCCGCTGGCCGTCCTCGCCCTCGCCCTGGAACAAGGTGTCCGGGTGCCCGGCCAGGAGGAGGCCGTCGCACGGCTCGCCGGATGGCTGGTACAGCGTCGGAGCGAGGACGCGTACGGACCGTACTGGGCGATGACGCTGCGCGCGGAGGACGAGCTCGCGGGCGCCCTTCCGCCGTCCCCGGCCACCCGGGCCGCTTGGTGCTACGGGAGCCCCGGCGTGGCCCGGGCACTCTTCCTCGCGGGCCGGGCGCTGGGTGAACCCGCATGGCGGCGGACGGCCGCCCGCTCCCTGCACGCGGTACTCGCCCGGCCCGCCGCCACCCGGGCGCTGGAAGGGGCCGGGCTGTGCCACGGCACCGGCGGGCTGCTCCACATCGCCGCGCTCGTCGCGTACGACCTGGCGGACAAGGAGCTCGCCGCCCGCCTGCCCGCGCTCGCGGCCGAGGTCCGCGCGGGACTCGACGCCCTGGAGGGGCCCGGCTTCCTGGAGGGGGCGGCGGGTGCGGCCCTCGCCCTGCACACCTACGCCGAGCGGCCGGACGCCGGGCAACTGTCGTGGGACGCGGTGTTGCTGACGTCCTGATGCGACGTCCTCCCTCTCGTAAGCGAGGGGATTGACGACCGCCACCGTGGTGAGCGGCAGCACTGCACCGGTCCGGCCCGGCCTGTCCGTCGGACGGCCCGGTCGGCCCTGCGGGGGGTCGTTTAGCCGCTATTGATTCGGACGGGTCAGCCTGTACGCCAGCACATACGGGGCCAGTACACGTACAGGAAAGGGCGAGGTGGCACACGTGATCACGAAGCGTGTCAGAGTGACCGTCCGCGCATCCGACCCGCTGAGCCGGGCCGGATTGATGAGTCATCTGCAGCACCAGCCGTCGATCGAGATGGTGGACGACACCTGCGGACGGGCTGAGCCGACCGCTCGGCCCGGCGACCGGGCCGTCACCGTGATGCTCGCCGAACGGCTCGACGAGCCGGTCCCGGCGGATCTGCGGCGGGTCGTGCGCGGCGGGGAACAGCGGGTGGTGCTGGTCACCCGCGAGCTGCGCGAGTCGGATCTGCTGACGGTGGTGGAGTGCGGGGTGCGCTCCATACTCTGGCGCCACCAGGCCACCGAGCAGCGGCTCCTGAGGGCTGTGCACAGCGCGGCGCGCGACGAGGGCGAGCTGCCGTCCGACCTGATCAGCAGGCTGTTGACCCAGGTGGGACGGCTGCACCGCTCTGAGTCGGACCTCGCGACCGGCTCGGGGGGTCCAGCACCCCTGCTCGGCATGGCGCCGCGCGAGGTGGATGTGCTGCGCCTGGTCGCGGAGGGCCTGGACACCCGGCAGATCTCCGCGAAGCTCGCGTACTCGGAGCGGACCGTCAAGAACGTCCTGCACGCGCTGACGACCCGGCTCCAGCTCAGCAACCGGGCGCATGCCGTCGCCTACGCGCTGCGCGAGGGCTACATCTAAACGACCTTGGTGATCTGTGCGGTCCAGGGCCGCGCCGCGCCCCGGGCCGGGTCGATCCTCGACAACCATGAGGACGCGCCGCCGAAGGTGTCGCTGGAGGAGAGGCAGGAGACCGGTCCGCCGATCGCTGCCGCGAGCCGCCGAAGGCGGCCCCGCGCGGTTGTGAACGGTGGTCAACCTCCTTGTGGTCCAGACCTATTGACAGGTCTGGACCAATCCGCTTGAGTGCCTGGTGCCCCCACTTCATCCCCCACAAGGAGTGGCACATGCCCCTACGCCGGATCATCGCGACGCTGGCCTCGGCGGCCTCCGCCATCGGCCTCGCCACCCTCCTCCCGCTCGCCTCGCCCGCGTACGCGGCAAGCTGCGCCGCCCCGTACGCGGCCTCCGCCGTCTACACCGGAGGCACGACTGCCTCCTACGGCGGCCACAACTGGTCCGCCAAGTGGTGGACCCAGGGCGAGACGCCCAGCACCGGCGGCTCGGGCGTCTGGGCCGACCAGGGCGACTGCGGCGGCTCCACCACCCCGCCGACCAACCCCGGCGGATTCGTGGTCTCCGAGGCCCAGTTCAACCAGATGTTCCCGAACCGGAACTCCTTCTACACCTACGCGGGCCTGACCGCCGCACTCAGCGCCTACCCGAGCTTCGCCAACACCGGCAGCGACACGGGCAAGAAGCAGGAGGCCGCGGCCTTCCTCGCCAACGTCAGCCACGAGACCGGCGGACTGGTTCACATCGTCGAGCAGAACACCGCCAACTACCCGCACTACTGCGACACCACGCAGCCTTACGGTTGCCCGGCCGGCCAGGCCGCGTACTACGGGCGCGGCCCGATCCAGCTCAGCTGGAACTTCAACTACAAGGCGGCCGGCGACGCGCTCGGAATCGACCTCCTCCACAACCCCAACCTGGTGCAGACCGACGCGGCCGTGGCCTGGAAGACCGGCCTCTGGTATTGGAACACCCAGAACGGCCCCGGCACCATGACCGCGCACAACGCCATGGTCAACGGCGCGGGTTTCGGCGAGACGATCCGCAGCATCAACGGCTCCCTGGAGTGCAACGGCAAGAACCCGGCCCAGGTGCAGAGCCGGATCAACGCCTACCAGAGCTTCACCTCGATCCTGGGCGTCCCGACCGGCTCCAACCTGTCCTGCTGACAGCGTTCGACAAGAGGCCGGGCCGAGGGGGTTCACACTTGTCCGACGGCTGTTTGCGTGACCGCGGTGTTGGCTAGGGTGGCATCTGACGGCTTCCGTGCGGGCCAAGGCAAGAGGGCCTGGAACAGGGGACACAGGAAGGTGCTGATCCATGGCTGCCCACCGGTCGGATGAAGGGCAGCACCCTCGCCCTGCCTCAGGAAGTCAAGATCCGGAACATCATTTACCGATTACGGCGAGCTACCGTAGGCCGACCGGACGCGGTGGGCGGATGACCGGTCGGTCGGCGCCCGCGGTGCTGCCCCCACCGCTGCGCGCGTGGCTCGGGCTGATCGCGGCGCTCGCCACGCTGGTGGTCGTCGTGCTCGGGGTCCTGTACGCCGGCCACAGCGAGCCCGGCAGGGTGGACAGGTGGATCGTTGAGCCGACGGCGGACAGCGTGCGGCCGCCGTGGCGGCGTGTCGCTCTGGCCATGGACTTCTTGGGGGAGCCCGCCGGGTCGGCGATGCTGGTCGTGGCCGCCGTGACGGGCTGCCTGTTGCTTCGGCGTCCTCGCGCGGCGGTGTTCATCGTTGTCGGCGTCGGCGTGACCGTGGGGACGGCGACACTGCTCAAGTCGCTGGTGGGACGCACCATCCACGGCGACGGCAACCTGTCCTATCCGAGCGGGCACACCGCCTTCCTCACCGCGCTCGCCCTCGTGGTGGCGCTGCTCGCGACCGGCCGACTCGGCCTCGGCAGGACGGCCGGCACGCTGCTCGTGCTCGCCGCAGCGCTGGTCGCGGGCGCCACGATGGGCTGGGCGGAGGTCGCCCTGAGCGCGCACTACCCGACCGACGCCGTGGGCGGCTGGTGCACCGCGCTGGCGGTGGTACCGGCGACCGCGTGGCTGATCGACCGGGCGGCCGACCGGCTGGTCGATCGGATGGCCGACGCCGGTCGGCGGGAGCGTAACTGACGCCACGTCACGCCACGTCACGTCATGCCAAGCGGCGGAATACGGGCTTCACCGGTCGCCCGGCCAGCCACGGGGTGGGGTCAGCGGCGTCCAGCGCCTTCCGGTACACCGCACATGCCTGGGCGACCACATGGACGGTGCGGTCGATGTCGGCGTCGCTGAGCGCGCTGCTCACCACGAACGACGGGGCCAGCACTCCGCCCGCGAGGAGCCGGCGCAGGAACAGGGTGCGGTACGGCTGCGACGGCTGCCCCTTCTCGTCGAGGGTGGCGAAGACCAGGTTGCTGGCCCGGCCCCGGACCACGATGTGGTCGCCTACGCCCATACTGGCCGCGGCTTCGCGGACACCGGCGGCCAACCGCTCGCCGAGGGCGTGCAGTTGAGCGGTGATGCCCTCCTCGACGTAGGTGGTCTGCACGGCCATCGCGGCGGCCAGCGAGTGCGTTTCCGCACCGTGCGTGGTGGACAGCAGGAAAACCCGCTCGCCGGAGTGACGCAGCCCGCCCCGCTCCATCAGATCGCGGCGCCCGGCCAACGCGGAGACGGCGAATCCGTTGCCCAGCGCCTTGCCGAACGTGGAGAGGTCGGGGACGACGCCGTACAGGCCCTGGGCGCCCGCCTCGGACCAGCGGAAGCCGGTGATCATCTCATCGAAGATCAGTACGCAGCCGTGCCGGTCGGCCAGCTCGCGCAGGCCGGCGAGGTACCCGGGCGGTGGTTCGGTGTGGGTGGCGGGTTCGAGGATCAGGCAGGCGACCTCGCCCTGGTGCCGAGCGAGCAGTTTCTCCGTTGCGGTCAGGTCCCCGTACGGGAACGCCACGGTGAGCTCGGTGGTCGCCGCCGGAATGCCCGCGGACATCGGTGTCGTACCGATGAACCAGTCGTCGGTGGAGAAGAAGGGGTGGTCGGCGCAGATGGCCACCCGCGGGCGCCCCGTGGCGGCGCGGGCGAGGCGCACCGCGGCGGTGGTGGCGTCGGAGCCGTTCTTCGCGAACTTCACCATCTCGGCGGTCGGCACCGTGGCCAGGAAGAGTTCCGCGGCCTCGACCTCCACGATGGACGGCCGGACGAAGTTGCTGCCGCGGTCGAGTTGCCGCCGCACCGCCTCGATCACGCGTGGGTGGGCGTGGCCGAGGCTGACCGACCGCAGGCCGGAGCCGTACTCGACGTAGCGGTTGCCGTCGACGTCCCACACGTGGGCACCGCGGCCGTGGCTGATGACGGGGGCCAGGTTGTCGGGGTACTGGTCGTCGCCCTTGGCGTAGGTGTGCGCGCCACCGGGGATCATCGCGTGCAGCCGCTCGTTCGCCAGCCGCGACCGGGGCAGGAGGAACTCCTCGGTGTCTTCGGTGTTCACGCCGACCTCACCTCTCCTTGTGCTTCAGGACCTCGGCGAGGCTCGGCGCCTCCCGGTCCCGCTGGGACATCGATGTGACCGGCAGCGGCCAGGGAATGGCGAGCTCCGGGTCGTCGAAGGCGATCGTCACGTCCTCGGCCGGATCGTGCGGGCGGTCGATCCGGTACGTGGTGTCAGCGGTTTCGGTCAGCGCCTGGAAGCCGTGCGCGCACCCCGCCGGGATGTACAGGGTCGCCTGCGTCTCGCCGGACAGCTCGAAGGAGGCCACGTTGCGGTACGTCGGTGAGTCGGGCCGCAGGTCCACGACGACGTCGAAGATCTTCCCGTACGAGCACCGCACCAGCTTGGCCTCGCCGCTGCCGGAGCGCAGGTGCATGCCGCGCAGCACGCCCCGGACCGAGCGGGACACGCTGTCCTGGATGAAGGCGTCCGGGTCGAGGCCCACCGAGCGGACCACGTCGGCGTCGAAGGTACGGCAGAAGAAGCCGCGCTCGTCGGCGTACGGTGTCGGCTCGAACAGGTACGCGCCGTCGATCGCCGGGACTTCGGTCGCTTTCATGGAGTCTCCCGCAGGGCGTGGGCGTGGCCGGCCGCCGGGAACAGGGCCGTGGTCAAGTCGGTGAATTGGTCCTGGAGTTGCCGGGCGACTTCCTGGTTCCGCTCGGCGAGGGTCCGCCGCAGCTCCGCCGATCGCTTCTCCAGCGCCCGGAACTGCTCAAGCAGCCGGTCGGCGTCGACCTCACGGGCCGGGTGGCAGTACGCGCCAAGCCCCATCCGATCCATGAGCGCGTCGCTCTTCGCCGCATAGCCGATGGCGAGCGTCGGTGTGCCGACCTTCAGCGCGCAGATCAGGTTGTGGTAGCGAGTGGCCACCACGGTGTCGGCGGCCGCCATCTCCTTCATCAGGTCGGCCAGCGAAGCCGTCTCGGCAGCGGTGACCAGCGGCGAGTCCACCGCGTCGAGGATCGAGGCCACCACCGGCGCATCGCACTCGTCGCCGGTGAGCAGCCGGACCGGCCTGCCGTCCTCAACCAGCGTGCGGACGAAGCGAGTTGTCCCGTCGAGGTAGCTCCGGTGGATCTCCTCGGCCCGGGCGCGGTCGTCGTCGCCGCCGTGGAAGGCCATGACCCCGACGCAGACCAGGCCCGGGGTCGAGCTCTCCGACGGTGCCGGCAGGGCGAAGGCGAGGTCCGGGTAAACCTTGTCCCGCGCGGTGTGCACGCCCGTCGCGCGCATTGCGTCGCGGGACAGGGTGTCGCGGTACGAACGGTAGGTGGCGAGCCGTGCCGACCAGCGGACCAGGGCCCGCGTCGACCGGTTGCCGATCCTGTCCGCGCCCACGCTGACCAGCGCGACCCGGGTGCCGAACAGTCGGCCGGACGCGCAGAGCAGGAACAGCGAGTACGGGAAGCCCCACGGCCGCAGCGGCAGCGTGGCCTCCAGGACGCCCATGCCCGGCACGATCACCACGTCGTGCCGGCGCACCCAGGCAGCGGTGCGGAAGACGTCGACGAGTTTGCCCAGCCCTTTCCCCGCGATCGCGCCCGCACGCGACGCGGTCCGGTACTCCCCCCGGTACCAGTGCAGCCGCGTCGCGGGGATCCGGTACCGGGTCGCGACGACCTCGGGTCCGCCGCACAGCGCGTCCACGACCGCCCCCGGGTGCTCGGCGCGGAGGTAGCCGAGCACGGCCTCCAACGACCCGTCGTTGCCGAGGTTGCCGGAGCCGAGCAGGCCGAACACCCCGACGCGCACCGGAGTTTCGTCTCCGAACGTCATGTCTGCCTCCCCTCACGGCCCGCGACGAGCGCGTCGATGGAGACGTCGAGCCGGGCCGGGTCGACCGGGGTGCGGTCCTCGACCCGCTCGCCGGCGCCCGGCCGGGTCCGGCTGGCCATCCATGCGGCCAGGTGGCGGTAGCACGCGCGCCGGTCGGCCGAGGACAACGGCGCCCGCCGGACCGCCGAAACGAAGCCCCAGACGTACTCGGCGAGCAGTCGGGGCGTCGGGTGCAGCGGCCCTGCCCGGCGCGGGTCCAGGTTGACGCACCGGGAGCGCTTGGAAGGGTTCGCCCGCTCAGCGCGGGTGGGGTGGTCGCGGCGGAAGTACAGTAGCTCCGGCACTTGGTGGAAGGGCCCGTGCAGACCGATCTCGGCGACGAACGTGCGGTCCGCGTGGTGGTAGCTGTCGTGCGGCTTCACCCGGCGCAGCACGTCGGCCCGCATCACCCCGTAGAAGTCGTCGCCACCGGGCTCGAACAGCATGCTGCGGAAGCGCTCCGGCGCGTGCGGCGAGTCGGTGGCGAGCGTGTACTCGTACGGCACCTTCACCTGGCCTTCGCCGTCGATGACCGCCTGGTCGGCGTGCGCGAGGATCACGTCAGGGCGTGAGTCCAGCGCAGATACGCAGCGCCGCAGCAGGTCCCGGGCGTACAGGTCGTCGTGCGAGGCCCACTTGAACAGTTCGCCCCGGCACTCGGTGAACACGTAGTTGTGGTTCGGTGCGGCGCCGATGTTCTTGAGCAGCCGGATGTACCGGATGCGCGAGTCCTGCGCCGCGTACTTGCGGCAGATGTCCTGGGTCCCGTCGGTCGAGGCGTTGTCGGAGATGACCAGCTCGAAGTCCTCGTAGGTCTGTCCGAGCAGGGCGTCGAGCGACTCGGCCAGGTACTCCTCGCCGTTGTACACGGGCAGGCCGATGCTCAGCCGGGGATGGGTGGTCATGACGTCCTCACTTCACGGATGGGGTCTTGGTGGTGCTCGCGCAGGGCGGAGCGCAGTTCCAGCCACCACACGGTCGAGCTGCCGACGGTCGCGGCGGCGACGCCCCAGGCCGAGCCGACCGTGCCGGCCACGGCCGCCCCGCCGAGCCCGCCGCTGACATAGCAGGCGGAGGCGAACAGCTGGCAGCGCAGGCTGCGCCGGGCCGCGCCCAGCGCCCGCAGCCCGGCCGCCGCGCCGGTGCCGAGGCCCGCGCCCGCGACGGAGAGTGTGACCGGCGCGATGAGCTGCGAGGCGGAGTGCCAGACGCCGCCGAGGACCAGCTCGCCGAGCCGGTCCGGCACCAGCAGCAGCGACCCGCCCCAGAGCAGCGCGCCGACGGCCTGCCCGCCGCCCAGCAGGAGACAGAACGTGCCGAGGCGGTGCGGGGCCCGCCGCAGTACTCGTGCCGCCTCGGTGACGGTGACCAGCGACAGCCCCATCAGGACGGCGAGGAACGGGCCGAGCAGCAACTCGGCGCCGCGTACCGTACCCACCGCGCTGACCCCGACGATCGCGCCGAGCCCGTATGCCCGCAGCTGGCTCGCGCCGCTGAGGCTGACGTTCTCGACCAGGTACCGGTACCCGAGGTCGCGCTGCTCGCGCAGCCACCCGCGCGCTCCGCTCATGTGGGGCCGGATGCCGGACTGGAAGCAGCCGTACCCCGCGGCCACCGAGGCGGACGCGCCCCAGGCCAGCACGAAAGCGGCCACGCTGCCCACGTGGGCCGCCACCACCAGGGCCGGAACGAGCGCGACGCCCCACACGAGGTCGTTGACGAACGCCTTTTGCCCGGTGCCGGCGGCGAAGAACGCGAACCGCCAGGCGTCCTGCAGCAGCAGCCCCGGCAGCACGACGCCGAGGACGGCGAACGCGGGCCCCACGCTGCCGCCGAGGGCAAGGCCGCCGAGCAGACATGCCGCGCCGATGGTGGTACCGACGCCGAGCGCGGTGCCCGAGGACCGGACCACCGCCGAGCGCCAGGACGCGTCCGGCACGCCGCTGAAGCGCACCACGAGCGGGTCGGTGGCCAGCCCGCGGGAGACGTTGAGCACCACGCCGTAGGTCACCCAGGCCAGGCTGAACGCGCCGAACGCGGCCGGCCCGAGCGAGCGTGCCACGTAGATCCCCACCGCGAAGTTGCTCATGCTGGAGGCCGCCTGATCGGCCAGTCCCCAGGACAGTCGGCCGACCATGGCCCGCTTGGCGGTCCGTGGGGCGGGTCCGGCCGCCGCCGATACCGTCGCCTTCTCCCCTTCGGTGGTCATGGCGTCATACCTTGATCAGATCGGCGCCGCGCAGGGCCTCGGCAGCGGCGGCGACGGCTTCGAACGGCAGCCCGGACCGCTCGGCGACGTCCAGCAGACCGTGCTCGCCGTCGGAGAGGCTGAGCACCCAGAGCATGGCCATCTGGGCCTGCTTGGTGTCGCTGCGGCCGCCGAGCGCGTCGTACAACCCGCGTCGGCCCAGCTGTGGTTCGCCGTAGGGGCTGAGGTTGAGATACCGCCGGTTGCGGTCGAGGACGGCGAAGGCCTCGCGGCAGACGGCGAGGGTGTCCGCCATCGCCTCGGGGGAGACGAAGTCCGGGTTGTCCGCCGAGGTGTGGTACTCGGGGTAGCCGGCGTAGGGGGTCCGGCTGAGGGAGCCCACGCCGAGGTCGAACCCGGGGGAACAGAACTGCCGCTCGTCGTAGCCGTACGGAGTGAACTCGGTGACGTGGTGCGGGCGTTCGGACGCGGCAAGGACGTGCCGCATCACCCGGTCGATCTCCGCGTTGCCGCGTCGGCTCTGCTTGTACGTCAGTCGGCCCCGGTCGCCGGCGCAGGCCAGCACCAGGCCGTGCTTGACCCGGTCGATCCGCTCCGCGTTGCGGGCCAGCCAGGTGATCGCCCCGATGGTGCCGGGCGCGAAGATGAACCGGTAGGTGTAGTACGGCGATTGCTCCGCCAGCGCCCGGGCCAGGAACACCGCCACCGCGATGCCTGCCAGGTTGTCGTTGGCCAGCGAGGGGTGACAGACGTGGCAGGAGACGATCACCTCGTCGGGGACCTGCCCGGGGACGATGTGCTCGGCGTAGGTGAGGTGGCCGTCGGCGAGCGTGGAGTCGATGCGTACCTCGTAATCGCCTTCAGGCAGCGCGTCCAAGGTGTCCTGGGCCAGGCAGAATCCCCACTCCGGCTTGTAGTAGCTGGTGCGGTACGGCACCCAGGCCGGGTGGTCCGGCAGGGTGTGCAGGTGCGCGCGGAGCTCGGCCAGCGGCATGGTCGCCGACACCGGCACGCTGTAGCCGAGCACGTGCAGGCTGGACGCGGCGAAGTCGACGACCCGGTGGCCGGCGGTGTCGGCGATGTACGCGTCCCGGATGTTCCACTCCTGCGGCACCGTCCAGTCGAGCACTTGCGTCCCGGTCGGCACCTCGTGCACCTGCAGCGGAACGTATTCGCCGACGATCTCCAGGGTGGCGCGCACACCGTCGCCGGTGATGCTCCGGCACAGCGGGTACAACCGCTCCACCAGCGCGTGCATCTCCTCGCCGACCGCGGTCACCGGCGCCACCGCAGGGTGTCGTCGACCGTGCCGGCCTCGGACGCCGCGCGCAGCACGGCAAGGCGGGTGAAGCGCCGCTCGAAGTCCTCCCGGGTCAACCCGTGTTTGCGGTAGGCGTCGGCGAGTTCGAGCGCGCCCCGCTTCACCGTCCACTCGCAGTCGAAGCCGGGGATCGCGGCGCGGAACCGGGAGAAGTCCACCCGGTATGACCGCGGGTCGGCACCGGTCTCCCCGGTGATCACCACCTTCGAGCCGGACACCGCCTCGGCGACCTGCTCGGCGATCTCGGCGACCGTGACGTTGTTCATCTCGCTGCCGATGTTGAACGCCCGGTCGTGCACCGCTTCGCGCGGTGCGGTCAGCGCGGCCGCGAAGGCCCGTGCGATGTCGGCGGCGTGCACCAGCGGGCGCCAGGGGGTGCCGTCGGAGAGCACCAGCACCTCGCCGGACAGGAGCGCGTGGCCCACCAGGTTGTTCAGCACGATGTCGGCGCGGAGCCGGGGTGAGTAGCCGAAGGCGGTGGCGTTGCGCATGAACACCGGGCTGAAGTCGCCGTCGGCCAGCGCGTGCAGGTCGTCCTCAACACGCACCTTGGACTCCGCGTACGGCGTCACCGGGCGCAGCGGGGCGTCCTCGGCCA
The DNA here is from genome assembly GCF_041435195.1 of Streptomyces sp. NBC_00224. Lineage (NCBI taxonomy): Bacteria > Bacillati > Actinomycetota > Actinomycetes > Kitasatosporales > Streptomycetaceae > Streptomyces > Streptomyces sp. NBC_00224. Next base: position 8,457,509 of record NZ_CP108106.1, read on the forward strand.
CCAGGTCGCTGCCGCCTGCGGCACCGTAGACCGAGCACGTCGACGCGTACAGGAAGCGCCGCACTCCGGCGTCGCGGGCCAGCCGGGCCAGCCGTACGGAGGCGTGGTGGTTGATGTCGTAGGTGAGCTCCGGCGCCAGCGAGCCCAGCGGGTCGTTGGACAGCGCGGCCAGGTGGATCACGGCGTCCACCCCGGCCACGTGGTCGGCCGTGACGTCGCGCAGGTCCACCCGATGCCCCTGCGGGTCGGCGGGCGGCGGGCCAAGGACGCAGTCGGCGAACAGGCCGGAGTCGAGGCCGACGACTTCGTGTCCGGCGGCCGCGAGGACCGGGGCCATCACGGTGCCCAGGTAGCCCTGGTGTCCGGTCAGTAGTACGCGCAAAGTTCAGTCCCCCACAGTGGAAGTGCCAAGGTTGAGCGTGAGTTTGGTGACGGCGAAGGCCTCGGCGTAGCGCGCATGGCATTCGATGCCGCGGATCCGTGCGAGGCCGAGGAAGGCCTCCCGGTCGTACCAGGGCCGGTGCCGTTGCGAGGGGTAGTGCTCCTGCAGCAGCCGCACCTTCTGTTCGGCGACCTCCGGCGACAGCGGCTGGTACGCCGTCGGACGGCCGAGATCGCCGTCCCACTTGACGATCTCGTAGCCGAGGCCGAGGTGGTCGCGGAACGCGGTGGTCACCAGCTTCGCCAGGCCGCGGTGGTCCTGGTGCGCGTCATCGGTGCGCGGTGCAAGCACGAGATCCGGCTCGGTCTGCGCGCGGAGCTCCTCGACTGCGGCCTTGGCCTCGTCCCAGTGCGCGGGCAGTCGGCCGTCCGGCAGCTTGTGTACGGTCAGCCGCAGGTCGGCGCCCGGGCAGAAGGCGGCGAGCGCGGCCTGCTCCTCCTGCTCCCGTTCGCTGCCACCGCCGGAGAGCACCAGCGCGTCGACACGGATATCCGGGTGCGCGCGGCACATTGTCAGCAGCGTGCCGCCGGCGCCGATGGCGATGTCGTCGCAGTGCGCGCCCACCGCGACGATCCGGTCCAGGCGCCCGGCCCCGAGCCGGATCACGCCCTTGCCCCCGCGCCGTCCCGTTCCCACACGGCCCAGGGACGGTCGCCCCGGGCGTAGGCGTCGTCGAGGGCGGCCCGCTCCTTCACAGTGTCGGTCGGCTTCCAGAAGCCGCGGTGCTGGTGCGCCACCAGCCTGCCGCGCTTGGCCAGTTCGGCACATCCGTCGGCGACCAGGTCCCCGTTCTCCGGTATGTGGTCGAAGACCTCCTGGCGGAGCACGAAGTAGCCGCCGTTCTCCCACAGCGGCAGTTCGCTGACCGCGGTGATGCCCCCCACCAGGCCGTCCTCGCCCAGGTCCACGCAGTGGAACGACGACTGCGGCGGCACCACCATCATCGACGCCCCGACGTCACGCCGGGCGAAGGAGTCGATCATCTCCGGCAGCGGGGCATCGGTGAGCACGTCGGCGTAGTTGGCGAGGAACATCTCCTCGCCGTCCAGGTGGTGTCGCACCCGGCGCAGCCGCTCCCCGATCGGCGACTCGACGCCTGTCTGCGCGAACGTGATCGTCCAGTCGGCGATGTCGGTGGACAGCAGCTCGGTCCGCCCGTGCCGCAGCACGAAGTCGTTGGACGTCGTCTCCTCGTAGTTGAGGAAGAAGTTCTTGATGTGGTGAGCCCCGTACCCGAGGCACAGGATGAACTCCGTGTGCCCGAAGTACGCGTAGTAGCGCATGACGTGCCAGATCAGCGGCCGCGGGCCGACCATCGCCATCGGCTTGGGCATGTCGTCGGCGGCTCCGCTGCGCATCCGCAGCCCGTAACCGCCGCAGAACAGAACGACCTTCATGCTGTGACCTCATTCACGACGTGGCCTCGACAATGCTCAGTTCCGGGATGGGAAAGACCAGCCGGCCGCCCCAGTCGTGCACGAAGGACAACTGCTCGACCAGCTCGGCCCGCAGGTTCCACGGGAGGACGAGGACGTAGTCCGGCTTGTCGGCGGCTATCCGCTCGGGCGGCAGGATGGGGATGCGGGTGCCCGGAGTGAACCTGCCGTGCTTGTAGGGGTTGCGGTCGACCGTGTACGCGAGCAGGTCGGGCCGGATGCCGCAGTGGTTGAGCAGGGTGTTTCCCTTGCCCGGGGCGCCGTAGCCGACGACCGTCTCGCCGCGCTCGGCCGCTGTGATGAGGAACTTGAGGAGGTCGCGGCGCACCTTGGCGACCCGGGCGGAGAACTCGGTGTACCCGGACAACTCCTGCAGCCCGGCGGCCTTCTCCCGGTCAAGCACGTCGGCCACTTGCCGGGTCGGCTCGCCGGCCACCTCGGTCGGCCGGGCCCACAGCCGGATGGAGCCGCCGTGCGTGGGCAGCAACTCCACGTCCACGAGCGCGAGTCCGCCGCTCGCGAGGGCCCGGGTCGCGGACGCGACCGTGTAGTACTGGAAGTGCTCGTGGTAGACCGTGTCGTACTGGTTCTCCTCGATCAGGGTCAGCAGGTGCTGCACCTCGATGGAGACCCAGCCGTCGTCGGCGACCAGGGCGCGCAGCCCCTGGGTGAACCCGACCACGTCGGGGATGTGCGCGTACACGTTGTTGGCCACGACCAGGTCCGCCGGGCCGTGCTCGGCGCGGACGTCCGAGCCGGTGGCCGGGTCCAGGAACTCCGTGAGCGTGGGCACACCCGCGTCCCGCGCCGCGGCGCCGACGTTCACCGACGGCTCGATGCCGAGGCAGCGGATCCCGCGGTCCACCACGTGCCTGAGCAGGTACCCGTCGTTGCTCGCGACCTCGACCACGAAGGCGTCGGGGCCGAGCCCCACTCGCCGTACGGCGTCGGCGACGAACGTGCGCGCGTGCTCCACCCAGGAGGTCGAGTAGGAGGAGAAGTACGCGTACTGCGTGAACGTCTCCTCCGGCGTGATCAGCGGAGGTATCTGAGCGAGCCAGCAGTCGGTGCAGACCCGCAGGTGCAGCGGGTACGCCGGTTCCGGTTGGTCCAGTTGGTCCGCGGCGAGGAAGCTCTCGCACGGCGGGGTCGCTCCGAGATCGACGACGCTTGCCAGCGCCGCCGAGCCACAGAGTCGGCATCTTGTCATGTGGTGCCCCCATCCCCCCTGCTCGCGCGGGTGACCCGTCGCGAGCCAGTGTTTTCGTCCCCTACCGGCGGCGGGCTGTCCCCGTCGCCGGACCGACCCGCGATCGCGGTGCGGTATTCATCCACCAGGCGCTCCAGCCCGACGGCCGGGCTGAAGCCCTGCTCGTAACGGCGCCGGGCCGCCTGGCCCATCTCCCGGTTGCGGGCCGTCTCGGCCGTGATCCGGCGCAGGCAGTCCGCGAGCGAGGCGGGCTCGCCCGGCTGGTGCAGCAGCCCGGTCACCCCGTCCTCGACGAGTTCGACGAAGGCGCCGTGACCGGCGGCGACGGCCGGGACCCCCGCCGCCATCGCCTCCGCTACCACCAGGCCGAACGTCTCCAGGGAGATCGAGGGAGCCACCACGGCGACCGACCGCGCGACGGCCTGCCGGCACTGATCCGGGTCGTACAGGCCGACGTACCGCACGTCGTCCCGGCCCTGTGCCCAGGCGGTCACGTCCCGCTCCAGTGGCCCCGCGCCGGCGAGCACGAGCGGCACGCCCACACCGCCGTCCGCGGCGATCTCGTCCCACGCGGCCATGAGCAGCCGCACGCCCTTGGCCTCCGCGAGCCGGCCGAGGAAGAGCAGATGCTCGCCGTCGCCCGCTCGGCGCGCGCCCGGCTCGGGCACGAAGTTGTGCTTCACCGCAAGGCGCGAGGCAGGCATGCCGGACCGCACCAGGATGTCGCGCTGCGCCGCGGAGATGCAGAAGAACCGCTCCACGCCGGACCACCACCGCCGCCGGTTGACCAACAGGCTGACCGCGAGCGGGACCGTCGCCAGCCGGGAGTTGCGGTAGCAGCCGTGCCGGACGGCGGGCAGCGGCGCCAGCGCCCCGACGCACTCGGTGCACGACCGGCCGTCGCGGTGCAGCGTGCCGGGCGGGCAGACCTGGGTGTAGTTGTGCAGCGTGGCGACGACGGGCACGTCGGCGTCGGCACAGGCGGCCAGCACCGCCGGCGACAGGAGCGGGAAGACGTTGTGGACGTGCACCACGTCAGGCCGTTCGCTGCGGAGCCGGGCGGCGAGCTCAGCGCGGACCGCCGGGTTCCACGGCACGAGGAGCGGCACCGCGGCCTTGGCCAGCAGGGACCGGGCGGCGATGTCGTCGCTGCGCCGCTCGAAGACATCGACTCGGTGGCCGGCCGCGCGCAGCAGCCCCACCTCCTCGTCGACGACCCTGTTCTCCCCGCTCGGCTGCGCCGAGGAGTAGCGGTTGTGCACCACGAGTACGTGCATGGTCAGGTCACCTCCCGGTTGCGGGCTCGGCGTGGGATACCCCGTCGGGCGACTGCGGGCGGCGCCAGGGGAGTGGCCTCGGCAGGTGCCGCGAGCAGCGAGGCGGCCAGGGCCAGATGCAGCAGATACGGCGAGGCGTCGCCAAGACCGGCCTCGGTGTACGACGAGATCGCGACGTAGCTGATCAGGAAGATCGCGCAGGCCCTCTGCAGCGACGGCGGGCGCAGCAGCGCGACGCCGCCAAGGACGATGATGATCGCCGCCACGAGGACGACGCCGATCAGACCCTGCTCGTTGTAGACGGCCAGCCAGCTGTTGTCGATCGGCAGGCCGCCGAACGACTTGTCGCCCAGGCCCACGCCGAACACCTTCTCCGGGACGGAACGGGGCTCTGCCAGCAGGGCGTCCCAGACCTTGGCCCGGCCGGTGAGGTTGGAGAAGCTCTCCTTGTCCTGTCCGCGCATGAACCACGTCTGCAGCGCGGAGGCGAACACCACGCCGGCCACCGTGGCGCACAGCACCGACCAGGTGAAGAACCGGCGGGCGGCGGCGCTGGTCAGGATGAGCGAGCTGATCGCCAATACCAACCCGATGAGCAGGCCGATCGTGGCCGTCCGGGTATGGGTCATCGCGAGCAGGACGAACGTCGGCACGATGATCACCGCCGCGCTCGCCCCGGTGGTCCGGCGGCCCAGCAGGAGCAGCACGGTGAGCCCGATGATCACTGCGGAGTACTGTCCGATCTGCGGCGGGGTGAGCGGCCACAGCGCGCCGACCAGCCGACCGCCGTAGTACTCGGGCATGGCGGTGCCCGGTGAGATGACCAGGCCCGCGGCCACCGACCCGAGCACCGCGAAGTACATCCGGATGTGGTAGCGGACGAACGTCAGGCTCCCGTCCCACCAGCGGCTGAGCAGCCACAGCGTGCCGACGAAGAGAGTCAGCCGGAAGCAGCGGAACAGCGCACCGAGTCCGACCTCCAGATGCATGCTGGAGATCACGCTCGGCACCAGCAGCAGGGTGAGCAGGAACACAAAGGCGCTGGGTCGGATGCGCAGCCGGAGATTGAGCGCGAGCGCCAGCGCGAACGCGGCGACCAGCGCGCCCATGGTGGCCATCTGGATCAGGGAGCGGGGCAGCGTGACGATGGTCTTCCCGGCGGAGCCGAGCGTGTTGAGGCCCAGCAGCGCCCAGACGATCCATACCGCCTTCGGCGTGCCGGCGGAGGGCGGTTCGGTACCGGTCCGCGTGCCCGTCGTGTCCGGTCCGCCCGGCAGCCCGCCGCGTATGGATGCCCCGCCCATCTCAACCACCGGCCTGTGAGCCGAAGGTGCTGCCGGAGTCCTGCCGGTACGGCGGGCCCTGCCACTGCACGGAGTCGAGTTTGCGGTCCGCGTCGTCGACGACGAAGGTCCACGGTCCGCGGTAGACGTTATCGTGCCAGCGGTTCTGCTGTTTGAGGATGAGCGCGTCGGCCACCCGCTTGCCCTTGTACGGCGACCAATCCGGATAGGTGCCGTAGTTGGACAGCACCGCCATGAGGCCGCACGCCACCGTGCACTTGACGACGGACGTGTCCAGGACGAAGCGGTTGCCGTGGATGTCCACCCGCTGGGTCTTCCAGCGGCAGTCGGCGTAGAGCGGTGCGGTGGCGATCGACGGCTGGGCGCAGCGGCGGGTGTCCTTCACCAGCAAGGTGCAGTAGCCGGTCGAGGTGTTGGCCGGGCTGTTGCAGAACCGGTTGGCGTTCTCCCACAGGGTGATCCCGGACCAGTTGTTCTCCAGCACGTTCCGGTAGATCTCGATCTTGTCCGTGCGGGCCGGGACCCGTGGTTCGCCGCCCGCCTCCGACACGTAGACGGTCGCGTACGGGAAGGTGTCGCCGTCGGCGGCGTGCTTGCGGCCCTCGACCCAGTTGTTCCGCCGGATCGTGTTGTTCCGGATGACCGCGTTATAGCTGGTCTCGTACATCAGCGCGGCACCGTCGTTGGCCTCCAGCACGTTGTCCTCGATGCGGAAGTCGTTGTTGTTGTTGTCCGCCCACAACCCGGCTCCGCGGTTGTCGTGCACCCAGTTGCCACGGATGTCGGCGCCGTTGACGGCCCAGAACTTGATGCCGCCGGTGCAGCCGCAGCCCGGCTGCTGCTTCTCCCAGTCGTCGGTGTTGTTGCCCACGATCTCGCTGCCCTCGACGACCAGGCCTTTGATGGAGTCGCCGGTCTTGTACGCGTTCATTCCGTACTGTCCGTTGCCGCGCAGGCAGCTGGCGCGGACCTGCTGGCGAGCACCGCCCATCAGCCCGGCGCCGGAGTTGTACTGGATCGTGGTGTGCTCGATCTTCCACCCGTCGGCCATGTCGTGGTTGACCACGCCCTCGTCGTGCGGCGCGACGAAACCCTGCACGGTCAGATAGCGGATGGTGACATTGGGGTCGGTACCGCTGAACGCGTAGTTGTTGGTCTTCCGGCCGTCGAACACCGCGCCCGGCGCGCCGAGGTAGGTGTTCCCCTCCTTGGCCATGACCTGGGCGTAGCGCTCCGGTTGAAGCCTGTGCGTGCCCGGTCGAAGCCAGAAGGTGGTGCCCGGGGGGCTGCTCTTGGTCTTCGCGGCCAGGTCACCGACCACCGCGGGGTCGACCGGCACCGCGCCCGCCGGCGCCTGCGACGGCCCGGCCGCGGGGTTGTCGCACACCCGGGCCACGGTCGTGGCGGACGCCCCGGACGCGGCGGGCGTACCGGTCGGCTTCGCCGGGGCGTCCGAGGTGCTCGTACAGCCCGCCGCCAGCAGGACGAGCACCAGCGGTGCCGTCGGAATCGCCCAGTGCCCCCTCTTGATCACCACGCGTCCCCCTAGCCGCGGAACCTGAGCACGGTGGTGAACCCCTGCGCGCCGTCGGCGAAGCCGGTGCCGACCAGCGTGGTGGTGGGTTCCTTGCGCCCGAAGCCCACGGAGTACCAGCCCAGCGGAGGGTTGGTCTCGCCGCGGTGTGCCCGCCAGGTCAGCTGCCCGGGCAGGTCGAGTTCCGCGGAGCGGTCCTCGCCGTCCCGCGTCCAGGTGAGCACGGCCCGGTTCTCCACCAGGTCCGCGGCGATCGCCGGGCCGAGGTGAAACGCCAGGCGCACGGCCCGGCGCGGGCCGCGCACTTCGTCGACGACCGTCAACTCCTGCTCTGCGGACTTCAGTTCCACCCGGCGGCGGTGCACGGACGGCTGGTAACCGTCGTGCTCGGCACACCACCGGGCCACACCCGCGTCGGAGGTGTCCGCGACCAGGACGCGGCTGCGGGCCTGGCGGGTCCACAGGAACGGGCCACCGGAGACGGACTGGTCGCCGCCGTCCAATTGCAGGGTGTTGTGGCCGAGGGTGGAGCGGAAGTACTGCCGCCACTCGGGCTGCCCGTGGTAGCAGAACGTCCCCGGGTCGGCGAGCACGTCGACCCCGTCGTGGCGGACCTCCACGGACAGTGCGTCCGCGTGGGCATGCGCGGCGATGGACAGGAAGCCGTGCGGACCACCGTCGCAGCGGCACCAGATCTCCGCCGGACCGCGCAGAATGGTCATGCCCGCGTCGGCGAAGTGGTCCGGTCGGTCTGCCGGGCGTGTGGTTCCGCTTTTCGCGTACGGCCGGATGAGCGCGGCAAGGAGCGGGGTGCGCACATCGGTGCCGGTCACCGTCGGCCACCAGGCGAGTCGGCCGAAGACGGCGTCCCCGGTGGCAAGGAGCGAGGCCCAGCGGTCGGTGCCCGCGCCGTCCAGGACCAGACCGTGGCCGTCGTCCGCGTCCCCCTGGCGCGGCGGCCGCAACCGGTTGTCCACGATGGCCGCGAGCGCGTCGGTCATCCGCAGCAGCACCAGCCGGACGGACGCGGGGACCGGCACGCCGGCCGCGTCCGCCTCGGCCACCGCGGCCAGGCCGAGCTCCAGCACCAGCCCGTGGTACTCGGTGGCCAGCTCGCGGTTGAGGCCGGAGGCGAAGGTGTTGCCACGAAGGTGTCGCTCCAGCGACCGCAGCGCGCCGAATCGCCAACGCGCCGAGGAGGGGAACCACCCGAACGCGCAGGCCGCCGCGAACTGCCCGGCGGCCTCGGCGATGACGTGGTTGTTCGCCGAAGACCCCCGGCTGGGGAAGGCGGCCAGCCAGCGCTGGTGGTGCCAGATCTGGTTCCGCGCCACCGGGTTGTCCTCGAACAGCCCGGCCGCGCCCGGCCAGCCGTCGAGCAGCCGGCGGATCCACACCCAGGACAGCAGCCGGATGCCCAGCTCGATGCCGCTGACCCAGTGCACGCCGCGCAGCGGCGGGTTGGCCGCCCACCACGAGCGCAGGTGCTCGGCCACGCGCTCGGCGTACCGCTCGTCCCCGGTGAGCGCGTAGGCGGCGGCGAGCACGGTGAGGTACTGATGCCGGGACAGCTCCCAGATCTGCTTGACGTCCCCGGCCGCGTCCTCGTCGCGGTACGGCACGTCGAAGGCATACCCGGACGGAGCCCGGCGCCCGGTCTTCGGGTCGTACCACCAGTCCGGGGCGGCCAGGTCGTCGCGGGCCACCCCGAAGTACTCGGCGTGCCCTTCCATCAGCCGGTCCGCCTCGGCGATGAGGCGTTTGGCGGCGTCCGGCGGCACTGCGGCGATCGCCTGGGCGGGCAGTACGGCGGTGAACCGGGCGCCGGTCACGCTCGGGCAGTTCGGCCGCGCCGACCGCCACCGCCGCCTGCGCACCGCGTCGCCCACCCGGCCGCCGACCTCGCGCGGTCCCATCCGGGACAGCCGCCGCAGGTACCAGCCCGCGCTCATGCTCATCGAGCCCTCGCCAACGTCACCGGCGCGCCGGTGACCAGACCGGCCTGCACGGCCAGGGTGGCCGCGGTGGTGGCGACCAGCGACTCCAGCGGCACCGGCATCGGCCCGCCCGTCCGTACGGCCTTGATGAACGAGGCCAGTTCGGCGTTCTGGCCCTTGTCGCGGGCCTTGGGCAGCCGCGAACTGACCCACCGCTTGCTGCCGTACACCGAAGCACGGACGAAGTCGTCGAGCCGCAGCACCTTGCCGTCCGCGACGAGGTCCAGCGTCTCCTTGGGGAAGCCGGGCGCGCCGGTGGTGACGTAGCTGATGGTGGCGGTGGACCCGTCCGGGTAGCGCAGCACAGCCTGAATGTCACCGCTGCCCTCGTTGCCGGACGAGGCGACCGCGTACACCGATACCGGGTCGGCATCCAGCAGCCAGCCGGCCGTGTCGATGAAGTGTCCGCCCTCGCCGGCGAACCGCGAGCCCTCGGTGCCCTGTTGGAGGTACCAGCTGCCGTGCTGCAGCCGGCCCGCGTTGACCAGGTAGCGCAGGCTCGCCGGACCGCTCCGGGCGCCGAACCGGTTCCTGGCCTCTTGCAGCAGCGGTGCGAACCGGCGGTTGAAGCCCACCTGCAGCCGGTCGTTGCCGGACTCCTCCACCGCCGCGATCACGTCGGCCAGCTCGTCCTCGGTGAGGGCCAGCGGCTTCTCCACGAACACCGTCTTGCCGGCCAGCAGTGCCCTTCGGGTCAGTTCGGCGTGCGAGCTGTGCCGGGTGACGACGAACACCGCGTCGATGGACTTGTCGCCGAGCACGGCGTCGAGATCGGTGGTCGCCTCGGCGAAGCCGAACTTCCGCTTGGCGTTGGCCGCGGACAGCGCCGTCGTGGTGACGACCGTGGACAACTCGACGCCGTCGCGCCCGGTGAGGTGCGGCAGCAGCATCGACGTCGCGTAGTTGCCCGCGCCGACGAACGCCAGCCGCACAGGCCCCTTGGTGGAGCGGGCCGGGGTGGACACTCCGCCGCTTGCTCGCGTCACCGCGGGCACGGCCACCACCGGGGCCTCCGCTTCCGCTGTGTGTTCATCGGGGCCGGGGTACCGGAACAGCACGGCCACGGCCTTCAGGTCGCCGTCCTTGAGGCGCTGGTACGTCTCGACGGCGTCATCGAAGTCGGCTACGTGGGAGACCAAGGGCTCCACGTCGACGCGGCGGCGGGCGAGGAGATCGAGGAAGCACGCCAGGTTGCGGCGCTCGGTCCAGCGCACGTAACCGATCGGGTAGTCCCGCCCCTCCAGCTCGTACTCCGGGTCGTAGCGCCCGGGGCCGTAACTGCGGGAGAACCGGACGTCGAGCTCCTTCTCGTAGTACGCGTTCCACGGCAGGTCCAGGCGGCACTTGCCGATGTCGACGACCCGGCCGCGGTCCCGGCAGAGCCGGGCGGCCAGCTCGACGGGCTGGTTGGTGCCGCCGCCGGCGGCCAGGTACACCTGGTCCACGCCGTGACCGCCGGTGAGGTCGGCGACGGAAGCTTCCACGGCCGCGGACGCGGGATCGCCGCAGGCCGCGGCCCCCACGCGCTCGGCGAGCTCGCAGCGCACGGGGTCGGGGTCGACCCCGACGACGCGGACCCCCGAGGCGACAAGGAGCTGCACCACCAGCTGCCCGATCAGCCCGAGGCCGATGACCAGCGCCACGTCGCCGAGTTGTGGCTCGCCGCGGCGGACGCCCTGCATCGCGATCGACCCGACGGTGCCGAAGGCCGCGTGCCGCGGCGCGAGGCCGTCCGGCACCCGGGCGTAGAGGTTCTTCGGCACCCAGTTCAGCTCGGCGTGCAACGCGTGCTCATTGCCGGCGCAGGCCACGAGGTCGCCGACCTTCACATCGTCGATCCCGGCGCCGACCTGCTCGACCACCCCGCACAGCGAGTAGCCCAGCGGCGTGTAGGAGTCCAGCTTGCCCATCACCTTGCGGTAGGTGGCGGGCACCCCGCTGGTGGCGACGCTCTGCATGACCTTGGCCACCTGGTCCGGACGGGAGCGCGCCTTGCCCAGCATCGACATGCCGGCCTCGGACACCTTCATGAGCTCGGTCCCGGTGGATATCAGCGAGTAGGCGGTGCGGACCAGCACACCTCCCGGCTTGCACCCCGGCACCGGCACGTCGAGCACCGCCAACTCGCCACTCTTGTAGTTCTGAACAACCTGCTTCACTCGAACTCCTCTGAATTCCTAAGCCGTTAACCGAGTGCTCTGACCGGACCCAGAGGTCGCGTCGCGATACCAGTACTCAAGGGTCAGCACATGCCACAGATGCTTGGAGAAGTCCCGCTGCCCGGCGGCGTCCTCGGCGACCATCCGTGCCAGCGCGTCGCGGCGCAGGAACCCGGAGTTGACGAGCACGCCGTCGTTCACGACCTCGCGCACCAGCGGTGCCAGGTCCCGGCTCATCCAGGCGCGCAGCGGGGCGCTGAACAGGCCCTTGGGCCGGTACACGATCTCCCGGGGCAGGACCGAGGTGGCTGCCTCCTTGAGGACGGCCTTGCCCTGCCGTCCGACGATCTTGCGATCGCCGGGCACGGCGAACGCCGCCTTGACCACCTCGACGTCCACGTACGGCACCCGCACCTCGGTCGACGCGGCCATGCTGGAACGGTCCGTGTACGCGAGGTTCAGGCCCGGCAGGAACATCCGGGCGTCGCCCAGGCACATGCGGTTGACGAAGTCGTCGAGGTCGTTGTCCTGGTAGATGTCCGCGTGCTCGGTCAGCACGTCGTCGACCGTCCCGGCCAGGTCCGGGTTGACCAGGGCGAGCAGCTCGTCCTGGTCGTACATGGTGTAGCTGCGCCGGAACGCGGTCTCCTCCGGCAGGTCGGCGAAGGAGAGGAACCGCTTCGCGAAGCGCACCGACCGGTACCCGCGGCGGGAGGTGGCGACCGGCAGCCGGTCCACGGCCCTGGACAGGCCGCGCCGCAGGGGTCGCGGGATGCGCTGGTAGCGCAGCGCGAGCAGGTTGGCCAGGTGCTTGCGGTAACCGGCGAACAACTCGTCGGCGCCCATCCCCGAGAGCATCACCTTGACCCCGGCCTCCCGGGCCGCCTCGCAGATCAGGAACGTGTTGATCGCGGCGGGGTCGCCGATCGGCTCGTCGAGGTGGTACGTCATCTGCGGCAGCAGGTCGAGCACGTTCGGAGCGATCTCGATCTCGTGCAGGTCGACGCCGAACCGCTCGGCCACCTGCCGGGCATAGCGCAGGTCGTCCGGCATCGCCTCGAACTTGGCGTCCTCGGCGCGGAACCCGATCGTGTAGGCGGAGATCCCGGGTTGGTCGCGGGCCGCCAGCGCGGTCAGGTAGCTGGAGTCGAGACCGCCGGAGAGGAAGGTCGCCACGGGTACGTCGGAGAGCATGTGGCGCCGTGTCGACTCCTCGACGATGGCGGCCAGGTCCGGCTGCTCGCCGCTCCGGGCCCGATCCCGGCCCTCGGCCGCAATGTCGCGGAGGTTCCAGTACCGGCCGCGGTCCACCCGGCCGTCGGGCCGGACCCGGAGCCAGCTCCCCGGCGGCAGCTTCTCCGCCTCGCGGAACGCGCAGCGCGAGTCCGGCACCCAGTAGTACAGCAGCGAGGCCACCAGCGCCGCATGGTCCACCTGCAGCGACCCGCCGGTCACGGCGGCGAGCGCCTTGAGCTCGGAGGCGAACACCAGGCCCGCACCGCGCCGGAGCAGGAACAGCGGCTTGATGCCGAGCTGGTCGCGGGCGAGCACCAGGTCACCGGTGCGCTCGTCGAAGACCGCGAACGCGAACATGCCGCGCAGCCGGGGCAGGCAGTCGGTGCCCCAGCGCCGCCAGGCCTCAAGGAGCACCTCGGTGTCGGAGGTCCCGCGGAAGCGCACCCCGGCGGCTGCCAGCTCGGCACGCAGTTCGGGCGCGTTGTACAGCTCGCCGTTGTACGTCAGGGCGAGACCGTCCGAGACCATCGGCTGGGCGCCGGTCTCGGACAGGTCGATGATGGCCAGTCGGCGGTGCCCGAGGTGGACTTCGCCGTCACCGGCGGGATGGCTGTACCGGCCCGCCCCGTCCGGTCCGCGGTGGGCGAGGGTATCGGTGAGCCGGTCGGCCACGACCTTCCCGTCCGGCCACTGGTAAGTGCCTGCTATGCCACACATGTTCTAGTGCGCCTCCTGCCCGCTGTCCGGGACCCGTGTGGCCCACATCTGCAGTCGCTCCGTCCACCGTTGGCCTTCCCCCACTGCCTGAACGGCGTGGGAGGTACCCCCACCGTTCTGCCGGGACAGCCGCTCGTTGTGGCCGCGCAGCGCGGTGTGCAGCCCGTCCCACAGCGTGCCGTCGGTGCGGTCACGCGGATCGGGGTCGATCAGCACCACACCGATCACCGGAATGTTCAGGTCCGCGAGCTGCCGCGCCACGGTGTGCAGCCAGGCGGCGCTGCCGTGCCCGGCACGCACGATGAGCACGGTCTGGGTACCGAGGTACTGGAGGTCGGTCCACGCCGTGCCGGGCGCGACCGAGCCGACGCCGAACCGGCGCTGCGCGGGCGACACGTCCGCGGCGTCCTTGCCGCTGACCACGGTCGGGCCTCCTGGCTTGTGGCCGTGATTGGCCAGCTGCGGGCCGGGCAGACCGTCGATGATCATCACGGGCCCGTCCGGTGCCAGTGCCTCGGCGAGGTCCAGGGCGATCACGCTCGTGCTGCGCGCACAGCCCAGTTCCAGCAGCGACACCGGTTCCGCGGAGCCGCGCACGGTACGGGCCAGGCTCGTGGTGAGCCGTTCGCGCGCCGCCCGGGTCCGTCTGCGCTGCCACGGGCGGGCCGGTCGCAGGGCCGTGCGGCGCAGCTCAGCGATGACCGAGGCGCCCAGGTTCGCCGCGATGTCCCGGCGCAGCACGGGGCGGTCCGCGACCACGGCGGTGACCGCGGAGATCGCCAGCCCGAGGACGAGCCCGAGGACGAGTCCGATCGCGGCGTTGGTGGCGGCGGCCTTGGGCACGGAGTGCGGCACCGCGCGCGGGGCGTCCACGATCTGCGTCCCGGAGATGACCTTGGGCTTCCCGGTGCGTGCCTCCGCGGCGCGCTGGTCGAAGTCGGAGATGCGCGAGGTGAGTTCGGCCCGGCGGGCGAAGAGCGACTCGTTGTTCGCCGACGCCTTCGGGTCGCTTGTCGGGGGTCGGTTCCCGATCGACTTGTTGACCTGGGCGAGCTCGTCCTTCATACGGTCGCGCTGGTCGAGCAGGGCCTTGGCCTCGGCCTTCGCGGTCTCCTGCATCCGTTGCACGTGGTCCGCGATGAAGGCGTCGGCCAGCGCCTTGGCACGGGCCACCGCCTCTGTGTCGCTGGCGCCTGTCACCTGGATCTGCATCAGGTTGTTGGTCAGGCCGGTACCCCGGTAGTCCGCTATGAAGTCTTCCGGCTTCTCATGGGACTTGAGGGACTGCAGGGCCTTGGCGGCGATCCGCGTGGTCCCCAGCAGTTGGACGTCGGTGCGGATCAGTGTTCCGGAGTCGTTCGGCTGGTCCTCCTGATGCGCGATCAGCACCTTGGTCACCGCGGTCGGGGGCGGCACCGTCACGACCGACATCGCCGCGCCGATCAGCAGCCCGAGCAGCGCCAGGGTGGACCAGAGGCGACGGCGCCTGCGCACCGCCACCACCAGCGGCTGCAGGTCGATGAGCGGAGCGGCGGCCGACGGCTCCGAAGTCTTGCTGGTCGTCACGCAGAACCCCCCGAAGAATGGCCGTGCACCGCGGGCTCCGGAGCGGCGTCGTCCGGAGCATGAGCGGCGGTGCGCGTCGTACGGGCCCGGACGGTGACGGCGACGACGGCGCCGACTATCTCGTGTCCCGCGTCCGCACACGCCTCGGCGATGCCGGCGAGCTCCTCCGCGGTCCAGCTGCCCGCGCTGAGCACGACCAGGGCACCGGACTCGGTGTCGCGGTCCGGCACCAGGGGCTGCGACACCGCGACTCCCACCACCCGCAGCTTGGGGTATCCCCTGCTCGGAGAGCTTGGGGAAGGACCGTTCTCGGCCTCGGCGACGAGCTGCTCGGCGGCCAGACGGGCGGTTCCGTCGCCGTTCGGCACGACGACCAGCAGTGGCCGGGGGGCCGGCAGCTGGTCCCGGAGGCGGGCGCACACCCGCCGGTAGCGGGTCCGTCTGCTGTCCTCGTCGCCGGACATCTGCGGCATCGGTACGTCCCACCGGGTGTCGAGGCCGAGGAGCCGGCGGACCAGGGCCCGCGGGCTGCGCTCTTCCGGCCGGTGCGCGGGCCGTTCATCCGGTACGTCGACGGTGCCGAGGAGTGTTGCGCCCAGGGCCGCGGTGATCTCCGGTTCGGTGCGCAGCCGGCGATTCATCCGTGCCGCGGTGAGGTGGCCGATGACGGCCAGCAGGAAGGACAGCAGGGCCCCGCCGACGACGAGCTGCGTCCTCGTCGGCGGTGCCTCGCTGGTCGGCCGGGGCGCCGGCCCCATGACGACCATGCCGGCCTTGCTGGCCGTCGGGTTGGCCTCGTCCAGCTTCTTCATGGCGTCCTGCAACGCGGTGCGCATCTTCTCCAGTTCGGTGCGGGCCTGCACGCTCTCCACGGTCTTGCCCGGATCGGCCGCATTGGCCAGGTCGGTGATACGGCGGCTGGCCTCCGCGACCTTCTGCCGCAGTGCCTCGGAGTTGGTGGCCGCGTCGGTGTCCGTGCTGTTGCCCGAGATCCGCGCGGCGAAAGTGACGAATTCCTTGGCCATCTGGTCGGAGAGCCGCTGTGCGCGCTCCGGGCTGTCGGCCGTGCCCGAGATGTTGATGATGTTTCCGTCGGCGGCCTTGGCGCTCACCCGGTTCCGCAGGTCGCTGCCCTTGACGCCCTTCCAGCCGAGTGCGGCGGCCGTGCGGTCGACCACCGCCGAACTCGTCGCGATCTGTGCCTGGGTGAGCAGCTCGCGCTCCTCCCACTGCCCCGGCAGCAGGACCGGTGCCGACGCCGTGTAGCGCGGCGGATTGAGCATGGAGGTGCCGTAGCCGAGGAGCGCGCCCACCAAGGTGAGGATGGTGAGGAGCCGCCAGCGCCGACGGAGAATCCGCCCGATCGTGATCAGGCGTATCGTGTCATCGCTCAATGGTGCGGCCTCCTACCTGTGCGCAGGCAGCGGCGTAGGCGGCGAGCAGCGATTGCTGGGAGTTCTGCCAGGAGAGCTGCCCGCTGATCCGCTCCTGGCCGATCTTGCCCATCCGGGCCCGCTTCTCCGGATCGTCGAGGAGCAGCGCGATGAGCTCGGCGAATTCGGCCTCGTCGTTGGCGGGCGCGTAGACGGCGGCGTCACCGGCGGAGACGCGCGCCTCCTTCAGGTCGAACGAGACGATCGGTCGACCCATCGCCATGTACTCCAGGACCTTGTTCATGGTCGACACATCGTTGAGCGGATTGCGCGGGTCGGGGGAGAGGCACACGTCCGCGGTGGAGAGGTAGCGCACCAGGTCGGCGTCCGGAATACGGCCGGTGAACTGCACCTGCTCGGAGAGCCCGAGCCGGCGGGACAGCTCCACCATCGCGTCGAAGGCGTCGCCGGAGCCGACGAACACCGCATGCCAGTCTGTCCGCCCGAGCTCGTCGCGCAGCTTCGCCAGGGCCCGCAAGGCGTAGTCGACGCCGTCCTGAGGGCCCATGACGCCGAGGTAACACAGCAGATGAGGCTTGCCGCGCTTCAACTCCGGCTCGGGCGGTACCGGTTGGAACCGGTCGACCTGGGGCGCGCTGCGCACCACGAAGACGTCTTCCGGCCGTCGGCCGCCACGACGTATCGCGACGTCCCGGTAGCTCTCGTTCGTGGCGAGCACGACGTCCGCGGCCCGGTAGGTCCGCCGTTCCAGCGCGCACACGGCGCGGTAGAGCAGATCTTCGCCGCGGTCGAACCGGGAGAGGTACAGCTCGGGTACCAGGTCGTGCTGGTCGAAGACGAACCGCGCCCCGCGCCGCTTCAGCCACCGTGCCGCCAGGAACAGCAAATCGGGCGGGTTGCAGGCGTGGACCACGTCGACCGGGCCGACCTTGCGGGCCAGCCGGGCCGTATGCCACAACGCCGATCCGTACTCCCGCAGGTAGCCGGCCGGCCCTCCGGTGGCCGCGCGCAACGGGTAGCGGTGGATCCGCACCCCGTCGATCTCCACCTCCGGCTCCGTGTCCCGCGTCGTCCCCCGGGGACAGATGACGTGCACCGTCCAGCCCGCGTCGCGCAGCGTCGTGCACTCCTGCCACACCCGCCGGTCGAACGGCACCGACAGGTTCTCCACCAGGATCAGCGCACGCCGGCCAGGCCGGTCGCCGCCGGGTATGTCTTCGAAGGATGTGTCACCAAGCAAGGCCCACGTACCCAGGTTCGGCCCGGCGCGTCTCGGCGTCGGGAAGGTGGATGAGGTCGACTATCACCGGGCCGTCGCCATGGGGCAGCGCCGACAGGACGGCCGGATCCCTGGTCCCGACCAGACACACCTCGGCGTGTTCGAGCACCTCGTCGACGG
Source organism: Streptomyces sp. NBC_00224 (assembly GCF_041435195.1). Taxonomy (NCBI): domain Bacteria; kingdom Bacillati; phylum Actinomycetota; class Actinomycetes; order Kitasatosporales; family Streptomycetaceae; genus Streptomyces; species Streptomyces sp. NBC_00224. The sequence goes on from NZ_CP108106.1 coordinate 8,475,180, forward strand.
AGTCCGCGAGCAGCTGCGCGAGGTGCGGCAGCCGGCTCTCGATGTACTCGCGGTTCGCGCCGATCAGCCGGGAGAGGCTCACGTTGGCGTCGTAGATCCGTAGGTCGTACCCCTTGCCGAAGAGCCTCTCCGCCAGCTCGACGAGCGGGCTCTCGCGGAGGTCGTCGGTGCCGGGTTTGAAGGACAGCCCGAACAGGCCCACCCGGCGTCTGCCGGTGCGCTCGACCAGGTCCACCGCGCGTTGCAGATGGTCGGAGTTGGAGGGCAGCACGTGGGCGAGGATGGGCACCGAGACGTCGGCCCGCTGCGCCGCGTGGACCAGGCTGCGCAGGTCCTTGGGCAGGCATGAGCCGCCGAAGGCGAAGCCGGGCCGCAGATAGGCGGGACTGATGTTCAGCTTGCGGTCGGCCAGGAACACGTCGATCACCTGGTGCGAGTCCACCCCGAGCGCCTGGCACACCGCGCCGAGCTCGTTCGCGAAGCCGATCTTGAGGCCGTGGAACGCGTTGTCCGCGTATTTGATCGCCTCGGCCGTCGGGACCGGCACCCGGAACACCTCGCCGGGCAGGCCGTCGTACAGCGCCATCACCGCGTCGCCGCTTGCCGGGTCGAGCTCGCCGATGACGGTCTTGGGCGGGTCGAAGAAGTCCCGCACGCTCGTGCCCTCGCGCAGGAACTCCGGGTTGACCGCAACCCCCACGTCAACCCAGTCCACCCCGGCCGTGCCGCCGACGGACTTCTCCAGGATCGGTACCAGCAGGTTCAGACAGGTGCCCGGGAGCATGGTGCTGCGGAACACGACGGTGTGCCGCCCACTGCGCTTGTGAGGATCCGTCAGCGCGGCGCCGATCTGCTCGGTGACCCGCTCCAAGTACGTGGTGCACAGGCTGCCGTTGGGCTCCGACGGCGTGCCCACGCAGACCAGCGACACCTCGCTGCCCATGATCGCCTCGCGGACGTCGGCGGTGGCGCGCAACGCTCCGCTGCGTACGACCTCGGCGGTGAGCTCGCCGATCCGCTCCTCGACCACCGGGGCCTTGCCGTCGTTGACCAGGTCGACCTTCACCTGGTTCACGTCCACCCCGATGACCTCGTGCCCCATGCTTGCCAGGCACGCGGCCGACACGCAGCCCACGTAGCCGAGCCCGAAAACGCTGACCCTCATGACCCGTTCCTCCCCCTGGGCAGGCCCAACCGGCCTGCGGTCCGCGCGTCGGCCGGACGACGACCGCCGCGCATCAGTAGGCCCCCTGCCCATAGAGCACCGCACGCAGCGTCTTCCACAAGATCACTGCGTCCAGGGCGAGCGACCAGTCCTCCACGTACCGCAGGTCGAGGCGGACCGCCTCCTCCCACGGCAGGTCGCTGCGTCCGCTGATCTGCCACAGGCCGGTGAGCCCGGGCTTGACCAGCAGCCGCCGCCGGATGTCCGGGCCGTACGCGGCGGACTCCTCCGGCAGCGGAGGCCGCGGACCGACGAGCGACATCGATCCGGTGAGTACGTTGAAAAGCTGCGGCAGCTCGTCGAGCGAGTACCGGCGCAGCACTGCGCCCACCCGGGTCACCCGCGGATCCCGGCGGAGCTTGAACAGCAGGCCGGCGCCCTCGTTGTGGTCGGCCAGCTCGGCACGTGCCTCGTCAGCCCTGGCGACCATGGTGCGGAACTTGAGAATGGTGAACTCGCGGCTGTCCTTGCCGACCCTGCGCTGGCGGTAGAACGCCCCACCCCGGCTGTCCACCAGCACGATCAGCCCGACGAGCACCATCAGCGGCGCGAACAGCATCAGCAGGATCACCGCGCCCATCCGGTCGACGACCTCCTTGACCGCCCGGCGGCCCCCGGTGAAGGTCGGCATGCTGACCCGCAGCAGCGGGATCCCGAGCACCGCGTCGACGTGCAGCCGTGGGCCGGCCACCTCCATCAGCACGGGGGCCACGACCATCTCGGCGTCGCTGCCTTCGAGGTTCCACGCCAGCCGCTGCAGCCGGTCCGGTGACCAGTGCGGGTCCGGTGTGACCGCGACGACACGGTAGCCGTCGCGGCGGACGTGATTGGCGACGTCCGCCAGTCGGCCGACGACCGGCACTCCGTCCAGTTGGTCACCGTCGGGCCCGAGACCGTCCGTCGTGCACACCGCGTCCACCCGCCAGCCGAGGTGCGGGAACTTGCGGGTCCGGGCGATCAGGTCGCACACGGTGCCCGGGCTCCCGGCGGCGAGCACCGGTCGCAGGCACCGCCCTTCCTTGCGCTGTTTGTGCAGCCAGAGGCGCAGCAGATACCGCGCGGTCATGGTGACGAGAGCGATCGCGGGTATCGCGACGAAGATCCAGAGCTTGATGTTGCGCGAGGTGAGGGCGATTCCGCCGAGTGCCAGTACGACGGCCGCCGTGAACAGTGAGCGTCCGAGCCGGCGGAATTCCTCGGCGCCCTGGCCGAGCACGGCCGGAGCCCACGCCCGGCTCACCGTAAGCGTTCCCAGCACCAGCAGTTCGGTGCCGAATGTGAGGATGCCCCATTTCTCGTGCCAGTTGGCCGCGTCCCGGGCCCCGAAGAAGCTGCCGATCGCCATTACCACGAAGGCGGTGGCCAGGGTATCGCTGGTGATTACGGCACGGCGGTACCGCTGCTCCCAGTCGATCTCGGGCCGGCTGATTTCCCCGCTCGCCAGACGTCTTCGCGCCGACGGAAACGAGCTGACTACTTCCCCCTGTCGCACAGGACCCCCCAGGTCGCCAGTGGTTCGACGTGTTCGTCTAACACTGTTCCTCCCCCTCAGGAGGCAGCCCCCGCCTCCCGCGCATCATCCCGGCTATTTCAAGTGCTACGCGAAACAACCCACCCTGGCGGCAGCGGACCCCCAGGTCCTGCCGAATTCTCGGGGTGCACGGGACCCGTCGAAACCTCGGGTGCTCCCCGCACCCAAAGCCCCTGTCGGGATCCGAGAATTGATCCCCCTACGTCTGGTGCCGGGGACATGGCTGCTCGCTGTCCCTAGCGCCGGACCTAAAGATCATTATTGGTCGCCTCGTACCCTGAGCAGCTGACGCACGGACTCTAGACCATCGCAGCCGTTGTGTAGAGAGGATGTGTGTAATTTGTGCTCGCCGTTGAGACTGGATCAACCGATCGGTGATCACCGAAAGGTGACTTGAGGCCATCGCGCGCTCCAGCGGGCCTTCTGCGGTGCCCAGCTCGACAAGGACTTCCCGCTGTTCGCGCACTATGGCGTACCGCTGGGGGGTGCCCGAAGTGGGTGGGGTGATTGACTTGATCGTGTCGGTGTTCGGCGACGTGTCCAAAAACGCGCGCAACCACCGCAAGACCCGGGTGCGTGCCGGCATGACTTCCCGGCACGGCCAGCGGTGTTCTCCTACTTCATGCTGTAAGCGCGGGCCTGCTGTTGATGTTCGCGGGCTGATCATCGGGGGGCCTCCGCGCGTACGAAAACACCGCTGGCGTTCTGCTGCTGGACCAGGCCGCCGAGCGGTGCGGGAACCGGTTGGAGAAGGTGTCTCCGAGCTCCTGGCCGCCCTCCGGGCTCGGCAGACCCGGCCATCGCGACCGCCACGCGTTGCGCGAAAAAATGGCGTGGCTGGCCGGGGAGTTGACTGAGGCCGAGGCCGACGAGACGGGCTGGCTACTGTCCGGAAGGCCATCGAGAGTGTCATCCCGGCCAGCACCGACACCGAGTCGGCCACGGCCTACCAGCGCATTCTGGCCTTCTTCAACAACCACACCGAACCAGCCGTGCGCGTCCCCGGGACCTGCACGAACGCTTCGGCACGCCCGCCGATGACCCGGCGATGCATGTCACCCGCAGCCGCCTCGGACGTCTCGTTCGCCAAAGCCCCACCCGGACGTGGCCTCTGTCGGCAGCGGATATGACGCCCTCTCATAAGCCTCCAGCAGCTGTTGCCCGAACCTTGATTCCACCGGTGGGCGCTCTCCCGCTACCCGTCGGCTTGGCGCCGTGCCGTCACCAGGTAGGCGGTGCCCAACCAGGGGCGGGCTCCTCTGCTCACGGTCCGTTCGGGATGGTCACGCCACTTCCGGCTCCAGCGGCGGGCCAGCCGGTCCAGCGGTGGGACCAGGGGGGTCACGTCGTAGTGGACCGCGTCCTGCGGTGTCAGTCCGGTCTCGCGCATCATCCGGCGGAGGCGGGTCAGTCGGATCGCTCGGATACCGGACACGTCCGCGGCGTGCCGCGGTACGCCGAGCAGTCGTTCGACGCGGCCGAGCACGCGCAGCAACGGCCAGTAGACGCACCATTCGACCAGGCGGTACGGGCTGAGCGGGTTGAGCATCGTCACCGCGACCAGCCCGCCCGGCCGCACCACGCGTGCGATCTCGCGTAGCCCGTCACCGGCGTCGGCGTACTCCAGGACGCCCATCGCGACGACGACATCGAAGTGTTTGTCGGGAAAGGGCATCTTCTCGACACGCGCCACGGTTAACTCGACGTTGCTGGAACCTTTCGAACGACCGGTGGCGGCATCAATCATTGCCGGGGACTGGTCGCATCCGGTGATCTGGAATTTCTCGGGGCGGGTGTCGAGAAGGTGTCGCACCAGCATGCCGGGCCCGCAACCCACGTCCAGTAGACGACCACGCGGGCCGGCATGAAGCGCCTCGTCGATCACGTGCAGTCGGGAACAGTAGTACCGTGCCGCCGGCCGCCATCCCTCGTATGACGCGGCATAACTTGTCGCGTCGTCAGAGGTCAGATACTGCGCGGCTACGGCGGCGTCGCGTGCCGGACTTCCGGTACCGCGATTCGCCCATGCAATCCTGGAAGACGCCATTGTTGTTCCCCTTCATCCTCGGGTATTGCGCTGAATCCAGTGATCGGACGCTCCGATAGGCGAAAGGTGCCGCTGACCTGCGCCGCTGACCTGCAAGGATGTGGGTGCTGAGTTCGCATCCGGTGCGAGAAGTCGAGGCACCTTTCCGGGGGGTGAGCGTACAGGGCGAGACCGTCGCTGGTGGTGAGAAGGCGTTATGTGAGCCTTCGGTCGGGCTTACTCAGGAGGGGCTTTATCGGGTCTTGACTTGATGAACAGCGGGGCTTGGGTATCGGCGAGGATGCCGCGGCTGATGAGGCGTTTGAGCTCGGCCCTGGAGCCTTCCGTGCGGCGATTCTCGGTGCCGGTTGCCGTCGAAGGTGTCCGCCGCAACCCGGACGACCAAGGAAATGACTTCGTCCCGCAGCCCGAGCGGTAGGTGGTCAAGCAGGTCAACGGCACATTGGTGCTTCATCGACGCCTGGCCCGCGAATACGAAACCGGCCCGAAAATGCCGCCTTGCGCGTCTACTGGGCCTCCACCGCGAACATGACCCCGCCTCAGCACACCCATATTGGCCTGGCGCGACACCCCCAAGCGACTGGGTGAATATCGCCGAAATCCTCGACGACCTCCAGGCCCAGCAGGACGAGACCACTGCTGGTGTGGGCCAGGAGTCGGCTGCCCCGCTTGTGGTCGCCATCCCCACTTAGTGCTGCACCTTGCACTGATGGGTGGGCAGGTGTCATGGGCGCGTGGGCAGTTGAGACAGGAGGGTACGCACCGTGGCGGTGAACTGGTCTGGAGCGTCGCAATGCACGACGTGCCCGGCTGGAAGGAACACTCCAGGTAGGGCGACATCGAGCCGAGAGCCGAGGCCAATGCCTGGCGGGACGGTACCTGGCGAGGCAGCCGCGTGGCCAACGACCAGTCGGCGTTTACCACGGCGCCGACGTCCTCGACGATCAGCGCTGTGACCTGGCCCGCGTGCCGGGCGGCGTATTGATAGGCGTTCACACCGCCCAAGGAGTGGCCGAGAACCAGCACCGGGCCGAGCCCGAGATGCCGGTGGAAAGCCGCGATGTCAGCGACGTAATCGGCCCGTTGATAGCTTTGGGCACGTTCGGACTCACCATGCCCACGCTGGTCCAGAGCAATCACTCGCCACTGAGGCGCCAGCGCCTCAGCCAGCGGGGCGAACACCGACGCCTAGGCTGAAGCGCGGCCCGATGAGCCATGCACCGCAGTGAAGAGATCAGCGCCCGGCCACGACTTCCTTCCGAAACTGTTGTAGCCGCCCGTTACCTGCACCGATTGCGCGCTACGGGCAGCCTTTGGGGCAATTCCTCATCCGTCCCACGGCCCGTGGTGGTCGATCAGCCTGACCTTGGCGCGTGGGCTACGGTCGCGCCGGTCGCGCCGAGGACCCGGCCGTGGAAGGCGCCAGTGCCTCGGTGGCCCGTTCCAGCGCCGCGTCCTCCTCGCTGCTGGCCCGAAGCTGAGGCTGGGCGGCGGGACGGCCCTTGGGCAGGAAGACGGCGAACACCAGCCCACCGGCCACCGCGGCCGTCGCGATCAGGAAGGAGACGCGGAAGCCGTGCATGGTCGGGAGCGCGACGGAACCGAAGTCCTGCGACGTGTTGGCGAGGACCATGCCGATGACGGCGCTCGACACCGATGTACCGATCGAGCGCATCAGGGTGTTGAGGCCGTTGGCCGCGCCCGTCTCGGACGGGTCGACCGCACCGACGATGAGCGCGGGGAGCGAGGAGTAGGCGAGGCCGATGCCCGCGCCGACGACGACCGAGGTGACGATGGTCTGCCAGGCCGCGCTCATCAGGCCGAGCCCCGTCCCGTATCCGACCGCGATGATCAGCATGCCGAGGATGAGGGTGGTCTTCGGGCCGTACTTGGCCGAGAGGCGGGCGTAGACCGGAGCGGTCAGCATCATCGTCAGGCCGAGCGGCGCCACGCACAGACCGGCTACGACCATCGACTGGCCGAGGCCGTACCCGGTGGCCGAGGGCAGCTGGAGCAGTTGCGGGAGCACGAGCGAGATGGCGTAGAAGGCGACGCCGACCATCATGGAGGCGAGGTTGGTGAGCAGCACCTCGCGCCGGGCGGTGGTGCGCAGGTTCACCAGCGGCGCCTTGACGCGCAGCTCCATCACGCCCCACAGGACGAGGACCAGGACCGCCGAGCCGAGCAGGCCGAGCGTGGTGGTCGATCCCCAACCCCAGTCGCTGCCCTTGGTGATGGGGAGCAGCAGCAAAATCAGCCCTGCGGAGAGGCCGAGGGCGCCGAACACGTCGAAGGTGCCCTCCGCCCTGACCTTGCTCTCCGGTACGAAGAGGAGGGTGAGCAGGATGGCCACTACGCCGAGGCCTGCGGAGCCGAAGAACAGGGCGTGCCAGTTCGTGTGTTGGGCGACCAGGGCCGCGAGCGGCAGCGCGAGTCCGCCGCCGACGCCTATGGAGGAGCTCATCAGGGCCATCGCCGAGCCGAGCTTCTCACGGGGCAACTCGTCGCGCATCAGGCCGATGCCGAGCGGGATGGCGCCCATGGCGAAGCCCTGAAGGGCCCGGCCGACGATCATCACGAGGAGTTCGCTGGTGAAGCCGGCGATCAGCGAGCCGACCACCATGATGGCGAGGCTGGCCAGGAGCATGCGGCGCTTGCCGTACAGGTCGCCGAGCCGGCCCATGATCGGGGTGGCCACGGCGCCGGCGAGCAGCGTCGAGGTCATGACCCAGGTGGCGTTGGAGGGTGAGGTGTTGAGCAGCTCCGGCAGGTCCTTGATGACCGGCACGAGCAGCGTCTGCATCACCGCGACCGTGATACCGGCGAAGGCGAGTACGGGGACGACACCGCGTATGCCGCGCGGTGCGGCCTGCTGGTCGGTCGTCGGCTGGGGCATTACGGGGCCTCCGGAGGTGGGACGAGGTCGGCGGCAGCTGGGCTGGGTACGTGTGACTCAAACCCGTTTCCCCAGGCGACTATTCCAGTGGACTCCGGTGAATTCCGTACGAGTGTGAATCTTGACCTGGATGGGAAACGCTTGACCTTTTCATTGCCCTGCTCGCGCTGGGTCATGTCTCGCAGCGCTGCGCCTGGCCCGCACAGGGGGAGGGGGCTGCTATCGGCCTTGGAGGCGGAGGGAGACGAGGATCAAGTCGCCGAGTTCGTCCGGGGCTTGGGGGCGCTGGCCGACAGCGATTTCGGCGAGGGTGCTGAGCTGTCCGGGGTAGACCATGACGGGCAGGTCGCGGCGTGTGAGGCAGCAGAAGACGGCGAACTCTTCGAGGAAGTAGGCGCTGGACGTGTCGATGCGCTGCTGGCGTTCGGCGGCACTGACCGTGGGGGAGTGTTTGGCGTGGTAGGCGCGCCCGAAGGCCTCCACCGACGCGCGGAAGGCGTCGTCTTTGGTGAACAGGGTGCGCAGTTCGTAGTGGAACTCCGCGTACTCCTCGGTCTCCTGGACCTGGCTGCAGGTGACGATGGTGAAGTCGGTCGCCGCACGGTAGGCGTCCAGGACCGGCTGTTGGGCGTGGACAAACTGCCGGCCTAAGTCGAGGGCGCGCTCAACAGCCTGGTCGGGGTTCATGCCGCGGGTCGAGGCCAAGGTGAGGCGGTGGATGCTGTCGCCGATCAGCACGGTGCAGCGGCTGAAGCGGCGGGAGACCCACGTGAGCATGCTGTCGAACTTGGCAGGGGTGAAGTTGCTGTTGTCCAGGCTGACGCCGAGGAAGCACGCCTCGTGGCCTTCGAAGGTATTCCGGTGGGCTGCGGGGGAGACCGAGTGGATCGCGGCCTTGTAGTGAGTCCGGCGTCTGCCTTCCGGGCGTATGGAGGAGTGGGCAGGGGCAAGGGGAACAGTCTGGTTGTTCACGGTGGTTTTCCGCCTGAAGAGGGTCGTTTGGTACGGGTAGTTGATCTGTTTGATGACGTCTGGTCCGGAAACGTTCCCTACGGCGTCGCTCGTCACCGGCCTCATCTGCGCGCCGACATGACACCCGGGAGACGGCCGGCAATACGCTGGTGTGCCCGGCGGGTGGGGCCCACACTGGGGGCGTGATGCCAGCGGGGGATCGGTTGTGTGGCGGCCTGCGCGAGGTGTTGGTGCCGGGCGCCGGGGTCGAGGAGACGGGGGCGGCGCTGTCCCGGGTGATCGCGCCGGTGGTGGCGCATGACGCGTTGAGGTTGATGGTGATGAACCCGTCGCTGGGGGTGGGCGCCAGCGCGTTGGGGTTCTGGCACGGGTACGGGCCGGATCTCGGCCGTGAGCTGATGAGGGTCGGCAGCCGGGGCGCGGCCTTCCCCCAGCTGGCGCGCCTGGCGCGGCAGACCGTGCCGGTGGTGGCGGATCGCGGCCTGCGCGCGGGCTGGTACGACCGGCTGCTCGCCCGGTACGGGTTCGGTGAAGAGCTGTGCCTGGTCCTGCGGGATGGCCGCGGAGTGTGGGGACTGCTCGGCCTGAAACGGGCCGCGGGAGGGCGGCCGTTCGGCGCTGATGACACGCACCGCATCGCCGGCATCGGGCCGCCGCTGATCGCCGCGCTGCGCAGTTACGTGACCCAGGGGCCCGTCGCGCCCACGGGACAGCGGTACGAGCTGCCGCCCGGCATGCTCGTCGTCAGCGCCGAGGGTGAAGTCGCGGTGAGGACACCCCAGGCCCGGAAGTGGCAGAGTGTGATGGCGCGTCAGCAGGCGGCACCGGACTGGCTCATCGAATACTGCTTCGCTGCCTTGTCGTTCGAGGCCCGCGAGCATGCCCGCAACCCGAGCCGGCGTTACCCCAGGGTGTGCACACCCTTGCTCGGGTACGGTCAGTGGACCGCGTTCGAGGCCCAGCCGCTCGGCGACAACGGCGACATCGCCATCATGATCCAACGCGCCACGGGCACACTGCTGCTCCCCACGTTCTGCGACTGGCACAAGATCACCGCCCGGGAGCAGCAGGTCGTGCAGCACCTGCAGGACGGTTCCGCGCCCAAACAGATCGCCCGGCTCCTCGATCTGTCCGTACATACGGTCAACGACCACCTCGGCGCGATCTTCCGCAAGACCGGCGCCTGCGGGCGCGACGAACTGATGGCCGCCATCACCGCGTGATGCCCCGGGCTATCACGAACGTGGTGAGTTGCCTGAACGCCTGGGGCTACAACGCCGGAACCCCCGACGGGGTCGCCGGAACGCAAACCACCACCGCGTTCTGGAATTACAACGCCACGGGCTGCTGAGCCAACCCGGAGTGCCGCGTGGGTCTGGTCGGGCGGGGGCTGCTCGGCCACGGCCGGCACCGAGGACGGCCGGCGTCCTGCGAGGACCTGGTGCCGCATGTGAGCGGGGGTGGTGTCAGCGGTTGGCAGTCCGATCGCTGCGGTATTTCGGATCGCTCCTCAACTGAGCCGCCAGGGACGGATCTTCTCGGGGTTTCGCACCGCCCAGATACGCCTGACCCGGTCGCCCGCGATTTCGAACGCGAACACGGTCGCGATGTTGCCGTCCTGCTGCGCCACCAAGCCGGGCAGGCCGTTGACCGTGCACTCCAGGAACGTCGTACGGTCGCCCGACACACGGGCGATCTCGGCGTAGGCACGTGCGACCTGCTCACCGCCCACGATCGGGTGCAGGTGGGTGACGGCCAACCCGCCGCCGTCGGCGGTCGCGGTGGCGTCGGGGTCGAGCAGGCTGATCAGGGCGTTGATGTCCTTGGCCTCCCACGCCGTTTTGAACTGCCTGACGACGCCGGCCTGCCCGGTACTCGGGCCCGCAGGGGTCTGCGCCGTGCGGATACGACGGCGGGCGGACGAGGCCAGTTGGCGGCACGCCGCCGGAGTGCGGCCGACGATCTCGGCGACCTCGCCGAAGGGGTAGCGGAAGACGTCGTGCAGGACGAACGCGACGCGCTCGGCCGGGGTCATCGAATCGAGGACGACCAGGAAGGCCATCGTCACGGATTCGTCGAGGGTGACCCGATCGGCCGGGTCGACCCCGCCGACGCCGGAGCGCCCGGTGATCCACTCCGTGGGCTCGGGCAGCGGTTCCGGGATCCAGGCGCCCACGTACGTCTCCCGCCTGGCCCGCGCCGAGCCGAGCAGGTTCAGGCAGATGCGGCTGGCGACCGTCACCAGCCAGGCGCCGGGCGACGCGATGGCCTGCTGCTCCCGTGCGGACATGCCGTACCAGCGGGCGTAGGTCTCCTGCACGACGTCCTCGGCGTCGGCAAGGGACCCGAGGAGTCGATAGGCGAGGTTGATCAGCCGGCGCCGCTCGCTCATGATCGCGCTGAGGCCCGGATCGCTCTGATCGCCGCCGCGCTCGGTTGTAGTGGTCATGGTTTGGCCGTCTCCCTCGCTCGCTTCTGGCCTCTACCCGTTACGACAAGACAGCGCACCGGAATGTGACGCCGACGCGCCGCCTCACATTCCGCAGGGCTGCGTGGTCGTACCGGTGACGACGACAACAAGACGGACGGATAGGGGACTTCGATGAACGACTTCCAGGCCATCGCGGACCGCGTCGAGATCGAGGCGCTGCGCGGCGAGTTCACCGATGCGGCGATGATGCGCGACCGACCTCGCCTGGCGTCGCTGTTCACACCGGACGGCGCCCTGCGCATGCCCAACATCCCCGTCGAGCAGGTCGGCCGCGAGGAGATCCGTGCCGGGGGCGAGCGGTTGCAGAGGCAGTGGGACTTCTTCGTACAGACCACACACCCCGGCACGATTCTGCTCGACGGCGACACCGCGACCGGCCGCGCCTACATCCAAGAACTCGGGCGCGCCCTCGACGGCCGCCAGGGACTGAACTACGCCGTCTACCACGACCGTTACCAGCGCACCGCGGAGGGCTGGAAGTTCGCCGAGCGGGTGTACGAGGTGAGGTACCTCGACACCTCCCCGCTGGCGGGCACGGCGCCCCACGTGGCGCAGGGCCCCGGGAACAACCCGGCAGAGGCCACGGCAACCCCGGCTCCAGCCGCATCCTTCGCCGCCCCGGCATCGGCCGAACGACTGGAGCGGGTGGCCGCCGCGCTGCGTGCGGGCGGCTTCGCCGCCGAGATCCTCGACGACGCCGCGGCCGCGCGCGCCCGCATCAAGGACCTGGTCCCCGAGGGCGCCAGCGTGCTCACCGGGGCCAGCGAGACCCTCCGACTGTCCGGCATCGACGAGGACATCAACGCCGGCGGCCGGTACGACGCCATCAGGCCGCGCGTCCTGGCCGTCGACCGGGCCACCGGCGCCGACGAGATCCGAAGGCTGGTCGCCGGCCCCGAATTCGTCGTCAACAGCGTCGCTGCGGTCACCGAGACCGGCTCGCTCGTGCTTGCCTCGGCCAGCGGCAGCCAACTCCCTGCCAACGCGGGCGGCGCCGCCCACGCGGTCTGGATCGTCGGCGCGCAGAAGGTGGTGCCTGACCTGAGCACAGCGCTGCGCCGCGTAGAGGAGCACGCCCTCCCGCTGGAGAACGCCCGCGCCCAGGCGGTGTACGGGACGCCCAGCGCCGTCAACCACCTGCTCATCCTGAACGCGGAATCCCGCCCAGGGCGCGGCACCGTGCTGCTTCTGCGAGAAGCCATCGGATACTGACCCGGGCTTCCAGGGTCCGTTTGACTCGCGGGCTCAGAGCCAGTCATGGATGGCGGCGATCCGGACGGTGACTTCGTAGTGGGCAGGGGGGTGGACGCGGCTGGGGAACAGCGGGACTCTCGGCTGAGAGGGCCCCGGCGCCTCAGCCGCCCTCGCGGCTATGTCGGGGCGAGGACAGGGGGCGTCGATGCCCGAGCAGACTCCAGCAATCACCGATGAAGCCCTGGCCCAGGCGATCAAAGACTTGGAAGGCCTCGCCCAGGCTGAATACGGCATGACCCTGGACGAGTTGTTTGCCGATGACACCCCGGTGAAGGGCCATACCACCGCCGAGAACAGGGGTGTGCGCGAGACGCGCGACGCGGTGTGGCGCGTCGGGCGGCTCATTGGGATCACTGTCAAAGAGCCCTTCGCCGACCCGGTGGATCCCCGGGTCCGACCGCATTCACAGACCCCTGAGCTCAGGAACTGGTCGTCGCAGACCGGGGCGAGCCGGGCCTGGGTCCTCACGCCTCCCGAGACCCCACACCCCGAACTGTGGCAGTACCGGCTTCTTGAGGGGTTTCTACGCCTGGAAAAACCGATAGGCGAGTTGGACTGGCTGCCACCGAAGATGGAACCCGAGGTCGCACGGGTTGCCATGTTCTTGCGCGAAGCACAGAGTGAGCGGGGTTTGTTCCGGGCGATCACCCTGGGCGCCCGGAGGTATCTGTGCAAGAACGACACGGAGGTTGGGGCCGCGGTGGCAAGCGCCGTTGGAGCGCCCGCTGTGAAGGGGCGTATCACGGTGGCGCCCGCGCAGACCCTTGCCCAAGGCGGCTTCCAGTCAGCCGCGCAGGCGATGGCGATTGCCGTCCCATGGCTCGATCCGACGATGGTTCCGCTCATCGCCGGCCTGCTCCTGGTCATCGTCGCGAGAGGCCTGGACGTCTACTGCACTCGCGTCCTGCCGGCACCAATAACCTACGTGGCGGAAACCTGAGTGCTCGTCGGTGAGGTGTGTGAGCAGTTCAATCACCGTCCAGTGGACGTCCAGTCCTGCCGAATAGCTTGTGGTCGCCGGCTGATGGTCCGCCAAGCGGACCGTGCCGCAATCCCTATACCGCGCCACACGCTCACCGGGAGGAACAACCCATGAAAGCTGGAATCAAGAAGAGGATGGCCGCGGCCGTCGCGGGCGCGACCGCCGTGGCGGCACTCGCTGTGGGAACCCCGAGCGCCAGCTCCGCCGCGACCCCCAGCCTGCGGGCATTCGGGATCTCAAGTGACGGCACGTTAATGGCCACGTTCACCACCGACAGACCACAGGTGCTCGACTGGTTCCGGCTCGTCACCGGGCTCAGCGGCGACACCGCCCTGATCGGGATCGACTTCCGCGTGCAGGACGGCCTGATGTACGGCGTCGGCAACAAGGGCGGCATCTACACGATCAAGACCCCGCCCGCGACACCGGATGTGGTGGTCACCAAGGTCTCCCAGCTCAGTGTCGCGCTGTACGGCACGAACTTCGGGGTCGACTTCAACCCCGCGGCCGACCGGCTGCGTGTGATCAGCGACAACGGCCAGAACCTGCGGCACAACCTCGCCAACCACTCCACGACCGAGGACACCGTCCTGACCACCCCGCCCATCAACGGGCCGACCAGGGGCGTCACCGCCGCCGGTTACACGAACAACGACTTGGACCCGAACACCGCGACCACGCTGTTCGCCATCAACACGCCCCTGGACCAGGTCGTCATCCAGTCGCCGGCCAACAACGGCACGCTGGCCCCGACCGGCAACCTCGGCCTGGATGCCGGCGCCAACGCGGGCTTCGACATCCACACGGACCTGACCAACGGCAGGGCGACCTCGCTCTCGGCTTTCGCCACGCTCACTCCGGCGGGCGCCTCGACGTCGACGCTCTACACCGTCGACGTGCTCACCGGGTCCCCGGTCAGCGTGGGGCAGTTCCCGGTGGCCATCACCGACATAGCCATCGCACTCGACACGAACTGACACCCCGATCAGTAACGGTGAGCCCCCCACTCACCCCCGGCGGGCTCACGGGTGGCAAGGGCCTGGCGGGCGCGCTCGGCGCCCGCGCGGGCGCGGGCCAGCTGGTCGTGCTCGACGGTGCCGGCCGCGACCGTCGCGGCGGTGGAGTGGTGGACGAGTGCCTCGTCGTAGTGGCCGCCGCCGTGGAGTGCCTCGGCGAGACCGTTGAGGGCGGAGGCCTCGCCGTAGCGTTCCCCGTTCTCACGGAACAGTTCGAGGGCGCGCCGATGGTGATCGGCCGCGGTCCCGAACGCCCCCTGCTCCAGCCTGATGTCACCGAGGCCGGACAGCGCGTACGCCTCGCCGCCGTGGTGCCCGAGGAGCCGGAAGAGGGCGAGGGCCTGCCGCTGGTGATCGGCCGCCTCCTCGTACCGGCCGAGCCGCAGGAGGGCGTTGCCGAGGTGGGAGAGGGTGCGCGCGCGGCCGATCCGGTCACCGGTCAGATCGTGCAGGGCGAGGGCCTTTCGTTGGTGGTCGGCCGCCTCCTCGTACTGGCCGAGGCGCAGGCAGACGTTGCCGAGGTTGGTCAGTGTGCGTGCCTGGCCAACCTGGTCCCCGGTCTCCCGGTAGAGGGTGAGGGCTTGTTGATGGTCGCGTGCGGCGTCGCGGAGGCGGCCCAGCCGCCAGTGGAGATTGCCGAGGTTGGACAGGGTCCTGGCCTGCCCCTTGCGGTCCTCCGTCCGCCGGTGCAGCCCCAGGGCTCGTACGAGGTGGTCCGCGGCTGGTCCGGCGTCGGCGAGCCGCCAGTGCGCGACACCGAGGTTGGTCAGAGCATGGGCCTGGCCCCTCAGGTCACCGGTCGCCTCGGCGGCGCTCAGGGCGTGGCGGTGGATCTCCAGCGCCTCGGTGTGGTGACCGGCGTCGAGGTGGCGGAAGAGGAGGGCGGCCAGGCGTACGGCGTGCCCGGGGCTGCCGCGGTCCGCGGCCACCGCGCAGATGGCGGCCAGGGTGGGGCGCTCGGTGTCCAGCCAGGCCCGTGCCGCGTCCGGGTCGTCGGCGATGGGAGGGGCGTACGCCGGTGGCGCGACAGTGGGTCTGTGGTGCCGCTCTGCGGGGTAGAGGGCGTCCATGGCGGCGGCTGCCGTGCTCAGGTAGTGGTCGAAGAGACGGGTGAGCGCGGCCTGCCGATCGGCCTCGGAGTCATGCGTACGGGCCAGGCGGTACGCGTAGGCGCGCAGCAGGTCGTGCGTGCCGAACCGGCCGGGCCGGGCGGGCTGCAGGAGGTGGGCGCGGGCCAGCAGCGCCAGTGTCCTGGCGGCCCGGGCCGGGCCGTCACCGACGACGGCCGCCCGCTCCTCGCCCGGCGGGTGGCCTGGCCCCTCGCCCGATCCCGGTGTGTCGCCCAGCAGGGCGGCGACGGCGTGGGCGTCGGCCTCCGGGCCGGGGTGCAGGCTCAGCAGGCGGAAGGTGCGGGCGGCGGGGGCGAGCAGATGCTGGTACGACCAGGAGAACACCGCCTCCACCGCCGCGCGTGGGTCGCCGCCCGCGTCCAGCAGATCCAGTCGCCGCTGCAGGTCGGCCAGCTCCGCCACAAGGTCCCCCAGCGGCAACGGCGGGCGGGCGATGGCGAGTTCGGCCGCGACCCGGAGCGCCAGCGGGAGCCGTACGCACTGGTCGGCCAGGGTGGCGGCCGGCCCCGGTTCGATGTCGACCCGCGCGCCGACGAGCGTCCGCAACAGGGCGACCGCGTCGGGCAGCGCGAGCGGGCCCAGCCCGATGCGGCGGGCGCCGTGCAGAGCCACCAGGCCCGCCAGGCTGTCCCGGCTGGTGACCACGACCGCGCAGGACGGCGAGCCGGGCAGCAGCGGGCGGACCTGCTCCTCGGACAGGGCGTTGTCAAGGACCACCAGCATGCGCCGGTCGGCCATCTCGGTCCGGTACCGGCTCGCGCGGTCGTCGACGTCGGGCGGGATGGCGTCACCGGCCACCCCGAGGACGGTGAGGAACCGGGTGAGGGCGTCACCGGGCGGCATGGGGTGGTCCAGGTCGTAGCCGCGCAGGTTGACGTAGAGCTGGCCGTCGGAAAACCGGTGCCGCGTCCGGTGCGCCCAGTGGACGGCCAGCGCGGTCTTGCCCACCCCGGCCGTGCCGGAGACCACCGAGACGGCCATCGCCGTCGGACTTCCGCCCGCCCTGCTCAACAGCCGGTCGAGGGCTGACAGTTCCCTGTCCCGGCCGAAGAAGTCGGGCACGTCCGCGGGTAATTGCGCGGGGAGCGCGCTGACACCCACCGGGACTGGGCCGGAGACCGCGTCCCCGCCGGAGACATGCCCGTGGCCGTGGCCGGGGCCATGGTCGGGAGTCGGAGCGCGAGGACGCCCGGTGCGGCGGCGCAGCACGGCCGCATAGGCCTCGGACAGTTCAGGGCCGGGGTCGACACCGAGCTCGTCGGCCAGTCGGCGGTGGCTTCGCCGGTAGACGGCGACCGCCTGGTCGCGTCGGCCGACGGTCTCGTACGCCCGGATGAGTCGGGCCTGGGCGTCCTCATCCAAGGGCTGCGCGGCTGCGGCCTCCTCCAGGACGGGGAGCACGTCGGCGCTCCTTCCCGCCGTGATCATGGCTTCGCCGTACTGGGCGATCACGCCACGACGCTCCCCGGCCAGTGCGACGAGCATCGGGTGAGCGGCGAGGAACGGCAGGTCGGCGAGGGGCGGTTGCTGCCACAGCCCGACCGCGTCGGCCAGCAGCGCCGCGGCCCGCTCCTGGCCGCCGTCCCGCCGTGCGGTCTCCGCCGCGGTGACCAGGCCTCGAAAACGCAGCAGATCGATGGCGCCGTACGGAACGCGCAGCGCGTAGCCGTCGCCGAGCCGGGGCAGCACCGCGCTGGGGGCGCGCGGCTGCCGCCCGGGCTCCAACAGTCGGCGCAGGTGCTTGATGTGGGTCTGGATGACGTTTGTCGCGGTCGCCGGCGGCCATTCGCCCCACAGGGCGTCCGCGAGTCCGGAGTACGGCAGTTGCTGTCCACGGGACACGGCCAGCAGGGCGAGGATCGCGCGGCGTTGGGGCGAACCGAGGGGGAGGCGTGTGCCGTCCCGCCAGGCGCAGACCGGCCCGAGTACCTGAACGTGCATGAGCTTCCCCGCCCCGCCGTTTCATGATTCCCTCACCTTTCCCTTTCTCTATCGCCATCAGAGGTCTATCCGGAAGGCCCATTCCGGCCCACTGCGGCACTGCGGCTCCCTTGAACTGGACGACCTCCACACTGCGCGACAGTTCGAGCCATGTTCGGTCATCTTCGGCTATGGCTCCTCCGAACAGGCGGCGCGATGCTGGTAAGCGTCCGGTGCGGCGACGGCGGGGGAGGGGGCTCCGGTGAGCATGGCAGCGGGGTCGGTGGTCGTGGCGATGGCCGAGCAGCATCGGGGCGCGTCAAGCTCGCCCGCTGCCGCGAACTCCACAAGGCCCTCGTAGTCGTCCGCGAAGGCGACGCTTTGGAGTAAAAGCTGGCATCTCGCGAATGGTTCGGCATCTTGACAGCGGCCCTTGGGTCGCGGGACAGGGGGGATCGGGTGGGAGCGCTGGAGCGGTTGGAGCCGCAAGACCCTCGGCAGGCGGGACGCTACCGAATCGTGGCACGGCTCGGCTCCGGCGGCATGGGGCAGGTGTACTTGGCGCGCTCACCCGGCGGGCGTCTGGTCGCGGTGAAGGTGGTACGTCCGGAGCTGGCCAGGGACGCCGACTTCCGGCGCCGCTTCGCCCGCGAGGTCACCGCCGCCCGGCGGGTCAACGGTGCCTTCACCGCGGGCGTGGTCGACGCCGACCCGGACGCCTCCCCCGCCTGGCTGGCCGTCGTATACGTACCAGGTGTTTCGCTGGGCGAGGCGATCTCTGGGCACGGCCCCTGGTCGGCGCAGCCAGTACTCGCTCTGGGCGCGGGTCTGGCCGAAGCCCTGGAGGCGATCCACGCGGCCGGGGTTGTCCATCGAGACCTGAAACCCTCCAACGTGCTTCTCGCTGCCGACGGCCCGAGGGTGATCGACTTCGGCATCTCGGTGGCGAGCGAGGACAGCGTGCTGACCCACACAGGCATGACGATCGGCACTCCTGGCTTCATGTCCCCAGAACAGCTCACCGGCCAGCAGGTCGGACCGGCCAGTGATGTCTTCGCCCTGGGCGCGCTGTTGGCTTATACCGCCACTGGAGTCGGCCCGTTCGGCACCGGCACCCCGCACGCCCTGCACTTTCGCGCCGTATACGAACAGCCCAGCCTGGCCTCGCTCTCACCCGAACTGCGCCCTGTGGTGGCCGCCTGCCTGGCCAAACAGCCCGACCAGCGCCCCACTGTGGACGCCCTGCTCAACTGGCTGACCACGGTCGGCGGCTGCGACAAGGGCGATGAGACGGCCGCCGCCACGCTGCTACTCACTGAGCCCGGTTGGATGCCCGACCGGATCGCCCGGCTCGTACGGGAACACTCTGATACATCCCCACCCCCGACTCCACCCCCCACTCCACCCCCGCCTCCGCCGGGCCAACCTCCCGTACTTCCCAACGCTCCCGCACCGCCACCTGTACTGCACCAGGCACCCACGCAGATCGCGGAGCCGTCTGGCCCGGTCCTGTCCTCTCCTGCCTCCGCCGCCAGTGGATCCGACGTGGCAGAGCAGCCGAAGGGGGCGACCGACCAAGCGCGCGACCGTGCACCGGCCGATGCCGAGTCCCTCGGCACTCCCCGTCCAAGGCCGGAACCACGCCATCGGCGTGTGCCACCGCTGGTGGCCGCACTGGGGGTTGCCCTGGCAACCTCAGCGATCGTGGTACTCGCGGTCTTTCTGGGGGAGACCGGTTCCGATGGCAAGGGCGGCGAGTCTCCCGGGCAGGAGCAGACGGGCTCGTACTCTCAGTCCTCTGAGTCCTCTTCCCCCTCCGACTCCTCGACGAGCACGACAGAGCCCTCTGGTGTCGGCCCCGTGAAGTTCGCCAAGCTGCCCAAGGCATGCAAGACGATCACCGAAGGGACGCTTGAGCAGTTGGTGCCCGGTGTGACGGACAGGAACGGCACGGCCGACACGAGCAACACGGCCGACCGCGCCCGCTGTTACTGGAGCGGAAGAGATAACACCGACCACTTCCGCTTTCTCTCGGTTGCCCTGTGGCGCTACGACTCCGACACACGCAGCGGCGAGAGGCACGCCGAGGACACCTACACGAACGTTATCGCCGACGTCCGGACAAGTACCGCCGCCTGGAACATCAAGACTGAGCCCGTGTTCGACATCGGCGACCAGGTAACCGCCATCAGCTCCGACTCGAAGACCAACGACCACAACTACAAAGACGCGACGCTCGTGGTCCGTACGGGCAATGTCGTGGTCAGGGTCTACGACAGTGGCACGGGCTTCGCCGGCACGCGCCCGCCCGACTCCGCGAGCATGGTGCGGGATGCGACGACAGCGGCGAAGGCCGCCATCGAATCGGTCGCCGATGCCAACAGGTAGCTCGGAGGCTGCGAGTACGACACCCGCACCGCAACAGCCCGTCTTGCCGCCATGGACGTCGCCGAGGGGCGGGCCGTGTGAACCCGCCCGAACGTGTACCCCCTAGGCTGGTGCCCGCCACTTGGCGGATCTTGGACAGTGCGACGAACGGAGCGTGACAGGTGACGGGGGCGAACGGCGCGGAGCTCGTCGGAGAGGTTCTGGGCGGGCGATACCGCGTGACCGCGATGATCGGGCGCGGTGGCATGGGTGTGGTCGCCCGGGCGGTGGACCAGCTGCTGAACCGCGAGGTCGCCGTCAAGGTCCTGCGGGCCTACACCGACGCTTCCCCGGCCGAACTGGCCGATCTGCGGGTCCGGATGCAGCGGGAGGCGCAGGCCGCCGCCCGTATCCGGCACAGCGGTGTGGTCACCGTGCACGACGTGGTCGAGGAGCAGGGGCTGCCGGTCATCGTCATGGAGCTGGTCGACGGGCCCTCCCTCGACGACGTGCTGGCGGAGCGCGGCCCGCTGGACCCGCGCGAAGCGGCCGCGATCGGCGCCAAGCTGATGGACGCGCTCGACGCGGCACACCGGGCCGGGGTCCTCCACCGGGACGTCAAGCCCGGCAACGTACTGCTTGAGCGTGGGGGTACCGCCCATGCCGAAGGCTATGGGGGAGGCCGTGTCGTGCTCACCGACTTCGGTATCGCCACCATGGAGACCGCCGGCGATGAGGCCCTGGCCAAGCTGACCCAGAGCGGTCAGATCGTCGGCTCCCTCGACTATCTGCCGCCGGAGCGAGCACAGGGCCGGGAGCCGGGTGCCGCGTCGGACATCTGGGCGCTCGGCATGACGCTGTACGCGGCCGTGGAGGGCTCTTCGCCCTTCCGCCGTACGTCGGTGTGGTCCACGCTGGCGGCGATCGTCGGCGAACAGCTGCCGGAGCCCCGGCGAGCCGGACCGCTCACCACGGTGCTGCAGGCGCTGATGGCCAAGGACCCGCTGCAGCGGCCCGACGCCGGGCAGGCGCGCGAGATGCTGGAGGCGGTCGCCGGGGGCAGGACGGTGGACCTCGCGCCGGCACCGGCCCTCCAGCCCGTCACTTCGCCGGCCTTCGGTCCCGCCGCCGCGCCGTTCTCCCAGCCCGCCCCCCAGCCCGTTGCCTCCTACACGCCGACCGACGCCTTCGGCACCCCTCCGCCGTCGGGCATGGCGCCTGGCATGTCCGCCGGTCACGGCAGCCGTTCCGAGACCCGTGCCACGACCGTCCGCGCGCGGCGCCGCACCCGTACCGTCGTCGCGGTGGCCGCCGCCACCGTCGTCACCTGCGGCGGAGTCGCCTACGCTCTGGTGGACATGGGGGGCGACGCGGGCAGTGGGGCGAACCCGGCGCTTTCCCCGGCGAGTACCCCCGCCGACGGTGACATGTCCGGCACGACCG
The DNA here is from genome assembly GCF_041435195.1 of Streptomyces sp. NBC_00224. NCBI lineage: Bacteria > Bacillati > Actinomycetota > Actinomycetes > Kitasatosporales > Streptomycetaceae > Streptomyces > Streptomyces sp. NBC_00224. The sequence continues at coordinate 8,496,454 of NZ_CP108106.1, forward strand.
ACGGCCCGACCTCCCCGGGAGACCTGACGCGCATAGGCCCCAGCGCGACGCCGTCCAGCACTCCCTCGAAGAAGGGCGGGGACCGAGCGACAGGTCCCACGCCGAAGCCCGGCAACAGCGGAGGCGGGTCGGCCGTCGACCCGTCCAACTCGACGAAGGCAAAGCCCAGTTCCACGGTGAAGGAGCCCGTCCCGGTGTCGACGGCGTGCACCGGCTGGGCCCACTCGAACCGCAGCGACGGCTACGGTTACGCGTCCCAAAGCACCCACCTCTACACCGGGCCGTACGCGGCATGCTCCTATGTGACCGCGGTCAAGTCCGGAGTGAAGGTCTACTACCACTGCTACGTCGCCAACGCCCAGGGCAACAAGTGGATCTACGCCCGCATCCAGGGCACGAACACTGAAGGCTGGCTGTTCAGCGACAAATCCACCCTGGCGGGCGGCACACTCGCCAGCTGCTGAGGCTGATCCGCAATTCACCAGAGGGTGCGTTGCGGGTCGCGGCCGGGGCGGTTGTGCATCTGCTGGCCACCGCCATCGAGGAGGGCCGGGATCTGTCCTCGATGACGGCATCCTGGCCAACACGGCTTACCGTCTGCTGGTGGCCCGACGGCCTGGCCTCACTTCAGGTGCCGGGTGAAGAACCGGGCCGCGACGTCCCCCGCGAACTGCGGGACGCCGGTGTGCCCGCCCATGTTGGCGTGCAGGGACTTCTCCTTGGAGCCGAAGGCGTCGAACAGGTCCAGGGCCGCCTGCCGGTCGTTGCCTTCGTCGTCCCACTGCAGCAGGACGTGCAGCGGAATGGTGACCTGCCGGGCCTCCTCGAACAGGGCGCGGGGCACGAAACTCCCGGCGAACAGAACGGCGGCCGAGATACGCGGCTCGACCACCGCCAGCCGGATGCCGATGGAGATCACTCCGCCCGAGTACCCGACCGGGCCGCAGATCTCGGGCAGCGAAAGGAGGGCGTCCAGGGCGGCCTGCCATTCCGGGACCACCTTGTCGACCAGCGGGAGGATGAGGGCGTCGACGATCTCGTCGCTGACTGGCTCGCCGGCTTCCATCGCCCGGCGCAGATCGGCGCGGGCCTGCTCGGCGGCGGGCCAACGGGGCCGGTCGCCGCTTCCGGGGAGCTCGATGGTGGCCGTGGCGAAGCCATCCGCCGCGGCGTGCCGAGCCCGGGCCACCAGCCGGGGGTACATCTTGCGCAGCCCGAGCGGGGGGTGGCCGAGCAGGATCAGCGGCGCCGGTGCGGATGCGGACACGGGAGTCCACAGGATGCCGGGGATCTCGCCGAGGCTGAATTCGCGTTCGAGGACGCCGTCGTCGAGACGCTGTTCAGAAGTGAAATGCATGGTCGTGCCTTTCGGGAGTGCACGGAACGGCGCTCCCGGACGACCTATCGCCCGACCGTGGCCCCGGAGGGGAGCACCCATGTCGATACTGCGTTCACGGGTACCACCTCCTCGTTCTCTCGCACGGCCACCGAAAAAGTAGCAGTGGTCGCCGTGGTCCGCCAACGGGTTTTTGCGGAGGCTCCGTGGCCGGATGCCACGGCGCCGCTCGCATCAATCCCCGTTATCGACGCGGCGCCGCTCCTTGAGTGGACCGTCATGTGTATCACTGCTCAAGCCGGTGATGGCGTACGGATAAGTCTGCGGCAACCCGGAGTGCACCCGCACCTACATCGACCGTTCACGGGGCATGCGTCGGCAGTGGTGTGGCATGGAGTCCTGCGGCAACAAGATCAAGGCAGCCGCGTACCGCGCCCGCAAAAGGACCGACCCCGCACCGGCCCACTGACCCGATACATTGACGCTGCGACGCGGTTCACGCTACGAGCAGGCGGAGGCCGAGATCTGCCGCGTCGAGGTCGGCGAGGTCGCGGTTGCGCTCGGCCCATCGGCCGGAGTCGAGGTCGTCGCTGAGGCTTCGTACCGCCCGCTGTTCGGCCTCCGGCCCGACCCTCGTCCACACCGACATCGCACGGCGCACGCGATCCTCCAGATACGCCCCCGGTCGGCGCCAGTACGCCTCGAACAGGCCGTCAGCACAGTCCCACGGGACGGGCACCGGCTCAGCGCGGGCGCCGATCGCGTCGGTCATCCCGGCAAGCGAGGGAAACTCCGCGAGGACGGCGGGGAACTCGGGCAGGTAGTCGCGGGTAAGCCAGAACCGGTCCTGCCATCCGGGCTCGTCGGTGTCGAACGTGAGCACCACCACGCGGCGGGCCACGCGCCGCATCTCGCGCAGCCCCGCTATCGGGTCCCCCCAGTGGTGAACGGTGGAGACGGCCATCGCGACGTCGAAGGAGTGGTCCTCGAACGGCAGGCTCTCCGCGGCGGCGGCCACGCATGGCGCCGAGCCGACAGGCCGCTGCTCCCGCATGACCGCCGATGGCTCCACCGCGGTCACGTGGCGATCAGCAGGCTCGTAGGAGCCGGTGCCGGCCCCGACGTTCAGCACCGTCCGGGCGTCCCCGAGCGCGTCCCAGATCTGCGCGGCGATCCGCGGCTCGGTACGCCGTGTCGCGGTGTAGGCGCCGCCGATCGCGTCGTACAGCCGTGCACCGAGCATCTCCAGTTGCTCCTCCGGTGTCACCTTCAGTCCCTTCGCCCGTGCCTCAAGTTCCCTGTCGATGGCCGCCACCATGGCGTCAGCGCGATCACGCCGCTCCAACAGCAGGCCGCGCAGTCGGCGCAAGTGCGCGACCGCGTCGGTGGACGGGTCACCGACCAGTTCCGCGACCTCCCGCAGCCCGAAGCCCAACCGTCGATAGGCGAGCACCTCCCGCAGCCGCTCCACGTCGCCCGCCGAATAGGCCCGGTACCCGGCCGCGGTCCGTGCCGACGGCCGAACGAGCTTGATCTCGTCATAGTGATGCAGCGTGCGGACGCTCACGCCGGCCAGCTCGGCCACGCGTCCCACGGTCCAGTGATCTTCCACGGCACCGACTATGCAGCCTGACGCCACGTGAGGGTCAAGAGCCTCACTCACAGCAGCAAGAGAATCCGAATGCCTGGTTGTGAGAGCGAGCCGGCATCGTGGTGAGGGGTTTGGGCTTGGTCTCGGTCATGCGGTGGTCGCCGTGAGGGCTGCCGCGAGGAGTGCTTGGGGACCGTCCAGTGTGCTGCTGTGCAGGGCCTCGGTGCGGTGTACCAGCCGTGGTGCGGCGAGGGGGACCGCGCTGATGCCGGGTATGCCGTCGATGGATTGCTGGGGCAGTAGCGCGAGCCCGTGTCCTGCGGTGATGAGTGCGATGAGGCCGCGCACGTCGGCTCCTTCGTAACGCAAGGACGTGCGGTAGCCGTCGGAGCCGCTCACGGTGCGCAATTGCGAAAGCGAGACGGCGGTGTCGGGTGCGTCGATCCATCGGGCGTCGGCGAGATCGACCAAGCGCAGACCGGCTCGGCGGCTCAGCGGGTGCTGAGCGGGGAGTGCTACGGCCAGAGGCTGTTCGGCGATGGCCATCGCCGTGAGCGGGCCGATGTCGGGGAGGTGGAGCGGGTCGTTGGGGGCGGCCACGCCGTCGATCAAACCGAGGTCCAAGGTCGCGGTCGCGACTTCGCGTGGGATGGCCTCGCGGCCAAGGACACGCACCGTCACCTCCAAGCGGGGGTGCGTCTGGCGCAGGTCGGCAAGCGTCCGGGTGAACAGTGAGCTCAGGGCCGGCGGGGAAGCCCCGATGACGATGCGGGCGGCGGGTGCCGCGGTCAGGCGTGCGATGTCCGCGCGGGCGGCGTCCAACCGCAGCAGCAGCGGCTCGGCGTGCTCCAGCAGCCGGACGCCGACGTCAGTCGCAGCGACCGGGCGCCGTAGCAGGAGGATCGCCCCGAGGTCGTTTTCGAGTGCGGCGATGTGCTGGGAGACGGCTGACTGCGTGTAGCCAAGTTCGCGGGCCGCCTCGGAGAACGAACCGCAGCGGGTCACGGTCACGAACGTGCGGAGGAGGTGCGGATCCATGTCCATCAGTATCGCTAATGGAAGGGTCATGAATCATCGTTGGCGCTGTACTCGGTTGCCGGGTCAGGATGTTCGCATGTCTGAGCCTTTGAACATCTCGACAGCCCGTGTCGCGCTGGTGGGCGACCGCTCGCCCAGCGTCCGGGCCCACTCCCGCATCCCCGCTCTCCTCGACGCACTGGCCCGGCGCGACCAACTGGTCCTGGACGCGTACTGGATCCCGACCCAGGACGCGGAATCCGCTGACGCCCTCGACGGCTTCGATGCCATCTGGTTGGTGCCCGGCAGCCCGTATCGCAGCGAAGCCGGGGCGATCGCGGCGGCTCGCACCGCGCGTGAGCGGGGGATCCCGTTTCTGGGCACCTGTGGTGGCTTCCAGCACGCGGTACTGGAGTTCGCACGCGACGTGTGCGGGCTCTCGGGTGTCAATCACGCGGAGAACCGGCCGGAGGCGGACGACCTGCTGATCGTCCCGCTGGCATGCTCCCTGGTCGGCCACGAAGGCGTGGTCAACGTGGAGAGGGGATCGTTGGCGGAGCGTGTCCTGGGAGCTGAGCGGACCGTCGAGCGCTACCACTGTTCGTATGGCACCAGCCCGGACTACCTGGATGTGCTGCGTGCGCACGGACTGCGCTTCAGCGGCGTCGACGAGGCGGGCGAGGTCCGGGTCGCCGAGTTGCCGGACCACCCGTTCTTCCTCGCCACCTTGTTCCAGCCCGAACTCGCGGGAGACGGCACCCGGCCCCACTCGATCATCCGGGCGCTGGCTTCCGCCGCGGTCGAGCATGCCGCCAAGGGCTCCGCACGGATGCTCACGTGAGCCGATCCGACTGAGCCTCGCGCATGGACACGGTGCCGGTGGCCTTGCGGGGGGCGACGCCGGCGGCCCAGTCGCCGGCGGATGCCGAGTTGGGAGTCGCCGATCGGACCCGGCGAGCGTGAGGGCAGGCCGACTTACCCCGTAGCTGCCGTGCTTCCTGGAGTCGAACGGCCAGCTGGGGAACGTTGCCGCGCCCTCCGCGACCCCGCTCGTCACGGCAGCCCCAAGGGTGCACTGAGGACTCCCAACTGCCGGGAATTGCTGCCGGTTTACCCGCGCTCTCTTCCCAAGCCATGTGACATGTGCAATTTTTCTGGCTGCGACCACCGCAAGTCGCGTTCAAGCCAACGGATCAGCACGGCCCGTGGGTCATCGAAGCCTGCACGGACACGCCCGTACGCACCGGGGCGGCCCGGAGGTCCCGGCAGCCCGCGGTACCCCCCCACCGCCGCGCGCGGCAGCGCGGCTTTCACTCCGCTGGGAGGCGGCACGTGAAGACCCCCTCATTACGACCAAGACGACGTCTCGGCGGCCTGCTCATACTCGCGCTCGCCCTGTGTCTGTCGATAGCCGTGCTCACCCCGGCCGGCCACGCCGCCGCGGTCGAGCACCGCGAGTCGGCCCCACGGCCCGCGGCAACGGCACACACCGCCCCGCCGCCGACCGGATCGGCGGCGACGGTGTCCGACCGCGCGGACGAACGCCGCACCCCGATCGACGCCACCCACCGGCCTCCGCAGAACCCGGTCCCGTCCCGCACCGCCCCGACGAAGCCGAGCCGTACGGACGGCCTGACCGCGGCCTCCTGCACCCCGGACGACTTCGGCAGCCGCAGCGGATCTGCCCTCGTGGCCTTCGTCCAGGCATCGACCACGGACTGCGTCAACACGCTGTTCGCCCTCACCGGCACCGACGCCCGCAACGCGTTCCGCGAAGCGCAGATGGTCACCATCGCCAACGCGTTCCAGAACACGGCACGGACCTACCCCGGGGACAACTCCACCCATGTGTGGCAGCTCGTGCTGTTCCTGCGCGCCGGATACTACGTGCAGTTCAACCACGCCTCCGACGTCGGACCGTACGGCGCGACCCTCTCCTCGGCGACCGAGGCCGCGCTGGACACCTTCTTCGCGTCGCCGCACTTCATGGACGTCAGCTCCGCCAACGGCGACGTCATGGGCGAGGTCATCACCCTGACGGACAGCGCCGACGAGCAGGCCCGCTATCTGAAGACGTACCAGAAGGTGCTCAACGGCTACAACAGCACCTACGACGCGTACTGGAGCATGGACGCCGCCGTCAACGACGTGTTCACCCCGATCTTCCGCGGCCACTGGAACCCTGCCTTCCTCAAGGCCGTGACCGCCGACCCCAGCCTCATCGACACGCTGGGCGCCTTCGCGCACAACCACCGCGACAAGCTGAACGACACCTGGTTCTACCTCGCCTCCAACGCCGGCACCGAGACCGCGCGCTTCCTCGACACCCCCGCCCTGCAGGCCAAGGTCAGGCCGCTGGCCAAGGGGCTGCTCGGCGACTCGGCCATCACCGGCGCGACAGCACCCCTGTGGGTCGGGGTCGCCGCCATGACCGACACCTACGACAAGGCCCAGTGCTCGTACTACGGGACCTGCGACTTCGTCGGCCGGCTCACGGCCGCCGCGCTGCCGATCACCTACCGCTGCGACGCCGCCCACACCTTCCGCGCCCAGTCGCTGACCAGTGCGGCCCTCACCGCGGCCTGCACCAGCCTCCAGGGCCAGGACGCGTACTTCCACGGCATCGTCAAGGACAGCGGGCCCGTCGCCGACGACCACAACACGAACATCGAGATTGTGACGTTCGCCAGCCCCAAGGACTACCGCACCTACTCCGGCTGGATCTTCGGCAACAGCACCGACAACGGAGGGGAGTACCTGGAGGGCGACCCCGCCGACCCGGCCAACCAGGCCCGCTTCCTCTCGTACGTCAAGAGCGTGGGCGACGGCTTCCCCGGCGACATCTGGAACCTCAACCACGAGTACACCCACTACCTCGACGGACGCTACGACATGGCCGGCGACTTCGAGGCCGGAGAGGCCGTACCGGACATCTGGTGGATCGAGGGCTTCGCCGAGTACGTCTCGTACAGCTACCGCGGCCTGCCCGACACCGAGGCCGTCGCCGACGCGGCCCAGCACACCTACGCACTGAGCACCCTCTGGGAGAGCACCTACGCCAACTCGGACCTGACCCGCACCTACCCGTGGGGCTACCTGGCCACCCGCTACATGATCGAGAAACACCCCGCCGACGTGCAGAACATGCTGGCCAAGTTCCGTGCCGGTGACTACGCCGGGGGATACGCGGTCTACCACACCGGCATCGGCACCCGCTACGACGCCGACTTCACCACCTGGCTCGACGCCTGCGCCGCCGGAGCCTGCGGCAGCACGGGCAACGGGCCCACCGCCGCCTTCGACGCGACCGTCTCCGGCCTGACGGTGAACCTCACGGACAGGTCCACCGACACCGGCAGCACCATCACCGCGCGCTCGTGGAACTTCGGCGACGGCACCACGTCAACGACGACCAACCCGTCCAAGACCTACACCGCCCCCGGCACGTACACGATCTCCCTGACCGTGACCGACGCCAAGGGCCTGACCTCCACCGGCACCAAGTCCGTGACCCTCAACGGCAATCAGCCGACCTGCACGAACGCCGACAGCCGCGTCCTGGACCGCAACTGCTCCCGCTCCGGCCGCTCGGCCAAGGCGGGGGACCTGGACTACCTGTACCTGTACATGCCGGCCGGCACCGTCACGCTGCGGATCACCACCGCCGGAGGCACGGGCAACGCGGACCTCTACTACAACCCCACCACCTGGGCGGGCCCTTCGGCGTACACCGCGCGCTCGACGAACACCGGAAACGCCGAGAGCATCACCGTCACCAACACCACGGCCGGATACCGGTACGTCAGCCTGTACGCGCAGACGGCGTTCAGCGGCGTCACGGTCACCACGGCCTACTGACGCGTCTCAACGCGGCCAGGCCCGGCAACTCGCTGTTCCTGCGCGACTGCCACTCCTGATCACCGACCCCCGGCCCTGGGCGCCCGTCTCCGGCGGACTTCGGTTCGCGGGAGACGGGCGCGCCCTGTTGCCGGTGCTCGCCTGCCCCTCAGAGCCGGGCCGCCAACTGTCTGTACCTACTGGTATGTACAATCGGGATCGCGATCTTGTCGATCCCGTATCTGGAGGACGTATGCCGCTCGTACGCATCGATGTGCTGAGCCGTGACAGCGGGCGGCTGACGGCCTTGGGGCGGGCGGTGCACGAGGCGTTGGGGGAGGTGATGGGTTTCCCGGACGAGGACCGGTTCCAGATCCTGACGGCACACGACGGCCAGAGCGGCGTCCTGCGGCACGGCACCTATCTCGGCGTGCAACGGGACGACGGCATCGTCTACGTGGCGATCACCCTGCGGGAGGGCCGTCCGGCCGCGCAGAAGCAGGCGCTGTACCGACGCATCGCCGAACTCGCCCAGGAATACGCCGGAACGGAACCCCGCAACGTGTTCGTGGTGCTGACCGAGAACGCCGACGCCGACTGGTCTCTGGGCAACGGCGAGGCCCAGTACCTCGCCTGACGCCCGGCCGACCGGGCCGCGGATCCAACGGGACCCAGCGGTGCTTGTCCTCGGTCAGAGCGTCGCCGTCGGGCGGTCGGTATGCTGCGCGCGTGATGATCGACGGGGTGGTGATGCGTGAGGTCTCGCCTGGGGACGCGGTGGGTCTGGCGGAGGCGTTGCGCCGCAACCGGGTGTCGATGCGGCCCTTCGAGCCGTACCGGCCCGAGGACTTCTACACCGAGCACGGCCAGCGCGAGAGGATCGGCGGACTGCTCGCGGAGCGTGAGGCCGGGCGACTGCGACCGTACGTCCTGATCGAGACGGCCACCGGCACGCCTGTCGGGGCCGTCAACCTCGGCAGTATCGCCCTCGGGCCGTTCCGCAGTGGCGGGCTCGGCTACTGGGTGGACCAGGCGTGGGCGGGCAGGGGACTGGCGACGGCCGCGGTGGAGGAGGTCTGCCGCATCGCCCGCGAAGAACTCGGTCTGCACCGTGTGGAGGCCGGCACCCTGGTCGACAACACCGCCTCGCAGCGCGTGCTCGCCAAGGCGGGGTTCGAGCAGTACGGCACCGCGCCCAAGTACCTGCACATCAACGGTGCTTGGCGCGACCACCGCCTCTTCCAGCGGCTGCTGCACGACGACCCGCCCACCGACTGACGCGGGGGCCTGGGCCGCTCACGGTCCGTCCGGCATACCTGGCTCGCCCGCCTCCGCAGGAGCGGCGCGGCCCAGGGTGCGGATCGCCGGGACCGCGAACAGTGCCACACAGCCCGCCAGGCAGGCGCCCGCCGACACCAGCAGCAGCCGCCCCGGGGCGACCAGTGAGGTGGCCGGCCCCGCCAGTATCTGGCCGAGCGCCATCCCGGACACCGAGCCGGCCTGCTCGTACGCCGTGACGCGGTTGAGCACCGCGGGCGGGGTGTGGGTCTGCACACTGGTCGCCCACATCACCGACCAGAACGCCCAGGCGCCGCCGCCCAGGACGTGGCCCGCCAGCAGTACGGGCAGGCCGGCGCCCAGTGCTACGCAGAGCGGCAGCCCGGTGTACAGCACCATCGCCGCCGCACCGGCGGCCAACGGCCGGGCAGGGCGCAGCCGCAGGGCCAGCAGGCCGCCGAGCACCGTTCCGACGCCGAGGAAGGAAACCGCCAGGCCGTAGGTGTTGGAGCCGTGCCGGGTGCTGATCAGCGTGGAGCTGAGCGGTACGAGGGGGCCGAAGAGCAGGACGCCGTAGCCCACCCAGATCAGGATCACCGCCCACATCCAGGTGCGTGCGCGGAACTCCTGCCATCCCTGGTGCAGGTCACGACGGAGCGAACGGCCGGTGCGGGCGGGGGAGTCGGGGCCGGCCGGGGCCTTGGTGGGGGCGTCGGCGGGGGCGAGCGGGATGAGGGCCAGGCACAGAGCGCTGAGCAGGAAGGTCCCGGCGTCGATGGTGTACACGGTCCCGGCGCCCGTCAGTGTGATCAGCAGTCCGGCCAAGGTCGGTCCGAGCAGTTGGGCGAGTGCGTCGGCCACCTTGAGTGTGCCGTTGGCCCGCTGTGGCTCGTGGGCGACCAGCGGGACCATGCCGTTCACCCCCGGCAGGAACATCGCCACGGCCGCACCGGCCAGTGCCGCCATGGACACCAGCAGCCAGAACGGCGGTGTCCCGACGAAGAACGCCGCCGCCAGTACCCCCTGGGTGAGCACCCTGGCCAGATCCGCGCCGACCATCATCCGGCGCGCGCCGAACCGGTCGGCGAACACCCCGCCGAACAGGACGAGGAGGACGAACGTCCCGGTCCAGGTGCCGAGGACGAAGCCGACGCCCGACACCCCGTACACCGCGCCGACGGCGAGCGCGGTGGCGACCGGCATCATGGCGTCGCCGACCAGCGAGACAGAGCGGGCGGTGAAGTACAGCGTGAAGCGCCGGTCCCACAACAGGGGGCGGGCGGTTGTCGGTTCGGGCCGGGCGGCCTGGTCCTGCGTCTGCGTGGTGGTCACCGGACATATATTGGACTGGACCAATCGCTCAACCCCAGTGTCCCGAACGACACGATGAGGTACTTTCCCGCCATGACGCTCCGCCCGCGGCCGAAGTCCGCTGCGCTGCACCGGGTCGTGGCCCTGCTCCAGCCCCCGCAGTCGACCTTCACGCTGGCCTGCGCGAGCGCGGTGTTCGGCGACCACGGCCCGGCGATCCCGGCCCGTTACGCCTTCGAGGTCTGCACCGAGCACCCGGGCCCGGTGCCCACCCAGGACGGCTACGACATGCTGGTCACCACGGGTCTCGACGCGTTGGAGCGCGCGGACACCGTGCTGGTCGCCGGATGGCAGCAGCCGCCGGGCACCGCGGTGTCGCCCGCTGTGGTCGCCGCGGTCCGCCGGGCGCACCAGCGCGGCGCGCGGGTCGTCAGTCTCTGCTCGGGTGCGTTCGTGCTCGCCGCCGCCGGACTGCTGGACGGCCGTCGGGCCGCCACCCACTGGGCCCGCGCCGCCGAGTTGGCCGCTCGGTTTCCGCGAGTCGGGGTCGACCCCGCGGTGCTGTACGTGGATCACGGCGACGTCGCCACGAGCGCCGGATCGGCGGCCGGTGTCGACCTCAGCCTGCACCTGGTGAGCGCGGACCAGGGCGCCGCGTACGCGATGCGGATCGCCCGGCAGATGGTGATGCCCCCGCACCGCGAGGGCTGCCAACTGCAATATGCCGAACTGCCGACCTCCGGACCGGTCACCGACTCGCTGGCCCCGCTGCTGGAGTGGCTGTCGGGACGGCTGGACCAACCCGTCAGCGTCGCCGACATGGCGCACCGCTCCCAGGTCTCACCCCGCACGCTGACCAGACGCTTCACCGAGCAACTGGGTGTGAGCCCCGGACGCTGGCTGCTGGACCGGCGGATCGCCGCTACCCGGGCGCTGCTGGAGGAGACCGACCTGCCGGTGGAGACCATCGCGCGCAAAGTCGGCCTCTCCTCGGCCGTCAACCTGCGCCGGCGCTTCCACGACGCCCTGCGCACCACACCTGCCGCGTACCGGCGGGCCTTTCGTGCGGAGAGGGCGGGGTAGGTACCCGCGGGTTCGGCGACGGGGCCGTGAGGCGAGTGCGGCCTGACGTCGCTCGTGCCACAACGGGCCGATCTCAGTGACGAGTTTGGCAATCACCTCGGGCGTGAGGCCCGTGATCCGCCGGCTTCGGATGATCGTGCACGTGCCCGGTTCCCCGCCGCACAGCTGTTTTCCGCCAGGTGGGGTCGGTGTTGGTCGCTTCTGGGCAATCCAAGGGCGAGATACGGCCACTTCTTTCAACAGCATCGCAACTGGGCGTCATCGTTCGTTTACATTCCGATCATGTCTGATACGCAGTACGTGCCGCAGTTGCCGCAGGAGGAAACCGCCTTGATTCGTGCGTGGCACAAGCGTGGCTATGAAGCCGCCCGGCAGGAGGCGGCGAGCGGTGAGCGGCTGGTGCGCTGTCTGGGGCTGGACCGCACGGTGGTGAACCGGCTGGAGCGCGAGCACGACGGCCGACTGGTGGAATACGTCGCCCACCGGCTGAGCCGGTGACACCCGTGTCGTCTCAGCGGGCGAACGACGCGGTGCTCATCGCCGGGGCCTACTCGGTCGACCTGGTCCTCACGGATCTGCGCGGTCCGGTGAGGGCGGGGACCGAGGTGTGGGCCGGTGGGCTGGACATGGTGCCCGGCGGGGCGTTCACCTTGGCGATGGGGTTGCACCGGTTGGGGCGCCGAGCGGTGTGGGCGGCCGATTTCGGCACCGACGTCTTCAGCCGTGAGGTCCTGGCGACAGCGCGCCGGGAAGGCATGGACGAGACGGGTTTCCGGCGTCACCAACACCCTGTGCGCAACGTGACGGTGGCTCTGTCCGATCGCCAGGATCGGGCAATGATCGCCTACGAGGACCCCGTCACGGCGCGTCCCCTCGCAGAGTTGATCGATGTATTCCGGCCGACGGTGGTGATGCTCCCCTTTCTCCAGTTCGGCCCGGACATCACCGGCGCCTTGGAGGCGGCCGCGCGGCACGGGGCCCGAGTGTTCATGGACTGCCAGGACTATCCCGGGCACATCGGCATGGACGAAGTACGCAAGGCGCTGGGGCAGGTGGACGTATTCGCGCCCAACGAGTCAGAAGCGCTGCGGGTGTCCCGGGCCGACACGGTCGAAGAGGCGCTTGCACTGCTTTCCGACCTGGTACCCACGGTGGTGATCAAGCGGGGACCAGCGGGAGCGATCGCCGCCGCGAACGGCCGTCGAGCACGTCAAGCCTCTCCCAGGGTGCCGGTAGTGGACACGACCGGGGCCGGAGACTGCTTCAACGTGGGCTTCGTGCACCGGTGGATGGACGGCCGCCCGCTTCACGACTGCCTGGCAGCGGGCGTGGCCTGCGGAGCAGCAGCCGTCACCGGACCGGGCTCCAGCAACGCGCTCAACGCCCCCGAGCTCGCTACATGGCTCACCCGGCTGCCGCACTGAACGTGGAACGAGAAAGACAGGGGGCTGTCGTGAACGATCGCGCGAGCCGGGCCCATGCCCGTGACTGGCATGTACCCGCGGGCGAAAGAGTGCTGGTCGCCGACCTTGACGGCACGCTGCTTGGCGGCGACCAGGAGAGCCGCTTGCGGCTGCGCCGGGCACTGGAGCGCCACCCGGACATCACCGTCGTCTTCGCCACCGGTCGCAGCCTGAGTTCCGTACGGACGCTGCTGCGGCAGGATCCGCTGCTCCCAGCACCACGGTGGATTGTCGCGGACGTCGGTGCCAGCGTCATCGACGCGACCGACATGAGGCACATCGACGCGCTGGAACGACCACTGCGGATGGGATGGCCCGGGCACGAACACGTCCGGGAGACACTGCGCGGCTTCCCTCAACTCGCGTACCAGAAGGTTGCCCAGGAAGGGCGCTGCTCGTTCTATCTGGCTCCCGAAGGGCTGACTGGCGCCCTCACTTCGGCAGTGGAGAACATGGGATGCTCCTGGTCCTACAGCGAAGATCGCTATTTCGACGTTCTGCCTCCGTACGCGGGTAAGGGTCCGGCCGTCCGGCAGCTCGTGCACACGCATCAGTGGCCCTTGTCCAGCCTGCTCGTCGCCGGTGACTCGCTCAATGACCTTTCGCTGTTCCACCTGCGCTCTCACGGGGTCATCGTGGGCAACGCCGAAGCGGCCCTCACCGAGCGAGCCCCCGACGACCCCCTGATCCACCGCTCCCACCTCGACGGTGGCGCCGCCATCCTCTCGGCGCTGCAACGCCTCAACTGGGTCAAGCCTCCCGCACCGGTAGTCATCGGCTACCATCGTGCGCCTGCTCGCTGGAGCGAAGGACGATGGGAACAGCCCTCCAGCCCCAACGGCATCCTGCCCACCCTGACATCCATCCTCGGCTGCCAGAACAAGGACCGCGAACCGCATGCCGTGTGGGTCGCCGCGGTCACCGCCGAAGGACACGACACCTGGCCCGCCTCGTTCCCCGATCGCCTGCCCATGGCCCTGCTGCCCGTGTCGCCGTCACGCTGGACCGGCTACTTCCACCGGGCCTGCAAGGAGACGCTGTGGCCGGCGCTGATGTCCCAGCCGCACCTCATCCACCACAACCCGGCCCACTGGGCCGACTACGAGCAGGTCAACGCCACCTTCGCACACCACATCAGCGCGCATACCGCCCATGGCGGAACGGTGTGGCTGCACGACTACAACCTCTGGCTCGTCCCTGGCCTCCTCAAGCGCAGCCGGCCGGACCTGACCGTCGGCCTGTTCCACCACACCCCCTTCCCCCCGCCGGAGGTCTTCCGGGCGCTGCCCGTCGCCGATCAGCTGCACGCCTCCCTCACCCAACTGGACTGGGCAGGCTTCCACACGGCCGCCTTCGCCGACCACTTCCAGCAGCTCCTGCACGACAGGACCACCGTCCCACGCACCGGCGTCCACCCCCTGGGCATCGACCAGGCAGCCGTCGCAGCCCTCGCACGCTCCCGCGCCCCCCACGCCGCAACCGAAGACGGCCTGCTGGTGTTGTCCGTGGAACGCCTGGACTACGCCAAAGCCCCCGTCCACAAGATCCGCGCCCTCGCGGCCCTGCTCGACCGGCAACCAGAGCTGCGTGGACGGCTCCGTTTCCGGCTCGTGTGTCCGCCACCCGAGCCCGGGATCCGCGCCTACGAGACAACCCGCATCGAACTCGAAGAGGCCATCACCACACTCAACGCCCGCTGGAGCGCCGGTGAATGGCAGCCAGTGGAATACATCCCCCGATCGCTCCCCTTCACGGAGGTCATGGACCACTACCTGGCAGCCGACGTCTTCTGGGTGACCTCCCTGGCCGACGGGATGAACCTCACCGTCCAGGAATACCTCACCGCCCAGGCCGCCTCCGGCCGCGCAGGCATCCTGGTCCTGTCCCGACACACCGGTGTCGCCCAGCAGTTCGGGAACGCGGCACTGCTCACCGACCCCCACCACCCGCAAGACCTCGTAGACACCCTGCACACCGCGCTGACCATGCCTCCATCTCGTCGCATGGCAAACACCGCCCACCTGATCCACCTGCTCGACGCGGCCACACCCTCCGACTGGGCCCGCGCTGTCATCGCGGCCATCGCCGACCAGGCCGGACAGCCGTCAGGCCCGCCCACCCGGACGACCGTCCAGCAGTGAGCGGCGCCGACTGTTCTGCGACGCCGTGGATCGCACCGTTGCGCTGTGGTGGTCTGCAGGTGTGGCCAGGGGCTACTGCCTACAGAAGAGCACTGTAAATAACATGATCCTGCTCCTTCACTGTCGTCGCTCCAAGCTCGCGGTCAACTGCAGGTCGTTATTTAAACTCATCAGCAACCCCAAGAGATGAAGTGGGGCGTGTGCCTGAAGCGAGTGCTGAAGGGAGTTACTGTGCTTCAGCGCCGGGGGAGGGTGTAATCACCGTGGTGACGGTTCGGTGTCTCGACCTGGGAGAGACGCTGGTGGGATGGCTTGTTGGCTGACTCGGCAGGTGGATTGAGGAGAGGGCGTGCGTAGGTACGAGGCACTGTCGGTACGGCAGTTGGCTGCTGCTGCAGAGCGTGTGGCACCGCGGGATCCGGACAGTTGGGAGGGCCGGGAGCCGGTTGTCGGAGTGGGCGGGATTCCTGTGAGGGTGTCGCCGGCGCGGGCACGTCAGTTGTGGATGGTTGTCGGGATGTGGGATCGGGCGGTGGGTCGTACGGAGATGCCGGATCGGGCGCGGCGTTCGGCGTCGCAGTTGTTCACCCCGCCTGTGCTGCGTGAGTTCTGGGAGCTCGCGCAGTCGGGGCAGTTGCGGGCGCTGCGGCCGGAGCGGGGCCGGAAGGCGGAGTTGCCGTTGGCGACGTTGCGGATCGTGCGGGACTGTCTCGGGATCCTGGGTTCTCTCGTGTCGCCGAAGGGCAGGCTTCTTGGGCTCCCTTCGGTGCCGCAGCCCGTGTTGAAGGAGACCGTGCGCGCCGAGTCGTTGGGGATGCTGTATCGGCGGTTGGTGGATTTGGCCGGGGCGAGCCCGTTGGAGCGGGACGGGGTGGCTCTGTCTTACGAGGACCGGACACGTTTGCTGGCCATGATCTCCGTGGTACTGGATACTGCGCCGCGCTCTGGCGAGCTCGCGGCTGTGCGGCTGGCCGACTTGACGTCTGGTGAACGGGCTCTGAGGGTGCGTCGTAGACAGCAGAAGGCCCCGCCCAACCGCGCGGAGGAAGTCGCCGCGCTGGCGGAGGTTGATCCGTCCTCGGTGAGGGCGGTGTTGTGGGGCAATCGCCATCAGGTGTCCGAGTGGACCTATCAGCGGATCGTGGCGGCGTTGGGTGAGTTGGAGCCGCTGCCGGAGGCTGAGTGGTATCGGCTGCAGGAAGGTACGCGGGTGGCAGTGCGCCGGTGGCTTGAGGTCCGTGAGCAGTTGGTGGAGTCGCTGCCGCTCACGGGTGGCCGCTCGGCGCTGTGGGTGACGCTGGTGCCGACGAAGGCGGGACCGGCTGGGATCACTCTGCGTCCGCAGGGCTTGACCCAGGCGTTCGCGCGGGGGATGACCGCGCTGAACTGGCTGATGGCTGGGCAGTATGGGTGGGAGCCGATGCCGGTACGTATGGAGCAGCTACGCCGAGCGGTGGTGGCAGAGCCACTCGGGCCATCCGAGCTGTCGGAACTGGTACCGAGGTCCTGAGGCGCCTGTGCCTGGCTGGTGATGCTGAGCGCGCCTGCCGATTTATGGCGGAGTTTCTGAGTCGTGTGCGCGCGGTCTGCTCCGCAGACGCGACGCGCCGCCGCTACGCGGCGGCTGCTGTGGGAACGCTCCGCGCTCCCACAGCCGGCGGAACGCTCCGCGTTCCGTGGGGTCGGCTGGATGTGCTCGCCGTGAGGTTGCTTCGGTTTCGTTTGGTGTCCCAGTAGGCAAGCGTCCCTGAGGCATGTCGGGAGTGATGTCGGTGGTGTGGTGCGGCTGACCCGGGCTCCAGGGCGGCCACCCGTACGGTACGGGAGTTCGGCTGCGCGGTGGCCTCCGGAGGCAGGGCCGACAGGACGGCGGCCAGGTCGTCGAAGGAGAGCCCTCCGACAGCGGGCGGTCGGTCACCGCGGCTGTGGACCATGTTGCTGGGCAGTGGCCCGCAGCATCGTGCCGTAGAGCGGGTTCGCGGCCGGGTGCAGAGCCGGCCTGCAGGCGGTGCGGGCCATGCCCCGGGCGCCGCGGACTGGGCGTTGCGCGCGGCGAAAGTGTGGTCACCGGAGAGCCTGGCGTGCAGAGGTTCGGCACGCTCGGACTGGGTGGGGAGCGGGGGCAGCCTGGGGCATGAAGCGGCTCTTCCACAACGAGTGACAGGGTGATCAACTTGTAGGGGCAAGCATGCCGGGCCCTACCCTGAGGAGAAACCGGTATTCGAGACACACCACACCCTTGACCGCCCGCAGTTGGCGCGAAACGGATGGCGTCACGGTGTTCGCAAACGCTGAGTCACTCTTGTGTCGGCGCCGCCGAGCGAGGGGTCACGCGAGTGCCGTCCGTGCGCATGGAGCGGTTGCTGGTTGACCCGGGTCTCCAGCCACGCCGGCCCGAGGCGTTCGACGCGGCCCTGCGGCCCTCAGACGGCCTCCAGATGCCCTGCCGGTGTTGCCCCCGCGCCGTCGGCTGGGCAGGCCTGCCGGGGCCTGGAGGAGGCGCCGAGGCAGGCATTCTGGGATGGGCGGGCCGGGCAACCGCCGCGAGGTGTGGGCTGACGGGGGAGCAGGTGACGTCCGTGATGCGGGCAGCCGTGGTGAGCAGTGCGGTCAACGCCGTTGTGCGCCCAGGTGCGTTCCCGTCGCTTGGGTTGTGCGACGACCGATGTCTCGCGCGCGTCCTGTGGTTGCTGTTACGGCATCAGGTGGGTTCTCAGCAACGATGGTGTTCGGCTACAGCTGTGTCGGGGGCATGGTTCACCGGAAGGCCCCCTGGGGCCTGGAGGGGTGCGCGGAGCGCAGGACCATGACCTATTGGATGGTCCAGCGCATCCGAGGCGCTGGCGCGGGGGTGGACGGGGGTGGCGTGAGCCCCCGTCAGTTGATGAGTCCGCGCAGCGGACCTCGGGTTCGCCTGGTTGGGGATTCCTCTGGTTGGGTTTCGTTGGGGTTGGAGCTTCGTCTGGTTGGTCATTCGTTTAGTTCGGGGTCAGATGCTGATGCCCGCAGAGGTCAGGGAGTGACACTCCCTGGTGTCACATACTGGCATCCAGGAGAGTCATCATCTGATGGTCCGGGGGGTCACAATCTGACACTCCGGAGGGGGCTCGCTCGCCGCGAAGCCCGGAGCGGTGTTCCGGCGTGCGTCCGGCCAGCCGGACGTTCGGTCGGCTCACGCAGGAGTCTACTCGCGTAGGCGACGAGGCGTAGGGCCGGGCCGGGGGCGGGCAGTTCGGACGGGTGCCGCGGAAAGTCCGGGCACGGCCGGGGTCCGTGCGGGGGAACCGGGCCGTGCCGAGGGGGTGGTCGTGGCTGCCGCCTGGCCACGTCCGAGGGCGGGTGCGGTCAGCCGAGGGCCGGTGTGTCGCTCCCGCTGTTGAACGAGGTGTAGAACTCGCCCAGGCTCAGGGGGCCCTCGTAGGTCTTCCTGGGCAGTTCGTGGATCCGATAGACGGTCTGGGACCGCAGCGGGTTCCGGGGGTTGCGGCCCGTCCGCGACTCGACCGCGTCGATGGCCTTGAGCTCGTGGAGGTATTTGCGGAGCGTGGTTTTCGATTTCACTCCGGAGATCTTCAGAAGGTTGTCCTGCCTCGTCCAGACCAGTGTGTCGCCGTGCTGTTTTCGGAGGGTGTTCACATGCGTATAAAGGGTCCAGTAAAGCGTTTTGGCCCCTGGCGAGATCTCGGAGAGCAGAACCCAGTCAGGTATGTATGTATATCCGAGCCGTGGGGTGCGACCCGGTTCCAGTCCTGCGTCGACAGCGAGATCTGGGTCCGAAGGCGCCATATTGTGTTCGTCCTTGTCGCTATGTGGGGAGTGGGGCGCTCGTATGTCATTGAGGCTTCTTGCTCGCAACGGGTTCGCCCCGGGCTGCGTATGCGGGGCCGGAGTGCCGGGGCTGAGCGGTCGCAGGTCCCGGGCCTGTGAGGCCTGCGAGCCGGGTTGCGGGGCGGCGTGGGCTCGGCGGCTGTGCGGTGCGTGCGTGAGGGCAACGGCTCTTCGAGTGCCGGGAATGAGTCCTCGGTGGCCGCGGGTGAACGGTGTTCGCCGGCGCTTTGGCGCGCATGGGCCGGTGCTCTGTCGGTCTCCCCCGGAACACCGGCAGGTGCTGGTGCATGACGACTGTCCCTGCTCTTGGTCTTACGGCCGGTAACTTTACGGTGATGCATCGTAGAGAACGGAAGACCTTGTGTCACAGTGGTCCAGACCAGTTTGGCTGTTTGGTCGGAGAACTGCCGAACTGGTCACGCCAATTGAAATACGCCCCGCCGGCAGGCCTTTGCCGGTGACGGTGGAGCCGGCGGCGACAGGTTCATTCCTTTTCCGCTTGCCCCGGCTTCCCGTGTTTTGCCGGGCTCAGGAAGAGGCCGACACCGGTGTGGACCGGGCGGCATGGCGGGGCCAGGCCTGGACGGCGGTGCCCGTGTGCTTGCCGGAGTACATCGCGGCATCGGCGGCCCGCAGCAGCGACGACAGGTCCCGGGTGCCGAGCGCTCCGGGCGCGGCCGCGCCGACGGATACCGAGACGGCGACCCTGACCCCGTCTGCCGTGACGGGTGTACGCAAGGCGTGGGTGAGCTGGTGCAGCCGTGCATCGCGCTGGCCGGCTCCGACCCGTACGGCGGCGGCGAACTCGTCCCCGCCGAGCCTTCCCACCGTTCCGTGGCCGCCCGTCCACGCCGCCAGGCGCGCGGCGGTGGCGGCCAGTACCGCGTCGCCGACCGTGTGTCCGTGGGTGTCGTTGAGCGATTTCAAGTGGTCGACGTCGCAGACGAGCACCAGCATCTGGTCGCCGTGACGGTCGATGAGGTGCTGCGCCCGGGCGCTCCAGCCGTCGCGGCGCAGGGTTCTGGTGAGCGCGTCGCGCTGCGCCGCGGCGAGCCGGCGGCGCCAGATGACCGTGTGGATGCTCCAGCTTGCGGCCGGGATCGCGGCCGCGGTGACCAGGGCTGCGATGCGGACGAGGCCGGCCGGACGACTCGGGTTGGACACCATGACGGGGGATCACCCTCTCGAACACGGGAACGTGACGGCTGCGTGACACCGGACGGGCGGACATCCGGACGCCGCCGTGGTGGGTCCGCAGCGTTTACACACCGAAGCTCATGAGGGGCAGAGCCCTGCCCCTCGCCCAGAGTTCGGTTCTGGCCCGGTCCCAGTCGAGGTCGCAGTCGGCGCGCAGTCCGCGCGCGGCCCATCCCCCGCGGTGGGCCGATCGGGGGATCTCCCGCCCGGCCCGGTGCAGCAGCAGCGCCCAGGTGTACGCCTCGCGCGCGGCTTTGAGTGCACCGCTCGGGCTGTCGGCCCGTCCCAGGAAGATATGGAGGCCAACGGGCCGGGGCCGGCCCGGCATGCGCATCGGGACATCCACCTCCCACATCGGCAGGGACATCGACACCTCCTCTCGGTGGGTGGAGAAGCAACCACCAGAAGTGGATTCACCGGAAACGCGGGACTGGATTGCGCGACAGCACCGGGCAAAGACCTTCCGCTGCAGCTCCCGCAGAGAAGGAAAGCGGGGAAATGCGGGGCGGCGCAAGGGAGTAGACGGTGCTTTCGATGTGCCTCGTGTACGGGGCAGAAGGGTGCTGCGGTCCCGGTTCCCCTGCGGTGCGGGCGCCTGCGCGGCAGGGGCCTGGTATGGCTCACGTCCGAGGTCGCGTCAGGGTACACGTCGGGCGGAACCCTTCCGGTGCTGGGCCGCCCCAACTCCGGGTCCTGCCCGCTCAGGTGGCGTGGACTCGCGCGACGCACCGGTACCTGCTCCTGGGCGAGGACGTGCCTCGGGGGTGCTCAGCGACTCTGGCGATGATCTCATTCGACTTCTACGATCTGTGATCGATGAACTACTGAGGTGAGACGGCTTTGTGAAGGCGAGAGGTCCAGAGATGATGCAGCACCCTTTGGCAGCCCTGCGAGCGTCGGCCGGGATAACCCACCCCGCCTACGCGCGCCTTGTCGCCGACACCCATGCCGAGCTCGGTTACGGACCCATGGCCGCGCGGCGCGAGAAGGTTTCCCGGTGGGAGTCGGGCGGGACCGTGCCGGAACTCACCGCTCAACTTGCCATCGCCCACATCCACCAGGTCCCCGAACACGAAGTCCGGCGTCTGGGCTGGCCGCACTGGCTCCACCTGGCCGCCGGGGACTCCGCTTTGCTGACCCGCCCGTGGGACCACAGCGGAGCCATCGAGGCGCTGCGCGCGGAGGTCCAGCGAGCCGACCGGCACGGCCCGTCCCACCTCGCCCTGAGTGGCCCCTTCGTGCACGCCCTGGCCGAGCAGTGGCGTACGGCGGCCAAGCGCTCCACGCCGGCGCGGGCAACGGGGGCACACCGCACCCTCGCGGGCACCACGGAGTGGGCCCGGGCCAGGGTGGAGGGGCTGGGGAGGATGACACGGACGGTGAGCCCGGCCGTCCTGTACCCCGCGGCCCGCAGCGACCTCTCGTTGCTCACGACGTTCTTGTCCGGGGCGAGTTACGACTCCAGGACGAGCGGCCCGCTGTTCCTGCTGGCCGCCCGGGTCGCGAGTCTGTGCGCCGGGCTCGCCATCAGCCTCGGCGAGACCGCCGGCGCGGAACGCCACTACCTCGTCGCCGCGCGGGCGGCCATGGTCGCGGGCAAACCCGAGATATCGGCCGCGTACCTGGCGGGGGTGGCGTACACCCACCTGCTGGAGGGGAAGCCGCAGGACGCGCTCTGTCTCATCGACGCGGCCCAGTCGGCACTGCACCGCCCGGGACACCATGTCGCGGCCATCCTGCATCTGCTGGGCGCCCGCGCCCACGCCCTGCTCGGTGAGGCCGCTTCCTGCGCCCGGTCCCTGGATCGGGCCGGCGCGGCCCTGGCCGCTCTCGCCACCGGTCACCGCGGCAAACCCTGTCCGCTCCAGGTGGTGGAGATGCACCTGGCCGCGGGCGAAGTGGCGGCCGCCGCGCAGGGCGCCGGCCCGGCCGTCTCCCTCTGCGACGTCTCGGCCAAGGTCATCCGTCGTTACGAGGAGAGGTTCGCCGCGCACAGCACCGGCGCGGACGGAGAGAAGACGTACGGCCGCCTCGTGGCGCGGCGCTGACCGGTGTGCTCCCCGCGCGCGTTGGGCGGTGGTTGTGCGCCGAGTGACAAACCCGCAGGGTCGGATGCCTTCCTGTTCCGCCTTATTCCGTACGCCGATTCAGTAGCCGGGCAATTTGCTGCCGGATCAGTGAAATTCACGGGAACGCGTTGGCACGCTCTTTCGGAAACAGAGAGGATGACGGTGCCTGCGGCGGTCAATCGCCGCACGCACTCGCTGGGATCTCTCCAAAACGACAGGAGGATACGGTTGTGAAGCGATTTCCCCACTCCTGCCGAGTCGGAATCCGGCCCCCGCGCCTGCGCGCCGAGCGCGCCGCCCCGCTCTCCTCGATCCTGCGCATCTACGCCTGCAGACCGTGTCAAGTGGTATGGGCCAGGTCGGCGGCGGAGTGCTGGGCGTGCGGCCGGCCGCCGACAAGTGACCACGCCAGTATGACCCATGCCGTCACCCATCTGATGCACGGATCTGATGCGCGGAATCCGGTGCTCAGTGCCGTTCGGGGCTGAGACCGCGCATTCGAAGAAGGGGTGTTATGGCGTGTTGGATTTCGTCCCCGCCGATCCTCGTGTGCCGTTTCCCGATGCCGTCGACGTCACCGCGTGCAGCGAACACCCCGCATGGTTCAGCGACCGGCGCCAGGGCGAGGCTCCCGAAGAACTCGAACGCGCCAAGGAGACCTGCCGTACCTGTCCCGTCGCACGGCAATGCCTGCTGTGGGCCCTGGCCAACCCGGCTCTGACGACGGTGGGCGTGTGGGCGGGCACCACACCGAAGGAGCGGGCCTTGCTACGCGCTCGCCTTGAGCAGCGGTTGGGCCCCGACTGGATCAGTGCCGCTGCCCGCCGCCGGGGCCGGGGGCGCCGCCACCCGTGAGGCGGGGGCGGACGCCGGCCGCAGCAGCGCGCGCAACGCGGCGCTCAGCTCCGGGGCTTCGTCGTAGACGCGGGCACAGTGCGAGCAGGCCGCCAGGTGGCGCGAGATGAAGCGGTACTTGCGCACCGGCGGGGTCGGCGCGCCCAGTAACGCCTGGAAGGGGATGCACCACGCGTCGGCGACCAGAGCGAGGTGCGCCTGCAGGTATGTCTCCCGCAGCCCCTTGCGGGCCCGGGCGGCCAGCGCGGCGACGCCGTTGGACGTCATGCCGAAGCGGCGGGCCAGGACATGGTGGGGGATGCCCTCCACCGTGCTCTGCCACAGCATCGTGCGCCACTGCTGGGGCAGTTGCCGCACACTGCGCACCAGGATCCGGCGGCTCTCCTCGTCCAGGACATGCTGCTGGGGGTCGGCCGCGCCCGCCGTGAGGTCCGGCGCGCGGTGCTCCAGCCACGAGAAGTCGGTCGTCGGCAGCGTCCGCCGACTCTCGGCGCTCCACTCCGCGGCCATGTGGCGGATGACGGTCAGCAGATAGGGGCGCCACGCGGTGGTCGGACCCGCGCCGGAACGCAGTGCGTGCAGGGTACGCAGGATGGACTCTGACAGCAGATCCTCCGCCTGGTGCGCGTCCGCGCTCAGCTGCCGGGCCCGCGCGAGTGCCACGGGCCGGTGACGCCGGTAGAGGGCGGCGGCCGCGGCACTGTCGAACACGCCCTTCGCGAAGCCGTCCCTGAGCCTCCGGATCAGCTCCTCGTCGCAGTGCGAGGGCTCTTGGGGGTCTGGGCTGCCGTCTGCGGGTGCGGCGTGTCGGCGGGACAACGTACCTCCAAGGCATGGCGGCGGAGCCTGGTGGGGCACTGCTGCGTCGGCGCGGGGTGGTGCCAGTCAACGGCCGCGCGAGGTACGGGCGCAATGCTCGCCGACGTGCCTTTGAGGTGCCCAGTGGGTGGCCGGGGGAACTCCCCGGCGGTCAGGGGGTGCGAGGTGGTGTCTAGAACTGGCCCGCACCGGTCAGGGCCAGGACGCTGGTGGCGATGCCCGTCAACAGCAGCACGAGCAGTGCCGGAACGGCTGCCGCCGTGGCGCGGGGCCGTATGCCCCGCCCGCGTCCTGCCGCGGGACGGCGGCCTCCTGTCAGGGGTGCGGTCAGCATCGCGGTGATCGTGCGGAGGCGGCTGCGCCGAGCCGCGGTGGCCGGCAGGAGGGGCGTGATGGTCTGCCGGGCGAGGACTTCCTTGGTACGCAGGTACTCATGGCCGGGCCACCAGGCCAGCAGCGCAGCCGGAAGCTGGGCTTCCAGGCGCAGGTCGAGGGTGATGAGGTCGGGATGTATATGGCAGTGGGGGCACAGCAGCGGGATCGGCTCCAACGCGCCCGGTGCCGCGTCCGGCTGCGGCCGGGTGTTCTTGTGCCGGCAGGCCGGCTGTCCGGTCCGTGCGAGGTAGAGGTCGGCGTACGTCCGGTGCAGGGTCTGCCGGGCGTGCAGACAGGCCTCGGCCAGTAAGCCGGTTTCCACACCGGTGATCTGCGAGATCACCGTGGGGGTGTCGTTTTCGATCACGCTGTGCCAGATGAGGCACCGCGCGAGGGGGGAGAGCCGTGAGAAGGCCACGGACAGCTGGCCGTCCTCGGTCAGCGGCCACAGGGCCCCTTGCGTGGCCCAGGCGCGAAAGCCGGGTGCCAGCCTGTCGGCCGCGGCGGGGAGTTGGGCGACGGCGCGGCGGCGGATGCGGTCGATGAGGTCCTGCCTCAGGCAGCCGTAGTACGGGGCGGAGGACGCCTCCTGCGCCAGTGCCCCGTTGAGCACCTCCTCGAAGGCCTGGCACACCAGTGCATGGGCGTCCATGGGTGCGGGCATGCAACTGGCCGCGTAGGCGTGGGCGGCGCGGTAGTGGCGGTGGTAGAGGTGGCGGAAGTGGTCGGTGCGGCCGTCGCGTACCGCGCGCAGGAGCGCTCGGTCGGACGGAGGGCGACGGGCCAGGTGGAGGCCGGGAACCGACGGCATGCGGGATGCGTTCCTCTCTCGTACAGCTGATGGGGCTGATGCGGCTCAAAAGGCAGGGGGCGTGGGGGACTGGGGGCCACCGCGGCCGGGGAGGGAGGCCAGGGCGGCGGCGATGTCTTCGAGGTTGTGGTGGCCGTCGGCGCGGCTGATGAGGGGCAGCGCGTCGTGCGGTGCGGCCTGTTGGGCCAGGACGTAGCAGAGGGTGGCGCTGGGGTGGTGCGGCGCGCGGGCGGCGATCAGGGCCGAGGGGGGCCTGAGCCAGTCGCGCGGATCGTCCGGTCCGGCCGGGGTGGACAGGACGAGTGCCCACTGGTGCCCGGAGCGGTCCGGTACGTAACGCTCCAGGTGCCCGGAGGGAAGCCCGCTGCGCAGATGGGCGGGGTCCTGCGTCTCCAGGGCGGGAAACGCGGCGTACAGGGCGGTGCAGTGGTCGAAGACCGGTGGTGGTTGTGCGGTGGCGCTCAGGGCGCCGTCGAGCCAGGCGGAGTACAGCGGATCGGTGGTGGCGCGCCAGGCGAGGAAGGCGGGCAGGGCGGCCATGCGGGCGTACAACTGGTAGGCGGACTCGGTGAGTTGCCTCAGCTGTTGGCCGAGCGGGGTCGTGGGGCTGGTCAGTGAGGCCGCTTCGGTGCACAGGGCGGCTTCCGCCCGGACCATGCAGGTGGCCTGGGCCCAGCCCAGCCGGCTGATGGGGGACCTTTGCAGCTGCGGCGTCGCCGAGCCAGGCGCGCCGACCTGGCGGATCGCACCGTGCAGTGCTTCGACGGCGTGCCGGGCACCCGATCCGCAGGACGCCAGGCACGTCAGCGGATCGGAGACGGCCGACTGGCCCGGGGCGTCGGGGATGGTGTAACCGGCCGCCGGACTCCCCGTGGTGCCGGTGTGCAGCCGGGCGGCCCCGCGCGCGCCGGCGGTCAACGCCTGCCCTGTGTCGAAGAGTTGTCTGATCAGATAGAGCCAGTACAGGGCGTCGGACGCGGCAGGCCCGTCGTACTGGATGCCGTAGGCCACCGTGCCGGGCAGGAGCTCGGGGCGCAGCCGGGGCAGCAGCGCAGGATTCACGGCCGCCGTGGGAGGGACGGCCGGAGGATGGTCGGGCACGGGGGGTGCCGGCGGGGTCCTGCGGTGACGCCCGGGCCGCGCGGTGTGCACGGAAGCTACCTCGTGATCTCGTGGAGGGGGGCGGGGAGTGCCGTACGGGCAGGGGGTTTTGCGGGGGCGCGGTCAGCGTCCGTTGATGCGCGGGGACACGGGGGCGGGGGCCCTGCGGCCGGGCACGGTGGCGCGCGCGGAGCGCCGCCAGGTACGGGAGCGCTCCTGGCGGACGCTGTTGATGAGGCTGCGGCAGCGCAGGGCCAGTTCGAGCTCGAAGCGGCGGTGCGGCTCGTGCAGCGTGCTGCCGAAGAGCTCCTCGACCTGCCGCATGCGGTAGCGGACGGTCTGCGGGTGCACGTCCAGCACTTGGGCGGCTTGGCTGGCGCTGCCTTCCTGGAGCCAGGCGAGCAGGGTGGAGACCAGCCGTTCGCGCCGCCGGCGGGGCAGTTCGTCGAGCGGTTGCAGATACCGCGCGGCGAGCGCCTGCGACAGCAGCTCGTCCTGCATCAGCAGGAGGGTGGTGAGGTGTTCCTCGACGTAGATCACTCCGGCCTGGTGGCCGTGGCGTTCCTGGGACAGGTAGAGGAGGCTGCGCGCCCACCTGAGGGCGGCCCCGGCCTCGGCCAGGGGCACGACCGGCCCGACGGAGGCGGTGTGCTGGCCGAGCGAGTCGCGCAGAGCCGTCTGCGCCGCGGGTGACGGGTCGGGGATCAGGCAGCACGGCTCGTGCACACCCGTTGACCCCCACAGGGCGTTGTGGGGCAGCGAGCGCACGCTGAGCTGGGCCGGAGCCAGTGCGACGGGCTGGATGTAGTGCGGCAGCGACGCCCACCCCGCGTTCTTGCCCAGTGCCTCCAACTCGGCGGCGGGCACGGGGCGTTCGTCGGCCAGTACGTCGAACAGGAGCTGCCGGGCGCGCGCGGGGTCGTTGCCGCCGGGGCCGGGCGCGGACGCCGTCTGGCGGCCGGCCGGGGGGCCGCCCGCCGGTAACGGCCGGCCCGCCGGGCCCGCACCCGGCTGGGCGAGGGCGCCCAGGGCCATGGCGAGCGCACGCTCGACCGCACGCCGCCGTTCTTTGGGCGGCTGGTCGAGAAGGTGGCCGGACACGCGGGCCTGCTGCTCCTGGAGCAGGGCGACGATCTGGTCCACGAGTGCGGGGATCGCGTCGAGTAACGCCTGTGCGTGGGGGAGTGGGGCGGGACCCGGTAGGGGGTCGGTGAGGGCGTGCACGGTCCGTCCCTGTGGGTGAGGAGATGGGGAGGATGAGGCGAGGCGCAGGCGTCAGATGCCGTGCCTGCGGATCGGGGCCTGTCGCGTGCGGCGGCTCCTACGCATGGGCGACGTGGCGGCGTCTACGCATGGGCGAGGGATGGCCGCGGCGGTCCGCCGTGCTCCGCCGCCGGATGCGCCCGGTGCGTGGTCCGGCCCTGTCCTGGTACGGCGTGATGCCGGCGCGCGGACTGGGACGTGATCCAGACGATGGTGGGCGGCACCGACTCCTCCTGCGGGGGCGGGGGCCACGCGAGCACCACGCACATGATCGCCGTCCACAGCACGAGGGCCAGCAGGGCGATCCCGGCGGGGGAGGGGAAGCGGGGTGGCGCGCCCTCGGTATCGGGCCGCTCCGTCGCGTCCTGCGCGTGGGGCCCCGCGTGCGGGGGGACCGCAGGGCCCGGGTGCGTAGCGATGGGCAGCGTAGGGGGAGCGAGCGGGCGGGCGTTGCCGTCGTCGTGCGGCCACCAGCCCAGGACGTGGCGGGGCAGCTCGGAGGCCAGTGTCTGGTCGAGCCCGGCAGCCGAGGCCCACAGGCCCGCGCACCGGGTGCACTGCGCGAGGTGGTGCCCGCCGTCCCGGCGGCCGGTCGGCACGAGGGACCGCTGCAGCTGCCGCAGGGCGCGCCGGCAGGCCGGTTCCGCGAGGTGTGGCAGATGCGCGCGCAGCCACCTGCGCCGCAGCTGCGTGGAGACCCGCAGGCTGTCCCGTACGACGCGGTCCGGCGACAGGCCGACGAGCTCGGACACCGTGTCCGGGCTCTCCTGTTCGACGCTCACGTGCCACAGCAGGCACTGCCCGAAGGCGGGCAGTGCGTCGAACGCCGCTCCCAGTGCGCCGTCCTCCGTGTCGGGCCACCCCCCGTCGAGCCCCGCCCAGCTCCAGAAGGGCACGGACAGGTCTCCGTGCCAGCGCAGCGGGCCGGTGGCCGCCAGGGTGCGCACGTTGTCCAGGAGCTGGAGGCGCACGCAGTGCGGCCGGCGCCGCCGGGCGGGAGGGCGGCGGCCGGACAGCAGCTCGCCGAACGCCTGCTCCGCCAGAGCCCGCGCGTCCTTTTCGCTCCGTACGCACGTACCGGCGTAGGCGTGCACCGCCCGGTAATGGCGGCGGTAGAGGCCCGCCGACGATTCCAGGTGTCCTCGGTGTACGGCGTTGAGCAGCAGGAGATCCGACGGGGGCTGCGGGGGCAGGCGCAGTCCGAGAGATCCGAGGGAAAGGTGCATGGAGGCTCCGGGCTCAGTCGTCGCGCGGCAACGTTCCTCGTTCCGTGCTGATCCGCTCTTAAAGAGAAAAAAGCCGTTCACCCATTGCGCTGTTTTACTCCTTCTTTGCTCCCGGGGGTCGGGGGCCACTGCCACCCCGCCAAGGCCGGCCGCCTCCTTGTCGACGCCTGACAAAGACAAACCGGCCCGCTGCCCCGCGGTCCTACAGTGCTGGCCCGTCCCCATATCGAAAGAGGCGATGCCATGTCTCGTGCGCAGCGCTCGCGCGGCGGCCGGCCGGCCACGCGTCGGCCGCCGGCATCCGTGGCTCCGCAGACCCCCGAACGCCCGGCCGCCCCCCGGCAGGTGCGGCGCACCCTGCTGCGGACCGGGCTCGTCGTGGTGCTCACCGCTGCGGCCGCCGCGGCCACCGCCCTGTCGGCCCTGGTCCGGGCCTTCCTCGACTTCGGCGCGGGAGTCCTGGCCCTGGTGTCGCTCAGCGCGGCGGTGCTGTGGGGCCTGACGGCCACCGACCGCCGCGTGGCCTACCCCGACCACCGGCTGGTGGCCCAGGGCGTCCACCGCGCCCTCGGCGTCGCCGGGTTGGGCTTCCTCGGACTGCACATATGGATCAAGGTGGCCGAGGGGAACACCTCCGCCGCCGCGGCCGCCGTCCCCTTCACCGACCTCGACCAGCCGGTGCTCATCGGCCTGGGCACCCTCGCCGGATACGTCTTCGTCATCGTGGCCGTCACCGGCGTCGCCCGCAGCGTCTTCGTCTCCCCCGGGCGGGCCCGGGTGTGGCGGGCCCTGCACATGACCGCCTACCTCGCCTGGTGCGCCGCCCTGCTGCATGGCCTCAAGTCGGGCCGTGTCGCGGCCTCCTGGGCGAACGTCGCCTACATCGTCTGCCTGGCCGGCGTGGGCGTGGTGCTGCTGTCCAGGCTCTGGCTCCCGCGCGCCGCGGGCACCGGCGGCCCCGCGCCGCGCAGCGAGAAACCGCGATCCCAGCCCTACACACCGCCCCCGCCACCGAGCGCGACAGCGACGATCCCCATCCCGGGCAGAGGGTTTCCCGTGCCTGAACCCGCGCCCCCGCGCCTGCCCGAGCGGGGGCGACAGGTGTGAACACCGTCCAGCCCGACGTGACCTCCTTCGGGCCCCCGGTCCTGCTGGCCGGGCTTGAGGGCAAACGCCGCCTGGACCGGGCCCAGCACCTGGCCGTGCACGGCGAGCCGCCGCGGCTGCGGGCCTCCGAACTGGCCGAGCTCGCCGAGAGAATCGACCTGCGCGGCCGGGGCGGAGCGGGCTTCCCCCTCGCCCGCAAACTGCGCGCCGTGATGAAGGCCGCCGACGCCGTCGAAGGCCGCTGCGCCGTCATCGTCAACGGCACCGAGGGCGAGCCCAGCTGCCTCAAGGACACCGCCCTGCTGCTGTATGCGCCCCATCTCGTCCTGGACGGCCTGGAACTGGCGGTCGAGGCCCTGGACGCCGAGGAGGGCGTCATCGGCGTGACCCGGGAGGACACCGAGAAGTCCCTCACCGACGCCCTGGCGGAGCGCGGGGCCGCGGCCCAGGACGTCCTGCGAATCCAGCGGCTGCCCGAACGCTTCGTCACGGGCGAGGGCACCGCGCTGACCAACGGTCTCAACGACCGTCTGGCCGTGCCCGCCGGGCAGAAAGTGCGTACCAGCGAACGCGGGCTGCGCGGGCTGCCGACCCTGCTCTCCAACACCGAGACATTCGCGCAACTGGCCATCGCGGCCCGGCGGGGGGCCACGGCCTACTGCGAGACGGGCCTGTCCACCGAGCCCGGCACCGTGCTGCTGACCGTCTCCGGTTCCTGGGTGGTCGAGACGCCCACCGGGGCTCCGCTCTCCTACATCCTGGAGATGTGCGGAGCCACTCCGGGCCAGGGTGTGTTGGTCGGCGGCTACCACGGAAAGTGGATCAGTGCGGAGGCCGCGCGGTCCGTCACCGTCTCGCGTGCGGCCCTGAGCGCCGTGGGCGGAGCACTGGGTGCCGGAGCGGTGATCCCCCTGCCCGAATCGACGTGCCCCCTGGGCGAGACGGCCCGCGTCGCCCGCTGGATGGCCGAGGAGTCCGCCAACCAGTGCGGTCCGTGCGTATGGGGCCTGAACGGCCTGGCCGAGCAGATGACCGCGCTGGCCGGCCGGGGCGGCCGCCCGGCGTACGACGCCGTGTTCCAGTACATGGACGGTGTACGGGGGCGCGGAGCCTGCTCCCACCCTGACGGCACGTCAGGCTTTGTCACCTCGGCGCTGTCGGCCTTCTCCGCCGACGTCTCCCAGCACGTGTACGAGGGCGGCTGCGGCCGGCCCGTCGCCGGCGTACTGCCGCTGAACGAGGACGTGGACCTGCGCCTGCTTGTCGACTGGACCCTGTGCCGGGCCCACGGTTTGTGCGCCGACGTCCTGCCCACCGTCATCAAACTCGGCCTCGACGGCTACCCCGACTCCGCCAACATGCCGGTCAAGGCGGAGCTGCGGGAGCAGGCGCTGCGGGCGGTGCGCCGCTGCCCCGCCCTGGCCCTGCGCATCGACAGCTAGGTATGGCGCATACGTACGCCGTCCCGCAGGCCACCCGACCCCTGATCCCTGACCCCTGATCGAAGAGAACGCAGTACCAAGGACACGAGGAGTCCCTGATGAAAAAACGCCGTCCCCCGCGCATGGTGATTGCCGCAGCGGCCACCGCGAGTGCCTTACTGCTGACGGCCGGCTGCGGAAGCAAGGACGACTCCCAGAATGACGCCGCCTCGCTGCTCCCGGCCGGTGGGGGAGCGGCCGCCGGAGGGCTCGGGCAGCTGCCCACCCAGCCCGCGGGCGGAGCCCCTCCGGTCGGCGGCGCACCGGCCGGAGGGGCCGCGGCGGGCGGGGCACCGGCCGGAGGGGCGGGCGGTGGGCAGCTCGCGCTGCGCCAGAACGCCAAGCTCGGGTCCGTCCTCACCGACGCCCGCGGACTCACCCTGTACCGCTTCGACAAGGACAAGCCCCAGCCGCCCCAGTCGAACTGCAACGACGCGTGCACCGTGACCTGGCCGCCGGTCATGGCCTCCGAGGCCTCCGCCGCAGCCGGCAGCGGGATCGGGCCCGTCGGCCAGGTCCAGCGCGCCGACGGAAAGCAGCAGCTGACCCTGGGCGGCTGGCCCGTCTACCGTTTCTCCAAGGACAACGCCCCCGGCGACACCAATGGCCAGGGGGTGGACAACGGCGCGTGGAACGCGCTTGCGGCAGACGGCAAGAAAGCGGGCGGGGACGGGAACAACGGCCGGGGCACGCCGTCGCAGGGACGCCAGAACGGCTCGGGAAACCAACAGGGCGGGGACCGGTTGGGCGGCAGGGGCAGTGAGGGAAGCGATCTGGGGCTGACGGTCGTCGTCCAGCCCGTCATCGGCTCCATCATCGTCGACAGCAACGGACGGACCCTCTACCAGAACAGCGACTTCTCCCGCGGCGGCCGGTCCG
Source organism: Streptomyces sp. NBC_00224 (assembly GCF_041435195.1). NCBI lineage: Bacteria > Bacillati > Actinomycetota > Actinomycetes > Kitasatosporales > Streptomycetaceae > Streptomyces > Streptomyces sp. NBC_00224. Next base: position 8,528,522 of record NZ_CP108106.1, read on the forward strand.
TGTGCGACGCGCAGTGCCGACAGTCGTGGACGCCCGTACCGGCGATCGACCGCTCGCGGGTGCAGAACATCGACCTCCGCCTGGTCGCGGACGTACAACTGGACGACGGCTCACGGCAGTTGGTCATCAACGGCCACCCCATGTTCTGGTTCAACCGCGACCGCACTTCCGGTGACATCGGGGGCCAGGGCCGCGACGGCTTCTGGGCTTTGTCCTCGGACGGCCGGTTCAACCAGCGCCGGTGAGCAGACCCAGGAGGCGTCTCATGAAGAAGCCAGGCCTGTGCACGGCAGTGGCCGTCGGGGCGGTGCTGTGCGCCGCCGGATGCGGTACGGGCGAGGGGCCGGGGCCCGGCGCCGGACCCGCCCGGGCGGACATCGCCGCGGCCGCCTCGGCCATCGGCTGCGCGCCGCACACGACCCTGGACGCCGACGAGCTGCGTGAGGCGACCTGCACCAAGAGCGGTACGCGCTACCGCGTCACGGCGTTCGCGACGAGCGCCGGACGCGAGGCGTGGCTGGAGGAATCCCGGGCGTACGGCGGAAGCTACCTGGTGGGGGCCCGCTGGGTCGTCGTGGCCCGGCCCGAGAGCGCACTCAGCACCCTGCGCGAGAAGCTCGGTGGCGAGCTTGAGGCGGCGGCGCAGCACGCGCACATGGGCTGACACCCGCCGACGAAGCAGCCGCCCGCCCCGGTGGCTGTAGAAGCCTTCCGGGACGGGCGGCAGAGGAGCACGGCCCTGATCGCTTCCCGTGCGCCGGGAGTCGAATCAGAGTTCGTCGTGACTGTACGGGTGGCCTGCGTCAGCCGTGCTTCCGGACGCTTCCCCGTCGGCGGGCTGAGGGGCGGGCGGCGCGGCAGGGGGTGACAGGTGGTCGGTTCCGGCTATGTCCGCCAGGTCCCAGAAGGGGGCGTCCCGGTCGGACGGACGTGTCCCGGTCGCTACGTAGTCGGCGGCGGCCGCCGCCCCGCGCATACTGTCGTCGAACCCGATCACCTGCTCGACGGTGGCGTGCTCCGCGATCTGCCAGGGGACGATGGTCTCTTCCACGGCACGGGTGCCGCCTTCGCCCGGCACCGTCACCTGGAGCACGGTGTTACGGGATCCGAGTGCCTCCATGAGCTGCTCGTCGGGGCCGATCCCGAGCTTCTCCTTGAGCTTGCGCAGCTGCTCGCTGTCGTGGTCGCCGTCCCCCGTCACGTTGACGTCCTTCTTGTCCACGGTTTGGACGGTGACCCCGTCCGGGAGAGTGACCCGCACTACGCCGCCGGCGCCGTTGCCTTCCCCGTTCCCGGCATAGCCCGCGGCATCGCGGGCGGTGGCGGCCAGGTAGAATCCCTGCCAGTTCGGGTCGTGGTTGCCCTCGCCGCCCTCGGTGGGGCGGAGTCCGTCTTTCATGCTCTCCAGGTCTGCCGGGCTCTTGTATCCGTGATAGCCGACCAAACTCATCGTGACCGTCCTTGTGTTCGGTGCCCGCATCGGGCGTGGATTCAGTTCCTGCACTGCTGGCCGGAGTTGATGCAGTTCGCGGCCTGGTTCGCTTGGTTCGGGTTCATCACGTTGATGAAGTCGCCGTGATCGGTGACGGGCTTGTGGCGCTGTTCGGGGAAGCTGTCGATGGCGAAGAAGCTGTTGGCCGGCACGTCGTAGGTGAGTCGCTGGGTCAGCTGGGGGATCGCCCGGAAACCCTTCTTGCAGGCGCCGTTGTCGTCGGAGAAGGCCACGTGCGTGCGGTGGTTGGCGCTGTCGGTGTTGCGTCCGTCCCAGCAGTCGGGAAACTCCAGCGACCGGACCACCTGGCTGCCCTGCGGGCAGATGGGGTACTTCGTCTTCAGCTCGCGGTTCTCGAACCCCGTGCAGCTCCACGAGGCGCGGGCGTCCTTCTGCCCGTTCGTGAACGCCTTCGCGTCACCGGTGATCAGACGCATGTCCTGCGGCATCGCCGTCACCTTGCTCACCGCGCTGCCCTGGTAGAGCAGCGTCACCGAGGACGGTGTGAGGATCTTGCCGACGTTCTTGTCGCGTCCGCCGCCCGGCGCCGCCGCGTCCCGCTCCCTGCTGCCGTCCAGCAGGCGCAGGACGGGCCAGTAGTGGGCGGAGCGGTCGCCGTCCGCGCAGGTCGTTCCCGATGCCTTGAGGCTGTCGAGGTCGGAGTCGGCGTCCGTGGAGAGGTTGCCCACGTAGTCGTGCATATGGTGGGCGCCGTTGCCGACGCCGGGTGCGACGATCACGTTGTCGGAGTTGAAGTGCCCGTTCTCGTTGCGGCCGCACTGGGAGACGAAGAGGCCGGCGGAGCCGTTCCTCTGCTGGCGGGGTTTTTCGACGTTCGGGTCCACCTTGGTGATGTCCGCGAAGTCCCGGCGTGAGAGGCCGCTGTCCGCACCGTCGCCGTTTCCGTTGCCGCCGTTCGCGTTGCGGCCGCGGTTGCCTTTGCCGTCCCTGCCCGCGAGTGCGGAGACGGACTGCCCGCTGCTGTCCACCGCCTGCCGTTTGAACGCGCACGATGCCATCTTCTCCAGGCCGCCCGCCTGACTGCCCGGCCGGCCGGCCGCCTGCGTGATCGCGGCGGACATCGTGCCGAGGGTCTGCCTGCGCTGCCGTTCCAGATCGGCGAGGAGGGCGTCGTTGCCGCCCTGGACGCCTGCGGCCCGTGCCTGGTCGAGCTGGGTCACAGCGGTGTTGAGCTGCTCGTTGAGGAGGGCCACGCTCATGTCCACGGCCTGCCTGGCCGCGACGGGAACGTCGGTGAGGATGTTGGCCACGTCGGGGCAGTTGATGGTGACGGCTTCGGTCTTCTCCCCGGAGGAATCGAAGAACAGGGCCCACGTGCCCGCCGCGATTCCCGCGGCCGCCACCACCGCGGCGACGGGCAGGGCGACGGCCCGCGCGGACCGCCGGCCCCCACGCCGGCGTGAACGGTTGCGCATCATGGATGTCCTTCCCCCTTCGGGGCGATCACGAGAGCCGGGCGGCGAAGACCGGATCGACGAGCCCGGTCGCCTCAAGAATGTTCATGTGGTCCAGAACGACGTTGTTGGCGCGTGAAGCGAGGCCGCGGACCAGCGAGTTCTGACTCTGCGAGCGCGCCTGGGCCACGGCCGTGAACACCTTTCCGTGGGCGTTGCGCAGCAGGTTCACGAACAGCTTGTCGGCCGTGTCGCCCGGGGGCGCGGCCTGGATCTGCGCAAGCCATCCCCGCTGCTGGGCGCTGGGCTGGTCAGGAACTTGCCAGTTGAGTGCCTTCGCGGTCGCGAGGACGTCCTGGTCCAGTGCCGTGTGCCCGTCGATGAGATGCCGGCCCGCCTCCTGGACGGCGGCGCGTGTGCTCTTCTGGGCGACGGCCCCCGAGGGCAGCTCCCACAGGCCCGCCTGCCGGACCCGGTTCATCAGGTCGCGGTCGAGTGCGGTCAGCGGGCCGAACGGTGTGTTGATGGTTCCCAGACCGTCATCCGGGCTGCCCGCCGCCGCCGTCGAGGCGGTGGACAGCGCGCGCGGCTCCTTGAAGAGCGTGGCGGGGATGACCAGGGCGACCATCGTGGCGACCAGAGCCAGCACGATCCCGGCGGTGACGACGGGCTTGGAGACAAGGACGTTTCCGCCGGGTGTGTTGTCCGCGAGCGATCCCGGCGTTGCTCTCCGGGGTCCGCCACCACTTCGGCCGATGGGACGCACAAACCCTCCTCGGTGTTTCCACGTTCAGTGCGTACGGGCATCGGAGAAACGACACCCACTCCTGATGTCCAGGGCGCGGTGGTGTCAGCGTAGGCATCCACGGCGCGGGCACCGGAGTTTGAGCACCTCCGGACAAGAAACCGGCCCCGTTGTGTGTGCGGCTCAACCGGGTATGTCCCGCGCCGTGCACCGGGCATCCAACTCTGGTCCGTGCACACGCACTTCCCGCTGAAACGGGCCCGGGAGTTATGGGCTCCGAATGAATTCGCCGCTCCCGGGCGGGCGCGGGCCACCTCATCGCGTATGCAGAAGAAGGCGAGGTTCGCCGAAAGGACGTGAAGGAGCAGCGATGAGGAAACGGCACCCGGTCCCCGCGGGATTAGGGCTAGTTCTCGCGGCGGTGCTGATGACAGCGGCGTGCGGGGGAGAGTCGTCCAAGTCGGCGGCCTCGGGAGCGCGCCCCGCCGACGCCGGCGCGTCCCTCGCCCCCAGCCCCGCCTCGACGTCCACGGCTCCGCCCGCCGCGTCGGCCGGCCCGGGGGGCGCGGCCGACGCGGGCCAGCTCGCGGTACGCCAGGACAACGCACTGGGGAACGTCGTCACCGACGGCAAGGGGTTCACCCTCTACCGTTTCGACGACGACGTCCCCAACTCCTCGAAGTCCAGCTGCGAGGGCCCGTGCGCCCAGACCTGGCCGCCGGTCATGGCCGACGGGGTGAAGACCGCGGCGGGCATCGAGGCCGGCGCGGTGGGCCGCCTGCAGCGCAGTGACGGAATGCAGCAACTGACGCTCGGCGGCTGGCCGGTGTACCGCTATTCCAAGGACACGGAGGCGGGCCAGGCCAAGGGCCAGGGCGTGCAGGGCAAGTGGAACGCGCTCGCCCCGGACGGAAAGAAGGCGGCCAAGGCCGGCGGGTCGGGCATGCCCGGTATGGGGATGGGAGGAGAAGGCGGCAAGGAAGGGGGAGGCAAGGACGAGGGCGGCAAAGAGGGAGGGGGCAAAGAAGGGGGCGGCAAAGAAGGCCGGGGCGGCGAAGGCGGTGAACGCGGCGAGCCCGAGCGCTCCGGGGAGAAGGGCGAGCAGGCGCTGAAGGTCATCGTCGTCCCCGTCGTCGGGCAGATCATCGCCGACTCCTGGGGCCGGCCGCTCTACCTCAACGGCTCCGGTGGCCGCTGGAGTTGCGGGGAAGGCTGCCGGAGCAGCTGGCGGCCCGCCCGGCCGGTCAGCCCGTCCCGGGTGCGCGGCATCGAGCGGGACCTGATCGGCCAGGTCAGGCTCTCCGACGGCTCCTACCAACTCACCGTCGCCGGACACGCGGTCTTCTGGTACGCGGGCGACCGCAAGAGCGGCGAGGTCAGCGGGCAGGGGCGCGACAACTGCTGGGCCATCGACGCGCGCGGCAACTCCACCCGTCCACGGGGCCAGTCGAAGTAGCGGGCAGAGCGCGACACACCCTTCCACACCGCTGTGTACCGTGCGGGCCGCACACCGAGAGTTCGAGGAAGCCACTTGAGGACCATTCGAGGACTGCGGCTGTTCGCCGCAGCTGTCATCAGCGGCCTGCTGGCGGTGACCACCACCGCCTGCGGCACGGCCGACGACAACAAGGCGTCGGTGTCCGGCCGGCTCGCCGGGAACTCCCCACAGGATCTGAAGAGGTGGATAGAGGGAGGGTGGCAGGACTGGGACAAGAGCCAGTGGCTGCGTGAGGCGAAGGACTTCTTCAACCCCGTCATCCCCGGCCGGTGGCAGCCAGACGCCATGAAGGACGCCCGCCCCGGCGACAAGACCGTCAGCCGGGCGGCCCCGGCCGACCTGGGTGTGAGCGACCCGGAACCCCGCCCCGTCACGGCCAGACCCGTGGGGCTTCCCTACCACCAGTTCGCCGCCCCGGTCGGCAAGGTCTTCTTCGACGGCCCCGAGGGCCGCATGGTGTGCTCGGCGACCGTCGTCACCGACCCGGTCCGGCCCGGCAGGTCCAACATGGTGTGGACGGCGGGGCACTGTGTGCACGCGGGCAAGGACGGGGGCTGGTTCCGCAACATCGTGTTCGTACCGTCCTACAACGACAACGGTGTGTCCGCCGCGCAGTTCAACAGCTCCCGGCAGGAAGACGTCCTGCCGTTCGGGGTGTGGTGGGCGGACTGGGCCCAGACGTCACCCCAGTGGATCGCCGAAGGGGCCGAGACCGGGGGCGCCGGGGCGCCCTTCGACTTCGCCGTCCTGCACGTCAAACTCCCCAACGGCGACGGCAGATCGCTGGAGGAGACGGTCGGCAACGCCGTGCCCGTGAACTTCACCGCCCCGCCGGTGAAGTCGGTGCCCGCCATGAACGCCAAGGGGTACCCTGCGGGCCCGCCCTTCGACGGACAGTTCATGTTCTCCTGCGACGACGCGCCCGGACGCCTGTCGGTACGGCCCGACCAGCCGACGATGTACCGCATCGGCTGCACGATGACCGGCGGATCCTCCGGGGGCGGCTGGTTCACCACGGGTCCCGGCGGACAACTGCTGCTCACCTCCAACACCTCGATCGGGCCCGCCGACAACACCTGGCTGGCGGGGCCGAGCCTGGGCCCGGAGGCCAACGAGGTCTACGCGTCGGTCAGCAGAAAATTCGCCTTCCAGTGACGGCGAGGTGAGCGCGGCGGTGGCGGGGGCATCCGGACGGGGGCGGCGGCGCGGCGGCACCCGTCTCCTGGCGTGGGGGCCGGAGACGGGTCCCGCCGCGCCGCCGCCCCCGTCACCGGGTGTCGGCCGCAGGTAGGACCTACCGCCCCCGGGCCCGGCCGGCCCCAAGCCCGAGCACCGCCCCCATCTCCTGCGCCCAGCGCCACGGCTCGTCCGTAGGGTCGGCCAGCGCGTCGACGTACTCCCAGTACGCCCACCCCGCCACCCCGCCGAAGCCGGGACAGCGGCGCAGCAGCCCCGCGACGGCGGTCTTCAACTCGTCGCCGGCCAGGATCTCGTCGTCGCTGCCGGAGAGGCTGGTGGGTGCGCTGAACACGAGCTTGCCCGGCGGGATCACCCCGCGCGCGACGATCCGCTCGTACGCCGCCGTACGGTCCCTGCCGCCACCGTTCATCCGTACGTGGAAGCGGTCCACCTCGTCGCCGCGGCTCCAGTAGAGGCGGTCGTAGTGCAGCGCCGACGGTGTGCTGCCGCCGCTGAGTTCGGTGGCGGTGGGGGCGAAGGAGATGACGAAGTCGGCGCCGAAGTCCGCGCGCAACCGGTCGATGAGCCGCTCCGTGACGCCCGCCGACATGGGTTCCGGTACGCGCAGGTCGAGGCCGTCCAGTCGGTAGTGGCGCAGAAAGGCCTTGAGTGGCGGATAGTTCGTACGGAAGCCGTGGTCGAGCCGCGCGAAGCTGCGGCGCCCGCCCAGCAGGGCCAGTACCCGTACCCCCTGCTCCCGCAGGGCCGCGAGGTCGGCCCACATCGGGGCCGGCCCCGGCGCACCGGGTAACGCGGAATTGAGGCTGACCACACCGCCGGTGTCCAGCCGCACGGTGCCCACGACCAGGTCGGTGAGTCCGGTGTGCCGTGCCGTGAGAGCGAGCGGGGAACGGTAGCGGCCGCCGTCGTGGTGGGTCCGGTAGTACATCACGAGGAGCCTGCCACCAAGGGGCCCTGTTTCTGCCATGCGGCATGCTAGGCGGGAGCGGAGCGGGCGGGGTCCGGGATGTGCGGCCGGTGACAAAACCCGGCCGCTTGTCGGCCGCGTCAACGCTGGTGCTCTCCCCCTGGCCGGGCGTGGACCTGCGGGAACCGGTGGCTGCCCCCTCGGTGTACGCACATGTTGAGCATTGTAGGATCTGATAATCCTATCCTTCCTGCATATTCGGAGATTGATACATACCGGCATGCCGGGCGGAGGGGACCAGATCACGGAGAGGGTGGGACGGGACATGGCCGGGGGGCTGCGGGTGGCCGTCGTGGACGACAACAGGCTGATGCGGGCGGGACTTGAGACGACCCTCTCCTCCGCCGGTGACCTGGAGGTGGTGGCCTCGTGCGGCGGCGCAGACGCGCTGGCCGCCGTGGCCCGGTGCCGCCCCGATGTCGTCCTGCTGGACATCCGGATGCCCGACGTGGACGGGATTACGGTCCTGCGTCAGCTGCGCGAGCTGCCGTGGCAGCCGGTCGTCGCGATGCTGACGGCCTTCAGCGGCGACGACGAGGTCAGTGCCGCGCTGCGCGGCGGGGCGGCCGGGTACCTCCTCAAGGACATCGACCCTGAGGACCTGGTCCGCCAGGTGCGTGCTCTGGGAGCGGGTCAGCGGCCTTTGGCTCCGGGGGTCACCCCCATCGTCATCGACGGCTACCTCGCCGACGTGTCCGCGCACACCGAGGCCCGCACGGCCGTGGCCGCTCTCACCGCGCGAGAGCGCGAAACGCTGTCCCTCCTGGGCCGCGGCCTGTCCAACGCCCAGATCGCCCATCGCATGCACATCGCGCCCGGCACCGCGAAGGACTACGTCAGTGCCCTGCTGGCCAAGCTCGGGCGGGTCAACCGCGTGCAGGCGGCCGTCCTCGCCGAACGCGCCCGGCTCCTCACCCAGGTGGGCCGCCACCACCGGCGTCCGGCGGCCGCCTCGCGTCCCCCCGCCTCGGGCAGCTCGTCCGACCCGGCGGTCAGGTGAGGGCGGGGCCGCCGCTGGTGCTGCTCGCCCCCTGCCTGGTGGTCCTGGGGGAATCCTGGGAAACCTGGCGGTGCTTCCCCCACGGGCAGTCGTCGCCGGTCTATTTCTCCCTCCTCTTCCTCACCCCTCCTCTGCTCCTGCTGCGCAAGCGCTTCCCGCTCGCCGTCTTCCTGCTGGCACTGCCCGTCCTTTGCACGGGAGCGTTCTTCGCCCCGCTGGTCCCGCTGTACGAGATGGCGCGGCGCTACAGCAGCCGGACCCTCCTGATCGGGTGCGGATCCGCCTACGCCCTCATCGTGTTCTTCGTGCGGTTCTTCCCGCCCCTCGGTGAAGAGTTCACCCGCGAATGCCTGAGTCACTATCTGGTGGCCTTCCTCGCCGGAGGCGTCCAGACCACTTCGGCACTGGCTCTGGGTATGCTCATGCGTGCCCGCCGTGAACTCGCCGCCCGCCTCGTCGAGTTGACGCAGGCCCATGAGCGGGAGAAGCGACTGGAGGTCGAGCAGGTCCTGGCGGCCGAACGGGCCCGCCTGGCCCGCGAGATGCACGACGTGATCGCCCACGACGTCAGCCTCATCAGCGTCCAGGCCGGTGCACTCCAGGTCACCGCAGCCGACCAGCCCACCCGCGAGGCGGCGCGCACGGTACGCCGACTGGCGTCGCACACTCTGGAACAGCTGCGTCACCTGCTCGGCGTCCTGCGGACCCCCGACGGCACCGCCGACAGGCAGCCGACGCTGGCCGACATCCCCCACCTGCTCGCCGAGAGCGGCCTCGACGTCACCTCACGCCTGACCACCTGCATCATGGCGTCGGCGGCGGGCTCCTCCTGGACACCGCACGTGCAGCACGCGGCGTTCCGCACGGTCCAGGAGGCGCTGACCAACATCCGCAAGCACGCCCCCGGCGCCCGGGTCCACGTCCGCCTCCATGAGGGCCTCCGGCGTCTGCACGTCGAGGTGCGCAACGGGCCGCCCGACGCCGACGCGAAGCCCTCCGCGCTGCCGGGCAGCGGCCTCGGGCTCGATGGTCTGCTGGAGCGGGCCCGCCTGCTCGGCGGCACGTTCGAGGCCTATCCGCTGCGCGACGGCGGCTTTCTGGTCCGGGCCGTCTTTTCCCCCCGCCGACCGGCGGGGCAAGCAGTGGTCGGTCGGCGGGTAGCGGGTGCCCCCGCCTTCCGCCGATCATCGTGAGGACCAGGCAGTGGCCGGGGCGGAATCCCGTACGGGCCACCGCTTCCGTAGGGCATGAGGCGCAAGAGTGAACACCAACATGATGGACCCGGCGGCCGACGGGGTGCGGCCGGGGTGACGGTTTCGTGCCTTGTGGAACGCATGGTGCCGGACGAGCTGTGGGAGTTGTTCCAGCGGGTGGTGCCGCCTGCGCCGGTGCGCCGGCAGGGCGGCGGACGGCGCCGGCACGGGGACCGTGAGGTGCTGGCCGCCATCGTGTTCGTGGCCACCTCGGGCTGCCCGTGGAACCACCTCCCCTCCGGCTTCGGACTGTCGGGGGTCACCGCCTTCCGGCGGTTCACCGAGTGGTCCCGCGTGCGGGTCTGGGACGACCTGCACCGCCTCGTCCTGGACGAACACGGTCCCCGCAGCGAGCGGGACTGGGCGCGGTACGCGGCCGGTGCGGTCAGGCTGCGTGCCGGGGGAGGCGATGCCTGAGGCGCGCCTTGCCGTCACCGGTCAGGTCCGCGTACTCCCGCCGGGCAGGGCCTGCTTCGACCAGCTTTCGAAGGCGGTGGCGCAGGCGTGGTCGAGGTGGCGCAGCCCGCTGAGGTCGAGTTCGAGCGGGCGGTCGCGCGGCAGGGCATCCAACTGGTCGAGGAGCGCGGGCAGTCGCAGGAAGGTGGCGCTTCCGACGGCGCGTACCAGCAGACCGCCCGCATCGGTGTCCTCGACCTCCAACTGCACCCGAGACGTCTCCCACGCCGACTTGGCGACGGCGGTGAGCAGCCCGGCGAGTACCCCCTCGAAGAGGTTGGTCGCCACGATCGCGGAGGCGGTGACGGCCAGGACGACGGCTTCTGCCCGGTGGGTGCGCCACATCCGGACGAAGTCCCGTACGGGTGTGAGTTTGCAGCCGGCGTGGACGAGTACGCCCGCGAGTGCGGCCAGCGGGATGACACCCAGGGCGGCGGGGAGCGCTGCGGCGAAGAGCAGTAGCCATACGCCGTGCAGGACGCGGGAGAGCTTGGTGCGGGCGCCCGCCTGGACGTTGGCGGCGCTGCGGACGATGACGGCGGTCATCGGCAGCGAACCGAGCATCCCGCAGACCGAGTTGCCCACGCCCTGGGCGATGAGCTCCTTGTCGAAGTCGGTACGCGGCCCGTCGTGCAGCCGGTCCACCGCGGCGGCGCTGAACAGGGACTCGGCGGACGCGATGAGGGTGAACGCGAGGAGCGTGCCGAGCGCGCTCAGGAGCACCGGCCCACCGGCGAGGCGGCCGAAGTCCTCGCGCTCGGGCAGAGAGACGGCATCGGCCAGCCCGTTGACCTCCAGGCGGGGCACCGGCAAATGGAACAGGGCGACCGCGCCGGTGGCCAGCGCGGTCGCGACCAGCGGCGCGGGCAGCATACGTGCGGCCCGGCGCCAGCGCGGCCACGCGATCAGGACGGCGATGGTGCCCGCGCCGATGCCCAGAGCGGTGGCGGCATCGGCGGAACACGCCGTGCTTACGGCGAGGTGGGGCAGCCCGGCGAGGTTGGCGAGGCCGTTGCCGTGGGCGTGTGCGCCGGTGAGGGTGTAGAGCTGTCCGGCGACCAGGACCAGGCCGATCCCGGCGAGCATGCCCTGGACCACCCCGGTGGAAATGGCTCGGAACCAGCGCCCCAGTTTCAACACGCCCAGGGCGATTTGGAGTAGTCCGGCGAGTAGGACGAGGACGCCGAGCGTGCCGGGTCCGTACGTTTCCACGGCCTCGTACACCAACACCGTGAGTCCGGCGGCGGGTCCGCTGACCTGGAGGCTGCTGCCGGGCAGCAGCCCGGTGAGCAGACCGCCGACAATGCCGGTGACCAGCCCCAGTTCGGCAGGCACCCCCGAGGCGACCGCTACCCCGACGCACAGGGGCAGCGCCACCAGGAACACCACCAACGAAGCGGTCACGTCCGCACGCGAGAACCGGACCCGCCTCATGATCCGCGTGTGGGCCTGTGGGCGGCTCACAGCGGCAGGAAGGATTCGCCGGCCGGGCACAACGCCGAGGTACGGCCGGTGTCCAGCTCGTAGTACCAGGCGTGCAGCTCCAAGTCCCCGCGTTCCAGGCGCTCTTGGACGCAAGGGTAGGCCCGCAGCCGGTCCACCTGCGCGCGTACATGGGCCTGGACAGCGTCGGCGAGCGCGGAGGTCCCGTCCGAGAACAACGCGTCCGGGAACTGTGCGGTGATCCAGTCGCGCACCCCGGGTGCGCCGGCTAGGTCCTGGCCGCGCGCTCGCGCGCCGACCGCACCGCAGTGCGAGTGGCCGCACACCACGATGTCGGCAACCCCCAGCAGCCGTACCGCGTACTCGATGGTGGCGGCCTCGGCTCCGACGGGTGCGGCGGCGTCGTACGCGGGCACGACATGCCCCGCCGTACGGAGCTCGAACAGGTCGCCGGGCCGGGCCCCGGTGATCAGGGCCGGTACCACCCGGGAGTCGGAGCAGGTGATGAACAGAGCCAACGGCGATTGGCGTGCGGCCAGCCGCCGGTAGGTCTCCTGGGCGCCCTGCCGGCCGGCTATGCGGGCCGGGAACGCGCGGGCATGGCGGATGAGGGTTTCCATATCGGGGTCTCCTGCCGGTGCCCGGCTATACCAGCCCGTCGAGCACTTCACGGGCCCTGCTCGAAGCCCCGTGCTCCTGCAGTGTTTTGTAGATGTCGTACCCCGAGGCATACAGTTTTGCGTCCCTGATCGGTGTCGTGGCATAAAACCACCACCCCACTGTGCCGGTGACGTTCTCGGCGGCCAGGCCGACGAGTTTGGCCAGGACGTCGTCGCCCGCCCCTATGTTCTCGCCGAGCTGCCGGTCGGCAGCCGCACGATCGGCCCGGGCTTTTTCGGCGTCGTTGAAGAAGATGTTGGGCCCCACGGTGTACCTGAAGTCGTGCTGGACACAGGCTTCCCATGTCGGACCGGGTGTGAGCCACGACGGCGCACCGGTGCATCCGTTGGTGTAGAAGCTCGTCTGCAGTGCCTGGAGGTCGGCGCTGTCGCCGCCGGAGACGGGCGCGATTATTTCGTCGCGCAATGCGATGAAGTTCCTGTTGCTCAATTGCGCGATGCGCAGATAGAGGCCTTCGGTGAAATGAGCGCCCGGGTTTGTTGCTGACGGCTTCTCAGGCTCAGGCATGGCGTTTCCTTGCCGCGTGGGGTGTTTGATTTCGGGTGCGGCGGAGCGCCGCGGAAATATCGGTCTATCAGGGTCCGGGATGCTCCCGGCGTGCCGCGGGAGTATTTACTTCCCTGAGTGACAAAGCCGGTTCGGCTATGTGCGCGGGGGAGTGGGTCCGAGGCGGGTCGGCACGCCCTCGTAGCGCAGGCCCGGCAGCAGCCGTTCCTGCTTCATCACCACACTGTGGGCGGTCACGACGGTGTCCCGGCCGACCTCCGCCCCGTACAGCAGCACGGTGTTGTCGGCGAGCGTCGCGCCCGCACCGATGCGGATATGGTCGATCTTGAGGACGCGGTCCTCGAAGGTGTGGGCCTGGAACATCGCGCAGACCGTGGCCCCGTCGCCGATGTCGAGCATGTCCGGGTCGACGACCTGGGCGAAGCCCTCGCCCAGTACCACCCGGCGCCCGATCCGCATCCCCGTCCGCCGTAGGTACAGCGGCAGCAGCAAGGTGCCCTCCAACGCGGTGAGCGGTGCCAGGGCGATGACGCGCCAGGCCACGTAGAGGAAGTCCCAGCGGCTGCACCAGCACGTCCACAGGGGCCGCGAGGCCGGGCGCACCCGGCCGAGGAGGATCCACTTCAGCGCGAGCACCACCGCGCACAGCGCGAGAGCGCAGCCGAGCGTGACCGCGGGGGCGACGAGCAGCAGCAGACCGGGCAGGACCGGATCGCAGCCCGCGATACCGATCAGCCATGCCTCCATCGCGGCGAGCGGAACCACCGGCAGGGTGAAGCGGGCCAGTTCCCACAGCCAGCGGTTGATCCGCCGGATCGTGGACGGTTCGTGGGTCAGCGTCCGGTCCGCCGCGGCGGGTTCGCGTCCGGGGAGTTCGAAGGGCGGGTGGCCGAACCATGAACTGCCGGGCCGGAAGGCCCGGTAGGGGCCGGCGGTGGCGATGCCGATGAGGAGGTTGTCGGGCAGCGTGCTGCCGCACGGCAGTACGGTGTGGTTGCCCACGAACGTGTCGCGGCCCAGCCGCAGGGGCGCCAGCAGCACCGTGCCGCGGTGGATGCGCGGGCCGCCCAGGTAGATGCCGTCGGCGAGGAACGTGCCCTGGCCGATGGCGACCAGTTCGGGCACCACGTCGATGACCGTGCTGATCTCGCAGTCGGGGCCGATGTCCATGCCCGCCAGGCGCAGCCAGCGCGGCCACAGCAGCGTTCCGCTGAGCCAGTTCCCCGCCGAGTCGACGAGCGCGGGCTTCATCCACACTCGGAGGTAGGCGAGGCTCCATCTGCTGATCAGTGCGGGCGCGACGGTGCCGAGCGCCCGTGCGGCCAGCGCGTGGAGGACGACGGAGGTGGCGAGTCCCAGGCAGCTTCCCGCCGCGATCACGGCCAGCAGGGTCAGGTGTTGGGCCGGGTGTTCCAGGTCGGTGAGCAGCGAGTCGTAGGTGTAGCCGGACCGCCACACGACGGCTGCGGCCAGCAGCGTGTAGGGCGCGGCGAGGAGGGTCCGCAGGACGGCCTGGCTCAGGATCAGCGCCGCGCCGTGGGCCTTGGGGGAGAGCTGTCGGCCGCCCCGGACGGGCGCGGGCAACTCGGGAACCGGCGGGCCGGGGTGTGCCGGGACTCCGTCGGCCGTCACCCCGGCAGGCACCTCCGCGCCCGGCGGCAGTGACGACAGTGCGGTGAGCCATGCGCCCTCGCCGACGCGGGTGCCCGGCCCGACGCCCGCGCGGACGTCGAGCACGGCCCCCTCGCCCAGCACGACCGGGCCGACGACCACCTGGCCCCGTTCCAACTGCACCAGCCGGACCGCCGCGTCCTGGCTGAGGGTGACGTCGTCGCCGATGTCGAGCAGGTCCCAGCCGCCCGCGAGGAGGTTCACGCCCCGGTGGATGTGCACGCGTTCACCGATACGAGCACCGAGCGCGCGCAGCGCCATGCACTGGTACTGGGTACCCGCCAAGGTGCGCCACGGCACGATCCGCACCACCTGGCGGACCATCCACATGCGCACCGCGCGCCCGCTCCACGCCGGTACCGTCTCCGGGACGTACGTGCCCACCAGTGCCTTTTTCGCGAGCACCGCCAGGAGCACCGTCACGGGGGTGAGCAGGGGGCCGACCAGAGCGAGGGCGAGCGGGGGGAGCAGGATCAGCGGGACGAGTCCGATGGCGCCGGACACGGCGGGCAGCAGCCAGAAGACGGTCAGATACGCGGGGATCGACAGCGCGACGAGCTCGGCGGCGAGCCACGTGGTCTGCACGGCGGTGGCCGCGGCGGCGTTCCCGCTGTCGGGCGGCTTCTGCCCGGTCGGCTCCGGTTCTGTCAGCGCGGGCTCGTCCGGCACGTGCCGCTGCCCGGCCAGCTGCGCCAACCGGGCCGGAGTACGGGCCTGGTAGACGTCGCGCACCGCGAGGGAGGCGGTGCGGGGATCGGTGCGGAGTTCGGAGACGAGCATCGCGGCGTGCAGCGAACTGCCGCCGAGGCTGGTGAAGAAGTCCTCATCGGCGTCGATGTGCGTCAGGCCCAGCACGCGGGCGGCGGCGGCCGCGATCCGTTGGGCCGGCCCGTCTGCGGGGCCTGGCGCCGCCGGCGTCCCCTCGTGGCTGGAGCGGGGTGGCTCCAGCGGGGGCAGGTCGTCCCGGCGCACCTTGCCACTGGCGCCTCGGGGCAGGGTGTCCACGACCCCGAAGCGTGCGGGCACCATGTGGGGAGGCAGCCAGGTCCCCAACTGCCGGGCGATGTCCCCGGGTTGCGGTGGCCGAGAGGCGTCGCTGGGCACGATGTGTGCGGCGAGCAGCTGTGCGGGCCCCTCTCCCTGGATGCGGCAGGCCGCCTCCCGTACCCCCGCACAGCGCGCGAGGCTCGCCTCGACGGCTTCCAGTTCGATCCGGTAGCCGCGTAGTTTGACCTGGGAGTCCAA
Organism: Streptomyces sp. NBC_00224; assembly: GCF_041435195.1. Lineage (NCBI taxonomy): Bacteria > Bacillati > Actinomycetota > Actinomycetes > Kitasatosporales > Streptomycetaceae > Streptomyces > Streptomyces sp. NBC_00224. The sequence continues at coordinate 8,544,095 of NZ_CP108106.1, forward strand.
CCGTCCGTGGTAGACGAGCGGGCCGTCCGGCTCGCGGTGCACCAGGTCGCCGGTCCGGTACAGGCGTCCCAGCTCGGGGTGGTGGGGAAAGCCGGCAGCTGTACGGTCGGGGTCACCGAGGTAACCGAGGGCGACGCCGTCGCCGCTCATGCACAACTCGCCCTGCTCGCCCGGGCCTACCGGCTCCAGGTTGTCGTTGAGCACCCACGCCCGCATACCGGGCACCGGACGGCCGATGGCGACCGGCTCGCCCGGCACGATGTCGTGCCGCAGACAGGTGACGGTGCATTCGGTCGGGCCGTAGCCGTTGACCATCCGGCGGCCCACCGACCAGGCGTCGGCCACATCGGCGGGCAGCGCCTCGCCGCCGACGTAGAGCAGCCGCAGCGCGGGCAGTTCCGCGCCCGGGTCGGCGCAGCCGGTGGACCGCAGCAAGGTGGGCGGCGGGCACAGCACCGTGATGCCCTCCTGCCGCAGCCAGGGCACCAGATCGGGTCCCAGCCGGGTCACCTCGTCGTCCATCGCGACGAGCGTCGCGCCGGAGGACAGCGCCATCCAGGTCTCCTCGACCGAGGAGTCGTAGGCGCTGGAGGAGCCCTGCGCCACGCGGTCGCCGGGGCCGAGGCCGAACTCCGTGATGTCGGAGGCGATCAGCGAGGCGATGCCCCGGTGGGCGATCATGACGCCCTTGGGGCGGCCGGTGGTGCCCGAGGTGTAGATGAGGTAAGCGAGTGCGTCCGGGCCCGGCGGCGGAGGTGGCCCGGCTCCCGGCGGCGGGATCGGCAGGTCGACGCGGAGCACCCGCCTCTCGTAGCCCGCGCGGCGGATGCGGCGTTCGCCCTCCTGGTCGGTGAGGATGACCGAGGCGCCGGACGCGAGCAGGATGTCGGTCATCTGCGCGTCGGGGAACGCCGGGTCCAGGCACACATGTGCGGCACCGGCCCGCAGCACGCCGAGCTGAGCGGCGTACAGATGGCCGGTCGTCCTGGGCAGCAGAACGGCGGCGATCTGGCCCTGTTCCACGAGCGTGGCCACGGCCCGGGCGACGGCGTTGACCTGTGCCTTCAGTTGGGCGTAGGTCACCGTCCGCCGGTCCCGGCCGGGCACGGGTGGCAGGTCGAGCGCGACGGCCTGCGGCCACCGCAGGGCCGCCTCCTCGAACAGGTCGGGAAGCGACGCGTTGCCGAGGGCGGGACGGCGCGCGGCCGCGACGGTCACGGCCCGGCCGCCCCGGCGGCGGACTCCGGCGCGCCTTCGGACGCCGGCGGACCCGCGGTCAGCAGATGCGGGGCGAGCCAGGGCCGCAGCCGGGCGCGTTCGGTGTCCGAAGCCGCCGAGAAGCCGGCGATACGGCCCGCGCAGTTCTCGCTGCCGCACCAGCAGTCGAACGGCTCGGCCATGGCGAACTCGGTGGTGCTGTAGTGGAAGGTGATCTCCTCGCCGGGCTGGATCCCGGTGAGCGCGATGACCTGCTGCCCGTCGATCCGGGCGTTGGGCGTGCAGCTGTGGTTCATGAACCGCCAGAAGCAGGAGTCCATCATCTCCTCGTGCCCGATGCTCGGCGACAGGTCGAGATGGGTGTCCTTGCCGACCTGAACGGAATACCGGCTCGGTATGTCGGTCAGCTCGCCCGTCATGTCGAAGAGGCGGGCCCCCGCCGGTGCGGGCTCACAGGCGATCAGCGTGTACGCACCGCCCGCCCGCAATACCCCGACCTGTATATCCCCCATGCGCCCATCGGGCTCGGGGAGAGCATCCTCGAACGGCCCCACGAGAACCAGGGTGTTCTCTTCCTCGGTGAATTGCGAAACCGCTTCCTGCATACGGTCGACCTCTTCTTCTCGGGCGTGCTCGGGCGTGCTCGGGTGTGCCGGACCTCGGGCATGTTTCACGTCCGTCCCCGGGCTTTTCAAGCGGCCACTCGGCCGCTGACAAGTACGCCTCTGGAGTCCTCCACTTCGCGCAAAACCGATCATGGGCGGCCCTTGAGGACGGAGGATCGGGCCCACCGGCGGGCGATGGGCCCGCTCGCTGAGGAGAGACCCGGGAGACGTCATGCCATTGGGGCTGGATCAGAACGTTCACGTCACCAACCATCTGAACCAGGACATCCATGTGATGCCGACCCTCGACAAGGGCTGGCTGCTGGCCGACGTACTCGCGGACACCGCGCTCTTCGCGATCGGCGTCGGAGAGATCGCGACCGCGACGGGACTCGCACTCCCCGCCGAACTCGCCACCTTCGCCGACCTCGCCCAGTTCCTGAAGGCAACGGCGGGACTGCTCTCGGGGACCGCGGCCACTGGAACCCGTTCGGCGGAAGTGGCCCTGGAACTGGTGGAGGCCTTCAAGAAGGGGGCCATCAAGGTCCCGGCCGGCGAGAGCGTGAACGTGAGGGAGCAGGGGTTCCTCAGCACCTACTTCAAGCCGACCAGCGGCTGGTTCGGCATGGCCGACTTCACCACGGTGGACCTGACCGTCATGACGCAGGACGGAAAGCGCACCGCTGACGTCGACTCGTCTCCCGACCAGTCCTGGATAGCCGACGAGACGGGAATCTCCCGCGCGGTGTACGGCACCCTCAATCAAGTCGACACCAATTCCGCAGCAGTCGCCTGGAATTGAGGGTCACGGGGCACGGGAAGAGGCACGGAACGAGGGATATGCACCGGCGGAGAGTTGCCGTGGTGGGCGGCGGAGTGGCGGGTCTGACCGCCGCCTACGTCCTGCGCAAGGCGTGCGACGTCGTCCTGTACGAGGCCGACGGGCGGCTCGGGGGGCATGCCCACACCCATGACCTGCCCGCCGCCGGGGGCGGGACCGTCGCAGTGGATTCAGGGTTCATCGTCCACAACGAGCGTACGTACCCCACGTTGTTGCGGCTCTTCGCTGAACTCGGCGTGGCCACGCAGGACTGCGAGATGAGCATGTCCGTGCGGTGCGACGGCTGCGGCCTGGAGTACGCCGGGGCCCGCGGCCCGGCCGGGCTGTTCGCCGGACGCGGCGCATGGCGGGGCCGCTACCTGCGTCTGCTCGCCGAAGTGCCGTCCTTCCACCGCCGCGCCCGCCGCCTGCTCGCCGACACCCGGCCCGAGCCCTACACCCTCGGCAGGTTCCTCGCGGACAACCGGTTCTCCCCGTACTTCACCTCCCACTTCGTCACCCCTCTGGTCTCCGCGGTCTGGTCGTGCCCCGCGCAGGTCGCCCTGCACTACCCGGCCGCCTACCTCTTCCGCTTCCTGGACCACCACGGGCTGCTGTCGGTGACGGGCTCGCCGCAGTGGAGGACGGTCACCGGCGGCTCTGCCGCATACGTCGCCAGGATCGCCGAGCACGTCGGCAGCGTGCGCACCAGCACCCCGGTGGCTTCGGTGCACCGCACCCGCGCCAGGGCGTGGATCACCACCGAGGACGGCGCCACGGACCCCTATGACGCCGTCGTCATCGCGACCCACCCCGACCAGGCCCTGCGCCTGCTCGCCGACCCCACCCCGCAGGAGCAGGTGACCCTCGGGGCGTTCCGCTACACCCGCAACCCGACCGTCCTGCACACGGACACCGCGCTGCTGCCCACGTCCCCCCGCGCCCAGGCCTCCTGGAACTATTACCTTCCCTCCTGCGGGGAACCGGGCCAGAGCGTCCAGGTCAGCTACGACATGAACCGGCTCCAGCAACTGCCCTCCACCGCCGCCGCCCGCTATGTCGTCACCCTCAACGCGGGCGAACGCGTCGACCCGGACCGGGTGGTGGCGCGCATGGTGTACGAACACCCCGTACACACCCCGCGATCCGTCGCCGCGCAGCAGGTACTGCCGACGCTCAACACCACGGTCACCGCCTATGCGGGCGCCTACCACGGCTGGGGATTCCACGAGGACGGCTGCCGCTCGGGCGTGCAGGCGGCGGCCGCGCTGGGGGTCGTGTGGTAGTCCGGTCCGAGCCGCAGCCGGGCACCTCGACCCCGAATCCCCAGACACCGGCCCTGTACGACTGCGTCATCCGCCACACCCGCACCTCACCGGTCCGCCACGCCTTCCGCCACCGCACCCACCTGTGGCTCGTCGACCTCGCGCAGCCGCCTCAACTGCCGTGGATGTTACGCATGTTGGCCCGTTTCGACGCCCGGGACCACTTCGACGGCACCTCGCCGACGATCCGCGCCGCGCTCGATACCTACCTGGCCTCCCAGAACGTGCACCACGACGTCGGACGCGTCCTCATGCTGGCCCACGCGAGGGTCCTGGGATACGTCTTCAACCCGCTGACGCTGTACTGGTGCCACGACCGCACCGGCGCCCTGGTGTGCGTGGTGGCCGAAGTGCACAACACCTACGGGCAGCGGCACGCCTACCTGCTCGGACCGGGTGCGACGGGCGGCGCGGAGGTGGCCAAGGACTTCTACGTCTCCCCGTTCTTTCCCGTCGACGGCCACTACCGCATGCGCCTGCCCGTTCCCGACGACCGGCTCGCCCTCACCATCCAGCTCACCCTCGGTGCCGAGCGGCCCTTCACCGCCACCGTACGGGGCAGGCGCCGCCCGGGCACCGCGCGCGCCCTGCTGGCGGCAACGGCACGCCGCCCCTGGCCGACCCTGGCCGTGTGGGCGGGCATCCGCCGCCACGGCATCCACCTGTACCTGCGAGGACTCCCCGTCCAGCCCCGGCCCGCCCCCACCCCCACGGAAGGCCCCGCCCTGTGACCGACTCGCTCGCGCACACCGCCGGCAAGGACCCCACGCACGCCGGATTCCGGCGGATCGACGCCGAGGTGTGGCCCGATGTGGCACGGCTGCCGCGGGCCCGGCTCGGGCGGACCGCCGCCGCTCGGGCGGTGCTGCGGCGCGTCTGCGCGCGGACGCCGCTCTCCCTGCTGACGGGCGAGGCCACCTCGTACGGCAGCGGCCCGGCGCTGCGGCTGCATCAGCCCGACGCCTTCTTCCGCCGGATCGGCGCGCAGGGCCTGATCGGCTTCGGCGAGTCCTACATGGCGCAGGAGTGGGACAGCGACGACCTGGTGGCGGCCCTGACCGTGCTGGCCGCGCACATGGACGGCCTCCTGCCCGCACCCCTGCGGGGGCTGCGCTCCCTCTGGGGCGGGCGCAGGCCCCAGGCGCAGCGCAACACCCCCGAGGGGGCCCGGCGCAACATCCAGCGCCACTACGACCTGTCGAACGATTTCTTCGCGCTGTTCCTCGACCCGACCATGACGTACTCGTCGGCTGTCTTCGCCACCCTTCCCGCCGGTCACGAGGTACTTGAGGAGGCACAGCGCCGCAAGACCGAGCAACTGCTCGACCTCGCCGCCGTGGGTCCCGGCACCCGGCTCCTGGAGATCGGTACGGGGTGGGGCGGGCTCGCGCTGCGGGCCGCCGCTCGCGGGGCCGAGGTGGTGACCGTGACGCTCTCCGCCCAGCAGCGGGACCTGGCCCGGCGGCGCATCGCCGCCGCCGGTCTGGCGGACCGGGTGAGCGTCCAACTGCGCGACTACCGGGAGGTGGAGGGCAGCTACGACGCGGTCGTCAGCGTGGAGATGATCGAGGCGGTCGGCGCCGAGTTCTGGCCGGTCTACTTCGCCGTACTGCGTGACGTGCTCGCGCCGGGCGGCCGGATCGCTCTGCAGGCGATCACCATGGAGCACCAAGCGATGCTCCGCACCGCCGGCACCCACACCTGGATCAGCAAGTACATCTTCCCCGGCGGGCTCATCCCCTCCCGGGAGGCCCTCTCGGAGCACTCCGCGAACGTGGGCCTGCGTATCGTGTCGGACCACGGCTACGGCGAGCACTACGCCGAAACGCTGCGGCTGTGGCGCGAGCGCTTCGACAGCACCACCGCTCAAGTGGAAGCCCTCGGCTTCGACACGACCTTCCAGCGCATGTGGGAGCTCTACCTCGCCTACTCCGAGGCCGGTTTCCGCGCCCGCCACCTGGACGTACGCCAACTGCTCCTGATGGAGGGGACCCTACGGTGACCGAGTCGGCCTGGTGCGGCCTCGGGGTGAACCTCGCGGCCACCGCCGCGACCTCCCTCGCCGTCCTTCTCGTCGCCGTGGCCGTCGCGCTGCCCAAGAACCTGCACCGGTTGGTGGACGTCGCCTGGGGCCTCGCCTTCACCGCGGTGGCCGTGGTCACCTGCCTGCTGTCGTCGGAACGCGGCGACCCCACCCAGCGCCTCCTGGTCACCGCCGCCACCGCACTCTGGGGCCTGCGCCTGGCCGCCCACCTCGCCTGGCGCGGACGCGGACACGGCGAAGACCCCCGGTACGAGCGGCTGCTCGCCAAAGCACCGGGCAGCCGCAACCTCTACGCCCTGCGCACGGTCTACCTCCTGCAGGCCGCCCTGATCTGGCTCGTCTCCCTGCCGGTCCAGGCCGCCCAGTACGCGAAGGCGCCCGCCCCCCACGTCACCTTCCTCGCGCTGAGCATGTGGGCCGTCGGCGTGGCCTTCGAAGCGGTGGGCGACTTCCAGCTCGCCCGCTTCACGGCGGACCCCGCCAACCACGGAAAGATCATGGACCGGGGGCTGTGGGGCCTGACCCGCCACCCCAACTACTTCGGTGACTTCCTCGTCTGGTGGGGCCTGTACCTCACCGCCTGCGGCACCTGGCAGGGCGCGGCGCTGTGTCTGGTCTCGCCGCTGCTGATGACGTTTCTCCTCACCAAGGGCAGCGGAAAACGGCTGCTGGAGGCCCATATGGCCGAACGGCCCGGATACGCCGTGTACGTGGCCGATGTCAGCGGATTCGTCCCCCTGCCCGCACGCCGCAGACGCGCCGAGACTCAAGAGGCCCGGGGGCCGTCATGAGCCCGGACGTATCGGACCCGCGCGAGGGTGGGTCCGCCCTCGCGCCGCGGTGGGCACCACCCCGGCCCACGGCCGCCGTCCTCCTGCTCCACGGCGGCCGCGCCGACGCCCTTGAGGCGCCGCCGAGGCTCAACCTCCCGCTCCTGCGCATGCATCCCGTAGCAAAGTGGATCATCAGGGCCACCCAGGGGGATCAGGTACTGGTCGGCGAGGTGCGCTACCGCCACCGCGGCTGGAACGGCCCCCGGCAGGACGCCGCCCACGATGCCCGCCGGGCGTTGGCCGAGCTGCGCCGTACCACCGGCCCCGTACCGGTCGTCCTCGTCGGGCACTCCATGGGCGGCCGGGCCGCCCTGCGCGTCGCGGACGATCCCTGCGTGCGGGGTGTGGTGGGCCTCGCCCCTTGGTGTCCGCCCGAGGAGCCGGTCGCCCACCTCGGGGATACCGAGGTCGTCCTCCTGCACGACGAGAACGATCGCGTCACCGACGCCCGGGCCTCCTGGGACTACGTACGCCGCGCCCGCGCCCGCGGCGTACCGGCGGGCGGCATCGCGATGCCCCGCGGCGGCCACGCCATGCTGCGTGACGCCCGCGCCTGGCACCGGATCACCACCGCCATGACCCTCGGCTTCCTGGGCCTTGCCCCCGTACCGAGCGAGGTCTTCGAAGCCCAGCCGCCGTTCGAGCGATGACGGCCCTGACCGCGCGGGCCGCTTCACCTCGCTGTCAGCCACGGTTCCGTATTCACCGGCTGCCCCCCGATGAGGGGGGCAGCCCCCGCCGTTCGGGGGGTGCTCCAGAGCCGGGCACACCTGCAAGGATCGCCAACGGCATGAGGGAGCACTCTCGCGTTCAGGCGACGCTGTTGCCGACAGCACGGATCTCCCCGACCTGCCGGACTCGACTGCGCCCACAGCCAAGGAGAAGCGACCATGCCCAGGGCTCCCGAGGACATGAGCGCGTGGGAGCTGGCCACGACGTTCCGCATCGTCATGGACGACATCGCCCGTCGGGACCGCGGCGCGGAAACCGAGCGTGTGCTGGCCGTCCGGGCGGGATACGCGGGCGCGCTCTGGCGGGAGATGGTCACACGCGGCTTCGCGTTCGAGAACGAAGGCCCGGCGCAGGCGAGGCGCCACCAGCATCCACCACCGTCCTCCTCCGCGGCCCGCAGGAGGCACTCGCACCATCCGTAGCGAGCTGCCGGCGGTTGATGCCCCGTCCCTTGTCGCCGGCTCCCCGCTGCTCCCGACCGTGGAGGGTCGTTCAGGTGGCGGATCCGGCCGCGGCGCCTGTCTTGCGGTCGGGTCCCCAGCGCTTGAGTGATTCTTCGAGGTCGAGCGGGCCGGGGCTGGTGTCTTCGGCTGCGGTCGGCCAGTCCTCGCGGGGGACACGCCACATGATCTCGAATTCGTTGCCGTCGGGGTCCTTGGCGTACAGGGATTTCGAGACGAGGTGGTTGGTGGAGCCGACCAGGGCGCCGCGCTTGTTGATCTTGTCGGCGACAGCGACCAGCTCGCCGAGCGTGCCCACCTCCCAGGCCAGGTGGTAGAGGCCGACGCGGCCGCGCTCGGGGCCAGGTGCGTCCGGTCCGACGGAGAAGAGGCCGAGGTCGTGGTCGTTGAGCGTGTCTTCGGCGCTGAGGAACGCGGCGCGGCCGGGGACGTCGACGTCGAGCTTGAAGCCGAAGACGTCGGTGTAGAACTCGACGGCTCGTGCGACGTCGCGCACGTAGAGCACCGCGTGGTTGAGGCGGCGTACAGGCATGGAGCTCTCCCAGGGCAGTGAAGGGTGAGGCGGTGGCCTCGCTTGCGACCATAAAACAATGTGAGACTTCAAGTAAATACCGCGATCCGCGAGGCTTTAGTTACGGTGCGTAATCGGACCCCTGCACCGCCTTGACGACGCGGGCTTGGCGGATGCCTCCCGCGTCGTCGGCAGCGCCGCTGAAGGAGCTCATTCCTCCAGGAACTTCGTGACTTGCAGACGACTCGCATGGTCGACGAGCGCGACCAACGCATCCCTGCTCGAACCTCGCATACGAGCGTCGCACAGCATGATCGGTGTCTGCGGACTGAGATCCAGAGCCAGGGCGACCTCTTGCTCCCCGTAGGTGTGTGTTCCTTCAAAGCAGTTCACGGCCACGATGAACGGGATACCTCGCCGCTCGAAGTAGTCGACAGCGGGGAAACAGTGCGGTAGACGGCGGGTGTCGGCCAACACCACCGCCCCCAGCGCTCCCTGTGCCAGCTCGTCCCATACGAACCAGTACCGCTCCTGTCCCGGTGTGCCGAACAGATACAGGGCAAGACTGTCGTTGAGGGTGATCCTACCGAAGTCCATCGCGACAGTGGTCGTCGTCTTTTGCTGAACTCCCCTGAGGTCATCCACCTGATGACCCGCCTGGGAAAGCCGCTCCTCGGTCCGGAGCGGGCGGATCTCGCTCAACGCCCCGACGAAGGTGGTCTTTCCCACGCCGAATCCGCCGGCGACGAGTATCTTCATCGCGATGAAGTCGGGCCTGATGGCGCCGTCAGAGTGCGCGAAGGGCATCGGCCACCTCCTTGAGGATGTTCTGGTCGGTCAGCCAGACGGCGGAGGCGGGATGGGTGACGCGGATGCGCCCGTCGTTCAGCAGGTCACCGAGCAGAACACGGATCACGCCTACGGGAAGACCGAGTCCAGCGGCGATCTCGGCGACGGACATCGGCTGTACCTGGCAGAGCGAGAGGATGGTCCTCTCCTCGGGCGAACGCGTCGTGGCACCTTTTCCTTGCGGCCTGGTGTAGATGACGGAGACAAGGTCGAACTCTCCCCGGCTCGGACGCGTACGGCCCGCGATTATCGCGAAGGGGCGAACGACGGAACCCACATCGCTGTGAGGGCTCGGATAACTCATATGACTGCGTCATCCAGCCCAGGGAACGGCTGGCCGAGAGGAGTGCGGACGGGCTGATCCAGGTGTTCTCGCACCTGCTGCACGAGCCGGGCCATCTCGTACGCGATGAGGCCGATGTCGGCGTTCATCTCGCTGAGGACGGCAAGGCATGACCCTTTTCCAGCAGTGACAACAAAGAAGAACCCCCTCTCCAGCTCCACCATGTTCTGCAGCACTGCTCCGGCACTGAATTGCGCACTCATTCCCTTGGCGAGGCTGTGGAGTCCGGAGGCAATAGCGGCCAGGCGCTCGGCGTCGGCCCGGTCCTGCTCGCTGGAAGCGCCGACCGCCAGACCGTCGGCTGAAAGAAGCACTACGTGGCGGATGTTGGGAACACGTGAGACGAAATCATCCAGAAGCCAGTTCGTGTTCTGGATTTCCTGAGATGTCAAGGTCATTGAGTATTCCGATCTGCTGGAGCGCCGCCTTGAGTGCGCGCGACCGCCTGCTCAGGCGGACACGCCGCCTCGTCGGCCGGTACCGCGACCGCACGCACGGCACGCCGTCCTCGCAGCCATCCGCTCTCCAGTGCGGTGATCGTGGCCTGAGCCGCCGTCGGGCTGCGGTGCGTTTCCACCGGAAGGTCGTGGCGGGATGCCTGGGGCGACGGAGGTGGTGGGTCGGTACGCAACTGAGGCACCAGGTGTGCCTGGCGAACTCGTTGGGGGAGGGGCGCAGGGGAACTTACGGGGCCTGCCGTTTCGTGCGGAGCCGGCATGGACGGCTGTGGAGGCAGCGAGGGAAGCCCCGGGCGAGTCCGGCGCGCGTGCGGGGGATGCGCCTTGGAAGACCGCGGAACCGGGCCCGTGCGCGCCCTCAGCAGCGTCTGGGGAATGAGGACGGTAGCCCTCACGCCGTAGTGGGCCGAGTTGTCCAGCCGGACTTTGACGCCTGTGCGACGGGCCAGGCGGTTCACAACGAACAGCCCGAGCTGGCTGGTGTTCATCAAATTGACCGCGGCGGGGTCCTGGACCCGGAGGTTGGCCTGCGCCATTCTCCCGTGACTCATACCGAGGCCGCGGTCCTCGACGGTGAGTGCTACCCCGGTGGCCAGCCGCTCGGCGCGCACCTGCACCGTGGTGGTGGGCGGGGAATACGTCAGAGCGTTCTCAAGGAGCTCGGCGATCAGGTGGGACAGGTCAGCCACCGCGGAGCCCAGCAGATGCCGCTCGGGGATGTCCAGCAGCTCGACTCGGGGATAGTCGTTCACCTCGGACAGGGCCGCGCGCAGCAGTGAGAGCAGACTGACCGGCTCGCTCCACCAGCGTGGCGGCGTGGCGCCGGACAGGATGATGAGGTTTTCGGTGTGACGACGCATACGTGCCGTGAGGTGATCGAGGCGGAAGAGGTCTTCCATCAAGTTCGGGTCTTGAGCCGCCCGTTGCAGGCCGTCCAGCACCTCGAATTGCTGCTGCAAGAGCAGCTGGCTGCGCCTGGCCAGGTTCACGTACACATCGGACACGCTCTTGGCGACTGCCGCGCGTTGCGCCGCGTCCTTGAGCGAGGCGCGCTCGTACGCGAGGAGGAGTGCCTCTCGGTGCAGGGCGTTGAGGGCGGACCTGATCTGACCCACCTCGTCGTTACCGTGCCGTTGGAGGGGTGCCTCCGCATCGATGTCCACCTTGTTGCCGGCGTCCAGTTGACGCATGGCTTGCGGGAGGCTGCGTTCGGCTACTTCAGCTGCTGCCATGCGCAAGCCGACCAGATCCGCGATCAGGTCGCGCCCGATGCGTACCGAGATCAAGAGAGACAGAAGGATGCCGCACAGACCCAGCAGGACCAAGGACCCGGACGAGCCGAGCGCCGAGTCAGGGATGCCGTCTTCTCGCCCGGTGGCCGTGGCGTCGGCCCCGGACTCCAGTCGGAGCAATGCTGTCGTCACCGGCGTGACCGTATTCGTCCATGCTGACGCGGTGGAAAGGCAGTTGACCCGAGGCAGGGGTCCTGCGGATCTCACCGAGTCTTCGCACGCCCCCAGAGCCTGGTACGCCCTGACTGGGACGACGCCCGGAGCGGCGGGGCGCACGTCGTCGGCTGCGGCACTGAGCAGGAGGCGCTGGGAAACCACGGATGCGATGAAAGCCCGGTGTTGTTCACTGTTCAGGCCGCCGTTCGCTCGGGCGACGTCGAGGATGAGGGTTTCTCGGGCGATCATTTCCCTGGCCCGGGGCACTTCCGGGGCCACCCTTGCCGCACGTGGATTCCCCGTGGCCTTGGTCAGGACATCGCCGACAGCCAGCCCCTGCTCGATTACAGCGGTATACGAGCGGTAGACGTCGGCCCATCGTGCCGCGGAGGCGGCGACCGTGGCCCGGGGTTTGGCAACCGACTGGGAACGGGTGGCGTCGCCGGGCGCCCGTGCTCCGAAGGCTTTGATCTGGGAACGCGTTTCCGGGACGTGTTCCGCAGCCTTTGAGAACTGGTCGAAGCGTGCGTGCAGATGAGGTTCGAGAGCGTGAATATCGGAGGGGAGGCCGTTGCGAAGGGCGGCATCCGTGTCCTTCGCGCGGGCGATGAAGACGGACAGCAGGTCTGCCCGGGGACGACTGACATAGCGTAAGGCTGCCGATCGCTCCGCCTGCGCCGCAGTCACGACGTCTCGGGACTGTGCCAGCAGGCGCGCGTCGGTCTTTTGAGGCCGCGTCAGATGCGAAGAGTGCTGCACAGTGGTGACCGCCACGAAGGCCCACAGGGCCATCAGGCATATGACGGGCGCCATGAGAAGCGAGATGATCTTCGCGCGGACCGACCTGGGCCTCAACCATGTCAAGGGGGAGACCTTGGTTTTGACGCCCTCGACGCCCTCGACGCTCTCGGGGCTCTCGTGCGGCATGGCGAACTGGGGCTTGGGGGAGGCCTGTTGACTGTCAGGCTGCCGCCCCTGCACCGACTCAGGGGGTACGTGCACGATTCCCTCCTCAGACAGAATGCAGCTGCTCGGAGCGGCGCGGATCCTCGGCGCGAGCCGGGACCTGGGCATCTCGGAGCTGCCTGGCTTTCGCGGATTTCAGTAGCTGATGTTCGGTCGGTGAGAGCGCGACGAACGCTGCGGTCAAAAAGAGGAACGAGCCCACCAGGATGGTCAGGGGGACGATGAACTCCACCCCCGAAGCGCCTGGCAGGTCCGTCCGTGCCGGCGTCACGTGGGCGTGCAGCGCCGCCATGCCGGTGTGGTGCATGGAGCTGACTGCCAGCCCCATGACCAGGGAGGCTCCGGCGCTGCCCCAACCACTGTGCACAGTGAGTGCGGCCCAGAGTGCGGCTGTGGCCGCAACGACGGCGATCACTACGGACAGAGCCACCAGCCGCCAGGAGTATTCGAGGTGGCCATGGAGCCGCAGCGCGGCCATTCCGACGTAGTGCATGGCGGCGATACCGAGTCCGGTGCCGAGGCCGCCCATCATCAGCCGGGGCTGCGACTGGCCGTGCCCTACGGAGAAGATCCCCGTACTCACCACAGCAACGGCGATCAGAAGGCTGAGCACCGTCAGCGGCACGTCGTACAGGACCTCAGTGCCTGAGATCTCGAAGCCGAGCATGGCGATGAAGTGCATCGTCCAGATGCCGCAACTGATGGAGATGGAAGCCAGCAATAGCCACCCCCGCCGGGCTGCCCCGGACGTGACCAGCGCCCGGGCCATGCAACGGAGCCCGAGGGCCGATCCCGCGCACGCCATTGCGTAGGAAGCGGCAAGTGTCAGCCATTCGTGGTCGGCATGGTGCATTTCCATCATGGAGCTCCTCTCAGCATCGAGTTGACGGCAGTCGCCCGTGGTGCCCGCCGTCGGCGCCCGGGGCGTCCACGCGCACAGTCGGTCGGAAACACGGTGTGTGAGTGGCCTCGGCGGTTACCGTCCGACCGGACGGACGGGTTGCCCGCCTGTCATCGGTACAGGGAAGGGTGACGCGGTCGTGGTCAGCGGAGCCGGCCATGCTGGAGAGGCCGGCCCATCGCGATGCCCCGGCGGTCAAGCCGTGAGCGGCCAAGACGAACCCTCGCATGCACGTGCATTCCCCCGACCAGCTCCTCATGGACCAACCCTGCGTGGGTCGGGAGCCGGTAGCGGCATCCCAAGCCGTTCGCTCAGTCCGAGATCGCTGAAAATACCCCCAGACCGTGTGCCCGCTTGTGCTGACCAATCCCCGGCACGGAGCACCAGTTGTACCAGTGGATTTGATCAACTGGTCTGTCAGCGAAGGAATTTGAGCAAGCGTGATAAAAAAGGGGCCTCACGGCTGGGACTGTTCGGCAGGCCGAGACCGTGTCCCGGGGTGGTGCCGCGGGTGCGGAAGCGCTGGGGCCCGTGATCGCGCAGGTAGTCGGGGAAGCCGGGCCCGTGATCGCGCACCGTGATCACGGGCCCCTCCACGATGAGATCCACCGGTCCCTCTCCGTGCTGGTGCGCGTTGGTGACGAGATTGCCCAGGATGTGCTCCAGGCGCCGCTGGCCGGTCCTGGTGTGCTCACCGGTTGGTCATACCGTTGCGCGGCGGGCGGAGGGTGCCCCGGGAGCGGGCCCTGGCTTCCACGGGCTTCGGAGGAGTGGACCGGGCGCCGCACACCGCCGTCCTCGCCCGTGGTCCGCGCGGTGGTCAGGCCCGCGCGAGTGGCGACGACGGCCGCCTGGACCCGATTGCTGACGCGCAGCTTGGCCAGCAGCGCACTGATGTAGTCCTTGGCCGTGGCCGGGCTGATGTAGAGACGGGCGCCGATCTCGGAGTTGGAGAGGCCGTCGGTCAGGAGGACGAGTACCTCGCGCTCCCGGGCGGACAGCCCCACCAGGTCGGGCCCGGTGTCCATCGCGGGCGGGCCGTACGGGCCGCGGCCTTGGACCGTCGGCGCCACCGGACCGTCGCGGTCGCGGTCGCCGTCGCCGGCGGCGCCGAGCGCGCGGACCGCGTGGATCAAGTCGTACGGTCCGACGTCCGCGGAGAGGAAGTGCCGGACGCCGACGCGCCGTGCCTCGCCCAGGTAGGAGTCGTCGTAGGAGGTGGCCAGCATCGCTATGCGCGGCGGACGGGACAGTGCGCACAACTGCGCGAGCAGGGGCAGGTCGGCGGCGTCCGGGGCCCCGGCATGGACCAGCAGTACCGCGTCGGGCTGCCGCGCCCGGGCGCAGCCCACTGCCTCGGTGTCACGGGCGACCGTCACGTCCGCGAGGTCGGGAGCGTGCTTGAGGGCGGCTGCCGTGCCCAGGCACAGCAGAGCCCAGTCGCCGGTGACCATCACCCGCAGCGCGGGGATTTTCCTGACTGGCCTGGTGGACATGGGCGTACCTCACACTCACTCGTACATCTAATTAATTAGATGAGCATGGCGAGATCCTATGCCCTTCATTGGTCGAGACGTCAAATATGTTAGAGGTGTTTGACGGTGAGCGACGGTGGAGGTCTAGTCTGTTGAACGGGCGGACGGCCCCCCGGGACAAGGAGAAGTGAGCGGCGTGGCAGAAGAGTCGCTGGTGGGACAGGGTGCGATCGCACGGCGGCTGGACTACCTGATCAGGGAGCTGCATCCGGCAGGGCGCGGCCCCTACAGCTACGTCGAGCTCGCCGATCTGATCAGGCAGCGGGCCTCCCTCGACAACGGCCCCACGGTCTCCCACGGCACCATCCAGAACATCCGCAGCGGCCGTGTCACCAACCCCGGCGTGGAGTCGCTGCAGGCCATCGCCCGGTTCTTCGGCGTGACCACCGCCTACTTCACCGATGACGCCGTGGCCGAGGTCACCATCGCCCGGATCCGGGAGATCAGGGAGAGCGGCGAACGGGCCAAGGCGAGCGACGAACTCGCCGATGCCCTGGAGGACCAGCAGGTCAGGGCGGTCGCTTTCCGTCTGGGCGGCCTGTCCAGCAACGCCCTGCGGGGCATCAAGGGCATCGTCGAGGGCTTCCGGGAGGCGGAGGGACTTCCCGCCGTCACCGCGGATCCCGAGCCCGGACCCGCGGCCCGCACGTCCTGACCCCGGCTCCCTCCGACGGCCTCCCAGCCGCTGGGCCCCGGCCGACCAGTGCGCGAAGAGGGCAGCCACCCACAACCCGTCCAATCTATTGGACGCAGGGTGTCATCCTGCGCCTATGATGGTCGCCAGGCTGATGCGGAATGCATCGCTCCGCCCCCGTGCCCGCCGAGCTGTCACCGACCCCGACAGCCCCACGAAAGGCGCCCCCATGACGTGGTGGACCCGCCGGCGCCCCGATCCCCGGACGGCAGCAGCGGCGACCCTGCCGATCCCGCACCCCTTCGACCTCGAAACCTTCTGTGCGGGCATCGCCGAGCAACGAGGCCGCCCACTGCACCTCCTGGCGCTCCAGGGCGCCCGCGACCCCGGGCTGCCCTGCGGCCTCTGGCTCGGTCTGGACAGCGCCGATCTCGTCTTCTACGACGACCAGGCGGCGGACATCCTCAAGGTGCACATCGTCCTGCACGAGATCAGCCACATGCTGCTCGGGCACACCGCCCCCGACCTGGATCCGCCCGCCACGAAAACCGCCGACGCCGCAGAACAACGCGCTCTCCACAGTCACCTGGAGCACGCCCTGCGCCACGCCGCCCACACCGGCACCGCAGCCCCGCTCCCCACCGCCGAGATCATCCGCGCCGAGGCCGACCGCATCCGCGCCCTGGCCACCACCCGCCGACCGGCGGACGACTCCATCGGCCTGGATCCCGCGCGCATCGCCCAGCTGCTCGGACGTACGCAGTACGCCAGCGAACAGGAACGCGACGCCGAACACCTGGCCACCCTCATCCTTGAACGCGCCTCGCGCGACGAGACCCGTCCGACGACTCCCCACGCGGCCGAGGCGCTGATCCGGTTCAACGACCTGTACGGACACCCGGACCGGCCATGAACACCGCCCAAGCGGCCCTGGCAACCCTGTTCTGGGTCCTGGCCCTGTGGCGCCTTCCCGCCGCCCTGCGCAATCCGGCCCAACGCGGTCTGTGCGCCTGCCTCCTGAGCCTGGCCGCCTCCGCGAGCATGGGCCTGGCAGCCGACTCCGACCTCATTGACTGGGCCGTGGGCATCCCCGACGCATCGATTCTGTTCCGGCACTGGAGCGGTCTGCTGTACACCGCCTTCGCGCTCGACACCGCCCTCGCCATGGCCTGCCCGGCGGCACGCCGCCGCACCCGCACGCCCCATGCCGCCGTGGTGGGCGGCGGCCTGCTGGCCTCACTCGCCCTCTACCTCTGCTTCCCATGGCCCCTCGTCCCGCAGGACTTCACCCAGGCCTGCGAAAGTTCCACTGCCTACTGCACTGCGGCCAACCTCTACGCCGTGCTCTATCCCGCCTACCTCGCCACGGCCGGCGCCATCCTGGCCTTCCTGGCCTGGACGTACAGCCGCCGCACCCGGGCTCCGTGGCTCCGCATCGGCCTGAAGGTGCTGGCCGCGGCCATGGCCCTCGGCACGGTCACCTCCCTCATCCGCTCCGCCCTCGGCGCCGCCCGCCTGCTCGGCGCCGAGGCATCGCTGGACTGGCATGCCGTCAAACCGCTGGTATGGGCCGTCTACGCGCTCGCCCTGATCGGCTGCGCCATCCCCTTGTGTGGAATCGCGGCCCAACGACTGCGCGACCGCCGGGCCCTGCGCCACCTGCTCCCCCTGTGGTCCGCCCTGACCCGGCACGCACCCGGCATCGTCCTGCCCACCCCACCCGGCACTGCCCCGCGCCTGCGCCTGCACCGCCTGGTGATCGAGATCCACGACGCCCGGCTCGCCCTCACGCCCTACACCAGCCCGGCCCTGCACCGCCATGCCGCCCGCACCGCCCAGGCAACCGGCCTGACCGGCGGCCCACTCGACGCACTGACCACGGCCCTGGTCCTGCGCGCCGTACACCGCACCAAGGAATCCGGCTGCGGCCCCCACCCCCCGCAGCCCGGCGCCGAGCCGTCCGCCCCCGCGAACCTCGCCATCAGCCTGGACTTCGACACCGAGATCAGACGATTGCGCGCCCTGTCCCGCGCATACCACAGCACCACAGCACGGGCCTACGCCCCGGACCTCGCCGCCATGGGACCAGCGGAGTGTCAGTAAAGGCTCACGTCATAGGCCTTGAGGGCTTCGCCGATCGGCTGGAAATACGTGACGCCGCGAGGGGATCCCGGTTGGGTACCGCAGCCGGTGCCCTTGTCGATGGCCGACGTAAGCCCCAAGGCGGTGGTACCGGAGAAGAACGGCCCGCCGCTGTCACCGGGCATGGCACAGGCCGTGGTTTTGACCAGGCCCCTGACCTCGAAGCTGTGGCCGTCGTAGTCGACCCCGTTGAGCGTCTGATCGACGGCCGTGACGACACCGCTCCTGACCTCCGAGCTGATGCCGCTGCGCGTCACCTTCTGGCCGACCCGGGCTTCGCCGGCTTTGGTGATCGTCTGGAATCTGCCGTTGTACAGGTCGACATCATGCGGCGGAATGCCGGAAGCGGTGTACTTGACGATGCGGTAGTCGCCCTTCTGCGAATCGACGCCGGGGCGGAACACGGACATGCTGCCGACCGTCGTTTCGTCGTCGTCCGGAACGGCGAACCGGGCGTTGCCATGGCCGCAGTGGCCGGCGGTCACGAAGAAGTAGACGTGGGGATCGCGGTTGCTGCGTACGTTGAACCCCAGGGAGCACGTAGTGTCCCTGCTTTCGTTGTAGATGGCGTCTCCGCCGTGCAGAGCAGGGGCGCGCGTGGCCGACGAACCGGTGCCGGTGGCGAGAGCCCGGGTCCCGGACGCTTGCGCGAGCCCCCTGCGGGAAGCGGAGGTGTAGGAACCGGCCACACGAGTGAGCGCCACGGCCTCACCCAGAGGCTTGAGAGCCTTCTCCAACTGGTCGAGCCGGGCCCCGGACACGGTGGCATCCGCCGATACGGCGATCTTGTCGTGAACCGGATCGGTCGCCCATCCCGTTCCGGCGATGCGCGCGGTGTGCTCCAAGTGGGCGCGTACCTTGCGTAGTTGGGCCGTACTCCGCTCCACCAGTCGGGTCTGCACGCCCTCGCGAAGGGCTGTCTCCGCCGCGGCACTGCTGGTGACATTGAGGATCACCCGTGCGGTGTGCTCGTCCACGAACGAGCCCGCCGTCCGGTCTACCCCCAGTACTCCGCCTCGGCGGACCCCTGGCGGCACGTCCCCGCATCCACCCGGACAGGCCACCGCATCCCCGCTGTGACCGTAACGGGCAGGTACGGGAACGAGGTTGAGCGCCCCCTTCGACGACACCACCGCCGGATTCCCGAGACCGTGCCCGACGAGACGCAGCCCCACCGGTCGGCGGGGAGAGAGCCGCCGAGGCAGACGATCGGCGGATTGGCGGCGGCCTGCGCGTACTACAGCTCACGTTCGTCGGACACCCAACAGTGCCCCTCCCGAGCCCCGGATCAGCGGGTCTTGAGGTGTGTCAGTCCGATACTGGACTGGCGATGGGTTCGATGCGCGGCTCGGCGAGCCTGGTGTAGTCCGCGCCGGAGATGGCCAGCGAGCGGTCAAGGCGGGCGGCGTTGAAGTAGAGGCAGGGCTGGGCGATGACGTCTGGGTCTGCGACGAGTTCGAGTTCGGGGTCGAAGCTGAAGGGCAGGACGGTGCCGGGGACGGCGTGGGCCAGTCGCTCGGCCGTGGCCGCGTCACAGAAACCGACGTAGCGGGCTGCGAACAGCGTGCGGATGGCGTTGAGGTCCACACGCCGGTCACCGGGAACGACCGCGAGCACGTGGCGAGTGACTCGCCGGTCGATCTTGACGATGAGGATGAGGCATTTCGCTGCTTCCGACACCGGGTGTCCGCGCAGTGCGCTGACCGTTTCGGTGGTGCCTTCCGGTTCGTGGTCAATGAGTTTGTACACGGTTGCCGTGCTGTCGAGCAGGTTGATCAGACGCTGGTAGGTGTCGTTGTCCGGCATGGGGACTCCTCTGGGTGGGTGGTGCGGTGGGTGCGTTCGATGCCCTGTCCCCAGTACGTTCCGGTGACCATGAGCGCCGCCCCGAGGCCGGCGAGGGCGGTGACCTTTTCGCCGCCGAGGCCGATGCCGACCGCGACGGCCCAGACCGGTTCGGTGCCAAGTAGCAGACTGGCCCGGCTCGCGGAGCTGTTCTGTACCGCCCAGGTCTGGGCAAGGAAGGCGAACACACTGCAGAACAGGGCCAGATAGACGAGCTGGCCCCAGACCCCGGGATCGACCTGAGTCAGCCTCGGCAGGCCGCTGGAGGCCGGCACGGCGAACAGCACCGAGCCGAGAACCGTCTGGACGGCCGTGAGCTGCAACGGCCGGACAACACGGCCCTTCGTCAGTCGCCCCACGAGCGCAACATGCACTGCGCGCACCACCGCGGCGGCGAGCATCAGCAGGTCGCCGATGCGGGGAGTGTGGAAGCCGCTGCCGGACATGAGCAGGGTGACGGCCAGCAGGCACAACCCTGTGGCGGCGAAGAAGCGCGGGGGCAGCGGGCCGTTGCCTGCCGTGCGGTCCAGCAGTGGGGTGAGCACGATGGTGAGGCTGATGATCAGGCCGGCGTTGGCCGCGCTGGTGTGCGCGACGCCGTACGTCTCAAGAACCAGGACAGCGGCCTGGGTGACCCCCAAGAAGGACCCGATACGCACCTCATCGCGGGTGTAGCGCCCCTCTTGCCGGATGGCGACGAGGGCGAGGCAGGCGATCCCGGAGATCGCATACCGCGCGAACAGCACTACGAGGACGGGCAGGACGTAGGTGGCCGTCTTCGCGGCCAGGTAGCTGGAGCCCCAGACGATGGCGACAAGGAGAAGCACTGCATCAGTGCGGCGGGCGTGGAACACCCCCCTACGCTGCATCCCTTCCACTCTGAAGCCAAGGACGAAGTTCTTAAGGGATCTTGAAGTATCACTACACTGAGAGGGTGAACGAACGACAGTTGCAGATCTTGCGAGAGCTCGGCGAACTGGGAAGCGTCACCGCGACCGCCGAGGCGCTGTTGATGACTCCCTCGGCGGTCTCCCAGCAGCTACGACTGCTGCAACGCTCGATCCCCGTCCCGCTCACCGAGCGCGAGGGACGGCGGCTGGTGCTCACCGACGCCGGGAACGCCCTGGCGAGCGCGGCCATCGAGGTGGAGACCGCGCTGGCCCGGGCACGGCACACCATCGAGGAGTTCATCGACCGGCCGGACGCGGGTGTGTCGGTGGCGGCCTTCCACAGCGCGGCCGCCGCGTTCTTCCCGCTGCTGCTGCGGGGCCGGACCGGCCCCGGGCACCCGCAGCTCTCGCTCGCCGACGAGGATGTCGCGCAAGACCACTTCCCGCGACTGACCCGGGACTACGATCTCGTACTCGCCCACCGCCTCGACCAGGCGCCACCCTGGCCGGCCTCGGTCGCCGCCAGCACGCTGCTGCGCGAACCGCTCGACATCGCCCTGCCGGCCGACCACCCCCTCGCCGCCAAACGACGCCTCACCCCGCGAGACGTCGCCGATCAACCCTGGATCACCGTTCACGACGGCTTTCCCCTGATGACGACCATCGACGCCATCGCGACCGCCGCAAACCGGCGGCTCAACATCGTCCATCGCATCAACGAATTCACGGTGGTCGCCGAAGCCGTAGCCGCCGGAGGCGGCCTCGCTCTGATGCCACGCTGGACCACTCGTCCGCACCCCGCACTGATTTTCCGGCCGCTCAGCGGCGTGCACACCCGACGCCACATCGATGTGCTCCACCGCCCCGAACGTTCCGCCCGGCGAGCCGTACGGATGGTGCTCAACGAACTCCACCACGCAGCCGCAGTGATCCGGAACCGAGACGTCAACGCGGGTTCCAGTGCGAAAGAGACACTCCCTGACGAAGCCTGATGCACTCCCGCGCACCCACCACGACCTTCCCGAAAATCGCTGGCCCGGCCCGCCAACTGGGCCGTAGCTTGCTGCCGGTGACAAGTGACCCCCACGAACCATCGGAGCCCCTTCCCGCCCCCGGACTCTTCTCCCGTACGTATCTGGCAGTCACGGCGAGTTTCGCCGCGGTGATGTTCTTGACCGGGTTCGCGGCGCTGGCGGTGATGCCGTTGCTGCCGGTGGCCGCCCGAGACCTCGACGGAGTCGGTCTCTACCCGCTGGTGGCAGGGGCGTTCGTGGCGGCGAGCCTGCTCGGTGGTGTGCTGGGCGGGGCATGGGCGGATCTTGGCGGGGCCCGGCGACCGCTGACGGCCGGGCTGGTCCTGACCGTTGTGACGCTCCTCGTCTCCGCGACCAGTACCACCATCTGGCAACTGGTCCTGGGACGTTTCACCGACGGGATCGCGGCGGGCCTGGTGGCCGTGTCCGTCAACGCGGCCATCGGGCAGTCCTACCCGGATCACCTGCGCGCCCGCGCCCTGTCCCTCATGAGTGCGTGCTGGATTGTGCCGTCACTGGCCGGCCCCCCGCTCGCCGGGTTCGTGGCCGCGTCATGGTCATGGCGAGTGGTGTTCTTCGGCGTCGCCGGGTTCACCCTGATACCTGCCGCGGTCGCGGTGCTGCTCCTTCGCCGACAACCAGCACAGCCAGGAGCATCGCAAGGACCTGGGAGTCCCGAGGCATCCGTGCGTCGGCCCGCCCTGCCCGCCACGGTGGCGGTGAGCGTAGCCGCGGCTCTCACCCAGTACGGTGTTTCCGCCTTCAACGCGTGGCACGCGGTGTGCGCGTCGGTCGGTGTGGTGCTGCTCGTGACGTTCGCCCCGAAGCTGCTGCCACCGCACACCTGGCGGGCCGGGGGCGGATTGCCCGCCACGGTGCTCCTGCGGGCGCTGACCTCTGGCGCGTTCTTCACGCTGGAAGCCTTCGTCCCCCTGATGCTCAGCACGGCGCGCGATGTGCCGGGCGTGGTCACGGGGTTCGCGTTCACCGGGGCGGCACTTGCCTGGGCCGGAGCCTCCTGGGTGCAGGGCCGCCTGCAGAACCGGGTGCCGCGGCACCGGCTGGTCGCCATCGGGGCCGCAATCATGGCCGCCGCGGTGGCGGTGGCGGCACTGTGCACCATTCCGGCGGTGCCTCCGGCCGCGGCGGTGTCCTCGATGGCGATGGCCGCCGTCGGCATGGGGCTCGCGACGCCGTCACTCACACTGCTGTCACTCGCGCACACTCCGCCCGACAGGCAGGGCTACGCAAGCGGCGCGATGCAGACCTCGCAGAGCCTCGGCCAGACCCTGGTCCTGGCCGTGACGTCGGCTCTGTTCACCGCAGTCTCAGCGGCGTCGACGAGCCGGCTCCCGGCGTTTGCCGGAGCCTACGCGCTCCTGATCCTCCCGATTGCGGGTGCCGCCTGCCTGGCAGGGCGGACGCGCGTCGCGGACGCAGGCCAACACGATGCCTCGGGATTGTCGGTCGCCACGGCCGAGGAACAACTACGGTAGGCCGATGCCACCGACGCCGTACCGCGCCGCGCTCCTCGTCATCGACATGCAGCACGACATGAAGCCCATCATGCACCGCCCTGAGAGAACCGTCGGAACCATCGCGGGACTCAGCTCTCGGGCGCGTGCCGCGAAGGTTCCCGTCATCACGGTTCAGCAGCGAGGATGCGGCGATGCCTTGCCCGGACTGGCACCGCGAAGCGGAGAGCCGGTGGTGACGAAGACCTGTGCGGACGCCTTCTTGGACACCGATCTCGACGAGACGCTGATCCGGCTCGGCGTGACCGAGGTCCTTGTCACCGGCTTCGCCACGGAGAACTGCGTTGAGACGACCGCCCGCCAAGCCCTCAGCCACGGCTATGACTTGGTGCTGGTGGCGGACGGGCACACCACATCGGTCCGCTCTCAGCCGACGGACTTTGCCCCGCCAGACCAGTCGATCGCCCACCACAACGAGATCTACCGGCACATCGACTTTCCTGATCGCAGCGTTCGGGTCCTGCCTGCCATAGAAGTTGACTTCATGGCGCCGGAGCTGGATACACCCGAGGGGTAAGGCTGGGGAGGGTCGCCGCCGTACGGCCATGGCGCAGGGGTGACGGTTGGTCGTCAAAGCAACGCGTTTCATAGGTGGTTTCAGGCGGGTGCGATCTTGCCAACGCTCTCGGGGTGTCGGCCTACAGCCGTCGGGACGGGCCTGGTGCGGTTTCCCGGCTCTGCAGGCGCTTCCGCGGCCTCCTTAGCGGCCTCGACCGCCATGGTGCTCACTGCCCTCGCTGCTCCGTTCACTCCCGCCGCCCCCGCACGGGCCGCGGCTCCTGCCGACACGGTCACCCTCACCCTGCCTGACCGCGAGGAACATAGTGGGTGTTCTATGGACCTTTTGGCGGGTTCTGCGTTGAGACGCGAGGTGCCGGAGATTGGGGGCCTGGCCCCGGGATGGCTGTTGCGCGCTATCTGGCAGGATCTGCAGGCATCGCATACGTATGAATGGGGGGCGGATGCTCACAAGCCGCGGGCGGCCGGGGGTCGTGGGGTTGCTGACCAGGGCGGGCCTGTTCCTGGCCGGGCTGGCGGCGGTGAGTTGGGGGCTGGTGGCCGTCATTCCGCTGAGCCTCGCCGAGGCCGCGACGGGCCGGGGTAGCCACGCATTTGCCGTCTCGGTCTTGCGGGGTGTCGCCCGTGGAGCGGGGGGAGCGGCTGCCGATGTGCTGGTCGCTGCGCTGCTGGTCCTGTGTGTCAGGGGCTTGGTCAGGGCCTGTCGTCGACGGCTTGGGACAGCGCCCTGAGCGGGCTGAAGAGGCTGGGTGCGGGTGCGGGTGCGGGTGCGGGTTCGGGTTCGGGTTCGGGTTCGGAGAGGATGTCCCGGTCGGCCAGGCGTTTCAGCTTGGCGCGGATGCTCTCGGTGTGCCGCGGCTCGTTGGCGATGCCCAGCATCTCGCAGACCTCTTTTGCACGGAGCCCGCGCCTGGTCTGCTCGAAGGCAGCGAGGACCTCGCGGTAGCCAGGGCGGCAGCGGTTCGGGCGGCTCGTCGCCGTCCCCGGCGGACAGTTCCAGCGCCGTCTCGCGAGTGAACGTCTTCGGGCGCCCGCCCTGCGTATGACGCTCACGCGGGACCGGGTCATCGTGGCCGAGATGCGCTCTGCGCGTGATCTTGCCTGGCTGGAAGAGCGGGCGCGCCATGGACGCGCGGGATACATGGACCCGAAGCAGGCGGCGGCGTTCGCGGAGTTCCTCGCCAGCCAGCCCCCTCCGCGCTCCCCAAGGACCAACCCCTGGCACCAGGACCGCACTCGCAGGAGATAGCGGTGTGGCAGGTGACCGACGCGTGGCAGCGCATCGAGACATGGCTGCGTGCCCATGCCCCCGCGTCGTATGCATCCCTTCCGCTCCTGGAAGAGGCCCCCGCCGATCCCCTGGGCGTCCTGCTGGGCCGTACGCGGGCGGCGATCCTGGATCTGCACCACGCCATCGCCGAGACGGGCTGGCTGAACCGGCTGAACCGGCTGCCGCAGGACGGGGGTGCCCGGACCGCCAGGACGCAGCCCGCGGCTGGAGTTGGGTCTTGCTCCTCTACGCGACGCAAGTAAAGAACAAGCCAATCACACACCATGAGATTGCAAAAGCAAACCAATTTTTGGGTGTGCTGGACGAGATCATATCCAACTAGTCCGGTTTGACTCTTATTGGGTGACTCTTCAAGACTTCGCCTTCATCTCCCCTTTATGTACAGGGGCATTACGTGATGAAGAGGGCTAGTCAAACCAGCATGGACAAGCAAGACATCACCTCTGCGCGCATGCGCAGGGTCATCACCCGCGGCATCGTCACCACCACCGCTCTGGCCGCAGTGGTCGGCGTGGCCGCGCCGGGAGTCGCCATCGCCAGGCCCGGGGAGGCCGTGGCCGCGGCCGCCGCCATCGGTACCGACGAGAAGCAGCGCGTGGAGGCGGCCGCCGTCGTCGGCCTCGACGCCACGTGGGACGTGCTCCAGCGCAGTGACCTGGACTTCATCCAGGAGCTGTGGCGCAAGGCCCGCGAGGGCGGCGAGAAGTACGAAGCGGTACGGATGGCGGCCGAGGAGGCCATGCTCAACCCCGACGCGGAGGCCCACGTACGGTTCATCACCGGCGGCATCCACGAGGCGTACGCGACCGACAGGAAGCGCGAGCAGGAGCGCGAGGCCGCCGCCCGTGGCGACCGGCTCGCCAAGTCGCAGGCGCTCATCGCGGTGGGCATCCCCGGCAGCCCCGACCTGCTGGCGCTGAGCGACGACAACTTCGTACGCGCCGTCATGAAGCACGAGGCCGCCGGTCCGCAGGTCAAGGCCGCGGCGGCAGCCGCGCTCGCCGGTGACGCGGTCGCCTGGCGCGAGTTCATCACCAACGGTGCCCGCGAGGCCCACCAGCGCGATGTGGCGGCCGAGCTCAAGGAGCTTGAGGAGAAGAACCGCGAGGAGGCGCAGCGCCGCCAGGAGCTGGCCGCGCGCAAGAGCACGGCGGCCCTGTTCAACCTCACGCCCGCCGAGGCCATGCTCAGCCTCAGCGACGACAACTTCATCCGCGAACTGCTGCGCCAGGCCGTTGCGGCCAACGGCCCCGAGCTGTACGCCGCCGCCCAGAAGGCGGCGCTGAGTCCGAACGCGGCCGACTGGCGCGAGTTCATCCACACCGGCGCGGAGAAGGCGTACAAGACCGACGCCGAGAACCGGCGCAAGCAGATCGCCGAGGCCAACAAGCTGCGTCTGAAGCAGATCGCGGCCGCCCTGGCCAAGACCGGGGTCAACCCCTGGTTCGTGGCCAAGGCCAACAAGGCGCTGACCGGCACGGACGAGCAGGTCGTCGACTTCCTCAAGGAGGACAACCAGTACCGCGCGATGCGCCAGTCGCTGCAGCCCGCCACCGGCAAGCCGGCCGGCTTCTTCGTCCGGCAGTCGCGGGTGGACGCCGGCGAGGCCTTCGTCGCGCCCGTCGCGGCCAAGGGCAAGCAGGCCGACCGTGAGGACGCCACCTGGGTCGTGGTGCCCTCCCTCGCCAAGAAGGCCGACTGCTACTCCTTCGAGTCGGCCCGTGACCGCGGCTCCTTCCTGACGCTGAAGGGCCAGCGGGTCGTGGCGGCCGCGCACGACGGAAGCGACGGCTCGGCCAAGGCCGCCACCTGGTGCGCCCGCCCGGGCCTGTCCGGCTCGGGCAAGTCGTTCGTGTCGGCGAGTCAGCCGGACCGCTGGCTGCGGCACTTCGCGGGCGACGTCTACGCCGCCGACAAGGACGGCAAGAACCGCTTCGACGGCGGCAAGGACTTCGCCCAGGACGCCAGCTGGAAGCTGGCCAACCCGCTCGCGCCCTGATCCGGCCCGACCGGCCCCACTCCTTCGCGGACACTCCTTCGCGGACCTGAACAGAACGGAACACCCGATGTCCCGGATCATCCGAGGCGCGCTGGCCGCCACCGCCGGCCTGGCCGCCCTGGCCGGCACCGTCACCGCCGTCCACGCGGCCGACACCACCACCACTACGACCGCCGCCGAGGCGGCCACCGTGCAGCTGCAGGCGGCGCACAGCGGTCAGTGCCTGACCATCGGCAAGGGCAGCCTGCGCAACGGCGCCAACGCGGTGCAGAGCACGTGCGCCGACGGCGTCGACAGCCAGCTCTTCGAAATGGCTCCCACCGGTGACGGCACCCTTGAGCTGCGGCCCAAGCACAGCGGCAAGTGCCTCGAAGTGGAGAACAGCGGCACCGAGGGCGGCTCGAACATCCAGCAGTGGTGGTGCAGCGGCGGCACCAACATGCGGTGGCGCCCGTTCCTTGTGGACGTCGCCAAGGACCTGTACGAGCTGCGTCCCGCGCACACGACCGCGGCCCGCTGCCTCGACATCAAGAGCGGCGCCGTCACCGAGGGCGCGAACACCCAGCTGTGGTACTGCAACGGCAGCGCGGCCCAGCAGTGGCAGATCAAGCCCGTCAAGGCCTGACCGCCGGTCCCCGCACCGCTCCCGGCACCGCTCCCGGCACCGGCTTTCGTACGGGCCTGAGCACCCCCCACCTTCGAGAGGAAACCGAACACCCCATGTCCCGGATCATCCGTGCCACGCTGGCCATCACCGCCAGTGTCGCCGCCCTGGCCGGCACCGCGACCGCCGTCCACGCCGACGCGGCCGAAGACGCGGCCGCCAAGGCGGCCAAGGCCGCCAGGGAAGCGGCCAACACGGCACGCGCGAGCGCCGACGAGGCCGCCGCGCGGGCGAAGCTGCCCGAGGCGACCGTCCAGCTGCAGGTCGCCTCCAGCGGCAAGTGCCTGGAAATCAACAACGGCGCGATCAACGACGGCCTGCCGGCCCAGCAGTGGACCTGCAACCCCGACACCGTCGCCCAGCACTGGCGCATGGTCCCCAAGGGCGGCGCCTCCTACGAGCTGCGGACCGTCACCGGCAACAAGTGCCTCGAAGTCGAGAACAGCGGCACCAAGGCCGGCGCGGCCGTTCAGCAGTGGACGTGCTCGGGCGGAGCGCAGATGCGCTGGCAGGCCGTGCTCGTCGACCCGGCGAGGAAGCTCTTCCAGCTGCGCCCCACCCACACCCAGGACCGCTGCCTGGACATCGTCAGCGCCAAGACGGAGAACGGCGTGAAGGCCCAGTCGTGGTATTGCAATCAGTCGGACGCCCAGCTGTGGCAGATCAAGCCGGTCAAGGTCAAGTGAGGTCGGCAGTGAGGCGTCAGTGGTGGGTCGCGCAGGCCACGGCGGTCGCCCTGCTGGCCGGCGGGGGAGTGCTGGCGGCGGGGGCGGCACCGGCATGGGCCGGTGCGCCCCTGTCCACCGCCGCGTCCACCGCCGCGGCGGAGCAGCCGGCCGACCCGGCGGCGGCGTTGAAGGCCGCCGCCGCGCAGAGCGCGCGCGACTACGTCCACTCGATCGCCGTCTCGAAGCTGCCGGCCGAGCTGCGCGTCTCCGCGTGGAACGCGCTGCGCAGCACCCGGGGGGACGAGGCGATCGCCGAATGGATGGCTCCCGGCGGCGGTTACACGTACGCCAAGCAGCGCCTGAAGGACTCTCGCGCGCAGAACCGGAGTTTCTGCGAGCGGGTCGTGGCCACGCACACCGCGCAGTTCTCCCCGGCGGTGCGCGCGGCTGCCGAAAAGGCGCTGAAGGGCTCGGACGCCGACCGTGCGGCCTTCGTGAAGACCGGTTACGCGCAGGCGCAGAAGCGGGACCGGGAAAGTCGTGAGGCGGACGTCCAGCACCGGCTGGAAGTCGTGGCCGCGGACCGGGAGTTCGTCGCCGCGCTCGCCCAGCACGCCCCGGGCGAGCAGGTGCGGGTGGAGGCACAGTGGGCGCTGCGGCCGGGTGCCACGGATGCCGACATCACCGAGTTCTACGGGTACGGCTGGGCCACCGGGGGGTCCTTGGACCTGGAGGCGTACCGGCTGCACGTGTCGGATGCCGAGACGGGCCGGCGCGCCGCACTGTCGCAGCTGATCGCGAAGGCGGCGGCCGCCCAGGAGGCGGTCAAGGGCGCCGCCGACGCCGCCAAGGCCCGCGCCGAGGCGGAGGCCGCCTGGAAGGCGGTGTCCGAGCACGCGGGTTCCGCGCAGAAGGCGTGGCTGGCGGAGCAGGAGGCCGCGGCCGCGCAGGCGGAGAACTGGCGGAACGTCGCCAAGGCCGCCAAGGAGTCCGCGAACGGGCTCTGGAAGGGCATCGGCGATCCCGCCGAGGCCAACCAGACGTCCTGGGCCGAGGAACAGGCGGGAGCGGCCGCGTCGGCCGGCTTCTGGAAGGACATGTTCGAGCGGGCCCAGGAAGCGGAGAGCCGCGTCAAGGGCTGATCTCCGGATCCGTCCCGGGTGCCGGCCGGTGTGACCAGCCGGCCGGTACCCGGGACGCCCCGCGCTCAGTGGCTTCCCTTCTGCGCGCGCCTGCTTACGCGCGCGTCTCCTTGTTCTCTGCGTTTTTGCTGTCCTCCCTGCTCTTCAGCGCGGTGATGCCTGGGGCAGGGGGTGTTTTCTGTTTCCTTAATTGAGGGGGATTCATCCCGTGATGGGTAGATTCTGGCCAAAGGCCGGACGAATACGCGGTCGTGCGACCGCGGCAGCGTCGGGGACCCTGTCCGCGACCCTGGTCCTGGCGATCCTGGGCGGCTCGACGGCCGAGGCCACCGCCGCCACGACCGCCGGCGCCGAGCAGGCGTCGTACACCAAGACCCTGGCGACGCTGGACCGCGTGGCCGCGGCCCTGCCGAAGGCCGACGCCGCACCGCCGCCCGCACCACGCTCCGAGCTGGACAGGCTCAGCGCCGAGCGCGACCGCCAACTGGTCGAGGACTACGCCGAGTTCGACGAGGAAGACGAAGTCCGCGAGGCCGCGAAGAAGGCCCTGGAGAGCAGCGACCCGAACGCGATCAAGGACTTCCTGGAGCACGGCGAGGCCGAGGCACGCCAGCGCGCCAAGGACAAGCGTGACGGCACCGACGTCAAGAACCGCCAGCAGATCGAGGCGATGCGCGGCACCGGCGGCCCGGTGTTCAACGCCGAGGTCGAGCGGGCCCTGAAGTCCGACGCCAAGGCCCGTGCCGACTTCCTCGCGTTCGGCGCGGACATCGCCCGCGCGCAGGACAAGAAGAACGAGCAGAGCGCCAAGGAGCGCGCGGCGGAGCTGCGCAAGCGCGTCGAGATGCTGGTCGCCTCCGGCGGCCCCGAGGTCAAGAAGGCCGCCGCGGCCGCCCTGGCCACCAACGACGACAAGGTCATCGCCGAGTTCCTCGAAAAGGGCTACCAGATCGCCGCCCAGAAGGACGCGGACGACCGGGCCGCCCACGAGAAGGCGCTCAAGGAGGCCCAGGAGGCCGCGGACAAGCTCCGCGAGCTGGCCGAGAAGGCCGCCCGCGCCGCCGAGGCCCGCACCAAGCTCATCACCGCCCACGGCAACGCGGTCAAGGCCCTCAAGGAAGCGTCCAACGCGATGACTTCCGCGGCCGGACAGGCGCGCCAGGCGGACCGCATGCTGTCCGCCGACCGCGCGGGCAAGACCCTGTCCTCCTACGACAGCGTCAAGACCGAGGCCGCCCGCCAGGTCACCATCGCTTCCGGCGCCGCCAAGGCCGCCCAGGTGGCAGCCGGGCAGGCCAAGGTCCAGGCGGGTGTTCTCGTCGAGACCGGTCTGACCTACGGCACGCAGTGGTCCGACGTCGCCGCGGGCATCGCCGCGGCGGCCGAGGCGGCCGTCAAGGCGAGCCAGACCGCGCAGCACGCCATCGACGCCACCGAGGCCGACGCCAAGGGCCTGAACGCCAAGAACCAGGCCGAACTGCACGAGCAGCAGGCCAAGCAATGGCGGGCCAACGCCGAGCAGCACGCCAAGGCCGCGGCCACGCTGGCCCAAGCAGCCGAGAAGCAGGCCAAGATCGCCGCGGATGCGGCCGCCCACGCCAAGACGGCCCGTATCGCGGCCGAGAAGGCCGAGAAGGAGGCCTGGGAGCACGCCAAGAAGACCCGCGAGGCGCGAGTGGAGGCGCAGCGCCAGGCGAAGATCGCCGCCGAGCAGCGGGCGATCGCCGAGCGCGAGCGGAATCTGGCCGCACAGGCGCGGGCCCGCGCCGAGCGCGAACGGGACGCCGCCGCCGCTGCCCGGGCCCGCGCGGAGGCCGAGGCGCGCACCGCGTCCGCGGCGCGCGCGGACGCCCAGGCCGCCGCGGCCACCGCGGCCTCGGCCCGGACCGACGCCGAGAAGCAGGAAGGCATCGCGGCCAAGGCCGACGAGAACGCGCGCGGCATGGAGACCGTGTCCCGGGAGGCGTGGCGCAAGTCCCGCGAGGCCCGGATGGACGCCGACGCCAAGAAGGCGCGTGCGCAGGCCACCGCGTCGATGGCGGCCGCGGCCAAGGGCACCGCGTACTCGGTCGAGGCCCAGACCGCGGCGACCACCGCCCGGGCCGACGCCGACACCGCGAACACGGCCGCCGGTCAGGCACAAAGTGCCGCCGACACGGCGAGCGGCGCGGCGGTCCGGGCACGTACCGCCGCGACCCAGGCCGCCGGTGCGGCAGCCCGTGCACGGGCTGCCGCAGCGGAAGCCACCGCGCACGCGGCACGCGCCAACGCCGCGGCGAACAAGGCCGAGGCGGCCGCCGCCGCAGCCAACGCGGCCGCGAACCGCGCCGAGGCCGAGGCCGCCGCCACCCACGCGGCCGCTCTGCGCGCCAACACCCAGGCCGCCGAAGCCACCGCCCAGGAAGCGCGGGCCGGCGTCGCGGCCCACGAGGCCGCACGGCTGGCCGGGCTGGCCGCCGTCGAGGCCAACAACGCCCTCCAGGCGGCCAACCGCACCAAGACCGAGGCCGAAGGCGCGGTCCGCGAAGCCGCGATGGCCCGGCTCCAGGCCGGTATCGCCGTCCAGGCCTCCAACGCCGCCCGCACGACCGCGGCCGGTATCGCCGACCCGGCCAACACCGCGATCGAGCTGACCGCGCCGTTCTCCGGCAAGGACATCGACGCGGACTTCGCCGCGGCGGTGGCCACCGCCGCCCAGGAGATGGGTCAGGAGCAGGTCGCCTCGGCCGAGGCCAAGGCAGCGGAGGCCGTGAAGGCCGCCGAGACGGCCGAGGCCGCCGCGAAGCGGGCCAACGCCCAGGTCGCCCCGGCCTTCAAGGCCGCCGCCGACGCCGCCCGTTCGTCCGCGAACGCCGCACGCTCGATGGCAGCGGCGATGAAGTCCGCGGCCGAGGCCGCTGCCGACGGCGCCAAGGCCCGGGCCGCCGCGGCCCGTGCCAACCAGGCCGACGCCCAGGCACAGCAGGACGCCAAGGACGCCCGGGCAGCGGCCAACCAGGCCTACGCCGACGCCACCGCGGCCCGCCAGGCCGCCAACCAGGCCGAGGCAGAAGCCGCCCGCGCCCGGGGCGCCGCCGCCGAGGCGGACCACCACGCCGCCGCGGCCGCGGGTGCCGCCAACCTCGCCGAGAAGGAGGCGGCCACCGCACAGGGCGCAGCGACCCAGGCGCAAGAGGACGCTGTCGCCGCCGGAAAGCTCGCCGACTCCGCCGAAACGCACGCCAAGTCGGCGAAGGAGGCGGCCGACAACGCCCTCAAGTACGCCAAGGAAGCCGACGAGGTCGCCAAGAAGGCGGAGGCGGACCAGGAAGAGCGGGAGCGCAAGGCGCTCGAAGAGGCCGCCAACGCCGAGAAGACCGACATCAGCGAGCTGTCCGACGAGGACCTGGCCGATCTCGAAGAGGCCGGTATCTCGAAGGAAGACCTCGAAAAGGCCCGGGGACTGGCGGGCAAGGGCTTCGAAGACTTCCTGCTGGAAATCGGCGGTGAGGTCCTCAAGGAGTACTTCGACGTCGACAACATCAAGAAGTGCTACAGCGAAGGAAACGTCGAGGCCTGCTTCTGGGCGCTGGTCAACAACCTCCCGTGGGGGAAGGCGCTCCGGGCCATCGAGAAGTTCCCGGCGATCGCCAAGGCCATCAAGCGCCTCGCCAACATCGGGGACCTTCTCAAGGAATCGGCGGCGGCGAAGAAGCTGCTCAAGAAGAGCGATGACGTTCTCAACAAGCTCTACAAGCAGTTCGACTGCCGCAGGAAGCACAGCTTCCCGCCCACTACCCCCGTCCTGCTCGCCGACGGCACGCACCGCCTCATCAAGGACGTGCGCATCGGGGACAAGGTGGTCGCCACCGATCCCGAGAGCGGGCGGACCGACGTACGGCCGGTGACGAACTACTTCACCACCGAGGACGACAAGAAGTTCACCCGCCTCGTCGTCACCACGGCCCAGGGCCCCGCCACCGTCACGGCGACATCCAACCACCCCTTCTGGCTGACGGACCGCAAGCAGTGGGTGGACGCGGGCGACGTGCGGGTGGGAAACCGGCTGCGCACCCCCGCGGGCTCGACGCTCGCCGTGACGGGCGTCGTCAACTACCACGAGCGCCAGCGCACCCATGACCTCACGGTCGGGGAGTTCCACACCTACTACGTGGGCGTGGGAGCAACCGATGCCCTCGTCCACAACTGCACCGACCTGGAAGCAGCGGAGCGCCGATTCAGCGATCAGGCACACACCTACAAGGACCACATCAATCCGACCGAGGCGAGGATCGCGGCGAAGCTGGAGAAGGACGGCATCGTCACGAAGTGGACGGATGCGGCAACGGCGCAGGCGGCCGTGGACGAGGTGGTGAAAAAGAACGCGAAGTGGCTCACCAACAACCTCCGCAATCTGCAGCACAACGAAACCGCAGAGCTTCCCGTTCAGATGTACAGCGGAGGGTCGCTGGGAACTTTCCTCAGAAAGGACGGCAGTTCGGGTGCCGCCAGTAACAGGGTGAAAGTCGTGATCAAGAAGATCGAAAAGGGCAGGAGTCCCGACGGCAAGAAGGTTCCGGGTGGGTACTACATCTACACCGCGTATCCACTACCGTAGAGCGGGCAATGACAGAAGGACGTGCAGTGGACCCCGATTTCGGACTGACCGCGCTGGGCGGAAAATTCCACATGGACTGGCGGCATGAAGGCCAGACGCCCCGGGACTTGGTACGCCGGTGGGCCGCGCTCGTCGGAGACGACGAGGCCGGTCTCGAACGGCTGCGGCGCCTGGACGAGGACACGCGGCTGCTCCTCGCATCGCCGCTCTCGGACGATGACATCCATGCGTTGTGGAGAGCCGCCGCGATGTTCTATCCGTTCTACCCGGTCGCGGGGGAGGAGCCTGCGCGGGGCCGCGTATGGCTGACCGAGATCGAAAGCGAACTGCGGCCGTATCGCCGGGAGCCGGGGGGTGAGCCTGCTGTGGGGGCGATCTCCGACGTCGAGAGTGCGGCGGTCGTCGCTCTCGCTGGACGTCTGGCACCACAAGCCGGGCTACCACTGGAGCCCTTGCCGGCCCACACCGTGATCGCCGCGGTGGAACGCTGCGCGATGCAGGTGAGTGCCGCACTCGCCTTCCGGTTCCTGGTGCACGCCTACTCGGCATACAGCAGTCCGGTACCCGCCACTTCCTGGGACGTGTTCGAGGAGCTGAACCGCTCTTTCGGATATGGGGAGTTCATGCTCGCGACGATCGAATACCTCCGGGAGGAATAAGTCACTCCAGTGCTCTGGCCCGGCCGGTTCTGCCGGGGTATGACTGAGCGCTGGACAGGGACGCGGAAGCGCCTTCCTCGCCGGGACGAATGGACCTCTCCAGGTCTGTGGTCCCCCGAGGGAGGCGCTTCCTGCTTCATGGGTGCTTGACGTGCTCCCCGCCCTAAAGGACGGGGATTCCAGCCTGGGCCGTCAGGTCCTTCTGGTGGCTTCCTGCTTCACGGCGCTGTGCGGGCACGGATGCCCGTCTTACCGGCGCTCCACTGGCGTTTAGCCGGTCCGCTTGTCCAGCGGCCCGAATGTTTTTGGCGGCGTTGATGTCGCGGTCGTGGACGGTCCCGCACTCCTGGCAGGTCCACTCACGGACACTCAGGGGCTTGGGGCCGTCCTTGATCCCGCAAGCGGAGCAGACCTGAGAGGTCGGCTCGAACCGTCCGATCTTTGCGAAGTGCCGGCCGTGTTTGGCGGCCTTGTACTCCAGCATGTTGACGAACGCCGACCATCCGGCGTCGTGCACGGACTTGGCGAGCCTAGTACGTGCGAGACCGGACACCGCGAGGTCTTCCACGTACACCGCTTGGTTGTCGCGGATGATCTTCGTGGATTCCTTGTGGTGCCAGTCCCGCCGCCGGTCCGCCACGCGGGCGTGCTGGCGTGCGACCTTGATACGGGCCTTGGCCCGGTTCTTCGATCCCTTGGCCTTGCGGCTGAGGTCCTTCTGCAACCGCTTGAGTTTCTTCTCGGCGCGGCGTAGGAAGCGCGGGGCGGAGATCTTCGTACCGTCTGAGAGGACGGCGAATGCGGACAGGCCGAGATCGATGCCGGTCTCGGTGTCCAGTTCGGGCAGGAACTGCGGGTCGGTGTCCACGACGAACGAAGCCCAGTAGCGGCTGGCCGCGTCCATCGTGACCGTGACCGAGGTCGGCATGGCTGGAAGCGGACGAGACCAGCGCACCCGCAGGTCCCCGACCTTCGCCACGTACAGCTTGCCGTTGTCGCGCAGGGAGAATCCGTTGGCGGTGAGTCGGATCGACTGCCGCTGGTCCCTCTTGGACTTGAACCTGGGCGGCGCGACCTTCGGTCCCTTGCGCTTGCCGGTGACCGAGGAGAAGAAGTTCCGGTAGGCGGTGTGCAGATCGCGAAGCGACTGAACCAGTGCCACCGAGGACACCTCACCCAGCCACAGTCGTTCCTCTGTGCGCTTCGCGGCGGTGATGACCTGCTTTTGCAAGTCGGTGTCCTTGATGTACGGCAGCCCCGCAGCGTGTGCTTCCCGACGGGCCCTGAGGCCGTCGTTGAAGACCACGCGGGCGCACCCGAACGCCCTGGCCAGCGCGTGGCGCTGGGCGGGCTCAGGGTACACGCGGAAGCTGTACCGGAGCTGCACGGCCGCGATCCTATCATTTGGTCTATGGCTACCGATGGCGAATACAGGCGTGGCAGGCACGTGGTGTCTGGGATGCACGTTCATTTGGTCTTCGTGACCAAGTACCGGCGTGGTGTGTTCAACGACGAGATGCTGAACGTGTGCGAGGCGACCATGCGGAAGGTGTGCGAGGACTTCGAGGCTGAGCTAGTCGAGTTCAACGGCGAGGATGACCACGTGCATCTGCTGGTGCACTACCCGCCGAAGGTAGCCGTGTCCGGCCTCGTGAACAGCCTCAAGGGCGTGTCCGCCCGAATCCTGCGCCGGGACTTCACCGGCCGAGTGAACCGGGCGATCATGCACGGCCACTTCTGGTCGCCCAGCTACTTCGCCGCGTCCTGCGGCGGCGCCCCGCTCACGGTGGTGCGGCAGTACATCGAACAGCAGCGTCGGCCGCTATAGCTTCGCTCTGCGGACCGTTCCGGCCTACCCCGCCCTGAAGGACGGGGCTTGCGCCGGGCCCAAACGGTCACGGCGGAGCCGGTGTCACGGGCGATTCCCCCTCCTGTGACCTCACGCCCAAGGTCCTCACGCCAAACGGTCCTCACGTCATTCGGAGACATCCCATGCCCACCACTGCCTCGCCCGGCCACTCCTCCGGCCACTCCTCCGGCGGCGATTCCGGGCGAACTTCCGCCTACCGCTTCACCGTTCTCGGTCCCCTTCGCGTGCACGACGGGTCGGCCGAGGTGCGCGTCGGCGCGCCCCAGACGCAGGCGGTGCTCGCGGTCCTGCTGCTACGGGCGCGTACCCCCGTGTCCCGCCGGGAACTGATCGCCGCGGTCTGGGGCGACGAGGCCCCGCCCGGTGTGCTGGGGTCGTTGCACACCCAAATCTTCACCCTGCGTCGGCTGCTGGAGCCCGGCCGGGTACCCCGCGCCACCGCGCGCACGCTGCTGACGACGGGCGACGGCTACACGCTGCGCGTCGCCCCGGAGGACGTCGACCTGACGGTCTTCGAGTTCCGTACGGCCGAGGCACGGCGGGCCTGGGCCGCCGGTCGGCCCGAGCGGGCGCGGTCACTGTTCGTCTCCGCGCTGGACCTGTGGCGCGGCAGGCCGCTGGCCGGTGTGCCCGGCCCGTACGCCGAGGCCCAGCGCACCCGGCTGGAGGAGCTGCGCCTGTCGGCGGTCGAGGCCCGCTGGGAGGCCGAGATTGTGCTGGGCGGGCACGACAACGCGATCGGTCCGCTGCGCGTGCTGGCTGCCGAACACCCCTGGCGCGAGCGGGTCCACGAGTTGCTGATGACAGCGCTGTACCACGCCGGACGGCAGGCGGACGCGCTCGATGTCCACGCGCGCGTCCGCCGCGCGCTCGCCGAGGAGCTGGGCACCCGCCCGGGTCCCGGCCTGGACCGGCTCCATCAGGAGATCCTCAACCCCGGACCCGGGCGGCAGGCGGGCGACGCGGCCGAGCGCCGCGCTCCGGACCGGTCCTACGGACCGGCTCAACTGCCCCAGCACATCGCCGACTTCACTGGCCGCAACGATGAGGCCGACCGGCTGTGCGCCGCGCTGGAGAAGGGCGGGATCGTCGCCGTCAGCACCATCAGCGGGATGGGCGGCATCGGCAAGACCGCCCTGGCCGTCCACGTGGCCCAGCGGATCCGCCACCGCTTCCCGGACGGGCAGCTCTACGTGGACCTGAGGGGAACCGACCCCCGGCCCGCGGAGCCCATGGAGGTGCTGGGCCGCTTCCTGTGCGCCCTCGGCGTCCGCGCCGGTTACCTCCCGACGCTGCCCGAGGAGCGGGCCGCCCTCTACCGCTCCATGCTCGCCACCCGGCAGGTGCTCGTCGTGCTGGACAACGCCCGCGACCCGGCCCAGGTGCGCGACCTGCTGCCCGGCGCGCCCGGCAGCGCGGTGCTGCTCACCAGCCGCTCCCGGCTCGTCGGCCTGACCGGGGCCACCCTGGTGGACCTGCGGCCCATGGCGCGGGCTGAGGCCCTGGAGCTGCTGACTCGGATCGTCGGCGAAGAGAGCGTTTCCGCCGAGCCGGAGGCCGCCGTCGAGGTGCTCGACGCCTGTGGCCATCTGCCGCTCGCCGTCCGTATCGTGGCTTCCCGGCTGGTCGCCCGGCCGGACCACGCGCTCGCGGAGACCGTCGCGCTGCTGGCGGACGAGCGGCGCCGCCTCGGCGCGTTGAAGGCGGAGGACACCGCCGTGGAGACGACCTTCCGGCTCGGCATGGAACTGCTGGACGCCGAGCACGTCCGCGCCTTTTGGCTGCTGGCCCTGCCCGAGGTGCCCGAACTGAGTGTGCCCGTCGCCGCGGCGCTGCTCGCCCGGCCGGAGTGGGAGGCGGAGGAGCTGTGTGAGTCGCTGGTGGATCTGAGCCTGCTGGAGTCGGTCGCCCCCGGCTGCTACCGCTACCACGACCTGCTCCGGCTCTTCGCCCGTCAGACCGCATTCACCGAAGTGCCGGACCACGAGCGAACCGCCGCACTCACCCGACTGCTGGAGTTCTGCCTCGCCACCGCCCTCGACGCCCACCGGGCGTCGCTGCCCGACGACGTGTTTCCCGGGCACGTAGCCCCGCTGCGCTGCGAGGGCCTGGACTTCACCGGCCCGCAGAAGGCCACCGCCTGGCTGCTCGACGAGCAGACGTCGCTCCTGGGGCTCATCGAGCAGGCGGCCGGCGACACTTCGCTGTCGCTGACCGTTTGCGCGGACCTGCTGCTGGCCGCGGACCCGCTCGGCCGCCTCGGCGCGCAGCCCTACGGCATCGAACGCGCCGCCCGGACCCTGGCCGAGGCCGCGCGCGCCGCCGGCCACCGCACCGCGGAAGCACGCGCCCTGTACATGCTCGGCAGCTCCGTGCAGCACCGCTTCGCCATGAGGCTCGGCACCCCATCCTTGGACCGGGCCATCGAGCTGTGCCGGGCGGCCGGGGACCGGAGGCTGCTCGCCCACGTCCTGATCACACGGGGCGGAGGCGCGCTGGCCCTGCGCGACTTCACCTTCGCGCACACCCTGCTGACCGAGGCGCTGACCCACAGCAGGGCCCTGGCCAGCCGCGGCATCGAGGCGTACGCGCTCGGCTTCCTCGGCCTGGCCCTGCTGGCCACCGGCCGGGCCGAGGAGGCACTGGCGCACTGCCGCGAGGCGGTCGCCGTCACCCGGGCGACCGGGGACATCGCGGGTCAGGCCAACGCGCTGCACAACCTCGGCCAGGTCTGCCTGCGGACCGGACGGACGTCCGAGACCTTCAACCACCTGCACGAGAGCCTGCGCCTGTGGCGGCAGACGGGCTCCCGCTTCCGCGAGGGCCTGCTGCTCGGCGCGATCGCCGAGGCCCACAACCTCGCGGGACGACCCGTGGAGGCCGCCGAACACGCCGCGCGGGCACGGGACATCGCCGAGGCGCGCGGCGACGCGGGCATCCTCGCCCGAGCCCTAGCCCAGCTGGGCCACGCCCACCGGGTACAGGGCGACACCGACGAGGCCCGGGAGCACTACCGCCGCGCGGAGAGCGTCTTCCGCGAGCTCGGCCTGCCCGACGCGGACGATATCGCGCGGCACCTCAGGGAGCTCTGACCCGCAGCGGGCGGGGCAGAGACCGCGTCCCCCCGGCTGGGGAACCAGGTGGTCACCAACTGGTGACCACCCCAGAGACCGTGGTCGAACGCCAGCTGGCCGCCTACAACAGCCATGACCTCGAAGCCTTCGCGGCAACGTATGCCCCGACGTCTGCATCAACCGCCGCGGCGGCGGCCGCCTGCGCGGGCGCGACGCGGTACGGGAGGCGTACGGCGACATGTTCGCCAAGGGTCGCTGTCGGGCCGAGAACGTCGGCCGGCTCACTGAGGGCGACTGGGTGGTGGGCTCCGGCGCGGTCGTCGAGTGCGACGGCGACAGCCGGTGCGGCATCGGCGCGGGCACAACGCTGTACGGCGGCGCCCGGATCCGCGCCACCGGCGGCGCGGTCGTCACCATCGGAAGGGACACCGGGATCGGCGACGGCGGAGCGCGGATCACGGCGGCAGGAGACGGCGAGATCCGGATCGGCGACGGGGTGCGGATCTCAGGCGGCGCCGAGGTGATCGGCCCCGGCCTGCTCGGTGCCGGCAGCCAGGTCCGCGGCCCGGTCTCGGCCCGCTCCATCGACCTGGCTGCCGGCCGCCCGTACACCCATCCCGACCCGGACCACCGGGGCGCCGTCCTCAAGGGCTTCGGCCGCGCCCATGGCATCCGCCTCGGCACCGGCGAAGTCCTCAACGGCACCGGCGACTTCGCCACCGCCCCGGTCCAACGCCAGCGCCACTACCACCCCGACGCCCCGCACCTGCCGGAGCTTCCCTGCTCATGAACGACGTCAAGCAGTGGGGAACGAGGTGGGCTGAGGAGACGGAGGCTTGAAATCGGTCCAGCTCGTGGCCCTGCGGCTACGGAGTGAGCCAGCCGCGCAGGAGTCTGCTGACGGCGGGCATCGCCACGTACGTCATGAGCACGTTGAAGACGCAGGCCACGATCGCGCTGGCGAGTAGGAGGGGGAGTGCGGTCAGGCGTGGCACGAGAAAGAGGCTTCCGAGTACGGAGATCGGGTAGATCGCCAGGGTCGCGCTGATCGCCATCTTCCATCGGGGCGGCGCAGGCCGTGTCGAGCCCGGCTTGGCGAACCAGGTCTCCATGCCCGTCAGTTGGCGCCGGGCGATCTCGGTGTGGTGGTGTCCCTCGCAGTCGGCGAACCAGGCCGCCCGCTCCGCCGACTCCTGCCAGGCACGGCATGCCTCCGCGTCCCGGAAGCGGTGGACGAGGAACCAGGGGGCGTCGCCGCCGGAGGAGCGGAAGAGTCCGTATCCGAGGTGGCCGGGGAAGGCGGCCGCGCTTTCGAGGATGCCCCTCGCCCACAGCTCGAAGGCGGCCTCGTGGCCCGGCTCCACCCGGCGAGCTATCAACAGGGTCACCTCTCCCGTGTCGACGGGAACAGTGGCGTGCTCAAGGCTGACCGCGGTCACACGAACTCCTCATGATCTCACCGCGCCCGCCCACACCTTACGTGTTGGATGCCTCGCTGGTGCCTGGAGGTGCGGTGGAGTCTGCGTCCCATCTGCATGCCGACGGCGCGGACGCCTGTGAGGGCCTGCTCGACGAGCAGCCAGCGCGGCGAGTCACTGCCCGGCGTACGCGCCGGGACGGGTCCTGGTCCTACGTACGCTCCGCAGGCTGTCATCGGCGATGCGCTACTCAGGCAGCGGACTCGACCACGGTGGCGATGAGCTCCCGGTTCTCGGGGGCGCCGCCTCCACCGCCGAAGGAGAAGCGGCGGCGGGTGTAGCTGTAGGCGATGCCGCTGCGGGGGTCGGCGAACGACTGGGCGCCGACCGCGCCGCTGTGCCCGAAGGCGTCGGCGCCCAGGCTGGGGTAGCGGACCGCCTGGGCCTCGAACCCGAGGAGGAAGTGGTCACGCTCACCGGTCACCACGTCGGTGCCGGAGGTGTGCGGCGTGGTGAACTCGGCGAGCACGTCCGGCTTCAGCAGCGGCGCATGGCCGTCGAGTTCACCGATCGCGGCGGCGTACATCCGTGCCAGACCACGGGCGGTGCCGACACTTCCGGCCGAGGCAGGGCCGAGCGCACGCACGGCGCGGGTGTTGGCGAACTCGACGAGATCGGTCGGCTCGGGAGCGTTGAAGTTGAAGGCGATACCGGTGAGGGAGTCTGGGGCGGGCAGGTTCGCCTGGGCGATTTCCTGCTGGTGCGGCAGCAACGGCTGGACCGGCAGATAGCGGTGCTCCTGGTCGGCGGGCAGGCCGAGGTGGAAGTCGAGGTGGTGGGGCGCGCGGATCCGCTGCTCGAAGACTTCCTGCAGCGAGGTCCCGGTGGCACGGCGCACCACCTCGCCGGTCAGGGCGCCGATGACGAAGGCGTGATAGCCATAGGCGGTGCCCGGGGCCCAATAGGGCTTCTGGGCGGCCAGCCGGGCCGCGAGCAGCCGGTCATCGGCGAGTTCGGCGGGCGTGAAGCCGCCGTCAACGCCGATCAGTCCGGCCTTGTGGGCCAGCAGATCCCGCACGCTGATCCCGGCCTTGCCCTCGGCGGCGAATGCGGGCCAGTACGCGGCGACCGCGGTGTCGAGATCGATCACGCCGTCCTGGGCCAGCAGCGCCAGGACCAGGTGTGCCGCACCTTTGCCGGACGAGAACAGCCCCAGCAGCGAGTCCCCGGTCAGGCCGGGGCCGGTCCACAGATCCACCACCTGCCGGCCTCGGTGGTAGACGGCGAGCTGCGCCGAGAGACCGGGCTCCGCTTCGGCGGCCGAGGCGAGGCGGTCACGTACACCCTCGAAGCCTCCGGCGACAGTGCCGTGCACAACGGTGCTGGTGGTGGACATCTCACGTGCCTTCTTTCTGGTCTGAAGGACGCAACAGGCGGTATGAAGCAGCTCTGTGACTGCGTCCTCACGGCGCTGGGCCGGCCGTGATCAACAACGACTACGGTATAGTCACCGATGATTACCGTCAACATAGGTGACTAACTTGAGGGATGGCTGGCCGATGCGTCGGAGTGAGACCAAACGCGACAACCCTGACCTGGGGATTCTGGCCGCCGGCCTGCTGTTCGGCATCCAGCGTGAGCTGTTCGCGCGGCTGGCCGAGGACGGCTTCGGTGACCTGCGCCCGCAACACGGCGCGATCCTGGCATTCCTCGACGCCGAGGGCAGTCGTGCCACTGACCTGGCGCGCCGCTCCGGCCAGCACAAACAGGTAGTCGGCAAGCTCGTCGACGAGCTCGAAGCCCTCGGCTACCTATACCGGGAGCCGGATCCCGCGGACCGACGTGCCAAGCTCGTGCTGCCCACCGGGCGGGGCCTGGCGCAGATGAAGCGCTCCGACGCCATCCTCGCCGACATCGAGCGCCGCCACGCGCACGAACTCGGCGCCGACGACTACGCCGCGTTCAAGCACGCGTTCACGAAGCTGGTCGACCACCAGCGCCACCAGTCGACCAAGGCCGGCTCCTGACGTTGTCGTCGAAAGTCATCGAATGTCGTCAGTGAACCTCTTTCATCCCTTCTCCGGAGGGTGAAGGTGCAGGTCAGCAGGGGTGCCTGTGACATGGCGAAGCCCCCGTCGTTGGTGTGGTGATTCCACTCATCACATCGACGCCGGGGGCTTCGTTGGTTCCGTATCCTGCCATGCTCGATGTGCCGCACGAGCTTGTTGAGCATGTTTCCTGGCTGCTGCATGCCCGCAGACTGGAGATCAACTCGCCCTGGCGCAGGCTCGGTTGCTTCAAGCAGGCTCTTCTTGCGCTGGCTCATCTACGGAAGAACGAGACGTTCGCCCAGCTCGGGGCAGGTTTCGGTGTGTCCGAAGCCACCGCATGGAGGTACGTCGACGAGACACTCGAGGTCCTGGCCGCCTGGGCACCGGGCCTGCGAGAAGCTCTCGTCGGCCTGGGTGACGGCGACTTCGTCATCGTTGACGGCACCCTGATACCCACTGACCGGATCAGGGCGGGCGAGCCCTACTACTCGCAGAAGCACAAGAAGCACGGGATGAACGTGCAGGTCATTGCCCGTCCCGACGGGACACCCCTGTGGTTCTCGAGGGCTCTGCCCGGCCGGACCCACGACCTGACCGCGGCCCGTGCTCACGGAATCGTCCAGGCTTGTCTGACCCGGCAGATCCTCATCCTCGCCGACCGGGCCTACCAAGGAGCCGGTGCCACCGTCCGTACTCCCTACTACCACCACCGCATCCAGCCGTCGCAATACCAGCGGTTCAACCGCGTACACGCCCGCCTCCGGGCTCCGGGCGAACGCGCCTTCGCCCGCCTCAAGTCCTGGCGCGTTCTTCGCCGGACCAGATGCTCCACCAACCGCGTTGGACGTATCATCGCGGCCGTTCACACCCTCCTCACCTGCAGCTATTCAAGATGAAAGAGGTTCAGTGAAGGGCTGAACCGGCACAACGCCGTGGGCACGGAG
The DNA here is from genome assembly GCF_041435195.1 of Streptomyces sp. NBC_00224. Taxonomy (NCBI): domain Bacteria; kingdom Bacillati; phylum Actinomycetota; class Actinomycetes; order Kitasatosporales; family Streptomycetaceae; genus Streptomyces; species Streptomyces sp. NBC_00224. Next base: position 8,588,120 of record NZ_CP108106.1, read on the forward strand.
CCGTTGCTGGGTATGGGTCGGCATGCGAGCTCGCGCCGCAGAGGGATACGTACCGCCCCCGCAGCTTTCGCAGGGTGTCGGTGTCGAAGCCGGTGCCGACCTTGCCCGCGTAACGCAGCCGTCCGTCCTCGTCGTGGTGGCCGAGCAGGAGGGCGTCGAATCCGATTCGGCTGCCGGAGTGTTCTGTGAAGCCCCCGATCACGAACTCCTGGCCGCCCCGCTGGTCACGCAGCGCGCGCTGCGTGTCGTCGAGGGGGTCGGGGTGGCGGGTGAGCAGGCCGGTGACCTTGCGGGGCGACAGGGACGCGTGGTTGGCCTCGACGCGGCCCTGGTTGATGTAGCGGACCAGGAGGTTGGCGCTGCCGGTGTAGCCCTGCTCGCGGATCTTCGAGAGCAGGTGGGTGACGGGGACGGCCGGGTCATCCGTGCGGCGTTTGCGCAGGTGGTCGCGGTAGGGATCGACGAGGCAGGACCGGTGGACGGGGGCGTGGACCATGCGGTCCGGCTCGGTGGCGCGGGCGTAGCGTTTGACGGTGTTCAGCGAGAGGCCCAGACGGCGGGCGCAGGCAAGCAGGTCCACGCCTTGAGACGGCTCGACGCCGCCCACCGTCTGCCCCGGCTGCGCAAGCTGTGGGCCGACAGTGCCTTCCGCACCACCGTCCTCGATTACGCCGCATCCGGGGCGCTGGCGCGGGGGCGGACGGGGACAGCGACACGACGCCCACTCCTGATGTCCAGGGCGCGGTGGTGTCAGCGTAGGCATCCACGGTGCGGGCACCGGCGTTTGAGCACCTCCGGACAAGAAACCGCCGCCGGTGTGTGTGCGGCTCAACCGGGTGGGTTGCGCGCCCTGCGTCAGAGACCGAACTTCGGTCCGTACGCACGCACTTGCTGCTGGTGCGGGGCCCGGAGTTATGGGCTGCGAATGAATTCGACGCTCCGCGCCGTGTGCGGGCTGCCTCATCGCGTATGTAGAAGAAGGCGAGGTTCGCCGAAAGGGCGTGAAGGAGCAGCGATGAGGAAACGGCACCCGGTGCCCGCGGGGTTAGGGCTGGTTCTCGCGGCGGTGCTGATCACATCGACGGCCAGTTCATGTTCTCCTGCGACGACGCGCCCGGACGCCTGTCGGTACGGCCCGACCGGCCGACGATGTACCGCATCGGCTGCACGATGACCGCCGGATCGTCCGGGTGCGGTTGGTTCACCACGGGTCCCGGCGGACAACTGCTGCTCACCTCCAACGCGTCGATCGGGCCGGCCGACAACACCTGGCTGGCGGGGCCGAGCCTGGGCCCGGAGGCCAATGAGGTCTACGCGTCCGTCAGCAGAAAATTCGCCTTCTCATGAGGCACACCACTGATGAGCAGAGACAGCCCGGGAGACACGATGAAGAAGCTCGTTTTCACTCAGCTCGCCCAGGAAGAGAGCAACTGGTGCTGGGTTGCCACCGGGCTGAGTATCGCCCAGTACTTCGGTCGCGGCACGGAATTGAGGCAGGCTGATTTCTACCTCAAAGCCGGGGGACCCCTCGGGAACGTACCCGAGCCCGAGCCCGGCACCTGGAACCTGACCGCAGGTCTGCAGCAGGTTCAGGTCGGCTGGCAGGAACTCGGGCTGGCGCCGGGCACCCTTGCCGTCGGAACGGTCAAGGAGGAGAGCAACGGAGCCACTGCCGTCGCCGGCATCCTCGACTTCGATGTCATCAAGGAGGAGATCGAAGCGGGTCGGCCCATTCTGACCAGGGTGGGGCGTGCGGCCGGTGATCACGCCCTTGTCATCTACGGCTACGACGCCGAGACCGACGGTGGCACGGTCCACTTCAGCGATCCCTGGGCGCGGAGCAGTTTCGCCACTGACAGTCCGCCGAGGGACACTTACCAGAGCATGCCCTACTCCGCCTATGTCGAGAACATGGAGTTTCGGTGGTTGCAGTCGGCATACCGGATTGGGCAGGAGCCGGGGTGAAGATGATCGTTTCCGGGAGAATTTCGCGACGCGCCACGATCCGTTCGTGAGCCGCCCGACGATCCGTTACATCCCCACCACCGGGCATCCGTATATGAAAGCGGTCTACCTCGTCCCGCGACCCCAGTAGAGACGGTCGTAATACGGCCCGAACGGTGTGCCGACGCCGCGGAGTTCGGATGCAAGCGGAGCGAAAGAAATAATAAAAACATCACCGCAGTCCGAGCGCAACCGGTCGATCAACCGCTCCGTGATGCCGGTCGGCATGGGGTCTGTTACGCGCAACTCCACGCCGTCCAGACCGTAATGGAGGGGGAGAGCGATAGCGGCCGTGAGCAGAGTGACCCCGGCAATACGGCATAGTGACCTTACTGTCCTGGGGCTTCATTTCTGTCATGCGGCATGCTAGGCGCGGGACTTGCGGGCAGAGGTAATTCGGTGTGACTGACGACAATATCCGGGCGTCCGGAGCGTATGAGGAGACGATTCAGATGGACGACCACGCTGGGGATGCAACTGACGGAAAGCGTCAGGAAAAAACCGGGCAGCAGGACTCGCTGATCCGCGCACCACGATCCGCTCCCGTCGCATCCGGGCCCGCGAACGCAGCTGATCTGCGCATCGCCTCGAAGCGGGCGTACTACGACAACAATCTGCCGTTCGGTCAGGCCGAGACGATCAGTGTGTACGTGTACAACGCGGGGCCCGCCGTCGCTCGTGCGGTGACCGTGGAGCTGCCGTACACCTCCTCGATGAACGGGGAAGCACTCACCAAATCGCTGCGCCGGGCGCAGGTACCGCTCGACGTCCAGCCCTCACAGGCACTGAAGGGGAACAACCTCTCCTGGAAGGACGCCGGTTCATTCCACTCCTCTGTGCGTGATTGGATCGTCGAGTGTTCGCTGGGCGACCTCGCGCCGTACACGCTGCTCGAAGTGAGCGTGAGTTTCCCCATGACGCACGGAGAGAGCTATACCGACCGCCCATTGACCGCCACGGTGTCCTCCCAGACCCCTGACCCGGATCTCCGCACCGCCTCCGCCCACTACGTCATCACGCCCAACCACCATCACGACGGGCCCCGGTACTGGCAGAGGGAAGGCGCCTGGGAGCAGTTGGACACCGCCGGGCCGGCCCCGCTGGAGCCGATCGACCAGGCTGATCTGCGTATCGCCTCGAAACGGGCGCGCTACAACAACGACCTGCCTCTTGGCCAGGCCGAGACGATCAGTGTGTACGTGTACAACGCGGGGCCCGCCGTCGCTCGTGCGGTGACCGTGGAGCTGCCCTACACGTCCTCCATGGACTGGAACGCACGCACCACCTCGCTGCGCAGGACATGGGTTCCGCCGGGTGTCGCCCCGCAGGAGGCGCTGAGGGCAAACGGCGTCCTGTTATGGGAGGACCACAGGTCTTTCCGTTCCTCTGTGCGTGATTGGAACATCGAGTGTTCGCTGGGCGACCTCGCGCCGTACACGCTGCTCGAAGTGAGTGTGCGTTTCCCCATGACGCGCGGAAAGAGCTATACCGACCGCCGGTTGACCGCCACGGTGTCCTCCCGGACCCCCGGTTCCCGTTCCGGTGCCATTTCCACCCAATACGCCATCACTCCCAACCACGACGAGGACGGCTCCGGCTACTGGCAGAAGGAAGGGGCCTGGGATCAACTGGGCGAGCAGTGGAACCCGGACGAGGACCCCGGGCAGCCTTCCCCGACCGGCTGGAGGCTGACGACCCCGGTCATCACGAGTCAGTCGGGGGAGACCCGCACCGACACCGCCATCAGCGACGTGTACTTCTCCCAGACCTCCGCCGACGCCCGGGCGAAACCCGCCGTCACCAGCCTCGACCCCGTGCGGCGCATCTTCACAGCCGCTCAACTGGACGGCGGCTCGGTCACGCGCCACGTGCAGCACGGCTACCGCATCACCGTCAGCCTCGACCGCACCACCGCACAGGCCTACATTGCTGCCCCCGACACCCTCGTCTCGCTCGTGCCGTCCCAGCACCAGGTTGCGGGCGGAGAGAGGGAGGTTCTCGTCGGGGGGTGGTTTGCGGTGAAGCATCTGTGGCCCGGCGCCCGGCTGAACGGGATGAGTGCGCAGGGGAAGCCGGTCGAGGCATACGTGGTGCGGGTCGAACCGGTCCGCCTCGACCACACCGACCCGGGCGAGAACCAGTGGGTGCAGCTGAAGGTCCACAGTCATTCCCACAGCTATGTGGTGGGGACCGCTGACCGGGGAGGGCTCCTGGCCCACAACGGCGGTGGCCGCAAGGCTGGACCTGCCGCACTGCCGGTCATGCTGGGCACCGCCCAGCGGGCCGCACAGCGGCTGATCGCCACCCACCACACCACGACCGCCGCCCCCCATGGCTACTTCCTGCGCGCACGCCGCCCGACCGAACCCCGGCCGGTGCGCGCTGCCGGCTCGCTGCCGCTTCCCGAGGGTGTCCCGCGCCGTGACGAGGCAGGCCGCTGGCTGCTCTACCTCTACGAGGAGGCGTCGCCCGGGGTGGTGCAGAACGCACGCGAGGCGGTCGCCGCCGGAAGCCCGTGGGAACTGACGTATGACCCCGGCCATCCCGGTCGGCGCACCGCGGCCCTGCGAGGAACGCCGCTGCAGAGCGTGCTGCTTACGCTGCCCGCCTCAGGGACCGGCGGCGGAGCCGGCCGCCACGGCCAGCTCGACCGCGACGAGTATCCCCCCACCATCGCCCGGGAGGGAGGCGACCTCGCGCGCGTCATGTACATCGAGACCGAGGACAACCAGTCCGCCGGCAGGCTGGTGGGGCGTCAGATTCAGGCGTACATGAGCTCGGACGATCCCGACGCGCCGTCCGGCACGTCGGTACGTATGCGCCGGGGCGACCGCTTCCGGTACGCGGTCATCCATGAGGGATACGGCTCCGTCGAGTACCTGGGCGACGGTCACCTGGACGATACGGCGATCGAGCCGCCGCCACGCGACTGAACCTCTTTCATCCTGAATAGCTGCAGGTCAAGAGGGTGTGGATGGCTTGCACTGTGCTGCTGATGCGGTTGGTTGAGCAGCGGGCTCGGCGGAGGACGCGCCAGGACTTGAGTCGGGCGAAGGCCCGCTCGCCTGGCGCTCTCAGTCGGGCGTGGTCGCGGTTGAACTGCTGGTAGTGTTCTGGTTGTTCGCGGTGGTGGTAGTACGGGGTGCGGACGGTGGCGCTGGCGCCCTGGTAGGCGCGGTTGGCCAGGATGAGGATCTGCCGGGTCAGGCAGGCTTGGACGATGCCGTGGGCGCGGGCCGCGGTCAGGTCATGGGTCCGTCCTGGTAGTGCACGTGAGAACCAGAGCGGTGTCCCGCCGGGGCGGGCGATGACCTGCACGTTCATCCCGTGCTTCTTGTGCTTCTGCGAGTAGTAGGGCTCGCCCGCCCTGATCCGGTCAGTGGGTATCAGGGTGCCGTCAACGATGACGAAGTCGCCGTCACCCAGGCCGACGAGAGCTTCTCGCAGGCCCGGTGCCCAGGCGGCCAGGACCTCGAGTGTCTCGTCGACGTACCTCCATGCGGTGGCTTCGGACACACCGAAACCTGCCCCGAGCTGGGCGAACGTCTCGTTCTTCCGTAGATGAGCCAGCGCAAGAAGAGCCTGCTTGAAGCAACCGAGCCTGCGCCAGGGCGAGTTGATCTCCAGTCTGCGGGCATGCAGCAGCCAGGAAACATGCTCAACAAGCTCGTGCGGCACATCGAGCATGGCAGGATACGGAACCAACGAAGCCCCCGGCGTCGATGTGATGAGTGGAATCACCACACCAACGACGGGGGCTTCGCCATGTCACAGGCACCCCTGCTGACCTGCACCTTCACCCTCCGGAGAAGGGATGAAAGAGGTTCATTGGCGCTGGGTGAACTGGGTTCCCGTCGGTGGCGACGCTGGACAGCTTGTTCTGCCATGGGCTGACCAGGCCAAGATTAAAGTCGACGTCGGACGCGGGCGACAGCCAGGACGATATTCGCGCTGTCACCACGGCGCGGCAACGCGCCAACATCAACTTAGAAGACCCGTTCTATTTACAGGCCCGGATGAGAGACCTTCGGTGGCTTGGTGGTGCCGGTCTCTCGTGTCTCTTGGCGCGGGTTTGTTTCTCTTGGTTGTGTCCGCGCTTTGGATGTACTGGTGTCCTATGGGGGTGTGTCAATGGCCTTTGTCTGTGTCGCTCGTGCGGGGTCATGTTGTGGCGTGTCGGAGTTGGCAGGGTGCGGATCGTGGGAGTCTGTGCGCAGTCGGGCTTCATGATGAGGGGAAGAGGGTGGGTTGTGCCGGTCGTTGATGTGACGAAGGCGTTTCGGTTCGCTCTTGACCTCGCGGAGGGGCAGGAGGGGCTGCTGGAGCGTCATGCGGGCAGTGCGCGTTGGGCGTTTAACCATGCGCATGCTCAGCTGCTTGCGCAGCAGCAGGCGTTCGACCTCCGTAAGAGCCGGGCAGCTGAGGAGCTTTCCGGTCTGGACTGTGACTCGTTTCTCGCGTTGCCCAAGAGTGACCGTCGAGAGCTGTATGCGCGGGCGGGTCGGCAAGTCAGGGAGGAGAACGTCCGGCGTTGTGCGGAGTTGAGGCTGTGGGACGAGCACCGCAGGCTGGTGAAGCATTGGGGCAGGCCGCGCCTTGACGCCGGTCCGGTGCCGCCCGGTGATGCGCCTCGGGCAGCGCAGGTGCTGTACCGGCGGCGCCGCGAACTTGCCGCGCTTGAGACCAGTGACCCCGTCCGTTACAGAGTCGAGCGCAAGGCTGAGCTTGACGAGATCCGCCCCCGCGTTATCGAGGCGAAACAGCGCCTGGCCGGCGAGGGTGCCTACATCCTTGACGCGTTCGACCTCAAGTCCCTGTGGCGCCAGAGGCGTCATCTGCCCCGGGAAGAGGGCGGCTCGCCTTGGTACGAGGGCATGCACACGGAAGCGTTCGGGTGCGGCATCGAGCGTGCCAGCACGGCCTGGGCCAACTGGATGTCGTCGGTGGCCGGCAAGCGCAAGGGCCCGAAGATGGGCATGCCGCGCTTCAAGAAGAAAGGCAGGGCGAGGGAGTCCTTCACCCTGCCCAACCCCAGCCGCAAGGCAGTCGGTTTCACCAGCTACCGCCGCCTGGACGTCCGCTCCCTGGGGAACTTCCGCCTGCACACCCCGGCCCGGCACCTGCTGAGGCTGATCCGCAAGGACCGGGCACAGATCACGTCGGTGACGTTCGGCCGTGAGGGCCACCGCTGGTACGCATCTGTGCTGTGCGTGGTGCAGCAGGACATCCCCCACCGGCCCACGCGGACACAGCGCGTGAACGAACTTATCGCGGTCGATCTGGGTTCCGATCCCGTCGCCGTGCTGTCCGCGCCCCTTGATATCGCCAGGCCGGACTCGGACCGTATCCCGGCACTTAAGCCCTACCGTCTTGGGCAGAAGCAGCTGGCGCGTATCCAGCGCAAGCTGTCGCGGTGCGCGAAGGGTTCGAAGAGGCGCAGGAAGAAGCTCCAGCCCCGCCTGGCCAGGGCACACCATCTGGTCGCCGAGCGGCGCAAGGGTTTCCTGCACGGTGTCAGCAAGCAGCTCACTACCAGGGCCGCGGTGATCGCGATTGAGGACCTGGACCTCAAGGCGCTGACCGCGTCCGCGGCGGGGGATGTGGCGGCACCGGGGCGTAACGTCACAGTGAAGTCGGTGTTCAACCGGCATCTGCTCGACAACGGTCTCGGCGAGCTGCGTCGTCAGCTCGTCTACAAGTCTTCGTGGTATGGCTCCCGGCTCCTCGTATTGGAGAAGGGTACCGCGACCGCGACGGAGTGCAGCAAGTGCGGCGAGCGAAACCCAAGCTCAAAGCCTGGCAAGAAGCGCTTCACCTGCCCTGCCTGTGGTCTTGACGTGGACCGCAGGACGAACAGCGTCCGCAACATCTACAAGGTTGCGCGCGGGCAGTACACGTCCGTCGCCTCTGGCCAAGGGGAGACGCAAAACGCCCTCCGAGAAGAGGAACCGCCGACCGCCAGCGATGGCGCAGGCCCCTCTTCGCTGAAGAGACCCCCGCCAGCCCCAGCCGGGCGGGCGGGTGGAAGACCCACGCGGTCACCCTGAACCAGCAATGGTCCAGTCACCCCTCAAATCCGTGCGCGGAGACAACTCAACAGAGCGCCCACACAACAGGAGACCCACTCGGCGGCACAAAGAGAAGGCAAAGCCGCCACGGACACACAGGCCAAAGAGCCCAGAGTCCACACACACAGAGGTGAGCCGTTCGTGGGCGAGCTGGGCGTGAACTGGAACAACCAGAGTCCTCGCACACAGAGGTGAGCCGACCTCCTCGAACTGGTCGAGCACGAGCACGAGTCCCCGCACACAGAGGTGAGCCGGCCCGCCAGCACGACAGCGAGCAGCCGGGGTAGCAGAGTCCCCACACACAGAGGTGAGCCGTACGGCGACCCGCTCCTGCTGCCGGAGCAGGCGAACCAGAGTCCCGACACAGTAGGGCGAGCCGCAGCCGGACGGGCGTCTCCGCGTGGTCACGGACACCCTGATCATTGGATCGTGAAGATCCATAGGACAGGAGTTCCCGTTGGGGACGTCGACGGACTCGCCTGAGTTCAAGGCCCATGCCGTCGCGCTGTACCGCGCCAGCCCCGGTGGGACATACGCCTCGGTGGCCAAGGGCGTGGGCATCAACCACGAGCTGCTGCGGGTCGGGTTCCGGGACGCCGAGGCCGCAGCCCGGCCGGGGGCGGGGGAGGCCACTGCTATGGAGATGGAGAACCGGCCGTTGCGGGCTCGGGTGAAGCAACTCGGGCTTGAGCGGGAGATCCTGCGGAGGGTCGCGAAGAATTTTGCGTCCTAGACCAGCTGGTGAGTAGCCGCTTCCAGTTCGTCGACGATCACCGTGCGCCTTCGGCGTCAAGCGGCTGTGCCGGATGCTGCAGGTCTCGCGTTCTGGTCGTCGGCGTCTCTGCCGCCAACATCCTTGACTGCGAAGGGCTGAGCCCATGGCGGCGGGTCTCCAAACGCAAAACGACCGCTGCCTCGGCTGCCGTCTGTCAGGCCGTGTTCATGCTCCGCTGGTTCGCGATCACACATGTGTGGACCGCCTGGCCGCGACGCGGGTATCTCTCAGGCCACCGGATACCGCATTCTTCACGAAAGCGTCGACGTCCTCGCGGTACAGGCGCCTGATCTCGTTGAGGTTCTGGAACAGTGCCGACGCGAAGGTGTGCCGTTCGTGATCCTGGACGGCACCCTCATCCGCTGTGACCGGGGGGACCGAACGCGGCACCGATCTCTGGTATTCGATCCGGATCAAGCACTCTGCCGGGAACATGCAGTTCCTCGCCGCGCCCGACGACACACCCCTGTGGGTGTCCGACGTCGAACCGGCAGCGTCCACGACCTGGCCGCCGCCCGCATCCACGCGCAACCCGATCTCTATCAAACGGCCCGCGACGGCCTGCCCACACTGGCCGAGATCGGATACCTGGGTGCCGGAGCCGGTGTCCACGTTCCCTTCCGGAAGTACCCCGACCTGCCCGGTGACCTCGGCGTCACCAACCAGACCTACAACAGACTCCTACGAGGGCTCCGCTTTCTCGGTGAGCGTGCCATGGCCGAGCTGAAGCAGCGTTGGCGCACCCTCCAGTACGTCACGCTTAGAGGTCCTAACAAAGGCGTTGGACGTGGCGGTGGGTGATGAGGCAGGTGGCGAGTCCGAGGAAGGCTTCGTGGATGTCGTCGCGTCGTTCCCAGCGGATGCGTAGTCGGCGGAAGCCGTGGAGCCAGGCGATGGTCCGTTCCACAACCCACCGGTGGACTCCGAGGCCGGATCCGTGCGGGACGCCGCGGCGGGCGATCACCGGTTTGACCCCCATTGCCCAGACGAGACGGCGGTATTTGTCGTGGTCGTAGCCGCGGTCGCCGAGCAGGCTGTCGGGGCGGTTGCGTGGCCGTCCGACGAGGCCGGCAACAGACGGGATCTTCTTCAGCAGGGGTATCAGCTGGGTGATGTCGTTGCGGTTGCCGCCGGTCAGCGAGACGGCAAGTGGGATGCCCTGGCCGTCGACGATGAGGTGGTGTTTGCTGCCCGGACGTGCTCGGTCGACCGGGCTGGGACCGCTTTTGGGCCCCGTCGAGCTGCCCTGATGTGGGAGGAGTCGATCACCGCCCTCGACCAGTCCAGCTTCTTCGCGACCCGCAGCTTCTTCAGCAGCACCAAGTGCAGTTGGTCCCAGACGCCGGCATCGTTCCACGCTGCCAGGCGCCGCCAGCAGGTCATACCGGATCCGAACCCCAGCTCCTGCGGCAGGTATTCCCACTGGATCCCGGTATGCAGCACGAACAGGATCCCGCAGAGTGCCTGCCGGTCCGGTACCCGGGGGCGTCCCTCCACCTGTTTCGGCGCCGGATCCGGAAGCAACGGCTCGATGAGCGACCATAGTTCATCCGACACGATCCATGGCCGCGACTGACGTTTCCCCACGGCCAGACCAACGACCATCCGAACCAAAAGTCACATGATCAACAACTTCTGTTAGGGCCTCTTAGCCCGAACCGGAACGGCGCCATCGCCCAGGCCGTCCTCGTCCTCAATAATGCCTGGCGATGATCCCTGAGAAAGCGTCACTGCCCGCGCCACGCGCACCGTCTCCGCCGGAACCCGACCAAGCCCTTATGTACGCAATGACACCGCCGCCGCTCCCAAACCCGACGTCGGTCTCCACCACCACAGCCATGTGATGGTGGAGACCGACGGCAAGCAGAGGTCCTTCATTCGCCAACGGTGTCCGGTTCGCAGACGCCCCGCACCGGCATCGGGTCACCGGCCACCGACGAGATCGGCGTAGACGAGCACGTTCTGGTCGTAGCCCTTGCCCCGGACGTACGACCCGCCGCAGGTGACCAGCCGGAGTTCGGAGCGTTCCTGGGTGTCACCGAGCACGTCTTGCCGGGTGAGCGCCGCCTTGGACACGGCCTTGCTGCCCCGCACGGTGAAGATGACGCTCGAGCCGTCCGCACGCTCGATCACGATCTCCTGCCCCGGCCTCAGCGCGCCGAGCCGGTAGAAGACCGAAGGCCCGGTGCGCGAGTCCAGGTGCCCCACGAGGGCGGCCGTGCCCGCCGCGCCCGGCGCCGACGACGTGGAGTACCAGCCGACCTTCTCTTCGTCACGTCCTTGGGGGACCGGAAGCATGCCGGTGTCCTCGGTGCTGTCAAGCCGGATGATGGCGGAGTCTACGCCGATGCCGGGGATGCGGATGGTGCGTGGCGGCACCGCCGGCAGGGGCGCGACCGGATGCGACGGCGCAGCCGAGCTGCGCGCGCTGCTGTGGGCGTCGGGTCGGGGCGGAGCCTCCGGGGCCGACGGGCCGCGCACCCCATACCACACCATTGCCATACCGGTGGCGGCCAGGGTCAGCAGCAGCACGATGGCGGCCGATGAGGCCCGGTTGTGCCGGGTTTCGGCGTTCGCGCGGTCAGTGCTTGGCACGGCGGCGCACCGCGTACGTGGTTCCGGCTCCGCCCAGGAGCGCGAGTACCGCGCCGCTGCTGACCCACAGCGCCGAGGAGTCGGAAGTCTCCGTGGCGCCCCCGTTGCCGGCCGCGATGCCGAGCTTGCTGGATCCGTCGGAGGTGGTGGGGCCGCCGTCGGCGGAGGGAAATCCCGTCCCGCCCGTGCTGGAGGAGCGACCGGTGCGGCCAGTGCCGCTGGTGCCGGTCAGCGAAGAGTCTTCTTTGCCGCCGTCCTTGGCCTTGTCTCCCGCCTTGGCCTTGTCACCGCCCTTGTCACTCTTGCTGCGGGGCTCGTCGTCCCTGCGGCCGTCCTTGCTCTTGTCGTCCTTGCCGTGGTTGTCGTCCTTGCCCTTGCCCGCGCTGTTGACGAGGTCGTCGACGGCACGGACTGCCTTGACAGCTGCTTCCCACTCGGCGCCGAACTTGTCCTCCTGGAGCCGGTGGCCCGCCAGCGGGGCGAACTTCTTCTTCGCGTCCGCGAGGATGGCCCCTCCCTTCTTCGCGGACGCGTCCTTGAGCTGTTGAACCTGCTGCTCCAGGCTGGAGAGCCGCTTGCTCAGGGCGCCGATCCGGCCCTCGGCTTCCTTCGACTGCGCCTTGATCTGAGCGTCCAACTCCTTGATCCGCTTGTCGAACTCCGGGTCCAGGTCGGGCAGTTCGCGTACCTGCTTCTTGAGTGCGGCGACCTTCTTGACGTATGTGGTGCCCCATGCGAGGTCGGCGGCCGCCGAGTCCGGCTTCTGGTCGGCGCTCTGCGCGGCCACGGTGCCGGTCGCGGGCTGGGTTTCGGCGGCCATGGCCGAGGCCCCGCTGGACAGGAGCAGAGCCGCCCCCGTCAGAGTGGTCATGCCGACCCCGAGGGCCATACGACCAGCCATACGACCGGTTATACGATGCCGAGCGGCAGCAAACGAATGGGTGCTCATGGGAATTCCCTCCATGCTTCTTGCCAGTGGAGGGGTGGAGGCCGCATGGGCCTCCACCCTTGGACGAACGGGGCACCCGGGCGCAACGGCCCGGTGCCGGATGCTGTTTATTGCTCGGCGACGGCCTTCTTCGTGGCCTGGCGCAGCTCGATGATGAACTGCTTGGTCCTGTCGAAGTTCACCGTGAACTGCTTGTCGTCCTTGATGAGGGCCTCGGTGACCTGCAGCTGGCTGTTGGACTTGTTGTAGAGGGCGTCCAGCCTGAAGTTGTCGCGCTGCTCGGTGGCGAGCACGACGATAGCCTTCTGGGACTGACGCAGCAGCCGGACCAGTTCCTCGGTGGAGTTGAGGTTGTCCAGGGCCTTCTGGGTGTCCTTGAGCTTGTCCCCGAGGTCCTTCGCCTTCTGACCCGCGTCCTTGTCGTTCGAGTCCAGGTTGGCCAGGGCCTTCTGGTGGTCCTTTACATCGTCCTTGAGGACATCCTTGCCGCGGCTGTCGGGCTGCTTGTCGATCCTGCCCTTGAGGTTGTCCAGCTGCTTCTGCAGGTCGTCCTTGAGCACGGCGTTGTCGACCTTCCCGCTCAACTCGCCCAGGGCCTTGTTGGCGGCGTCGTAGGACGGGATGAAGTCGTTGCCGCCGGCCTTGCGGGCGGCATCAGCGACCTGTGCCCGGGCGTTGGACAGGGCCTTGTTCGGGGCGTCCTTGCTCGACGAGTCCTTGATGCCGTCGATCTTCTTCTGCAGGTCGTCGGCGACCTTGTCGAGTGCGTCGGCCAACGCCTTCTCGGCCTCGGTGACCTGTGTCCCGGCCTTGTCAGCCTGGGCCTTGAAGTCGTCGGTGCCAATGGCCTGACGGGCCTTCTCGATTCCCGCGTGAGCCTCGTCCGTCTTGGCGCGGGCCGGGTCTCGCTTGCCGTCAGGCAGGGCGGGGATTCGGTGCTGGACCTTCTTCAGACGGTCCTCGAGGTCCTTGATCGGGGCCTTGTCCTTGGTGTCGTCGGCGGCCTTGATGTCTTCGCCCAGCTTCTTGATCGCGTTGACCGCGGTCGTGTAGCGCTTGTCGAACTCTTCAGGCTGGCTGCGGTACTTGGCGAGCTGATCCGTGGAGACCTTCTTCTGCGCGTCCTCGAGAACCAGGCGCAGCTTGGCCTGCTTCTCCGGGGAGAGGGCCTGGAGCTGCTTCTCCATCTCCGCGACGCGCGCAGCGAGCCGGTCGGATATCCGGCCGGTGGCCTTCTTGTGCTGGTCCTTGACCTGCTTGTCGAAGTTGGCGATCTTCGTGTCGTAGTCCTTGTCGAGAACGTCGAGGTCGTCGATTTGTTGCAACAGGGCGCGCAGTTCGGTGACATAGACGTCCTTCCACGCCAGTTCGTCCTTCCGGAACTTCTCCAGGTCGTCGATTTGCTCGCTGACCGTCTGCTTCAGCGCGACCTTCACCGCGTCACGCGCGTGGGACACGGCCTGGGCCAGCTTGCTGCTGTCGCCCTCGGGCAGCGCCGAGGCGATGCGCTGCGCGGCGGAGACCTTGTCCTGGGCCGGGGCCCGGAACTTTTCCGGAACCGAGGTCAGCGCCTGGCCAGCCTGGCTGATCGCGGACTGCGCCTGTGTCTTCGAGTCAATGGGGGTGCCGGAGGGCTCGGCGGCCTGGGCAATGCTCGCGCCGGCGGACAGGGCGGTGCTCACCGCGATGGCCACGAGACCGGCCTGGGCGGCACGGCGGGCCTTGCGCGGGCCGTGGGACTGCTTGGTCATCTTGAGTAACCCTTTCGCGTACGTGAATCGGCCGAACGGCCATGAGGGAGGTTCGGTTAGGTGTTCAACTGCTTGGGTCCGGCGCGCCGGCTGACTGGCTGTATTTCTTCAACGGGCCCGATATCAGGCTTGGAAGGCCTTAACTATTTCGCTGTAGGCGGTGACAATGTTCGTCTCGGCAGCATCGGCAAGGCTGCCGAATTCCGCAGACGTCTTGGCGACGTCGGCCTCTGCGTACGCCGACTGTGCCTGGCTGAATACGCCCTGCACCCTGCTCTTCTGCTCATCCGTCAGCTTGCTGCGGCTCTTCTCTAGCTGACGAAAATTCTCGGTCAGTTTCGTGGCCCGCTCGGCATTTGCGTCCTGGAAGCGCTTGAGCTGGTTATTCAGATCTTTGATCTTGCCTTCAAGATCCTTGCTGCCCGATCCGTCGGCCGTGGTCGGTTCCATCTGGATGTGGGCCACCAGCATTCCGCTGTACCCGTCGGGGTCCGCCGCCACCTTTTCAGACCGTCCCGGATTTGCGATGCGCACCGTGACTTCGTCGACCCCGGCTGGCGCCTGAAACGTCAGACTCCGCTGGCGCCAGCCCGGGTTATTAATACGCTCGTTGTTGTTGGAGGTCGTAGCGCCCTTTCCGGTGTAGTACTGGATATAGTCCTCCTGCTTGAGGACCTTTCCCGAGTCAGCGACAGCAACCTCGCCACGCACGTGGGTCGGACGGCCGATGTCGTGGCCAGGCCAGGTGCTGTAGCCGCTAAGGAACGAGAAGTCGTACCACTTTCCCGGCTCTACCTTCACGTTCTGCTCGATGAATCCGAGGGTGGCATTGCCGTTGACGTCGATGAGGTTGGCGTCCTTCGGGACGCCTTTTCCTTCCGGGAAGTATGCGTCCTGGCCGTTGATGAGATCCACCGCGTCCTGGGCCTCCGCTGGGCGCTCGACGCCGCCCCCGCCCGTGAACTTGCCCCACTTCCAGGATTCCAGCCCCAGGAACTGGTCGCCGTTCCAGCGCCCCGCCGCCTTGATTCCGTGGTTTGCGGTGGACCAGTTCGCACCTTGGCGGAACTGGTAGTCGGTGAAGTCCCCGTTCTTTATCATGTTTTCTGGCGATGCCGGGGGCGTATCGGCCTTTGCTGTGGCGACGACGGTCCCGGACACCATCGCGGCAGCCACCATCACAGTGGCCGCCTGGTTTCGGAGACGTGGCGAAATCGCGTAGTTCATCTATGAAGTCCTCATTCGGATAGGTGACCGCGGCAACCCATACGTCGAGGCACACGCAGCAATCCGCAAACGGTCACACCCATTGCGATGTGATCTGGGTCACTGTCGTCAAGTGCATGTGAAAAACCGGCGCTGCAGTTAACAGGGATGTACTTTCCTAAAATGTACTTAACTTGAGCAAAGAGTATTGTGCCGGGGTCTTTAGTCCTGTTCCGCGTGGGCCGTTCGACCCTGTGCGGCCAATAGGTGGCGCATAATGCTGATTGGGCGCCGGCTGCACTGCGTGGACCGTCGATGCCTGGCGGCAGGGCTGTGGGCGCGATTCTTCGCCAAGGTGCCGTCCGCGTATCGACGGATCGAAGGTCCAGCCCCGCCTGGACGACTCGGAGTTGAGGCATGACCAGCAGAATCAAACCGATCACGCCGGAGAGATACCGGCTCTGACCCCCGACGAAAGTAGGGGGGTAGGTTACGCAGGAGTGTGTAAGCCTTACTGCTAGGCCGACGGCCGGGGAGCGCGTGCCGTTACCCCTTTCTCACCTACGTGCTCCGCACGAAGGTGAGAAAATCAGCCTGACGAGTGGATGGTCAGATGCGATGGCGCTGCAACCCTAGCCGCGTACTGGAATGAGGGTCGGGTACGGCCCGTGCGGCGGTACTGGAGACGCAACAAGGTAAGGATTGGTCATGCGCACCGGTGATACGTCTTGGCGTCCGACGCGGGTCGATATTGGCGTGAGTCTGGCGGCGGCTGTATACGAAGTGCGCGACCTGCTTCTGCGAGGCGCGCAGGACTGGACTTTTCCGTCGAATCCGTGGTTCAACTATGCGGTATGGCTCGCCATGAGCGTGCTTCTGCTGTTTCGTCGACGCTGGCCATTGCCTATCGCTGTCGTGGCGATTGCAGCTGATGTGGTGAGTTTCTACCCGGCTGCCGAGGCAGTCGCCCTGTACACCGTGGGTACGAAAATTCGGTCGTACCTGTGGCAAGTCGGAATTCTTGCTGCATGTGGGGCTGTCCACTTTTGGGTCTATATATCGGGCGACCACGGCCCTTCGATTCTGTCGCAATTGGCGGCGCATTTCTTTATTTTCACTGCGACTCCGCTACTGCTGGGGCTTTACGTGGCTACGCGCCAGCGCCTGCGTAAAAGTCTTGAAGAGCAAAGAAACTATATCAATCGAGAGCGCATCCTGATGGCCGAGAAGGTCCGAGCCGAGGAACGCCAGCGCATCACCCGGGAAATGCACGACGTGGTGGCACACCGAGTCAGCCATATAGTGATGCACGCTGGCGCGATCGAGGTGGCTGCGCTCCACAGCCGTAAGGAAGAACACGACAGGCAATGGATGGCACGGGAAGCAGCCCAAATTCGTGTGGCTGGCAGAGAGGCTTTGCGAGAGCTGCGCGAACTGCTGCTCGTCCTCAAACCTTCCGACGGCCAAGCTGCCCCTTTGGGCCCCCAACCCAACCTTAGTGATCTCCCTGCGCTCATCGAACGGTCCCGAGCGGTCGGTCTGCCCGTCGTGCTGGAGAACGGTGTGCATACCACCCTGACATCGTCAGCGCAGCACGGCCTCTACCGCATCGTGCAGGAGGCATTGACCAATGTACTCAAGCACGCACCCGGAGCAGCCACCCACATCCTCCTTGCCGAACACGGCGACACGCTGGAGCTGAGAGTGAGGAATGCGGCGGCACCGCCCACGACCGGCACCGCCTCCCTGCCGGGCTCCGGCAAGGGGCTGGCCGGGCTGCGTGAGCGCGTGTCCTTCCTCAACGGCACCCTGGAGGACGGGCCGTGCGCTGACGGTGGGTTCCAGGTGCGAGCTGTCATTCCCATTGCAGCGAACCGCCTCCTGAAGGGCACCACATGATTCGCGTCCTGCTCGCCGACGACGATGCCTTGGTTCGCCAAGCCTTGCACGCCATGCTCGAATCCCACGACGACCTGCACGTCGTCGGCGAGGCACGGGACGGTCAGGAGGCCATCACCATGGCCCGTCGCCTCCACCCGGACGTCGTGCTCATGGATATCCGCATGCCCCACCTCGACGGCCTGGCCGCCACCTGTGAGATCACGAAACACGCGGGCTGCCCCAGCGTGCTCATGCTCACCACGTTCGATGTCACCGAGTACATCGACCAGGCACTGACGAGTGGTGCCGACGGCTTCCTGCTCAAAGACGCCCCGCCCCTGGAAGTCGCCCAAGCCATCCGTGATGTCGCTCAGGGCAAGGCTGTCCTGTCGAACGACATCACCCTGCAGATCGTGCACCTCGTCCGGGATCGTAGCCGCGCCTTCCTGGGCATCGACCGCGACTTGCTCCCCTCACTCACCAACCGAGAACGCGACATCCTGCCTCTCATCGCACAGGGCAGATCCAACGCCGAGATCGGCCACAGACTCCACGTCAGCGAAGCCACTGTCAAAGCCCACGTCAGCCGGCTACTCATCAAACTGGACGTCGGAAACAGGGTCCAACTCGCGATCCTCGCCCACCGCGCCGGCCTGGCCGGCGAATAAGCCCTTGCGGGCATGAACTTGCAGGCAGGCGCGTGCGCGGATCACGAAGACCCCCGGAAGGTCGCCCCACCGGATTTGCCGCGTGTCCCACCGACAGAAACCGCTGCCGTGGCCAAGGCCCCGGCGTCCACCCTGGAGCTTCGGTGTGCCGCCAGTCTGCAACCGCCTGTCGGACGAAGTCGCCGACTTGCCGACCTGACCGTGGAAGGCAAGATCGCATACGGTACGCGCATCGACGACGCCCCCGTGGCGTACCTTGGCCGCCGGCACCTGCGCCGGACAGACTGTCCCCCCCGTATGGGCGCCATGCCAGACCAGCGTGGCCACCTGCTTCGCCGAGATGCTGGCTTCCTTCGGCCCCAAGGACGTCACGGTGACGGTCGGTTTCCTGCACCCCCAGCGTGAACACGCGAAAGTCCCCGCCCGAGTAGAAGCACTTACCCTCCGTGCCGGCTGTCTGTCGAGCGCCACCGGCTCCCTCTGCCTGCCGTCCTGTGCTCGCTGCCTTGGAAAGCGGTACACGGCATGCCTCGACGACCGCGAAGCAGGACTCGGGCGGCGCGAGAGCCCGATGGGCGCGCGTCCGTCACCAGGGCTGGGGCCCGGCCGCCGGCGCGTGATGCAGGCAGTGAAGATGCTGCGGTACCGCACCGATCTCAAGACGGCAGTGTGAGCAGCCTGACTGACCCCGCGCGACGGACATCTCGGCTGGGGACGGCGGCGCCCCTGGTGTCCACGGCGGATCTCCGCTTCTGGCCCCCGCGCCATGCGTGATCGACGACCGCCACCACTATGCCCGAGACGCCTGATGCACTGAGCTCTTTCAGCGGTGCCGCTCGAGTGTGAGGACGGCCTTGGCGATTGACGTCATTCGATTCGGGCTGCATCGGGACCTGCGGAAGATGCGCCAGGACTTGAGTCGGGCCACGCCTCGCTCGACCGGTGCCCTGGCCTGGGCGAGTGCGCGGTTGACGGTGAGCTGGGTCGGCGAGAGTTCGCCGTTCGGCGGGCGCCGGAGCGCCGTGGTCACCCAGGAACCACCGCCTGTGTAGGCGCGGTCGGCCAGGAGGGGAACGCCCTGGCGCTCGCAGATCCGGATGATCCGGTGGGTGCGGGCCGCGGTGAGGTCGTGAGCGCGGCCGGGCAGTGCCGGCGAGATCCACAGCAACTGTCCGGCCGGGGCGGTCACGACCTGCACGTTCACCCCGTGGCGGCGGTGTTTGTGGGAGTAGTCGGCCCGGCCGTCACCGACTCGGTCGCATTCGGCCAGGGTGCCGTCGACTAGAACGTGGCCGGGATCGGTTTCGCGCAGGACGCGCAGCAGTCCCGGTGTACGGTCGGCGAGAAGGCTGATCACCGCGGCGGTGTAGGCGTGGGCGGTGCCCACCGAGATGCCGAAACCGGCGGCGAGCTGGGCGAGGGTGTCGTGCCGGCGCAGGTACACCAGGCCGACGAGAGCGCGTTGGTGGGGCGGGAGTTTGCAGCGGCGGTCACCCTCGCGGGTGACGATGAGCATGGTGACCCACTCGACGAGTGCGTGAGGCAGGTCGAGTGCGGCAGGATAGGGAACCAACGAGGCTCCTGTGCCAGCGAGTTGAGACTTCGAACACCTCTCTCAACGGCACAGGAGCCTCGTGCGTTGCGGACCCCGTCACCCTCACCCGATCAGTGGCCACGCTGAAAACGCTACTGAACCTCTTTCATCCCTTCTCCGGAGGGTGAAGGTGCAGGTCAGCAGGGGTGCCTGTGACATGGCGAAGCCCCCGTCGTTGGTGTGGTGATTCCACTCATCACATCGACGCCGGGGGCTTCGTTGGTTCCGTATCCTGCCATGCTCGATGTGCCGCACGAGCTTGTTGAGCATGTTTCCTGGCTGCTGCATGCCCGCAGACTGGAGATCAACTCGCCCTGGCGCAGGCTCGGTTGCTTCAAGCAGGCTCTTCTTGCGCTGGCTCATCTACGGAAGAACGAGACGTTCGCCCAGCTCGGGGCAGGTTTCGGTGTGTCCGAAGCCACCGCATGGAGGTACGTCGACGAGACACTCGAGGTCCTGGCCGCCTGGGCACCGGGCCTGCGAGAAGCTCTCGTCGGCCTGGGTGACGGCGACTTCGTCATCGTTGACGGCACCCTGATACCCACTGACCGGATCAGGGCGGACGAGCCCTACTACTCGCAGAAGCACAAGAAGCACGGGATGAACGTGCAGGTCATTGCCCGTCCCGACGGGACACCCCTGTGGTTCTCGAGGGCTCTGCCCGGCCGGACCCACGACCTGACCGCGGCCCGTGCTCACGGAATCGTCCAGGCATGTCTGACCCGGCAGATCCTCATCCTCGCCGACCGGGCCTACCAAGGAGCCGGTGCCACCGTCCGTACTCCCTACTACCACCACCGCATCCAGCCGCCGCAATACCAGCGGTTCAACCGCGTACACGCCCGCCTCCGGGCTCCGGGCGAACGCGCCTTCGCCCGCCTCAAGTCCTGGCGCGTTCTTCGCCGGACCAGATGCTCCACCAACCGCGTTGGACGTATCATCGCGGCCGTTCACACCCTCCTCACCTGCAGCTATTCAGGATGAAAGAGGTTCACTGAGCCCGCTCCACTCCCGATCACCAAGACCTTCAAACGAGCCTCATGATGCGCTTACCTTCGGCGAGAAGCGGAACTCTATGCGCAGGGGCGCTGTAGCAGTCTCCACCGGCCCGGCCCATCCGGGAAACGACCAACCCGGAGACCCTCCCACCGGGCCGGACTGCCAATCTGACAGGGCCCCTCAATCCTACTTTCGCAGGGTTCAGGTACAGCCTTTCGGCTGGCTGGGGCTCTCGGCAGCTCCGGAAGAATGGCGTAGGTCGCCGGACGGGGCCCAAGGAGAGACGGATTGATTGTCGGGTTGGCAGCCTGCTGATCAGAAGTCCGTGTCTTCAGGCCGAACCTGCAGAGGACTCGAATGATCCGCATTCTGATCGCAGATGACGATGCCATGGTGCGCCATGCCATACGCACCATGCTTGAAGCTCACAGCGATCTTCATGTCGTGGGTGAGGCACGGGATGGGCGGGACGCGGTTGCTCTCGTCCCCAGACTTCACCCACATGTGGTGCTCATGGATATTCGGATGCCCCACCTCGACGGCTTGGCGGCAACACGAAGGATTACAGCCACCCCGGACGGCCCCCGCGTCGTCGTCCTCACTACGTTTGGAACTTCCGATTGTATTGATGAGGCGCTAAGGAGTGGCGCCGATGGTTTTCTTGTCAAGGACACCCCTCCGTTTGAGCTCGCCCAGTCCGTACGTGACGTAGCTGATGGTCTGGGGGTATTGTCCCCCCTTCTCTCGCACCAGGTTGTAGAGATATTCCGTCGAAACACGTCCGGTGTCGGCTGCATCGATCAGCGCCCGAGATCCGAGGATCTGGCCGATCTATCTGATCGCGAACGTGCCTTGCTGTCGTTGCTGGTCCAAGGGCAATCAAATAGGGAAATTGCCAGTTTACTCCACGTCAGCGAAGGAACGGTCAAATCGCATGTGACCAGGATGCTCAAGAGATTTGGGTTCGATAATCGAGTTCAGCTCGCCATTTTTGCGAGCGCTGCGGGATTTTCTGCCGGATGCGGTGCTGCTACTGGGCGCTAAGCGTGGTCTGAGATCAGGGAAATGCGGTGCGTGTTGCGATGCGAAGCTGGGGAGGCGGCAGCCCCAGGCCGGCGCACCACAAAGGCGAGTTTCATTACCGTTCGGCCCACAGGCTGGCGAAGTAGCATATATCGCCGACACCTGGTGCCAGGGCTGGGTGTAATTAGAGCAGTGCATTTTGATTCACTGGATTGGATATCCGCGCCATGTCAAGGTCTTCGGATGCGAAAGGCGCTCATGGCCTTTCTGGGGTTAGTGACAGGGAAATCCTGGATATGATTCGAGCTTCAATGGACGGTGACCTCTTCTCTGAGATTTTTCTCCGGTACCAAGGAGTGGCTCAGCGAATAGCTCGTCGGTGGGGGGCGAGTCAAGCTGATGCCGAAGATCTCTCGTCGGAAGCGTTCGCCCGAATTCTTTCTGCCCTCATTTCAGGTGCAGGGCCGAAGGATGAATTCGCGCCGTACCTGGCTCGAACCATTCGCAATCTCGCTACGGAAAATGCCCGGAAATCCCGTAGGTGGGTACCTACTGACTGCTTCGAAGGCCTGGTTAAACCTGATGACAGTGCCGAAGGGGTGGCGATACGGACAGCCGAATGGGAGATGCTCACCGCGTCGTTCAGGGAGCTGCCTGAGCGCTTTCGAATTATCCTGTGGCGTACGGCAGTATGTGGAGAATCTGCTTCAGAGGTTGCTCAAGAACTTGAGATCACTGCCTCCAATGTGAATACCCTGGCCCACCGGGCCCGCACACGGCTTCGTCGGAAATACATCGAGGCCCGTCTGCCTCCCTCGCAGAATCTTCCAGAAAAGTGCCGCGCGGTTCAACGCAAACTGGTCGTCCATATGGCCGAGAAAACCAGGAAGAGTGATATCTCCGCAACCGAAGAGCATGTGGGCATGTGCCGGAATTGCGGCGATATCGCGGAACGGTTTGATGCCTTCTACTACTGATACGCGCGGTGTGCAGTATTTCGAACTGGCCGTGGTGCTGCCGGGCGGCTCCGGCGACGGAACAATGAACGTTGGACGGGTGTGGAGGTGATGAGACCGTTGGACAGTGCACCACTTCCTTTTCTCACCACGACGACGACCGCGGAAGTACCCATGATCTACTCTCCCTCGCTTTCTCTTATATATCCTTTTATGGCGTATGATCTTGAGCATCTGGTGGCGTTCGGCCAAGTTGTCCGAGACCTTTCCCTTGATCGCCTGTACATGGGGCAGTCCATGCTGATTGACACCCAGCAAGCATTTGCCTATCTCGTCGGCCGAGGGATTGAGGTGCCTGTCGGGACGAGCGTCAACCTCACGGCGCTGCGTCACCCCCTGGACGCGGCCGTCCAGGCCCGTTCACTGGCTCTCCTCACGGGCACTGGCACTGTCGCAGGGTTCAGCACCGGTGACCCGCAGTTCGCCACGGCACTGCACGGAATACCCTACGAAAGCCCACGCAAGGCCGTCGCGCAGTATCTGACCCTTGTCCGCCGATTGCTGGACGGAGAACCCGTGGGGTTCCAGGGCCGGACTCTGCAACTGGAGGAGCCCCTGCTGCAGATACCCCACCCACCGGTGTCACTAGCAGCTGGCGTGCTACGGCCGCGGACGGCCTATACCGCGGGACAAGCTGCCGACGTGGCCATCACTCTCTTCACCCCGACGGATCACCTCAAGCAACACATCGTTCCCGCACTCGACCGTGGCGCTGCTACCCGTAACCGGGCGAGACCAGGGGTCACATGTATCGTGCCCTTTGCGCTGCGTACGCCGGGCAGGGATGCCAGGAAGCTGGCGTTCTCAGCGCTCGAAATTCACCTCGGCGGGGGCTACCACGCCGGCCTGTTGCGCTCGGCCGGGCTGAATGTGGACACCACCGATGCCTGGGCCGGGGCCGGCGTGTCGGTAGACGGAGGTGCATTCCTCTACGGCACACCGGACGACGTCGCTACGGAACTGGAACGCTACGGCGAGGCTGGCGCCACGGAGATCGTGCTGAGCTGTGCAGGAGTGCTGCTACACGAGGGCATTGAGGCGGCACTCTCCGATGTACGGGCGATCGTGGACCTGATGCGGTCCCGATCTGTCCAGGTTCGATGACTGGGCACCCCAGAGCAAATACTGACGGTCATTGAAGCCTGCCCAAATGAGCTCCCGCTCAGGTCGTGCACCTGCGGTCCGCCACCGCACCCTCGGAGTCCACTGACAGAAGGACGGCGAAGAGCCTCAAGAGCATTGTGAGTTGCCTGCGCTGGACCTCGGTTCATGGTCGGAATTCCGGTCGAGGGGAAGGCGGGCTTCGAGGTCTCGGAAATCTTGCAGCACTCGTGGCTCCGGCCGGCTTCTTGGATGAAGTCGTCACGCTGTCTCTTCAGAATCCATGCGAGAGTGGCGCGGGTCACTCGGCTCTTGGTGTGACATTCAGCAGAGAAGTGCGTGTACAGGAATGTGGTATACGGACTAGCCTGGAGCCGTTCGGAAAATGTTCAGACCTCTGACGGGGAATTTTGGTGACCAGTAAATCGGAGGCTCCATGGCTCTGGCCAGAAATTGTGTCACCAAGTCGGTGTGGCTGCCTGTCCGTGCCGTGTACCCGAACTGAACGGACTGCAAGATGAAGTAGAACTGCTTCGTGGTGGCCAATCTTCATCATGGTGCGGAACCGTCGATGTGCACGTTGGATCAGTTTTCCCAGAGGGAAGGAATGTAGATATGCTCATTTCACCTGTCGCCCGCCCGGCGTTGGCGCTGGCGGCTGCGGCCGTGCTTTCCAGTGCCACGGCCGCCCTGGCAGCGGACGATGTTCCGCCAGGGGAGAAGCAGAAGGCGGAAACGATTCAGTCGCGAGGTGAGGCGCCTTTCGACTCCATCGTAGGCGACCCTGCTGTCGCAACGGATGTCTTCATCTTCCGCGGCGATTCCTACTACAGGTACAACGGAACAAAGGATAGGATCACCGCGCTGCCGAAAAAGATATCCGCGGACTGGAAGGGTCTGAACGGCTCCAAATGCACCAGTCGGGTCGACGCGGTTGCCCGCGTGCCGAATATCGCAGGCGACTCGCGGAGCTCGGCCTACTTCTTCTGCGGAAATGAATACGTTCCGTATGATTTTGCGCTCGGTGCGGCCACTGGAAAAACTGGGAAGATCGCCGAGAAATGGCCGCAGTTCAAGGGGACTGACTTCGAGGGCGGTATCGATGCCGCTCTCGAGAAGGCGGACGGTCTCTACCTTTTCAAGGGTAAGAAGTACGCCACCATCCGTGCCAATGAGGGCGGTCTCGGGTCTCCCGAGTTCGGTGATCTGAGTGCATGGGCAGGGCTTGAGGCTCTCTGCCCGAAGGGGGTTGACGGGGCAGCGAAAGCATCCCTGCGAGACTATAATTATGGCAAGGATGATGTATGGCTTTTCTGTGGAGGTACATATGTACTCTATGACAGTAGCGGAAAGGGCAGCGTGAGGGTTTCCGGGAAAGTCGAAGAGGCGTGGATGGGGGTCTGGAATATGCAATTCTTCGATTCACGTAAAGGGAACCGTGTCCTCGGGCTGACGGAGAGGTTCCGGGAGCTTGAGAAGCGCTGGGTCCAGCTCACTCCTGAGCAGAAGGCTCACGTGAAGGAGTCCTTCGACGCGGCCAAGGTATCTGTTGACGCGGCTAACACGAAGAAGGATTCACCAGAAAATGACGCGCTCGAAGCCGCCGCTCTGAGTAATCTGATGGCCGCCTATGAGGAAATTGCTAAAGCTCTCATGTCTTGATCAAAGCCGATGGTAAGGATCTTGCGTTCATTGTCGCCAGCATAGTGGGGTCAGCCTGCAGTACTGTGTAATCGGTTAGATTCCCATTTTTCCTCTAGGCATCCTCCTGTTAACGGTCAGTTTGTGGAGAACCTGGCCGACTCCGGAAGGTCCCTGAGACCTGGTCATGCCGGGCTCCAGGCACGAAGGAGTCCAAGCCAGAGGACGGCCCCGGCCTCGCAGTGCCGCCACATCGGCCAACCGTTGTCCACCAACCCTCGCACCGCCATCGACTGGGGCTCTCATGCGCCGCCGCTGGCCTGACTTCATGGAGGTCTCGCTCTCAGTCGAACGGGGCAGCGTCCGCCTCGGGCTGCCCCAGGTCCTGGTCGCGTGGGTCACCATGCTCATCACTCGCGAGGGTGACCGCTGCTGCAGGCTCCCGCCGCGCCAGTCTGCCCAGGCCGGCCCGGTGCACCTTGCGCAGGCTCGAACCCTGCCCAGATCGCTGTCGGCTTGGGCATGCTGGCGGGTACCGCCCAGCCCTACTCCGCAGTGGTGGAGCAGCCTGCTCGCCGACCGCACACCCGGCCTTCTCAACGTGCCGTGGGAGACGGATCCCGACGACGTCCTGCTCGTGGCGCTCTGGCGGATTGCGACCGGCTTGGCGACAGCCAGGCCGACTACAAACCACAAACACCCTCGGTCCGGGGTGAACGTGTAGGTGGTGTCCGACCCGGGCGGTCGGCTGCTTGTGGGGCGCGCCCGCATTGCCCCGACGCGCACGCGACCGGAGAGCGGCCCGCACTCACCAGGTCATGCGGATCTGCGAGCGCCAGGGCGTCCCAGTGCTCGCCGACCGCGCCTCCATGGGAGCTGGCCAGTGGGTCACGACACCCCTCACGGGATGGCGGTGCGGTCTTGCTGCGTGTGCAGGCCGAGATGGTGTCACGCCGGTCGTAGCCTGGATGGCCGCCGACGCGTTTGCTCAACTTCTTGGCGACTCATCGGTCTCGAGGGACAGTCACGGACCCGGCGATACCGCGACGCCGATGCCGGCGGCGGAGTGTGCACAGTTGCCATGGAGCTCTGCCCCGGCGGGGGCCGCCGCCTCATCCACGTTCGGGTCAGTGAGAGGTCACGTGGGCGGTCACACTGAGGTATGAATGCGAACAAGTGCGACTTTCTAGCTGATGGGAGCCTTCCATGCGTGTACGCCTCATGGCCGCCGCTTGCCTTGCCGCCGCGACCGTCCTGACCACCGCAAGCACCGCCACCGCAGACGAAGAACCGCTAGGGACCGCAAGCGACGCTCCTAGCGTACTTTCGGGGTCAACGTCTGAAGAACCCGTGGACCTGGACCTCAACGTGTGCGGCAACTCCATCAACGTCATCGGCGTTCTCAACCCGGCGCTCGGAAACAAGTGCGAAGACGATTGATGATCACTGCTCAGTGCTGGCTGCGAGGCGGGTGAAGGGTCCTCCCCTCCAGGGTGCACCGTAGGCAGCCAACGCCTCCTGGCGCTGATGGACGACCTTGGCCGGGCGGCCGCTCTGGGCGACCGCGCGGCGATCACTGCATACGCCAGCCCTCGCTTCACTGAGGTTTTCTCAGGGATCACTGCCAGGCGTTGTTGAGGACGAGGGCGGCCTGGGTGACGGCGCCGATCCGGTTCGGGCTGAGGGTGACGTGCTGGAGTGTGCGCCAGCGCTGTTTGAGTACGGCCATGGCGCGCTCACCGGTGAAGCGCAGGCCGCGGAGGAGTTTGTTGTAGGTCTCGTTGCCGAGGCCGATGTCTCCGGGCAGGTCGGGGTGCTTGCGGAAGGGAACATGGATGCCGCCGCCCGCGCCGATGTATCCGATGTCGGCCAGTGTGGGCAGGCCGTCGCGGGCTGCCTGGTAGAGGTCGGGCAGCGCGTGGATGCGTGCCGCAGCCAGGTCATGGGTGCTGCCCGGCTCGACGTCGGAAACCCACAGAGGTGTGCCGTCGGGCGCGGCCAGGAACTGCACGTTGCCGGCGAAGCGCTTGATCCGGATTGCGTACCAGAGGTCGGTACCGCGTTCGGTTTCCCCGGCTACCCGGTCACACCGGATGAGGGTGCCGTCCAGGACTACGAACGGCAGGCCCTTGCGCCGGCCCTGTTCCAGGACCCCGGCGAGGCCGGGTGCTTCGGCCGCGAGGACATCGATGCCTTCATGAAGATACCGGTAACCGGTGGCCTGGGAGATTCCCGCGTCCCGGGCCAGGCAGTGGACACACCTGTGGTCACGAAACCACCGCAGCACGAGCACGGCTTGAAGGAACGAGCCCAGTGCCCGTGTTCCGCGACGGGTGCCGATCACACGCCGGTGTCCGGCGAGCAGACGGGCAAGGTACTCGACCACGGGACGCGGGACGTCGGGCATGGCACGATGAGAGACCACGTGAAGCCTCCTGGGACCGGCAGGAACTGTCGCAAGTCCCGTCCTACCAGGGGCTTCACGTGCTGTTCAGAGTCCACGCAGGCCAAACACCTCGACCACCGCACTCGCTTGCTGAGAAAACCTCAGTGAGCCTCTTTCATCCTGAATAGCTGCAGGTGAGGAGGGTGTGGACGGCGGCGACGATGCGTCCGATGCGGTTGGTGGAACATCTGGCCCGGCGGAGGATGCGCCAGGACTTCAGGCGGGCGAAGGCGCGTTCGCCCGGGGCGCGGAGTAGGGCATGTACGCGGTTGAACCGCTGGTAGGTCGGCGGCTGGATGCGGTGGTGCTTGTAGGGGGTGCGGACGGTTGAGCCGGCGCCTTGGTAGGCCCGGTCGGCCAGAATGAGGATCTGCCTGGTCAGGCAGGCCTGCAGGATTCCGTGAGCACGAGCTGCCGTCAGGTCGTGGGTCCGTCCGGGCAGCGTGCGGGAGAACCACAGCGGGGTGCCGTCGGGGCGGGCGATGACCTGGACGTTCATGCCGTGCTTCTTGTGCTTCATCGAGTAGTAGGGCTCGTCCGCCTTGATGCGGTCGGTGGGGATCAGGGTGCCGTCAACAATGACGAAGTCACCGTCACCCAAGCCCACGAGGGCTTCGCGGAGGCCGGGTGCCCAGGCGGCCAGGACCTCGAGGGTTTCGTCGACGTACCTCCATGCCGTGGCTTCGGACACACCGAAACCTGCCCCGAGCTGGGCGAACGTCTCGTTCTTCTGCAGATACGCGAGCGCGAGGAGGGCCTGCTTGAAACAACCCAGCCTGCGCCAGGGAGAGTTGATCTCCGATCTGCGGGCGTGCAGCAGCCACGAGACATGCTCGACGAGCTCGTGCGGGACGTCGAGCATGGCAGGATGCGGAACCAACGAAGCCTCCGTTGTCGGCGTGATGCGTGAGAACACCACACCAACGACGGAGGCTTCGCCATGTCACCACAAACCTCTGACCAGCACACTCACCCTTCAAGGGCCAGGATGAAAGAGGTTCACTCACGACCAGTTGCATCTCCACGATATGGAGCATTCCGTGGCCTGCCAAGGAGCCCGCGTGAAGGGAGAGGTAGTGAGGAAAGGGTCGAAATACGCGATTGCCTGCTGCGGGCGACCGAGGTGAAGCGCGGCGATTCCGGGGTAGCCAGTGGCCCGCGCTTGACAGGTGTTCCTGGTAGTGAACAGAGCTTGACATGCTGGCCGTTGGCGCCAGCGGCGAATGCCACACTGGCCTCTTCCAGGGACCAGGCACATGTGGCGCGGTGACCGGTGAGGGCGCGGGGACCGGCCCGCCAGAGGCTGCAATGGGACCTCAATGTGGTGGCTGGGGTGCTGGAGTACCAACACGGCCGCGTCGATGAAGTAGGGCATGACCTCCGGCTTTCAGCCAGGGAGGTGAGGGTGTGCCATACCCGCCAGGTAGGCAGTCGAGGCCCGTGGGGTTGCTCCCAACCCAAGCTGCTCGCGCGGTAATGAGGTCATCATGTTGGGCGCTGGCAGTCTCCCCGAAGCTGACGCCGAGCTCGCCGCGGAGACTCACGACCCGAGGCGCGAACATGAGCGGTGGTACGTTCACCTCAGCGCCATAACTCGCCCTAGGCAGAAACGTCGTGAGCAGGGACGGATCACTGGGGCGGCGGGGTAGAGGACAGCCAGCTCGCCGTCCGCGTCATGCTCCCTAGCCCTCTACCCAGGCCCCAGTCCACTCCAGGTGTTCGCGACGGGGCGATGGGTCTGCCAGACACGCGCCCGTGGGGACGTGCCGCTGCCTCCCGTCTGTCACTGCGCAGTCGGGGCATGGACGAAGGAGCTGATCAGGGCGAATTGGATGCGACACTAAGTGAGGGTTTGACCGGGGGGATCGAGGCTTGCGAAGGCCATGTAGACGCACTCGGTCGCTGCCTGCTCGTTCGGGAACGCCCCTGAGAGCGGACGGCCATGTGGATCCGTGACTTCACCGACTCGATGGCGTTCATGGTGCATCAACCTGTTATTCGGGTGTCGAGTTGAAGAAGGAGCACGTACTCGGCTCGGGCGTTCCCCCCCCACAACCTCACGATCGCCGGATGCTTCTTGCCCCAGGTGTTGCAGACTCCAGAGACCGCCCCTTCGGGGCATCATGGGGTGGCACGGTGTAGACGCGCTTGAGCGCCCTCGAGATCTTGGCCCAGTCCTGCGGGTCGCATGACGGAACGATGTCCGCATCAGGTGGGGTACCACGTTGGGGTCATGGCCTGGGGCCATACCGACCCGATCGCGTCCGAAAGGCCCTTCAGGGCATCGCAAAGGAGGATGCGGACATTGTCAACGCCCCCGTTCTTGACCTCGATGGGGACCTGGGGCAGTGCTTGGTGCCCGCATCGCCGTTGCCGGCCCACAGCCCGAGCATGGTGCGGGTGCCGTCGGCCGTGACCGCCAACAGGACGTGGATTGGCCAATCCGTCGGACTTGCCCACTCCTCAGCTTCGCATGCACACAGTCGATGAACATGATGGCGAGGACCGGAGGGAGCGGGCTCTGCTACTCGTTCATGCCGTCGATCACCCTCACCGGTGACCGTGGAGATGGTCGTCTCGGAGACCTCGGTGCCGCAGACCTCCCGCAGGTGGGCGGAGGTCTCCCCGTGAGTGAGACCGTGGGCGCACAGCAACAGCCCCCTCTCGTCCGCAGCGGTCAGACGGCGCCGCCGCTCTCTGGCGACCTGCGGTTCGCAGCTGCCCTCACCTTGCCGAGGCACGTCGAGTACAACCGGCCCGAGCTCGGGCACCACGGTCTGCGAGCGGGTCTTGTTGTGGGCGTTGCTGCCGGCGGTCGCACGGGCCCTTCTCATCGCGGACATGGTCGGTGATCTCGCCTTCGAGGGACTCAATAATTCTGTGCGTCAGTTGCTGCCCCCACCCGCCCTGCCCGGCCAGTTTCGATCCCGTCGGCCTTCGCCTGGTCCACGAGCCAGCCGATCAACTGATCGTCCAGCGCACCAGCCTCCAACCCAGCGGATTGCACGGCCCCGACGGCCTCAGCCGAGACGATCACGTCTGTCATCAGCTGCTACTACCTGTTCGAAGGTCAACCATGAACGGGACGAGCCCGCACCTCGCTGTGGCGGCATGGCCGCAGCCACACCATCCCCGAGCGGGCTGACCAGCTCCACAACCGGCTCCGACGCGGCCGCCACGGCGGGCGGTCACTGGCCTTCGGCAGCCGGCTCGACAAGCGGCGCAACTGCCCGCCTCAGTCGGCCGCGATGTCGATAACATCCATGGGCCAGAGCGGGGTAGAACCCATGGCCGCAGCGGTGTTCGCCCGCCATCGACAGCTCGGCCACCGACTTGACCCGGGCCGGCCCGGCACAGAACCGCATTCGCCCAGCTTGAACGATACGTCCGAACGTGCGGTCAGACAGGGGTAGAACTCGTCCCGGAAACACGACAGTTCCACCCGAGCCTCTCGCCGGGCACCGATATGCAGCAGACTCACTCTCGCCGCCTGGTAGCCCCTACTGGTGACCGTCCCTGTCCTGACGGTCTGGCCGCCGCTGTGGGGCAGCCTCCCGGGACATCGGTGAGGTGGTGTGGCAATAGGCCCCGGGCCCCGCCGTTTTATCCCCGTTGTCGTGGTGACTGTCGCACTGGCTGTGCGGTCGCGCCGGTGTACAAGTCCGGAGCGCCACCGCCTGAGCTGGGGCCGCCGGTTCCCCGGACGAAACGCTCGGTCGCGGCCCAGGCTCTGGGGCAGAGCAATTCACCGGGCGACCCCCACGTATCGACAGCCATTAGCCGCACCAGCACCAAAGGTCTTGCGCTGACAGTACTTTAGTCAATAGACGTCCCCGTTCGAGGTGCGAGAGAATCGAATCCGCGCAATTTGCACTGACGTGACGTCAGGAAGATGCTGCGGACGACGTGTTGGACGCCATCGGCTTCCGGAGCCCGGGATATCCGTGCCTCATGGGCAGGGGAATAGAGAGACAAATAATATCCGATGAAGCCGCAGAAGAATGTGCCCGCCCGCCCCATCATCGGCCGCTCACTGCACGATCGGCCGGCTCTGGAAGCGTCACACCCCGTCCCTGCCGTGCCCGGGAGCACAGCGATCAGAGCTGTGCCGCGCCTGTTGGACCAGGCCGTGGCGGAACACAGCGGCCGCGCCACCGCAGCAGCATGGGGCGCGTGTGCCGGTGCGGTTGCCGTCGCGGGCATAGGGTGGCTGATGTGGCTCAGCGGACACGTGCCCTCCGACTTCGCCCGTGCTCTGGGGCTTCCCCAGCGATCTCACGTTGACGACATGACGGGGTATTGGGTCTCGATGGTCGCGTGCGCACTGTTCGGCCTCTACGGTATGGCAGGCCTGCAACGGGGCCGGACAGGACATGCCTTGGTCCTGAGCAGGCTCGGACGCTACCGGGGAACCGTGCGCAGAAGCGGGTTGCTGTGGATCAGCCCGCTGCTGAGGCGCCGCGCTGTGGATGTGCGGCTGCGGCATTGGCGCAGCGAGCCGCTCGCGGTGGCGGACGTGGAAGGATCGCTGCTGCGTGTGGTCGTGATAGTGGTGTGGCGGGTCAAGGACACCGCCCGGGCCGTCTTCGCCGTGGACGACCATGGGACCTATCTGCGTGAGCAGATCGAGGCGGTGACCGCGCGAGTCGTCTCCCGTTTCCCCGCCGACTCCTTCCACGAGACGGGTCGGGGAACGGCGAGCCTTCGCCAGGCCGACGCCGTCGGCGACATGCTCAGCCAACTACTGGCCAAGGAATGCAGGGCGATCGGCCTTGAGGTCTTCTCGGTCCAACCCATACGGATCGAGTACGCGCCCGACGTCGCCGAGGCGATGAGGCGCAGGCAGATCGCGGCCATCGACGCACGGCACCGCGACACGGTGCTCGCCTCCGTTCTGGACGCGGTCGACGAGACCGTCACCCGGCTGACGGAACGCGGCCTGGTGGGGCTGGACGACTACGAACGAAAAGCTCTCGTCAAGGACCTGACCGTGGCCTTCTATACAGGGCACAGCGGCCCGACACCGGGCACATAGAAGACCTTCACGATGACCGTCTCACAACAGGGAGCAACTCTTATGAAGAGCGCTGGTTTCCAGAGCCCGGGGTTCGCTGAAGTGGTTCCGGACGACTGCGGATGCGCCGAGTGCACGAGCACCCCCGTCCATCCTGGCGCGGCTCGTTCCGGGCTGAGCGTGCGGGGGGCTCTGGCAGCAGCGGTGGGGGCGGCGGTGTTGGTGGGCGTGGGCTCGGGTGCCGCGTCCGCGGAGCCAATACCCAAGCACGCGGGCTGGGACGGCTCCAAGTACTGGTACCAGGACGCGACCGGTTGGTGGCGCTGGACCTCCCACTACGACAAATACCGTGCTCACACGGGCCAGAGCCCCGACGCGCGCGCGGCAACCCCGTCGCCGCCGGCCGCGCGCCCCGGCAGTGAGCCTGTCTTCCGTGGTAAGCGAGGCTGGGATGCCATCGACGGCGTCTACTGGTATCAGCGCGACGGCCAGTGGTGGTGGACCAGTCACAAGGACAAGTACGAGCGTCAAACGCGGGGGACCGACTCGAGAGGGGCCGGTGCTTCACGCGCTGCCGGAACCCCGCTGCGCTACGGCACCGAGGCTGCCATCTCTTTTGCCATGTCCCAGCTTGGCGACCCGTACGTCTGGGGTGGCAACGGGCCGGACGGCTGGGACTGCTCAGGCCTGGTCCAGGCCGCATACCGGCGTGCCGGCGTCTCCTTGCCCAGGGTCGCGAACGACCAGTACCGGGCCACCACCTCGATCTCCCGCGGCGAGTTGCGCCGAGGCGACCTGGTGTTCTGGTCCAGCGACGGTTCAGCCCAGAGCATCCATCACGTCGCCATCTACCTCGGCAACGATCAGTACCTGGAAGCCCCCCGACCCGGCAAGAAGGTCCGGGTCTCCTCCTTCAGCTCGTACAACCCCAACCTGTACGGCCGTGTCCGCTGACTGATGGAGAGCGATTGGAGGAGATGCTGACCTATGTCTGCCGGTTGCGGATTTCAAAGGGTGGGATGTGGCGCTCACCATCAGCGCCGTGCTCTTCTGGTGCGGCTTGCCGCTTGCTGCTCGCCGTGGTGATTTCCTGCGTCGCTGCGGGTCTTGTGAGTTGCTTCCCCGCCGTGCCGGAACTGTGGATCGCCCGGCCTCCTCTTGTGTGGGTTGCCCCCCATGGGTTCGGCCTGTACGCCGCTCAGTGTCAGGTTTGATCGCGAGTACGTGCGAGCGAGGAGCTCTCCGGGAGTGCGACGAGAGGAAGTACCTCGATGAGGATGCTCGCTGGGAGGAAAGGCTCGCATCGCGTGAGTGATGCACGATGGCGTGGCTCACGGTGTGAGCCACGCCATGCTGTGGGCCGGCGCTCGTGCACTGATTGATGAGCGTCGGCATGCCGAGTGGGGCCGCCGCTGAAGTGATCACCATTCAGAAACCGGGCAGCGAGTTTATGGGTGAATTCGGTTGGGTGCGGATCCAGGATCCGCACCCACTCGGTACGACGGGCCGGACTCCTCACAACGGACAGCGTGCGGCAACCTCAGGACACCCTCAGCCCACCTGAGAGGACGTGCCCGCGCTCATGGGGCGTCCCGGTAACACTGAAAGTGACAGGTGATCCCACTGCTCTCGGCACGGCCTATAGGGGCGGTTCACCGCCTGGCACAAGAAGCACTGATCAACGTTGCCAAACATGCACCCGGGGCGGCGATGCGCATCCCGCCAGCGACGGACAGTCGGTGAACCTGCAGATCACCAACACGGCGCCGATACTACCGAGCGGGAGGCCCATGGGGCGAAGTGGCCAGGATTTGATCAGCAGGCGGGAGCGGACGGAGGTCCTCGTGGGGGTGTTCTTGCCGGGCTTCTGGTGAGCGCGGAGCTCCAGATAACGGCGGTCCTCCCGCTTGCCGCGACACCCGGCCTCGGGGTGGCGTGCTCCCGGCTTGGCCGAGCGCACGGCATCAACTCGAGGCCGCACCCCAAGGAGATGGGGTGTCCTGCCGTGAGTCGCAGCCCCTGGGCGAACTCCAGCGTCTCTTTCGGAGCAATCCTTCGTTTGCTGGTGTGGGCATCGAGCGATGCCGTGAAGGGAGAGCCGCCTTGCGAATCACCGACCTCCAGCGTTGCGAGATCAGGCCCGGACGCCTCGTGGAATGGACACTGCACCCGACAACCGTTGAGGCAGCATTGGCTTCACCGGACGACTCTCGCCCACCCTCGTACCTTCAGGAGTCCCACGTTCGAACGACGCGATCGGTACGCCAGGAGGGCTTGTTCGTACCGACCTGGCTCGGCACAGTGTTCGACATCCCAGGGCGGATCGATCTCGACGTCCTTCAAGACGTATTGCGGGCCTGGGCGCTTCGGCACGAGACGCTGCGTAGCGGCTTCCGGTGGATTGGCGAGGAAATGCGGCGCTTCACGCTGGACGCCGACGCCGTAGTGCTGCACCGCGAGGCCATCGGCGACTTCTGCGACACCGGGACGCTGAGCCGGTA
The DNA here is from genome assembly GCF_041435195.1 of Streptomyces sp. NBC_00224. Taxonomy (NCBI): domain Bacteria; kingdom Bacillati; phylum Actinomycetota; class Actinomycetes; order Kitasatosporales; family Streptomycetaceae; genus Streptomyces; species Streptomyces sp. NBC_00224. The sequence goes on from NZ_CP108106.1 coordinate 8,623,352, forward strand.
CCTACAGGACCGTTTCGATGTTGCGGCGGATGCGCTGACCTGGCCGAACTTTATCTTCACAGCGGTCGTCAGAGGAGACAGCACAAGCGTCTGCATGGCGTTCGACCACAGCAACGTCGACTCATACTCGATCCAGCACATCCCCGGCGAGATCCACGATCTCTACGCGGCCGGACTGGAAGGCCGCGCTGTGGAAGCGCCCCCGGCCGCCAGCTACGTGGACTTCTGTGCGACCGAGCGCACGGACGCAGACCAGATCGACGACACTCACGCGATCGTCGCTCGCTGGCGGGAGTTCATCGCCCAGTGCGACGGGAAGCTGCCGAGCTTCCCCATCGACCTCGGCCTTGCCCCCGACGGACCGATGCCCACCCAGAGACTCATGTCCGAGATGCTCGTGGACGACACGGACGCAGCAGCCTTCGAGGCACACTGTCGCCCTTTCGGGGGGAGTCTGATCGGTGTCCTCGCCGCCACCGGCATCATTGCCCACGAGATCGGTGGGCAGCAGGTGTTCCGCACCGTCGTGCCGTTGCACACCAGGGTGAAGTCCCAGTGGTCGGACTCGGTGGGCTGGTACGTCGGTGGCGCGCCGATCGAGATTCCCGTGGCGCAGGCCCCTGATTTCGACAGTGCACTCACGATGGTCCGCGCCGCACTGCGGGAGAACCGGCCACTGTCCCGGATGCCCATCGCCCGCGTGCTCGGGCTGCTGGGCTCCGACTTTCGTCCCACGTCTCCGGACCTGTACTCGATCGTGTCGCTCGTCGACACGCGTGGCATTCCGGGGTCGGAGCGGTGGCAGGGCATGAGGGCGCGCGGGCTGTTGCGGGTTTCGTATGGCGACCAGGTGTGCGTGTGGATGAACAGGCTCCACGAAGGCTTGCACCTCGCGAGCCGCTATCCGGACACCGACATCGCGTACAGCAACATGCGGTGGTACATCGAGCGGCTTCGGGAATTCATCGTTTCGGTGGCGCAAGGCACGGCCGTGATCGCTAAAAGTCGCTATGAACCGTTCCGGGTTTGGTAGAGATCTCAGATGTTGACTGTGACCTGGGGTTTCGTGGTTGCTCGGTAGTAGTTGGCTTCGTATTCGACGGGCGGTATGTGCCCTATCTCACCGTGGAGTCGACGGTGGTTGTACCAGTCGACCCACTCGGCGGTGGCGAGCTCGACATGCGAGAGCGTCTTCCATGGCCGCTGCGGTTTGATGACTTCGGTCTTGAACAGGCCGATCGTCGACTCCATGAGCGCGTTGTCATAGGCGTCGCCGACCGAGCCGATCGAGGCCGCGATTCGGGCCGCGTCCAGGTGTTCGGCAAGGCGAAATGACGTGTATTGGGACCCGGCATCGGAGTGATGCACCAACTCACCTGGAATGGGCGGGTATCCGTCCCGGTCACGCTGCCACAGCCCCATGTCCAGAGCGTCCAGGACGAGTTGGGTCTGTTTCGACAGCGACGCGGACCAGCCGACGATGCGGCGCGAGAAGGTGTCCACGACGAACGCGACGTAGACGATGCCCGCCCAGGCAGCTATATGTGTGAAGTCGGCGACCCAGGTGCGGTTCGGCGCGGGAGCGACGAACTCGCGGTCCAGGCGGTCCGGGGCCCTCGCGGCGGCCGGGTCGGGCATCGTGGTGATCACTTTCTTGCCGCGGACAGCGCCGGCGATGCCGATCTCACGCATCAGGCGCTCGACGGTGCAGCGGGCCACTTGCCGGCCCTGGCGGTTGAGCTGTCTCCAGACCTTCCTCGTGCCATAGACGCGGTAGTTGGCCTCGTAGACTTCCTTGATCTGTTTCTTGAGTTCCTCGTCCCGCACGGACTGCGGCGAGGGCGCCAACCGGCGTTTCCTGGCTGCGTAGTAGGTGGCAGGGGCGATCTTGCAGCCGTGCTGGGTGAGCACGCGGCAGATCGGCTCGACACCGCCGAAGCGGTCCCGGTACTCGTCGATGAACGCTACGAGCGTGTCAGTGGCCGGTCGAGCTCGGCCGCGAAGAAACTCGCCGCGGCCTTCAAGATCTCGTTCGCCCGCTTCAGCTCGGCAATCTCCTTCTTCATCGCCTTGACCTGCGCGGACTCCTCCGTCGTCGTCCCCGGTCGGGCACCGTTGTCGATCTGGTCCTGGCGGACCCATTTGCGCAGCGTCTCGGTTGTCCCGATCCCCAGCTTGGCGGCGACCGCCTTCATCGCGGACCACTCGGTGTCGTACTCAGGCCGTACTTCGGCGACCATGCGGACCGCTCGTTTGCGCAGTTCAAGGGGGTAAGGGGAAGGGCGTGCCATGACTCGATCCTCTCAAATGATCGAGTCCCTACCGAACCCGGAACGGTTCACTAAGCTTCGCTTTTATCCCTGAGAGTGGTGGATCGTAGGTCATGCGGTTGTTTTGACTGCTGGATGGCGGGGTGCGGGGCCTCGTCGGCTGCCTGGTGGTCGGCCGGTGGAACGTCCGCAGGGTTGTGGTGGGTTGGTCAGTGTTCCCACTGCTGCCTGAACATGACGAAATCGTCGACGGACCCGGCCAGGTGTGAGCCGATTTGATGGCAGTGGTTTCTCCCAGGGCAGGCGGTGGTCGGTGACCAGGGGGCGGGCGAGGCGGAGTTGGGTGTAGGCGACGAGCACGATCCAGGTCCATCGGTCGGCCTGTTCCGGGGTGCGCGGGCGGGGCAGGGTCCAGTTCAGTGTCTGGCGGGCGAAGCGGAAGGTGTGCTCGATGTCGAAGCGGCGGGTATAGGCCCGCCAGAGCAAATCCGGATCGGGAACCTGGCCGGAGGGTCCCGCCCACCACAGCCACAACGTCTTCGGTGCCCTGGCCCGGCCGGGCAGCCGGTCGACGCTGAGGCGGACCACGGTGCCCGGGACGACAGGGCGAGGGCCACGGCTGCCATGCCCGTCATGCTGCTGGGTCTTGGCGTGCAGGCGGTGCCAGAGCTGCACGGTGACCACGCCGTACTGCTCGTCCGCACATGAGTGGACGGAGTCCGGGGTCGGCCAGGTGGCGGGATCGGCACAGGTGAACTTCGCGCCGTGGCGCCGCGGCCGCCCCGCGACCGTCGTCCTGCGGGGTGGCGGGTCGGCGTAGAAGCACCGGTCGGAGCGGACCCGGACCAGGATCTGAGCCGGACTGCCGGTGAGGTCGAGCGCGAGGCGGACGGAGTCGTACCCGCCATCGAAGACGAACAGCGGGCTCCGAGCGCCCAGTTCGGGACGCCGTTGCAGCAGGCCGCGGATCTGGCGGGCGGCGATGGTGCTGGGGTTCTCGCCCGGGAGCAGGCGCCGGGCATCGACCGGAGCGCTCCACGAGTTCGTGCTCAGCTCCAGGCCGGCCAGCCAGGAATAGGCCCAGCCTGCCACGATCGGCTGGCCCGCCGAGTGCCTGGAGGGGTGGTAGTAGTAACCGCGGCCGGGCGAGCACTCGGCATCACTGCGGACCCACACACTCACATCCACCGCGAACACCGGACACGACACACCAGGCAGCGAGTCGGCCAGCAACTCACGTGCCGCTTCGGGATCCACTCGGCCCTGGGCCAAGGCGGCGTAGGTGCTGCCGTGACCACGTCGGTGCAGCCCGTCCAGCGACAGATACGGCAGCGAGACGACCGGCCCGGCCGCCAGTAGAGCGTCCGTCAGCTCAAACAACGCATCCGCGCGCCGGACCAGACAGGCATACCAACTCCTACGAAAGCGCATCAGGTTGGCTTGCCCCTGGCGGGACATCCCGGGCCCGAGCACACTGACAGCGACGGCCATCGCGTCCTCCCCTGGTCTTCACCTACCTGGAGAGTCCCGCGATGGCCGTTCCATGTCCCACACATCACCCAACCAACCATGCAGGCCCACGGCGCAGGGATAAAAGCGAAGCTAAGAGGCCCTAACAGAAGTTGTTGATCATGTGACTTTTGGTTCGGATGGTCGTTGGTCTGGCCGTGGGGAAACGTCAGTCGCGGCCATGGATCGTGTCGGATGAACTATGGTCGCTCATCGAGCCGTTGCTTCCGGATCCGGCGCCGAAACAGGTGGAGGGACGCCCCCGGGTACCGGACCGGCAGGCACTCTGCGGGATCCTGTTCGTGCTGCATACCGGGATCCAGTGGGAATACCTGCCGCAGGAGCTGGGGTTCGGATCCGGTATGACCTGCTGGCGGCGCCTGGCAGCGTGGAACGATGCCGGCGTCTGGGACCAACTGCACTTGGTGCTGCTGAAGAAGCTGCGGGTCGCGAAGAAGCTGGACTGGTCGAGGGCGGTGATCGACTCCTCCCACATCAGGGCAGCTCGACGGGGCCCAAAAGCGGTCCCAGCCCGGTCGACCGAGCACGTCCGGGCAGCAAACACCACCTCATCGTCGACGGCCAGGGCATCCCACTTGCCGTCTCGCTGACCGGCGGCAACCGCAACGACATCACCCAGCTGATACCCCTGCTGAAGAAGATCCCGTCTGTTGCCGGCCTCGTCGGACGGCCACGCAACCGCCCCGACAGCCTGCTCGGCGACCGCGGCTACGACCACGACAAATACCGCCGTCTCGTCTGGGCAATGGGGGTCAAACCGGTGATCGCCCGCCGCGGCGTCCCGCACGGATCCGGCCTCGGAGTCCACCGGTGGGTTGTGGAACGGACCATCGCCTGGCTCCACGGCTTCCGCCGACTACGCATCCGCTGGGAACGACGCGACGACATCCACGAAGCCTTCCTCGGACTCGCCACCTGCCTCATCACCCACCGCCACGTCCAACGCCTTTGTTAGGACCTCTAACAGGAGTCGTGGATGGTGTGACGGTGCGCTTGTCGGCTCGTTGTTTCGTGCGTGGGTAAGGGCTGTGGTGGTCGATGATGCGGTCCGCCGCGGACTTCGAGTCTCCGAAGAGCGGTGCGAGCTGGCGCATCGTCAAGTTTGTGCGCCAGTACGTCGCGACCAGCAATGCCCGGTCCTCCAGCGGAGGGCTCCAGGGCTGACCCTTGCGAACCGCGTCCGCACCCTCGCGCCGCAGCACGGTCACCAGCTTCCCGAAGCAGCGCGGGCTCAGCCCGGTGAACGGGGCCATCCAGGACGGCTCCGACGCCGTGATCACACCAGACACCACAAGATCATCTCACTCGTGACCAGCAGTAACGGGACAAGTCTTAGGGCTCGCAGAGAATCAACATGCGGGTTTAATCTTCTTCGGCGGGTGGCTGCTGTATCTGTCGAGGTGGGCGGCCACGTCTGTCGGGGTGCGGAACCTGACGGTTGAGGACGGGATCGGGTGATCGTGCTCGGCCAGGAGCGGTCGTACTTCTTGGACGGCCCGTGTGAGCGTGCTTCCGGTGACGCCGAAGAGCTGGGCGAGCAGGTCATGGGTTCCGATCTTGCGCAGGCAGAGCACGGTGGCCAGGATCCGGTCTTCGTCGGAGAGCTTGTCCTTGGCGCCCGCGCCGCGGAGTCGCCTGCGCTCGCCGCCCCGGCGCTCGTGGCGAGTTCGTTCGCGTTCTTGCGCCAGCCCCGGGGTCAACGTGGTGATCAGAGCGTTCAGTTGGGGAACGGCCATGCCGGTCAGTTCCGGGTCGCGCAGGAAGAGGGCGTCCATGCGGTGCAACGGCTCGGTCGGCTGTGGGGTCGTCGCGGTGCTGCTGTCGGTTTCCGTCCCATGGCCTTCCCGGTGCCCGGCGGGGCGGAGCGTGTAGTTCCAGTCGCCGTGGAAGCGGTGCCGGGCCATGGCCAAGCCGTCGATCTCTGCGTCGGTGACCTTCACACCGGTGTCGTAGGGGCGGGTGTCGAGTTCGGCTTCGACTGTCAGCCCGGTGCGGGTGGTGGTCGCCACGATGCTGTTGACGATGACTTCGTGGCTGGTCAGGGGCCTGCCACGCCAGTTCATGGAGATGTGGGAGAACAGCCGGTGCTCGATCCGGTTCCACTTCGATGTGCCCGGAGGTAGGTGACACACCGTGATGTCCATACCGGTCTCGGTGGCCAGGGCGGCGAGTTCGCTCTTCCAGGCGCGGGTGCGATAGCCGTTGGAGCCGCCCGCGTCCGCAGTGATCATCAGCCGTGCGGCGTGTGGGTAGTCATGCCGGCCGCGGGCCTGCCACCAGCGGCGGATGGACTCCACTGCGAACGCGGCAGTGTCGTGGTCGGTGCCGATGTTGACCCAGCCGGTGTTCGCCGCAATGTCGTAGATCCCGTACGGGATCGCCTTGCCGAGCCCCTCTCGGTCGAGGAAGTCATGCGTCTTGACGGTGACCGGCTCGCCCACCGGTTGCCACTGGCGCCCGGCGTTCTTGTACTGGCCGACCAGCTCCTTCTTCTTGCTGTCCACGCTAATCACCGGATCTCCGGCGCTGATGTGCTCCTTGGCCTGGTCGTTGATGTACCGGAACTGGGCATCCCGGTCCGGGTGCTGTTTGCCCTCGATGGTCTTGGCGTTGGCTTGCAGACTGAAGCCCGCCTCCCGCAGCAGGTCACCAACCGTGTCGGCGCTGACCTTGTGCCCCTGACGCGTCAGCTCGCTGGCCAGGTTCCGAGTCGACTTGGTCGTCCACCGCAACGGCGACATCGGATCCCCGCGCATGTCCGGCTCGACCAGGGCCAGCAGCGCGGGCCGCAGTCCCACATCAGGTCGGCGGCCTTCTTCCGTCCGCCGCCTGGCCGACGGACTCGCCCCAGAGGCTCTTCTCCCGCCTCCAACTCGTCCGCACCCTTGCGAACTGTTGCCTCGCTGACCCCGGCTGCCCGAGCGACGGCCCGGATCCCGCCATGCCCCAGCACCCGGGCCTCGGCTCCCATCAGCAGACGCTGCTGCCGCTCGTCCAGGTGCGGGAACAACACCTCGAACTTCGCGGCCAGTTGATCTCGAATCTCCTGCGATATGCCCATATCACGTCAACGAGCCGCATCACCGGAAGCAACACGTTGATTCTCTGCGAGCCCTTAGTACTGCAACGGTGCTTGCCGTGACTGGTGGGCAGATGTCATGGGCTGTGTCCGCGTCGTTTGTAGTGACTGGTGCGGGCCTGATGCTGGCGTCGGCGTCGCCAGGTCGACCAGTGCAGAACGTGGTCGAGAGGCGGTGGCTGGCGGTGGTTGAGGCGGGTGATCAGGCGTCTGATCTCGGGAAGGCTGAGGTGGATGAGCTGGGAGGATCCGTTTCTGCTTTGTCCGTGTCGAGTTCGCGGGCCCGCAGGACGGTGAGGCAGGCGTGGGCGGCCATGGCCAGGGTCATGTGGCGGTGCCAGCCGTCGTAACGTCGGACCTGGTAGTCGTCCAGGCCGCACTCCTGCTTCGCGCTCTGGAAGCATTCCTCAACCGCCCACCGGCTGCCCGCGACACGGATCAGTTCGTCCAAAGTGGTGTCGGCAGGGCAGTAGGCGATGTAGTAGGAGATCTCCTCGGGCCTGCGGACGCTGCGGCGGGCGATGACCCAGTGCCGGCGGTCTTCGCGATGCCAAGGCCGAACCTCGACGCGGGCCCAGTCATAAACCCTCTGTCCGTGGGCGCCCTGGCCGCACGAGCGGCGTTTCCATTTCTGCCGTGGCAGGCCCGGGAACAGGTCGTGGACGGGATGGTCGATGGACCAGCGGGTGACGACGGTGTCGTGGCGGGTGGTGGCCATGACATGGAAGACATCGGCCTGTTCCAGCTCGAAGCGCCAGCCCTTGCTGTAGCCGTAGGCGGCATCCGCCGTCACCCACCCGAACGGGATCCTGTCGGTGACCGCCCGGCGGACCATTGCCCGGGCCATGGCCACCTTCGTCTCGAAGGCAACGCTGTCGTCGATGCCGGCCTGCCGGCACCTTTCCCGGTCGTCGGTCCATGACGCGGGCAGATACAAGCGGCGGTCGATCAGGGTGCGTCCGCGGCTGGTGGCGTAGGCGAGGAACACACCGATCTGGCTGTTCTCCGTGCGTCCGGCGGTGCCGGAGTACTGGCGTTGGACACCGGCCGAGCGGACGCCCTTCTTGAGGAAACCTGTGTCGTCGATGATCAGGACGGCATCCTGGTCTCCGAGGCGTTCCACGACGTAGCCGCGCACGTCGTCCAGGACCTCGTCGGCGTTCCATTCGATCCGGTTCAGCAGCCGGTGGATACGGTCAGGGCCCGTGTGTCCGGCTTCTTCCGCGAGCGTCCAGCCGTTCTTCCGCTCCAGCGGAGCAATCAGTCCCCGCATGTAGGCCAGCGCCGACTGCCGCGGCTCCTCCCGGCTGAACCGGTGCACGAACCGCTCGTGCACCGTGCTCAGTTCCCCGGCCCACAACCTGACATCACCAAGGTCCCCACCCATAACCAGACCAACGACAAACCTGCCCACCAGTCACGGCAAGCACCGTTGCAGTATTAGAGATCATCTCATTTGGTGAGTCTGCGGTAGCAGATGAGGGTGCTGGCGATGCTGGCGAAGGCGAGGAAGTGGATGGCTTTGCGTTCGTAGCGGCGGTGGAGGCGACGGCAGCCGGCAAGCCAGGCCATGGTGCGTTCAATGGTCCAGCGGTGGCGTCCAAGCCGCTCGGAGGACTCAATGTCCTGGCGGGCGATGCGGGGTGTGATGTGCCGGGATCGGAGCCATTGCCTCAGGTGGCGGTTGTCGTGGGCCTTGTCAGCATGGAGCTTGGCAGGCCGTCGGCGGCGGGGGCCGCGGCGTGAGCGGATGGGCGGTATGCCCCGCACCATCGGCTCGAGTGCCTGGCTGTCGTGCAGGTTCGCGCCTGAGATACCGACGGAAATCGGTAACCCGGTCCGCTCGGTGATCAAGTGGATCTTCGACCCGGACTTGCCCCGATCCACAGGATTCGGACCTGTCAGGTCCCCTTTTCCAGCGCCCGCATGTTCACCGAGTCGATCGCACAGCGCGACCAGTCCAGCTCGCCCCGGGACCCGAGCTCGTCCAGCACCAGGCGGTGCAGCTTCGCCCACACCCGCAGCCGGCTCCACTCCATGAAACGGCGATGCGCCGTCGCCCCGGAAGGCCCGAACACCGGCGGGACCTGCGACCACGTGCAGCCCGTCGTCGCCACGAAGACGATCGCCGCCAGCACCTCGCGATCGCCATACCGACGCCGCCCGCCACCTTGCGGACGCGTCGGCGCCTCCGGAACCACCCGCTGGAACAACTCCCACAACCCGTCCGGCACCAGACGCTCCACCATCAGCACACCGACAGACTACCCAATCCGCCAATTGAGATGATCTCTTAGACGGGAGCCGCGGCCGTGGGTCGTGTCGGATGAACTGTGGTCGCTGGTAGGGCTGTTGGTGCCGGAATCGGGGCCGAAGGTGGAGGCGGGCACCCACGGGTGCCGGACCGGCAGGCGTTGTGCGGGATCTTGTTCGTCCTGCATACCGGTATCCAGTGGGAGTACCTGCCGCAGGAGTTGGGCCTCGGGTCGGGCACGACGTGCTGACGGCGGCTGGCCTGGTGAAATGAGGCCGGGGTGTGGGACCGGCTGCATGGGCTGCTGCTGACGCCGTTGCGGGCTGCCAGCAAGCTGGACTGAACGCGGCCGGTGATCGACTCCAGCCATGTGCTGGCGGCTCGGCGAGGCTCACGCACCCGGCCAGGCAGCCAGCGTCATGTCCTGACCGACGGCATCGAACGTGGACGGCGTGTCAGCCCTCACAGCGGCCGGGCTCGATGCCAGCGCGCGCACCCGTCGGCCGGCATCAGCGCCGGGGTATCGCCAAGGGCCTGCGCGTCCATGATGCCGATGTGCCCCCGGGAAGTTCACCACGCCAGTCGGCGGCCAACCGGGCAACGACCCGGGTGGCACTGCCTCGACCTGCGCATACCCCCAGATCGAACGGCTATCCCGTACGGTAACCCACGGGTCCTCCACAGCCCCACACGCAACCGGCACCCCCACAGACCGCGTACGACCCACCATTCGCCGGGCGGGCCAGCCAGGCCTGAAAGGGAGACCAATGAGGGCCAGTACTTCCTGTACGTCTGAGACCAGTAACCTCGATCGTCGGATTGGTCATCCATTTCGTTTCCATGGCCAGGCTGCGTTCCCTTGCAATGCTCACGCCTGTACTTGGCTTGGGCCTAAGTCCATCGTCTATATCCCGCATCAACGAAAAGGCGGAGCCGGGCCAGGGTGCACAGATCTTTCGCCGTGCGGTCCGGTAGGGGAAAGCATGACGTGCTGATCCACTCATCAGATGGCATCTTCCGTCGGGCAGCGTGCCTACTTAAGTCTGGGATCGGTGAGCGCTAAAGGTCAGGGAGAGGGGGGCTGGAGCCATCCAGAGCCATCCGGTGGCGCAAGGAAGAGTGCCGGGCGCGGTGACGGGTGCGCGTGGGAGGGAGATACGTTGTGTGAGTGGAGAGGGTCAGGGCCCTGTTCGGTCCCTCTCGCCGGAAGGCCATGAATGCGCAGTTCAGAGCTTCGCTGAGATGCGTGGCGGTGACTGAGGGGACCGGATTTTCCTGTCCTGTGCCGCCGCAGGTGTGTGCGTATGGGCGCGTGCGATACTGAGGATTCCCCTGATTAAGGTATAAGTGGGAAGTTGAGTCTCTCCAGTCCCTGTACTGAGCCGCATGCTCCTGCGGCCTGTGTATTCACGAGGGACTGGGCATCGGAGGTCAAGCCCAGGAGCGTTCGACTCCGACCGTGCTTCCGTTTTCGCTTACGGTCTGGTTAGGCTCGGGAAAATCATTAGGAAGAGCCAGTCCCTTACGTCCCTCCGGGGGAGGAGAGTCGCGCTGTGAACAGCGTTTCCCCGGGCGTGCCAGCAAACCGCCCAACCCTTCCAGCGAGGACTGTTGTGTGCTGCACAGGGATGAGAACTCCGTGTTCCCGCTGCGGCCCACCGCACCAGGAGGAAGGATCGTTGGGACAGCCAGCTAGATGTCACTCGATGCCCGCTTCCTCCGTGCCCAGGTCGACCTCGTGCACCAACCGGCGACACAGCGCACCGTGCGGAAGGAGTGCCATCTCTGCGGACTCCTGCCCAACGTGCCTGGCGCCAGCACGCCCTCGCGCGGTTCTGGGGTGAGTGCAGGAGCCGCCTGGTCATCGAGGCCACAGCCCGCTTAACGGTCCCGCCGCAGGATGGCTCGTAGTGCGCTCCGTCCGCCAGGACCGGCCAACCGTTCCATCTGATAAGGACACGCATGAGCAGCGCCGACGGCTTTCGTTTCGACGCAAGTGCCGCCGCCCAGCAGATCCTCGACCTCCAGGGCTCACGCCTGCACCGCCAGCCGGCGCAGCATGGCGCAGCGCAGCAGGGCATGGACCCGCGCCCGTCCGTGAATAGAGCCCCGGAGACGGGGCTGCTTCCGGCCCTGCTCACCGACCGGGGTAACGCGAAGCTCTTCGCGTTGCTGTACGCGGACTGCTTTCGGCATGTCGAGGGACTGGGCTGGTACCAGTGGGACGAGTACCACTGGCGCCGTTCCGGTGGAGAGAAGGCCGCGATCTGGGCAGCCGGGGACATGGCCGAGCAGATGCCCACCTCCGACGCTCATGGTCGCTTCAATGACCGTGACTTGGCTGCGCATCGCAAGCGGAGCATGTCCACACCGGGCATCAACGCCATGCTTGCCCAGGCCAAGGCATCCCCGGAACTCGCCCTGGAGACCGACGTCCTGGACGGCGAACCGTACGAACTGTGCACGCCGGCTGGAGTGGTCGACCTGTGTACCGGGGAGATGCGCAAGCCTGATCCGGCGAGCGACATGCACTCACGGGCCACTAGCGTCGCGCCCGAGATGATGCCGACGCCGCGCTGGCACCGCTTCCTGGCCGACACCTTTGGTGATTCCCCTCAGGGCCAGGAGACCGTCCACTTCCTTCACTTGCTGCTCGGCTACTCCATCACCGGGGACGTCGGAGCTCAGGTCCTTCCGTTCCTCTACGGCACGGGTGCCAATGGAAAATCCGTTCTGCTGGATGTCATGACGCAGATCCTCGGCGACTATGCGCAGGCTGCTCCACCAGGGTTTCTCATGGAGAAGGGGAAGTTCGCCGAGCACTCCACGGAGCTGACAGAGCTGCACGGCAGACGCATGGTGGTCTGCAGCGAGCTGAAACCCAATGACAAGTTCAATGAGGCTCGTGTCAAGCTCCTGACCGGCGGGGACCGCATCATGGCCCGCCGCATGCGGCAGAACTTCTTCAGCTTCGCCCCCACGCACAAACTGTGGCTCCTGGGCAACCACCGCCCCGAGGTCGGCACCGGAGGTCATGCCTTCTGGCGCCGGATCAGGCTCATCCCCTTCGAACGGGTAGTGCCGTCTGAACGAAAAATAGACAACCTGGCAAAGGAACTGGTCACCAGCGAAGGCCCTGGGATCCTGCACTGGCTCATCGACGGCGCGAGGCGCTACCTCACCACGCGCGACCCGCTCACCGGACCCACCTCCGTCAGGCTTGCCACCGAGGCCTACGCCACCACCGAAGACCACATCGGCCGCTTCCTCGCCGAACGCTGCACCCGGGACACGAGAAACAGCGAGAGGGGAGACCTGCGTGTCGAACAGGGGCTGCTCTACGGCGCCTACAGCGCCTGGTGCAGCGCGAGCGAGGGCATCCGACCCGCTACCGCCCGAGCCTTCGCCACGCGTGTACGGACCGAACTCGGTCTGGCGTCTCCGGCCGACATGATGAAGTCCAGCGGCAGGAAGTACTACCCGGGCCTCGGGCTACTGGCGGACAATCGCGGATATCAGGACTCTTCCGCCGGCATCTCGCCGTCTGATGACCGTCACAATCCCGGGCCGTAGGGTCAGGGCGTCAGTGCCCGACACCCGTAGTATGAAGGTGCCGTGCCGTGAGGCCCTGGCCTGTGGAGCCTGCCTGTTACCGACCGTGAAACGACTAGAGGAGGGGCCGCACCATGAGCTCGCTACTGAACGAGAGCGAACTCGTCCACGAAGACGCCGTGGTGTGGCTGGAAGATCCGGAAAACCTCGACTACGTGCGGCAGGCTCTCGACAAGACACCGCGCCGCCGTGGAAGACCCCGCTACGCCCGAGACGGCCGCATGGTCGGCTATAGCGAGCTCAGCCAGCATGCCGAATCCGACCCCGACAGTGGCCTCCAACTCCGGCGTGTCTTCTTTCTGCTCCCGCACGACCGCGATACTCAACCCGAGGGTCTCTACCGTGAAGGTGCCCCCGGCGAGGCAGTCGACCCCCGCACGGTGGGGCCCAAGCGCGTAGGGCAGAAAACACTCCGATCCCAACGAGGCCCTGCGGGCAAGGCGCCCGCGTGGGCCAACGCGCGTTCGCAGCGAGAGGTGCACCATCACGAGCTTGCTGAGTGACCCGCGATTCGCTATAGGAGTATCAAGCGGCCAGTGTGGGGCGGTATGGGGTTGTAGCGTCGTCCGTCCCGCAGGAGTGCCCACAGAGCGTTGACCCGGCGCCGGGGGAGCGCCATGACTCCCTGGCTATGGCGTTTGTCTTCGGCTCGCTTGCGGTCGTAGAAGCGGCGGGGCTTGTCGCAGCTGCGGATGCTGATCAACGCGGAGGTGTTGAAGAGGCGTTGGAGACGTCGGCTGTAGCGCGCGGGGCGGTGCAGGTTGCCGCTGATCTTCCCGGAGCCTCGTGGAGTGGGGGAGACGCCGACGAAGCGGCCAGCCGGTCCGCGCGCTGGCGAAGGCGTTCATGCCACCGCCTGTGGCAGCCAGGAACTCGGCACCCAGCAGGGCACGACGCCGCGCATGCACCCGACTACCTTGACGTTGCGGTGTCGGTGAAGCTGGTCCGTGATGAGTTTGTCGCTCTCGGCGGATCTTCTCGTTGAGAGCTGTCACCTCCCTCGCCAGGGAGCGCACCACGTGAGCGGTCATGTGCTCGTCGAGGATGCTGATGAGCTGGCCTTCGGCCGCCTGGCCGGTCCTGGCGGCGAGTTCCTCGGCGCTACGGACCGCGCGCCGTGACGGCCAGACCCAGAGCCTCTGGGCCCTGCGATCTTACGAATGACCAGAGCAACCACTCTTGAGAGGTAGGACACGCCCTGTGCGAATCCGACGTACGCGGTCCGTGTTGGTCGCCGTTTCCGCCGCGCTGCTGCTCTGCGGTGCCGCTGCCATGCCCGCCGTCGCCCAGCCGCAGCCCCCGGCGGCCACGCCTTCCGCCGTTTATGGACTCACCCCGCTGACCGGCCTGTTCGCCGAGCGACTGCTAATCGCCGACAAGGTGGCCGCCGCCAAGTACGGCAACGACCGGCCGATCGACGCCCCCGCGCGAGAGCGGAAGATCCTTGGTGACGTCGCCGCTCGCGCCGTCGGGCTCGGGCTGGATCCTGACACGGTGGTCGCCATTTTCCGGGACCAGATCGAGGCGAACAAGCTGGTGCAGCGTGGGCTGTACACGCGCTGGGACGCGCATCCTGAGGAACGGCCCACCCAGCGGCCGGACCTCGACAAGGAAGTCCGACCGGCACTCGACCTCATCACCACACAGTTGCTCAGCACGCTGGTGGCGACGGAGGGCGTGCGCACCTCGCCGTCGTGCGAGCCGCGGCTATACGGCGCGGCCGCTTGGTCGGCGTACGGCCATGAGCTGGACATCCTGCATCTGAAGGGGCTGGAGCGGGCGTTGCCCTCGGCGTGCGCATGGTCATAATTCCGTCCTGGCCGCTCGTGTGGTTCGACTGACGGATAGCCTTGGCGAGTTGGCGTACCGACTTGCCCTCGGTGTCGGACGAGTCGGCGTCCAGGGTCACGTGGTGGCCCTCACCACCCTGCCGGGCCCAGCTCGTCCGGGAGCCCACAACTCGCTTACCGTCTCCCATCGCAAGCCTCCGGGCGGCAAGATCCGCACCAAGGCGATGATCCGGGAGGGCCTCATCATGTTGCTCGTGTGGCCGGTGAGGTGGGGCCGGAGGTCAGCATTACGCGCCGCGGGCGGAGCAGTTACTAGCAGCGGACGGCATCGGGCCGTTGCGCCCGGGTGCCGCGATCCTCCAGGGGCGGAAGCCCCTGTGGGCTCGGTTAGGTCGAGCGGTGGGACGTGAGGTGATCTTCTTGGGGAGGGTCTGCTCGTGGAGACCGCCGCTGCGCCGTCGTGCAAGGGGTAGGGGGTTCCCGGCGGAGAGCGTCGGCCGCGCTGTGCGGCTCTATCACCGGTTTCCCCTGTTCTCCCATGAGGTCGAGGAGCTCCTCTTCGAGCGCGGCATCACCGTCTCCTACGAGAGCGCCCGGGCCTGGTGCGCGAGGTTCGGTCCCGCTTACGCCACGGATCTGCGCTGCCGGCAGCCCCGTCCCGGGGACAAGCGGCACACAGACGAGGTGTTCATCAAAGTCAAAGGGAGGATGCGGTACCTGTGGCGGGTGGTGGTCCAAGACGGCACTGTTCTGGACATCCTGGTGCAGGACCGGCGCGATGCTGCTGTGGCGAAGCAGTTCTTGCGCAGGCTCCTCAAGGACTGTGAGTACGCGCCCCGTGTTGTCGCCACAGACAGGCTCCGCTCCTGCGGGGCCGCCCACCGCGCGGTGATGCCCTCGGTCGAGCACCGCACCGCAGGGTACCTCAACAATCGCGCAGAGAGTAGCCACCAGCCCGCTAGGCAGCGCGAACGGGCCCATGGAGTCCTTCCGCCTCGCATGGCAAGGCCCAGAGATTCCTCGCCGCGTATCCGAGGAATTCCTCCCACTTCCGGCCTCGCCGTTTCACAGTCCGTGACTGCCGGACCGAGATGACCCGACGATTCCGCGTCTGGAAGACCGTCATGGGCGTGGCCGCACACGCCTGACGCAGCGGCTCGGCACGACACCCGAGCGCCATCAACATGCCCCAACTCATCCGCCACACCAGCACCGTGACAAGGCCCTTCCCCGCAGTGTTCCTGCTCCCTGATCCGTCGATTGCGGTCTTGCCCGCCCAGAGCCTCCAGCCCAGCCAGTCCGCACCGGCTGAAGCGGTGCAACCATCGTCGCACCGTCTTCTGGCCGCACCCGAGCTCCGCCGCGATCGTCGGTACCCGCAACCCGGTCCATCTCAACTGGACTGTACGAGCCCGCACGGTCAGATCACGTGGCACCTTGCGGGCCCGCACCAACCGACCCACGACTCTGCGCTCTTCCTCATCGCGGCTGGGCCGCGCCCACAACACCATCGCCAAACACCCACCCCGAGCATCCGGACCCACTTCACTACCAGCACATTTACCCCCTCAACATGAATGTAGCAGTAGACGAAAGACCGCCTGGAAATAGCCGAAAGGGATGAGGTGGCGCGCCACATACGAGGGCAAGATGGAGAGGTGTCCTAAGGGGCAGGCGCCTGGATCTCCGGCATGGCCGTACAAGAGGTGCGGATCTATGGACCCCCGCTGTGCAGCAGTATTCCTCGCCGGGCACCCGTAAGAGCTGCACCGGAGTATGCGTGTCTATGGTTCCGGTGAATGTGCCTTTTCATTCTCGGTACTGCAAGGAGTCGGAAGTGTCCGGTAGGAGTTCGGGAGATACCTGGGATGCTGATCGGGGCGGGCGCGAAGCCGTGGTAAGTAGGTACAGGAACGTACGACCGCACTTCGGGCCCATGCCCGGCAGCTTTTGGAGCGCCGTGGGGCCTCCTGGCTTTCATCGAGGCAAGGCTGCGCGGTCAGGGACCCTTGAATCCGAACCGCGGCCGCACTATCAGGAGGTGGCCGACGACCTCTACTACCGCCTCACCAGGAAACGCCTGTACGGGCGGCTTCCCACTACAGGGGATATCGCCCGCGCTTACCGCATCCCGGTGTTCACCGCACAGTTCGTTCTTCGGGCAGTGAGGACGCGCCTGCGGGCGCCAGGGCGCCTGGCGACGGCCGGTACGTTGGCGTTGTCAGGAACTGCTTGGCAGCGAATGGCCGATGATCTGAGAACCCGCATCCGGTGCGGTCACATGACGGGCCGCTTGCCTGCACGTGCGGAACTGGCAGCCGAATACGGCGTGAGCATCGACACAGCCAGCAAGGCCACCCGGCACCTGGCCGAAGAAGGCCTGCTACGGGTGCTCGGCAGACAGGGCACCCATGTCTGCTCCCCGCTTGCCGGCCCGAAGGGGGGTTCTCACGGCTGATGCCGGCCCGCAGAAGTGTATTCGGACGACCGGACGTGCCCGTACCGCCTTGGCCGAGAGGTTCAAGACCGTATATGGGAACGGTACTTCGGTCCCGCAGTCGTCCACCAGGTCGGCTGTTTCTCTGGATTCGCCTACGGCGCGCGTTTCGAAGCGGGTGCCTTTGGAGCCTGCGGCTGACAGGGGGTTTGCCGCACGCGATGGAAACAGGCCGCCCCTCTCTGGTAGGGAAGGAAAGGGTGGCGGAAGGGGATGCGGTGACCACGCGCAGCTGACCGGGATGGCGCGGTGGTGCTGAAGGACCAGGGAGAGCTGAACGCCCGCCCATTGGAGGATACCGGCGCGACGCGGCCCGCCGTCAGGCAACGGCACGCGCGCGGGGAGATCCCGCACGTTGGTATCGGCGACGGTGCGTCCTGGTGCATCACAACGAGGTGATCGGCTACAGCCTCCTTCTAGCCCATCAAATTGCTTCACTGCAGCATCGTGAGCCGTTCGGCCGCCGGATCGCGCAGACAAGGTTGTCGTCCCCGTTCCGATCGAGACGAGCAGATGGGACTTGCCTGTGCCGGAATTACTTAGAGGGAATAACTGGCTTCTGAGTTCTTCAGGTCAGGACTAAAGTCCTGTTTCTAGCATAGGGTCCATAAGCCTCTTCCAGGCGACTTGCTGCATATGCCAGGGTCTTCCGCAAGGCTGCCCCTGCACAGGTGCTCTCCCTGTCGCCGGTGCCGGGGCGGCTTCTGGACTCACATCATGGGAGGGCCTTGTGAACCACCGTCAGTGCATAGCCAGCTCCGTTGCCACCGCTGTCATAGCGGGCGCGCTCGCGCTCGGTATATCCCCAGCCGCCTTCGCCAGCGACACACCGTCCCGGGCCGACCGCACCGCGACCGTGGTGGAGAAGGCCACCGGCACCGCCGACGTGGCCGTCACCCCGATGCCCGGCATCGTGGTTCCCCAGCATTCTGCCGGGAACGCGAAGGTCACCACCACGACGGGTAGTTCGGTGTTCATCGGGCTGCCCGACACCCGGAACGTGGCCGGGACAGCGGTGGGCCAGGGCACCACCGTCTACCCGGACGCCGCCCCCGCCACCGATCTTGCCGTCCAGCTCACCAAGGGCGGCGGAGTACGTGCCCTGACCGTGCTGAAGAGCGTGGACGCCCCGCGCGAACAGCGTTACGACATCGGCCTGCCCGAAGGCGCACGCCTCGTCAAGTTCGACAGTGAGGCAGTCGCCGCCATCGCCGAGGACGGCTCCGTCCTGGGTGGATTCGACGTGCCCTGGGCCAAGGATGCCAGCGGTGCCTCCGTCCCCACCAGCTACCGCGTCGAAGGCAGCACCCTTATCCAGACCATCCGCACCGCGCCCGACACCACGTTCCCTGTTACCGCAGATCCTTGGTGGAACCCCACCAGCTGGAGTTCCTGGGGAAAGACCAAGTGCATTGCTAAGACCAGCCAGGGCGGCGCGGTGATGGGTGGCATCAGCGGCGCGTTCACCGGGCCTGGAGCGGCAGCCGGTGCCGGTATCGGAGCAGTCGCCGGAGCTGCCGGCGGCATCTGGTCCTGCTGAATCCCACACACACATGGAGCAGTTAGCAATCCCAGGAGGACCGATGAACGACGCTCATCCGCCAGAGGCCGGCGAACTGTGGTGGCTCTTTCCCACCGGCCTCGCTGCGTGCTCAGGGCTGTTCGCGAAGCTGGCGACAGTCGACACGTGGGTCACGATCGTCGTCGCTGCCAGCATGGGCCTCGTCATCGTGGTCGTTCAGCGCATCGTGCTCGACTGGCGGCGTACTCGGTGGTACCTGAGTCACCCAGAAGCCGGGCACCAGCCCAACGAGCCTCAACCTCCCCCGACGTAGACCTCGTTCCGTATCGATGACCTTGTAACAGCACCACTGAGCCTCTTTCATCTTGAATAGCTGCAGGTGAGGAGGGTGCGGACGGAGGCGACGATCCGTCCGATGCCGGTCGACAGCCCGAGCGCGGCGCACAGGTGGTGCGCCCGCATCGGGTGTGCACCGAGTCCGTGAGGACCTCCACGATGTCCCGGTACGAGGACGGCAACACCTCCGCGTCCAACTCCGCCGACCAGGCCGACACCAGCCGCACCCCCACCGGCGACCCCGCCTCGGCCACCGGCTCCACCGCACCGCCCTCACCGATTTTGGGACCGGTCACCGGCTCATCAAACTGGTCAGCAATATCACGTATATCCATAGCTGGGCCGGATTCCTCTACCTCGCGACAGCCATCGACTGCCATGCCAAGGCCGTGATCAGCTGGGTGGTGGCCGAACACATGAAGGCCTCACTCATCTCGGATGCGCTCGACATAGCAGCACGGAACGCCAACCTGGCCCACGGTGCATATTCCACTCGGATCGCGGCATCCAGGGCGGATTCAACTGGTCGTCACAACACTTCGATCACTGAGGTGTTGATGGGCAGGCCAGCGGGCTGGATGAAGGAGCTGACCGGCAGGTCACCGATGAAGTCGCTGGGCAAGCCGTCGCTGCGACGCGACGTGGAGCGGTTGTTCTGGCGTGAGATCGACAAAGGGCTCACCAGTGAGGAGGCCGCGATCGCGGTCGGAGCGTCGCAGGCGGCCGGCAGTCGTTGGTTCCGGGAGCGTGGCGGCATGCCGACGTTCCTGCGTGTCCCGGTCACGGGCCGATACTTGTGGTTGAAGAGCGGGAAGAGATCGCCCTGCTGAAGGCTCAGGGTGCTGGGGTGAGAGAGATCGCCCGCCGGCTCGGCCGCCATCCCTCGACTATCTCCCGGGAGCTGCGCAGCAACGCGGTCACCCGCGGAGGCAAGCTCGACTATCGAGCGTCAGTCGCGCAGTGGAAGGCTGAGCTGATGGCGCGACACCCCAAGCCGGCCAAGCTCGTCGAGAACGACCGGCTGCGCGACTAGGTGCAGGGTCGGCTGGCCGGAGAGGTCCGGGCCCCGGACGGAACGACGGTGACGGGGCCGCAGGCACGGGCATGGAAGGGGCGGAACAAGCCGCGACGCCAGGACTGCCGGTGGGCGACATCCTGGAGCCCGGAGCAGATCACCCACCGGCTCAAGTTCGACTTCCCCGAGGATGAGTCGATGCGGATCTCGCACGAGGCGATCTACCAGGCTCTCTATGTCCAGGGCCGCGGCGCGCTCAAACGCGAGTTGGTCGCCTGTCTGCGCACCGGGCGGGCGTTGCGGGTCCCACGCGCACGTTCCCGGCGACGGCCTGGCGCGCACGTCACCCCGGACGTCGTGATCAGCGAACGCCCCCCGGCGGAGGACCGTGCGGTGCCCGGCCGCTGGGAGGGCGACCTCATCATCGGCACCGACCGGTCCGCGACCGGCACGCTCTGGAGCGCACGACCAGGTTCACGATGCTGCTGCACTTGGCTGCACCTGCCCCGGTTGAAGGGCCACGGGATCGAACCGCGGACGAAGAACGGGCCGGCGCTGGGCGGATACGGCGCCGAGGCGATGAAAGACGGACTCGCGGCCAGGATCACCACCCTGCCCGAGCAACTGCGCCGTTCACTCACCTGAGATCGGGGCAAAGAGCTGGCTCAGCACGCCCAGTTGACGATCGCACCGGGCTGCCGGTCTACGTCGCCGACCCGCGCAGCCCGTGGCAGCGCGGCACCAACGAGAACACCAATGGTCTGCTGCGACAGTACTTCCCGAAGGGCACCGACCTGTCCCGCCGGGACGTAATCGCGATCGATGCCGTTGCCGCCGCCCTGGACTCCAGGCCCCGAAAGACACTCGGGTGGAAGACACCCGCCGAGGCCCTCAACGAGCAGCTACGGCTGATCCAACAAGCTGGTGTTGCGACGACCGGTTGAACCTCGGCAGTGCACATCGTTCGCGCTGGCCGAGCACCTGGGCAGGGCAGGGATCGTGGCATCGATCGGCCCGGTCGGCTACGCCTACGACAACGCGCTGATGGAGTCCACGATCGGCCTGTTCAAAACCGAGCTGATCAAACCCGGCCCGTCCTGGCAGACGCTCTCGCAGGTCGAGCTCGCTACCGCCGAGTGGATCGACTGGTACTGCCACCGCCGACTCCACGGTGGAATAGGGCACATCCCACCCTTCGAATACGAAGCCCACTACTACCGAGCAACCACGAAACCCCAGGTCACAGTCACAACCTAGAGTCTCGACCGGACCCGGAACGGTTCACTTAGACGAAGCCCTGGACGCGGGGCGAGGCCCCGCACTGAGTGTGCTCCGCACCAACGGACACGACGCAATTCCCAGGCCGATAGATTCGTGTTGTCAAATAGATTGTGGTTCCATGAGGAAGGCCCCGCTCGCCACCGACTTACGAGGAAAGGAATTCATATGACTATCGATTCGGAGGGTGCTGTCGTGTCCGGCATGGGACGGAGGGCGTTCACGAAGGCACTGAGCCTTGGCGTGATGACGTCCAGTGTGGGGCTTGCAACTGCGACAGATGGCGAGGCGGTTACGGCTCCGGCCGGGCGGACAGCTTCAAGAAGGGCTCAGCGGAACGTCAACCTCTTCTGCAGGGTGGCTTCTTCCGCGACTACCGACGAGAGCGGAAACTGCACGGCTGTCATTACCTGTGGAAACTTCGGTCCTGACGATGCTGTGGGGCCCGTATCGCTGAAATTCATCACCCCGTTCTTCTTGAACGTCAGTCAATTGCCGGAGGGGGCAACGTGGCTGTATCAGAACGAAGACCCGGCCATCCCTTCAATCATTCAAGTGAAATTCTCCGGAATTCAGTCTGGGGTCGCTAATGCCAAGACGGTCAGTGTGCCGATGAAGCTTGCCCCAGGTGCGCCAAACAGACTCGGAGTCGGCCGGGTAATCTTCACCACGGATGCCACTAACACCACCGACACAGACACTGATCTGACGCGCAACGCTAGAACCGTCCCGGTTATTCGGTCCGTTCTCGCCCCAGCACCGCCAATTGGCACCGCCAACCTGTACTTCACTATCAACCAGCGCGCACTCATTGCTGGCGGTAACGCTGAGAAAATGCCGTTCAGTTTCTACAACGGAGCCGGTAAACTGCTGCAGGGAACAAAGGACCCGGCCCTATTCACCTTCTACACCCCGTTCCACGCGTCCGTGCCCGCGCAAGGCCGCCCGGCCGGGTTGACCGAGTTGTACCGCAACGACGATCCAGCCATCCCCTCCGTCTACCAACTCCGCATCCCAGCTGGCCTAGGCGTCGGCGGTGCGGCTGTCCCCAAGACTGTTGGCGTCCCTTTCGCCGCCGATGCCGACGCCCCTTTGGGTCCCCTCTATTCGAGCGGAATCGTCCTGCCTACCGGACGGGACACTCAAGGTGACCAGAGTACGACTTTCCGTCAGTTCGAGCTCTTTTCTGTACGCCCCGGAGCCGTGTAGTAGACCTGAGGTGACTCCCGGCGTGACTCTGCTGGCCTATTCACGGTGGCTCTGGAGTGATCGTTGTCCCGGTGTGTCAACGGCCTTTTGATCGTGGCTCTGTCGCGAGTTCGGTGATAGACCTGGCATGGATCTTGGTCAGGTGAGGGCGGGATTGCCGCAGCATTTCTTGTACGTGCGCCTGGAGCCGCACCAGCAGGGGTTGTTGCGGGGCGGGGGCCACGGGGTGGTCTGGCCCCGGGCTACGAGGTCGGCGGCGTAGTGGGCTCGGGTATCCCCGTCTTGCGGGGATAGGTTCTCCTCGCGAGTGAAGGGCTCGAGGTCGCTCATGGTGCCGTGCGCGATGCCGAGGTGGGGCTCGCCCTCGTTGGACAGGCGTTGCAGCATCCGCTCGACGTGGTGGATGTGTTCACGATGCTCGGTGCCGTAGTGGTCGGCCAGCTACTGGCCACGTGGCCAGTAGCTGGCTGAACTCGTCGAGGCTCCCAAAGAGTACGCTGCTTGTGCCTCTTCACCCAGCCGCGAAGGGTTTCCGTGGTGATCCCGAGTTCCCGGGCTGTATCCGAGATGGTCTTACTGGACCGGAGCGTGATATAGACGGCTTCCTCACAGAACTCCGGGTGTACTCGCTGGGTGGCGTCACTTGCTGTTTCCTCATTTCCTTAACACGACGCGAAGGGGGAGCTTTAGTGGCGCGGGTTGTAGTAGTCGGTGGGGGTATTAGCGGTCTGGGGACGGCGCTCATGCTTGGCCGACGGGGCCACACAGTCACGTTGTTCGAGCAGAACGCGCGGCAGGCCGGAGATGACCTGAACCGGGACTTCTTCCACTGGGACAGGCCCCGAATCCCGCAGGCCGTCCAGCCCCACTTGCTCCTCGCGCCCGTGCGCACCGTGTTGCGCACCGAGACCCCGGATGTCTATGCGGATCTGCTGGCACGCGGGGTCCGGGAGTACCACGAGTTCGACTGGTTCGGTGAGCATCCGCCGTATCGCGTCGGCGATGAGGACTTGGTGACTTTGCGTACCCGCCGCATCGTGCTGGAGGCCGCCTTGACCGCGGCCGTGCGGCGGGAACGCACCGTTGATGTGCGGCAAGGCTGCCGGGTGCGCGCTCTCATCATCGGGGACGGCCGCCCTGCCCGGGTCACCGGAGTGCGGGTGGGCTCGGAAATGCATCAGGCGGACCTCGTGGTCGATGCGTCTGGTCGTCGCTCGCCGGTTCCCGCTTGGCTGATCGCGGCTGGCTGCCGCCCGCCTGTGGTCGACAGCCACCGCACCGGGATCGCTTATCTGTGCCGCTGGTACCGCCTGCGTGCCGACGGCCCGCGTGACCCCGGACGGGTGAAGACCCGCTCGGCAGCACCGTTCGCGCTCGCCAGCGTCTTCCCTTCCGACAACGACAACTTCGCGGTGAGTCTGGTGCTATCCACGGGTGAACCGACCCGCGGCGCGCTCACCGATCCTGCCGTGTTCGAGACCGCCGCCCGCTGCTTCCCCGCCACCGCCGCTTGGCTCGACCTGGCCCCCGAACCACAGTCAGCCGTCCTGGCGATGGCAGGCCTGGACAACTGCTGGACCGCCCTCGCCGACGATGGCGGACCTATCGTCACCGGCCTGGTCAACGTCGGGGACAGTCTCATCCATACCAACCCCACCTTGAGCCATGGCGCGGCCCTCGGCCTGCGCGCTGCCCAGCGCCTTGCCACCCATGTCGACCACATCGCCGCGGACCCGATCGGCTACCACACCTGGACAGCACAGACCCTCCGCCCGTGGTTCGACGCGCAGGTCACGGCGGATCGCGCCAACGAGCAACGCCTCGCCGAGAACTCACCACTCTCGGATCGGCGTGCTGCTGCCCTGGCTGCCTGCGCCTTTGACGATCCCGTCGTCATGAGAGCCCGAGCCCAGGTACGCCATCTCCTGCGACCAGCCCATGACGCCTACGGCACCGACGAAGTGGACCGACACGTCACTGCCTGGCTGGCTGCCCACCCAGACTTCTCGCCAAAGCACGATGGCCCGACCCGAGATCAGTGGGATGCACTCATCCCAGGCTGTGAGGCAGGGCTTCGTGGATCTATCACGAATTAGGGTCTTCAAAGATTTCCGTAGCCGGTGATCGCCGGGCTCGCTGGAGTGTCAGCGGAGCAAGATGCGGTGGCGGAGGAGGGGGTAGCCGACGCGGCCGTAGGTCTGCCGTTTGAGGAGTTTGATCTTGTTGTTGACGCTCGGTGCGTCCGTTGTGGTGAGGCAGGGTCAGTGCCGCGTCGACGGCGGCCCGGCCGCGTTCGAGGCCGGTGGCGAAAAAGTGCAGGAAGGGCAGGTCGGCGTCCCGGACCCGGGCAATCCAGCCGGTCAGAGCCTTGGCGTTGCCCGGCGAAGGGGACAGCAGGCAGGCGAACTCACTCACTAGGGCGGAAAGGGAGGTCATCTGTGGGCAGGCCGCGGTGAGTTGGTCACATAGGACGCGTTGCTCGTCGACGATTGCCACGTGCACGGTCGCCAGCGCTGATGCGACCATCACACAGCCCGTGGACCCCGGGTTGGAAATGGAGCCCCAGGCAATCGCTGACCAAGGGGCGGCGGTAGTGAGGGGCGTGGATGTCGGCGGTGCACCGCCGATCACGGGGACGTCCTTCTTCGCCGAGGAGTTCCCTTCCGCCCAGTGCAGCGGCAGCGAGGTGAACGGCAGAGATGTAATGGCTGCGACTGGCACGGTTACGCCTGACAGCACCAAGTTCGCCAACGACCGGGTAGCAGTTACCCGTTCAGTTTCGGGTAGCGGGTATGGAACAGTGAGCGGTGAGAGCAGCCTTCAGGAACTGTGACGATCATATTCGAAGCACTCTGACGTGGAGAGCTATGCGTCCCGTGAGAGTTCGTAACGAGATCATGGATGGTTTTTTGAGGCGTCGCGCCACTTTTCGGCTTCGATCCGGGCATCACCCAGGAGATGGCACTGAGCCGCTGGCACCGTGTAGCAGAAAGGCACGCAATGACAATGAGCGACGAGGAGACGACCGTGCCGCCGGTACGCGACTGGCCCGCCCTGGACCTGACCGGGGTCGACTTCGACCCCGTCCTGTCCGCGTTGATGCGCGAGGGGCCGGTCACCCGTATCAAGCTTCCCAACGGCGAGGGCTGGGCCTGGCTGGTGACGCGATATCACGACGTACGGCTGGTGACTAACGATGCCAGGTTCAGCCGCGCGGCAGTGGTCGGCCGTCAAGTAACCCGCTTGGCACCGCATTTCATCCCGGCACCGGGCGCAATCAGCTTCGTCGACAGGCCCGACTACGCGCGGCTGCGCAGGGCGGTCAACGCAGCACTGACGCCACAGGGAGTCGAGCGAATGCGTACAAGCGCTCAAAACAAGCTCGACGAGCTGGTCGACAAGATGCTGCGCATTGGGCCCCCTGCCGACCTCATCGAACAGGTCCTGATCCCGTTCCCGACCAACGTGATCTGCGAGGTCATGGGCGTACCGACCGCCGACCAGGCCACCTTGCATGCCTGGACACAGTTGATTCTCTCTTCCACGCACGGACACAAGGCCAGCGAACAGGCCAAACGTGACATGGAGACGTACTTCACCCAGCTGATCTCCGAGCGCCGCGGGTCCACGGACCAAGACATCACCTCGCTGCTCGGCGCGGCAGTGAGCCGAGGCGAGATCACCGAGGAAGAAGCGGTAGCACTCGCGGGGCCCATCCAGATCGGCGGCGAGGCCGTCACCAACAACACCGGGCAGATGCTCTATATCCTGCTCACCCGACCTGAACTGCTCGACCGGCTGCACGCTCAGCCAGAACTGCGTCCGAAGGCTCTTGACGAGCTGCTGCGCTTCATCCCACATCGCAATGCCGTCGGTCTTTCCCGAATCGCACTGGAAGACGTCGTCATCGGCGGTGTACGGATCCAGGCGGGCGACCCAATCTACGTTTCTTATCTGGCCGCCAATCGTGACCCTGACATCTTTGTGGACCCTGACCGGATCGACGTCGAGCGTGACCCCAACCCGCACCTGTCATTTGGGCACGGACCGCACCGCTGCCTGGGCAGTGCACTGGCGCGAATGGAGTCGGAGCTACTTGTAGACACCCTCCTTGACCAGGTGCCAGGACTTCGGCTGACGGTTCCAGCCGATGACGTGCCCTGGCGGCGCGGCGCGCTGATCCGAGGCCCCGAAGCTTTGCCCGTCACCTGGTGACCGGGCCCATTCGGCCCGAAGGACTGGTAGTGAGCGACCCTGTCGGGGATCTTGAGATACCCGGGCGCGGACCGCATGATGCGTCGGCTTGGTCAAGGCCGTTGACCTGCCAGGAGCTGACGGTGTTGTTCGGGATGGATGTGGTGCCGTCGAAGATGGAGGCGCTGTGGTCGAAAGCGAAGCGCCTGGTCGCCGGGGGCTGGCTCGCCGAGCGGCAGCCGGGCTGGTTCACGCTGGTGGACGCGTCGCGTCGCCGTCAGAAGGCTGCTAGAAGTTTGCTGAAGATGTTGCCTGGTCAGCGGGTGTTTTCGGGGCGGCGGCCCCTGCCGCTAGGGGGTGGCAGGGGCGATGGTCCAGGTGGTTTCGGTGTGGGTGAGTCCGAGGTTGATCAGTCGGCGGAGGTTGAGGGCAGCGGCCCGGGTGTGGAGCCAGGTGTCGTTCTTGAGGGTGCCGTAGTAGCGCAGTCTCCGGTTGCCGTGGGCGACGAGCCAGGCGACGCCACGTTCGACGGGTGGCCTCCAACGCCGGTAGGCAGCCTGCCAGTCGGGGTCGGTGGCGGCCTGGCGACGGGCGGCGGCCTGCTGGTCGTGGTGCAGGCGGATGGTCAGGATCCGGCCCAGCTTGTTCCTCGTGCACCGGTCTCGCAGCGGGCAGTGGGTGCACAACTCTCCGAAGAAGGCTTTGCGCTGGAGATACTGTCCGCTCTGGTCGCCGAGCGGGACGGTGTGGCCGACCGGGCATGTCACCGTTGCGGCAGCGGTGTCGATGTGGAAGTCGTCCAGGGTGAAACCGCCGGGGACGGCGGGCTTGAGCGGGGCGGGTTTGCAGAAGATCTGGTGTCCGGCTGTGGTCAGGGCGGCCCGGTGGTGGTGGCCGGAGTAGGCGGTGTCCCCGAAGACATCAAGCGGCCCGGTCTCATCGGCCAGCAGGTCCAGCGCGACAGTTCCCTCGGCGTGGTCGGTGCCGCTGCCCGGACGTAAGGCGACCGCAGTGAACAGCCCGGTTTCCGGCTCGAAGGCGAGATGGCCTTTGAAGCCGTCGGTCCGCTGGTGGGTGGTCTTGTGGATGTGCCTCGCCTCAGGGTCAACGGTGGAGATGACGCGGCCGGGGGCGGTGCGCCGGGCAATGCGCCAGCGGCCGTCGCTGCCGTCGGAATCCTCAGGGGGCTCGACGTCCTGGCCAGCGACCAGGGCCAGGATGCCGACCGCGTTCGCGGCTTTCTCGCCCAGGTTCTGTTCGGGCAGGTGGGCCAGGACCTGGAGGGCGTCGGTGACCAGGGCGTCGGCGAGTTCGGCCCGCGCCTTCTCGTCGTCCCAGGCGATCTTCGGTTTGCCGGGCCCGGCGAGGTAGTCGTGCCCGGTGCACCGGTCCTTCACGGTCTCGGTGCCGCCGGGGACCTCGCGGGCGACCCGGCGGATGGCGGAGATGAGCTGGGTGACGGTGTCCTGGGTGGCCACCGCGTCCTGGAAGACGGTGGAATCCAGGGCCCGCCGGTGGCGTCCGCGCAGGATTCCGGTGGCCTCGATGACCTGACAGACTGCGGTGAACACGCGGTGCGGGTCGCGTGAGTGCTGCAGCCGGCGCCGGAAGTAGGTCAGCAGCGAGGAGTCGAAGCCGCCGTCCAGCAGGCCGAGTCCGCACGCGGCCTTCCACCGCAGGTCGCAGCGTAGTTCCTGGACGGCCTCCGCGTCCGACAGGCCGTTCAGGACCTGCAGCACCACCACGGTGGACAGCACCTGCGGCGGATAGCTCGGGCGCCCGTTGGGCGAGGGGTACATGTCCGCGAACATCCCCGCCGGGAACAACACCTCCCGGTGCTCGGCCAGGAACGCGAACACACTCCGCTCGGGGATCAACTCCCGGCAGGTTTCCCACACATCAGGCCCGACCGGCACCCCGGCCCACTCACCCTGCATAACTACCAGACTGGCCCCGGACCGCATGATCCAGGACCAGAACAGCCGAACATTTTCAGTGATCTTCTAGTACTGCAACGGTGCTTGCCGTGACTGGTGGGCAGGTGTCATGGGCTGTGTCCGCGTCGTTTGTAGTGACTGGTGCGGGCCTGGTGTTGGCGCCGGCGTCGCCAGGTCGACCAGTGCAGGACGTGGTCGAGAGGCGGTGGCTGGCGGTGGTTGAGGCGGGTGATCAGGCGTCTGATCTCGGGAAGGCTGAGATGGATGTGCTGGGAGGATCCGTTTCTGCTTTGTCCGTGTCGAGTTCGCGGGCCCGCAGGGCGGTGAGGCAGGCGTGGGCGGCCATGGCCAGGGTCATGTGGCGGTGCCAGCCGTCGTAACGTCGGACCTGGTAGTCGTCCAGACCGCACTCCTGCTTCGCGCTCTGGAAGCATTCCTCAACCGCCCACCGGCTGCCCGCGACACGGATCAGTTCGTCCAAAGTGGTGTCGGCAGGGCAGTAGGCGATGCAGTAGGAGATCTCCTCGGGCCTGCGGACGCTGCGGCGGGCGATGACCCAGTGTCGGCGGTCTTCGCGATGCCAGGGCCGGACCTCGACGCGGGCCCAGTCATAGATCCTCTGTCCGTGGGCGCCCTGGCCGCACGAGCGGCGTTTCCATTTCTGCGGTGGCAGGCCCGGGAACAGGTCGTGGACGGGATGGTCGATGGACCAGCGGGTGACGACGGTGTCGTGGCGGGTGGTGGCCATGACATGGAAGACGTCGGCCTGATCCAGCTCGAAGCGCCAGCCCTTGCTGTAGCCGTAGGCGGCGTCCGCCGTCACCCACCCGAACGGGATCCTGTCGGTGACCGCCCGGCGGGCCATGGCCCGGGCCATGGCCACCTTCGTCTCGAAGGCAACGCTGTCGTTGATGCCGGCCTGCCGGCACCTTTCCCGGTCGTCGGTCCATGACGCGGGCAGATACAAGCGGCGGTCGATCAGGGTGCGTCCGCGGCTGGTGGCGTAGGCGAGGAACACACCGATCTGGCTGTTCTCGGTGCGTCCGGGGGCTTGTACGTGAATAACTGTCAGAGTTGACCTGTCGGACGAGCTGTGGTGGGAGGCTGGAGCATGGCTCTGCCTTCGCAACATCGCATCTCCGCCGCTCCGTTGAAGGCTAAGTTTGATCGGATCCTGCCTCACCTCGACGAGCGGCGCCGACGGCTTTACCTGGCCAGTGAGGCTGCTGCGCTCGGCCACGGTGGAATCACCGCGGTGGCTGCCATCTCCGGCGTCAGCACCGCCACCATCGTGCGTGGCATCGCTGAGTTGGAAGCGCATACGGCGCCGATGTGCCGCAACCGGGCTCCAGGGGCCGGACGCAAGCCGTTGACGACGACGGATACCGGACTGCGGCCGGCGCTGGAAGCTCTGATCGAGCCGCGTACCCGTGGCGACCCGGTCTCCCCGCTGCGCTGGACGACGCTGTCGCTGCGCACGCTCGCCTCGTGTCGGCGTACACGTGATCGTGCTCAGTCTCGTACGCGTGAAAGTGCTCGCTTCCTGATGCGTTGGAGGCTGTAGCCCGCCAGTCTGCTGATTGTTCTGTTCGGGGTGGCGGAGGGGCGGTAGACGGTGGTCTTGGACCCGCAACGCTGGCTGGAGTTGAGGCGGTTCCGCGGTCTGCACGAGTCCGGGGCGATGAGCTTGTCGGAGATCGCGAAGGAGTTGGGGATCAACCGCCGGACGGCCCGGAAGTATCTGTCCGCTCAGGCCCCGATCGCGCCGCCCCGCCGCACGTCGAACGGCCGGCCCCGCAAGCGGGTGGTGGACGAGGTCGCGCCGCTGATCGACGCGATGCTAAGGGCCGAGATCCTGATCAAGGGGGCGGTGATCCATGAACGTCTGGGCCAGGAGTACGGATTCACTGGCAACTACCAGCGTGTGAAGCTCTATCTGCAGGAAGCCCGGCCCCGGATCGCGGAAGAGTTGGGAATCAGCCCAGGCGAACTGGCCGGGCTGCACCGCCGGTTCGAGGTGGTCCCGGGGGCCCAGGCCCAGGTCGACTGGGGTGACGAGGGGAAGATCCTCGCTCACATGGGCGTCCCGAAGGTCTACTCCTTCCACATGACCCTGTCCTACTCGCGTGATCCGTTCTGCTGCTTCACCACCAGTCAGGACCTGGAAACGTTCTTCGACTGCCACCGCCGCGCGTTCGCGCACTTCGGTGGGGTGCCGATGACGATCGTCTATGACCGCACCAAGACCGTCGTCCGCCGGCACGTTGCCCCCGGCGAAGCGGTCCCGCTGCATCCCGAGGCCGTCGCCTTCGCCGGGCACTATGACTTCGATGTCGATGTGCTGGCCGCCTATCGGCCCACCGGCAAGGGCCGGGTCGAGCGGCAGGTTCTGATCGTCCGCGACCACGTCCTGGCCGGGCGAGCGTTCTCCTCCGTCGAGGAGATGGACGCTGCCTTCGCCGCCTGGGTGCCGCTGCGGCGGGCGAAGGTGCACCACACCCACGGCGAGGTCATCGGCCATCGTGCTGCCCGTGACCACATGGCCCTGCGGCCACTGCCTCAGACACCGTATGTGGTCACTCAGCGATACCTTCGGCACGTCGGCAAGGACTGCCTGGGCGCCTTCGACGCGAACCTCTACTCAGTGCCGGCCCGCAAGGTCCGCCCCCGCCAACTGGTCGAGATCCGGGCCACGAAGTCCCAGGTCACGCTCCACTCCACAGACCCCGACACCGCAGGGCAAACGCTGCTGGCCACCCACTCCCGAGCGGTCGGCCGCGGCGCCCGCATCGTGGATGAGAAGCACTGGGAGGGACTGCCCAGAGGCGACAACCGGCGCGTCACCACAGGCGATGTCCCGACACGGCCTCGCCATCAGGACACCTTGAGTGCCGAGTCCGGGCCGCTGATGGCCCTGCTGACCCGGGCCGCAGCCACCAGCATCAAGGTGGGCCGCCGGCCCTTGTCGGTCTATGACGAGCTGACCGGCACCCGCCCCTTCACCACCAAGTCGACCCCGGAGGACCCCCGTTGAGCGAGCTGGTCAGCACCCGCATCCGCACCACGGCCGCCAAGCTCGGCCTGCCCCACCTGGCCGAAGCCCTCAACGAGTACGCCCAGCGGGCAGACGAAGGCAAGATGGGCTACCTCGACTTCATCGACCTGGTCCTGGCCGAAGAACTCGCCGTCCGCGACGACCGCCGCTTCCGCCAGGGTCTGCGGACCTCGAAATTGCCACACCACAAGACACTGGACGACTACGACTTCTCCTTCCAGCCCGAACTCGACCCGCGCAAGGTCAAGGACCTGGCCACGCTGTCCTTCGTCGAGGCCAAGGCCAACGCCGCTCTGCTGGGACCACCCGGAGTCGGCAAGACCCACATCGCCGTCGGGCTCGCGGTCGCCGCCTGCCGGGCCGGCTACTCGATCTACTTCACCAGCCTCGACGACATGGTCCGCAACCTCAAGGCTGCCGAGGCTGTCGGGCGTCTGACCAGCAAACTCCGCACCTACCTGCGACCAGGCGTCCTCGTGGTCGATGAGGTGGGCTACGAGCCCCTGGAACGAGCCGAGGCCAACCTGGTCTTCCAGGTGATCTCGAAACGATACGAGAAGGGGTCCATCATCCTGACCTCGAACAAAACCTTCAGCGAGTGGGGTCAGGTCTTCGGCGACGAAGTCCTCGCCACCGCAATCCTCGACCGCCTCCTGCACCACTGCGACGTGATCGCGATCAACGGCCCCAGCTACCGACTCAAGAACCGACTCCAAGCCATCGAGCGCGACACCGACGCAGCCTGACTACTGGGCACTTTCAAACGTACACAGCTGAGCAGTTCGGAGAGAACGCGGACACCTCGGCCCTGACCGCACAGGGCCACCCCGTCAGCGCCACGACCGTCGGGCACCTGCTGCACGCCATGGGCTACAGCCTGCAGGGCACCGCCAAGACCACGGAGGGCGCCCGTCACCCGGACCGCGACGCACAGTTCACCCGTATCAACGACACTGCTGCTGCCTTCCTCGACAGTCACCAGCCGGTGATCAGCATCGACACCAAGGCCAAGGAGTGGCTCGGTAACCGCGACCGGCCCGGACACACCTGGCGCCCCGGCAAGAACCCGATCAAGGTGGACTGCCACACCTTCGTCACCGATGGGATGCCAGTCGTCATCCCCTACGGAATCTACGACCTGGCCACCAACACCGGCTGGGTCAACGTCGGCACCGACCACGACACCGCCGAGTTCGCGGTGGAGTCCATCCGCCGCTGGTGGCGGCACCGCGGACGAGCCGACCACCCCGATGCCACGCGGCTGCTGATCACCGCTGATTCCGGCGGCTCCAACGACCCTCGTCGCTGGACGTGGAAGAAGCACCTGCACGCCTTCGCACGCGAGAGCGGGCTGGAGATCACGGTCAGCCACCTACCACCTGGCACATCAAAGTGGAACAAAATAGAACACCGGATGTTCTGCCATATCACCGCGAACTGGCGAGGACGGCCGCTGACCAGCTACGAGGTCGTCCTGGAGACCATCTCCACAACAACCACCACGACCGGGCTCTCGATCGGCGCGGGACTCGACACCGGCAGCTATCCACTTGGCGTGACCATCCCGCCCGCAGAGTTCCGCGCCCTGCCAATCACACCGAGCACGTTCCACGGCGACTGGAACTACACGCTCGCACCCGCCCCACCCATGCCTCCCGAGGCACCACGAAGTCGTCTCCGGATCGAACCCGCTCTCACCGAACTGCTCACCGACCCAGCCCTGACGGGCATGGACCGCTCCGACTTCGACCACCTCGTGGCGGTCTCGGAACCGTACTGGGACGCCCTGGCCGAGGCTGCCTTCCAACGACGCTTTGCTTTCACCGTCCGCGCGGCTATCTCCACCCGCAGATCAGCAGCGTCGACCACCTCCACCGGCTCCTGGCAGCCATCTTGCGCCGCCGAAGGGCCGTAACCATTACGTTCCTGGCCCAGTTGCTGGGAGTCAATCGCACCAACCTGTCCATCCAGTACCAGGACGCAAAGCGGCTCCTGGACCTGCACCGGGTCCTCATCACACCTATACCCGGATCGGCCGCCCGCACATGGGAACAGCTACACGCCCGAGCGGCTCCCACCCAAACCCGTCGCTGACAGTTATTCACGTACAAGCCCCGGCGGTGCCGGAGTACTGCCGCTGCACACCGGCCGAGCGGATGCCCTTCTTGAGGAAACCGGTGTCATCGACGATTAGGACGGCATCCCGGTCTCCGAGGTGTTCAACGACGTAGTCGCGCACATCGTCCAGGACCTCGTCGGCATCCCACTCGATCCGGTTCAGCAACCGGTGGATACGGTCAGGGCCCGTGTGTCCGGCCTCTTCCGCGAGCGTCCAGCCGTTCTTCCGCTCCGGCGGAGCAATCAGCCCCCGCATATAGGCAAGCGCCGACTGTCGCGGCTCCTCCCGGCTGAACCGGTGCACGAACCGCCCATGCACCGCGCCCAGTTCCCCGGCCCACAATATGACATCAGCGAGGTCCCCACCCATAACCAAACCAACGACAAAACTGGCCACCAGTCACGGCAAGCACCGTTGCAGTACTATAGCTTCCGGGCGTACCCTGACGGCTCAGGATTCGTTAACCCACGTATGACATGTGCGCAGCCGATGACCGAGTGGGCAGAGGCGGTATCTCTCGCTCGCAGGCAATCGCCGTTCTACCATCGCCTCTATCAGCAGGTTCCCGACCGGCCCAGGTATCTGCACGAGCTGCCTGTGATCGACCAAGGGGACTTCTGGACGGCCTGCCTGCGTAACGGCAACGAGGTTCTGACCGGTCCGTTCCACGAGGGCATCGCGGTGAGTTCGGGCGGCACCTCCGGCAAGCCCAAGACCAGTCTGTACTCCGCCGGCGAGCATCGCGCGGTCGTCGCCGCGATCGCCGCCGGTATGACCAGCGCGGGACTGCGGCCAGGTGACCGGGTGGCGAACCTCCTGACTGTCGGGGCACTCTCCCTCAGCTTCGTGCACATCACACACGCGATCCACGACGGCAGTGTGCCTGTGGTGGAGTTGCCCATCGCCAGCCACGCCGACTGTGAGCGCGTCGTCGAAATCCTAGCGGCCCATTCCGCCACCGTGCTGGTCGCCACCCCGAGCACTCTGATGCATGTCGCCACTCACCTGCGCCAGCACGGGCACGCGCTGAACTCCCCGCGCCTTGCGCTCTACGCGGGCGAGCCCCTCTACCGCGATCAGCGATCCCTGTTCGGCGAGGCGTTCCCGCAGGCACAGCCGTACCCGTTCAGCTATGTCAGCTCCGACATCGGCGTCGTTGCGATGCCCGTGATGAGCCAGGACGACCAGCGGCTGTACCGGGCCCACACCGCTCAGGTGATCGTGGAGATCATCGACTCCGATACCGGAGAGCCAGTCACCCGACCGGGCCGTCCCGGCAGGGTTGTGGTCACCAGCTTGCTGCGGCGCCTTATGCCCGTTATCCGCTACCCGGTCGGCGATATGGCGGAGTGGAGCGACACGGGCCCAGGCCACCTGCGGCTGCTCGGCCGCAGCAGCGGACACGCCCGCATCGGAACCGCCAGGCTTGACCTGGATGTCTTGCTCAGCCACATCTACGACATCATCGAGGAGCCGGAACCGCCTTCGGTGCAGATCGTCTTTCGCCACCACCAGGGAAAGGACCAGCTTGTCGCTCGCATCGCCGCCAACGTCCCCGATCCCGAACGGTCCTCCCGCCTTCTCCAGGACCGCTTCCGCTCCACCCAGCCCGAGTACCGCTACCCATTGGAAAGAGGAGGCGTCCACCCACTCGCTGTGGAATGGGTCTCCGTCGGCCAGTTGGCGGTCAACCCCAGGACCGGCAGAATCCTCCCCACCGTCGACGAACGTGACCCCACCCATTCCTGAAAGCTGGGCCTTGACCCCGGAGTTTGGACTCGGGCTTATGCGGCTTGGGGAAGTGTAGTTGACGGTTCGTTGAAGAGGTTTTCGTAGGCGAGTGGGGAGCGTTGTCCGAGGCGGGAGTGACGGCGGATGGTGTTGTAGCGGCTCGCCCAGCGGAAGGCCGCGAGTCTCGCGTGGCGGGCAGTCGGCCATGCCTTCGCGCCCTGGAGGGTTTCCCGCTTCATGGCCGCGTTCCAGCTCTCCGCGGCGGCGTTGTCCGTGCTGCTGCCCACCCCACTCATGCTCTGGGTCACACCCGCCTTCGCGCAGGAATCGGCGAACGCGGTACTCGTATATTGGGATCCGTGATCGCTATGAAAAATGGTGTCGTTGAGGCTGCCACGGGTCCGCTCGGCCGCCGCCAGGGCGTCGACGACGAGTTCGGCCCGCATGTGATCAGCGATCGCCCAGCCCGCCAGGCGGCGTGAGCACAGGTCGATGACCGTCGCCAGATACAGCGGCTTCGCGCCGGCCACGGGCAAGTACGTGATGTCGCCGACGTACTTCGTGTTCGGCACCTGCGCGGTGAAGTCACGGCCGATGAGGCCGGCGGCCTTCACGGCGGCCTGATCCGGGATGGTGGTGCGGTGTTTCCTGCGCAGGCGCAGGCCGGCGAGCCCGATGCCACGCATGATCCGGGCGATCTTCTTGTGGTTCACGTGCTCGCCCCGGTCACGGAGCTCGGCGGTGATGCGCGGGACGCCGTAGGTGCCGTCCGAGGCAGCGTGGACGGTGCGTATCCGGGCCGCGAGCTGGGCGTCGGCGGCCTGGCGGGCGGCCCGCGCGGGCGCGGTCCTGCGCCAGTAGTAGAAGCTGGACCGGGCGATGCCGAGGATGGTGCACAGCCGCTTGATGCCGTAGCGGCGCTGGTGGTCGGCAACGAACTGGCAGCGGTTCACCAGCGCGTCTCCCCGGCGAAATACCGGGCGGCCTTGCGCAGGATGTCGCGTTCCTCCTCCAGCTCGCGGATCCTCTTGCGCGCGGCGGCGAGTTCGGCCTCCACCGGGTTTTGGGGCTCGGCCGCCGCGGCGGCCCGTGTCGGCGAGTGGGCGCCGGGGCGCCGGCCGTCCGCCGCACGGATCCAGTTGCGCAGCGTCTCCGTGTTGACTCCGAGGTCCTCGGCGACCGACTTGATCGTCGCCCCCGGCCTCGATCGGTACAGCGCGACCGCGTCCGCCTTGAACTCGGCGGGGTAGTGCTCCATTGCCATCTGTACGGGACTCCTGACCACCCAGACCGTCAAGATCCAAGTGTCTCTGGTGTCCAAACTCCGGGGTCAGGGCCCCGGGACATCCTGCGCAAGGCGGCCCGGTATTTCGCGACGGAGACGCGCTGGTGAACCGCTTCCAGTTCGTTGAAGATCACCAGCGCCGCCACGGCGTGAAGCGGTTGTGCCAGGTGCTGGGCATCGCCCGCTCGAGCTTCTACTACTGGCGCAAGACCGCCGTCGACCGTGCCGCCCGTCAGGCGGCCGACGCGAAGCTCGCCGCGAAGATACGCGCCGTTCACCGGGAGTCGGACGGCACCTACGGCGTCCCGAAGGTCACCGCCGAACTCCGTGAGGACGGCGAGCATGTCAACCACAAGCGCATCGCGCGCGTCATGCGCACGATCGGCCTGGCCGGCGTCCGTCTGCGCCGCTGGCCCCGCACCACCGTCCCGGACCCGGCCGCCGCGAAGGCCCCGGACCGGATCGGCCGCAACTTCACCGCCGAGGAGGTGAACACCAAGTACGTCGGCGACATCACGTACTTGAGCGTCGGCAGCGGGAAGTTCTGCTATCTCGCGACCGTGATCGATCTCGCGTCACGGCGTCTGGCGGGCTGGGCACTCGCCGACCACATGCGCACCGAGCTGGTCATCGATGCCCTGGCCGCTGCCGAGCGGACCCGGGGCAGCCTCAAGGGCGCCTTCATGCACACCGATCACGGGGCTCAATGCACGAGCAGGGCCTTCGCCGACGCCTGCCACCGCGCGGGCGTGCTCCAGAGCATGAGCGCCGTGGGCAGCTCGGCGGACAACGCCGCCGCGGAGAGCTTCAACGCGACCTTCAAAAGGGAGACATTGAAGGGCCGAAAGGGCTGGTCAAGCGAGCGCGAGGCCCGTCTCGACGCGTTCCGCTGGCTCCACCGATACAACACCCGACGGCGACACTCCCACCTCGGACACCGCAGTCCCATCGCCTACGAGACAGCCTCCGCAACAACATCAACTACGCTGGCCGAAGCCGCATAAGCCCGTGTCCAGGACGCGGGGTCAAGGCCCACCGTCCGCACCCCCTACAAGCACCACCGCATCCAGCCGCCGGCCTACCAGCGGTTCAACCGCGTACATGCCCGCCTCCGCGCCCCGGGCGAACGAGCCTTCGCCCGCCTGAAGTCCTGGCGCGCTCTCCGCAGGGCCAGATGTGCAACCAACCGCATCGGACGGATCGTCGCCGCCGTGCACACCCTCCTCACCTGCAGCTATTCAGGATGAAAGAGGTTCAGTAGACGAAGGTCGCGTTCGGGATAGCCATTCGAAGGGTTACATCGGAGCGGCGCATATTAAATGCTCTGATCAGGAAGAGGTCAGTCCTGGCAATGGAGCCGGGGAGATTTCGAAAGAGGAGCAGCCTTGAATGGTCTCTCGCGTTCTGTGGAACGTGGCCGGAGGTGGTAGTCGTCGGTATTACTCCAGCGAGCGCCGTCGGCCGGTCACAGCTGTAATGCCCGGCGCCTGACGTGGTTCTGCGGACCGTCAAGTGGAATGTGCCGCCAGGTGTTGGCCCGTCTGCTACGACCACTTTCACCTGTATCGCCCCGGGTGGCACCACCGCTACCGAGGCGCTCTTCGGTGACTGCACTGCCGTTGCCGGCCGACGGGGTATCACGAAATCCGTGCGGCGTTTATGAGGGCGGGCGGGTAGGGGTTCGACGATCGCCCCAGGGCTGAAGCCCGGGTGATCGAAGGAGTCCCATGCCCGATTGAGGTGTCCCCGCTGCCCCAAAGAAACCTTCCCTATGGGACCTCGAGCGTCCTGTGAGAACCTGTGCCTGCCGAACGATTCATCGCGATTGAACAGCACAGGTGATGACGAGACAAATTACCAGTGGCCTCCCGGCCGTAGATCCACCAAGGAGTAAACAAATGGCCCGCACCAAGCGAACACTCACTGTCGCGCTAGCGGCCGCAGCTGTGGCCGCGACCGGCTTCACCGGAACGGCGGCCGCCGCGCCGGCCGCAAAGCTGGCGGGGGTCCGCTGCGTTGGCACCTCGTTCTCCGGGACCCTGAACACCAACATGGCGATCTGCAACAGCGGCTACACGGTGACGATGCAGGACAATGGCGATCTCGTGCTGCGCCGCTCAAACGGCAGCCCCTGCTACGCGAGCGGTACACGTGCCCCGGGCGATGCCTCGGCGACCTTCAACAAGACCCTGGTCGGGCCGCCCTACCTGGACATCAACAGCGTGTCTCAGGGACAGATCGGCAGGGTGTGGGGCGCGCATAACTTCACACAAATGGGCACTAACGCGAGTGTGAATAACAAGGGTGAGTTCTATGTCGGCTACAAGAAAGTCGGCTACTGCTGAACGTCTGACCCGCCACGTGCCCGGACCGTAGGAAGCAGCGGAGGCAATCAGTGGGCCCCATAGCTGTCGCAGTGCCCGCCAGCTGTTCCGGACACCGCCGTAACGAGGCGTGATACACCTCGGGGAGCGGGTGCGCCATCGCCAGAGGAATGGTGGCGGCCAGGTGGTCATGACGCGGCGAGGATCCTGGCCGTTGTGCTGGTGTTCTCAACGCACCCGCGCCACGCCCGAGGAGCCTCGCCCGGTCCCGTAGCCATTGCCGTGCTCGAGTCCCGAATGGGGTGGTCGAGCACGGCTGGTGGCTCCTCTATGCTCGAAGGTATGGGCTGAACTCGCGCTGGTTCAGGCGTGGTTGCTCCGAGGGCTTTCCTCGTGCTCGTACCTTGCAAGGGGGTCCGGCCGGGGGCCGCCGCCGCTGGAGCGCACATCGGCGAAACGGTGGACGTACCGGGCGGCCACGCGCCCAGCCAGTACGACGCCATCAAAGCCCACGACCTCAACGAGTTCCTGGTCCTGGACAGCACCAGGTTCAGGACCGACTGTATTGCCGCACCCGAGCCGTACTGCTGGCAAAAGGCCGCGGGGCACGGGCGGCTCAGTGCCCAGAGGTGAACAAAACAAGTCGTCTGGGACGAGTCTGACCCGGCCCCGCCCTGCGGGCAATCCGCCCCGTCTGTGAACGCCCAATGACAGGACATCTGAAGAAGAGGTGAGGGTGTTTAACGGGTCTCAGAATCCTTGGACGGAACACATCGGCACGCGGCCGACCTCTGTGGGTCTCCAATGTCCACCAATTTGAAATCACGCTACGTATGATCCCGTTGCTAGCGGGTTCCTATTACTACAGGAGGGCGCATGACCGCCGTGGATGCCCCCCACACTGGCGCGCTCGCGTCCACCGCGGCGGCCGCTCTATCAGGTCGTCGCTGATGATGTTCTGCGCCGCCTGACTGAGCATCAGCCACCGAGGTCAGCTCCTCGCGCCGCTGACATAGCCCGCACCTATCGCATCCCCATCGGTACGGCGGAGTTCGTGCGCCGCGCTGTGAACACGCGGCTCCGCCCGCTGACCCACCATCCCACCGAGCCGGGCGGTGGTGCAACAGCCGGATTTCGCCCCGCATGGCTTCGTGTCGCCGACGACCTACGTGACCGTGTCCGTACCGGACACCTCCGAGGCAGGCTTCCCGCCCGCGCCTTTCTTGCTGCTCAATACGGCGTCTGTGTCGAGACCGTGAGCAAGGCCGTCCAGGCATTGATAGAGGAGGCGCTCCTGGCCACAGCTGGTCGTCACCATCGCACCTATGTCCCTGAGAGCTCGTAACACGATCACGATCGGTTCTTCTTGAGGCGTCGCCAGCAGATGAGCGCACACGCCAGGGAGACGAACGCGTCGTGGAGCTCGGTGCGGCGTTTGAGGCGCCCTGCGTTTCTCGGACAGGGATTTTACGGGATTTCTATGCTGTCGCCTGCAACTCTTCGTACTCGGCGTGAACTTCTGCGGGGGTTCGGTAGCCGAGCGCGGAGCGGAGACGTCTGTGATTGTAGAACATCTCAATGTATCGGACGATCGCCCGGTGAGCATGTGCACGCGTGGGGAACGAAGTTCGGTGCACGAGCTCGTTTTTCAGGGCACCGAAGAATGATTCTGCCAGGGCGCAATGCCGTGACTCTGTTGGTGATCTCCAGTGTGCGTCGGCCGTAGCCCCGAGGAGGGTGTGGAGGCGGCTTGATCGGGTTCGGCCGCGGGGAGTCTGCGTAATCCAGTCGGCGGTGCGGGTGAGGTTGCAGGCCATCGCGGTGAAGACGTGCTGGTTGTGGGTCTTGGCAAGGCCGCGGTAGCGGGTGCGCCGCAGGCCGTGCCGCCGCACGTTCTGGGACAGCGTGGCCTCGATGCCGGAGCGGATGGCGTAGCGGCGCTGCCTGTCCGCGGTCTTCTGGTCGAGCCGGTTCTGGGCCTGGATCTCGTGCAGGGGACGGGGGAGCACGGCGATCGAGCGGGGGCGGTCGGCGGACTTGGTGCACGAGGCGCGGTCGGGGCAGGGCAGGCAGTCGGCTCGGGCGAAGCGGAACTGCAGGTACTGGTGTTCCTTGATACGCAGGGTGTGGTGCCCGCCGCTGGCCTTGCCGCGCGGGCAGACAGCGTGGTCCTGGTCCCAGTCGATGGTGAACGCGGACTTGCCGAAGCCCTCGCCGCTCTTGGCCTGCCGGCTGTGGTCGGCGACGATCGGGCCGAGCAGAGTGATGCCGTGCGTCTGCTCGGCGCGCTGGACGCGGGCGGGGGTGATGTAGGCGGCGTCGACTATGTGCTCGTCGGGAGTACGGTCCGAGTGGGCCATGTCGTCGTGGATCTGCTCGGTGAGCTGGCCGTCCTGCACCGGGGCGATGGTCGTGGAGGCGTGGACTACGAGTTCGGGCCGTTCTTGATCACAGGTTTCGGTGAAGTGGACGCGGTACCCGCTCCACTCCGTGCCGTTCTTGGTGCAGTAATGCGCGTCGGGCGGATGCGGTGCAGGGAGTCGATCTTCCAGTGGTCGCGGACGAGTCGGGCCGGCATGCCCGGCGCTGAGATCGGTGACCGCGTAGAGGGTGGTGATGGTGGTCTTGCCGGTCTTCACGTCGGTGCGGCGGCGCTTGATCTGGACAGCTTGGCAGGCGCCGGGGAAGAGGAGGTTGTTCACAGTGGCGACCTTGATCCAGCGGACCTCCGAGCGGCCGTGACCGACGCCCTTGGTGCGGCCTTGCAACGGAATGTCCTTCCAGGCCAGGGCTTTGAGCTGCTTGCGCAGCGTCATCTGGATGCCCTTGACGACCGCGATGTAGTGGGCGCCGCGGCCCAGAAGGTAGTCGGCGTGCTCGCCCTGGATGTGCAGCGCGTCGCCGGTGACAACGGTGCCGACCAGGTCGGCGACGGTGTCCAGCAGGGGCTGGAACCGGCTCGTCTCGCCCGTCCGCTCGCCGACGTCCAGCTAGACCAGGGCCAGGACGGTGGTGTGCTCCAGCGCGGCAAGCAGGTCCATCTTGCGGCCGGTGGCCCTGCCCGCACCACGCAGGCTCTTGCCGTCCACGGCAAGTCCCCGCAGCCCGGCCGCCGCGGGGCGACGGTCCGCGAGCCAGCGGCCGACTGCCCAGTCCAGTGCGTGACCGTCCCCTCGGGACAGTATCCGGCGCACCGCCGTCTCCGAGGGCAACAGCCGTGCGCGCAGCAGCGGATCGGGGCGCGCCCCGAGCTGGGCGAGTACCGGCGGCGGCGCGTCGGCGATCCACTCGCCGACGGCCAGCAGCGATCACGCCCCGGCCAGCACCGCGCACGCGGTGAGCGCGAGAACCACGGCCAGCGCATGGCGCACTCCGCGTGCAGCACGCGGGTCGGGCACCTCGGCGAGCCGCTCCAACAGACCCGGAACCTCGTCGGGGACGACCTCAGGACGCCTGTGGAGCTGGTCAAGGGCGGGCGGGATCAGGG
This sequence comes from Streptomyces sp. NBC_00224, assembly GCF_041435195.1. Taxonomy (NCBI): domain Bacteria; kingdom Bacillati; phylum Actinomycetota; class Actinomycetes; order Kitasatosporales; family Streptomycetaceae; genus Streptomyces; species Streptomyces sp. NBC_00224. Next base: position 8,665,876 of record NZ_CP108106.1, read on the forward strand.
ATGATGCATCGGCAGGGCACGAACTTCCACTCAGCAAACGGTGGCCATCCCCCTTCATAGCGTGGAGGTGTAACTGAACTGAGCCGCCCCGAAGTTCTCGGACACTCAGCCTTTTCCAACCTCACGCTGATGCGTGGTGAAGGACGAGGACGGCCTTCACCACGTCGGTGATTCGGTTGGTGCTGCAGCGGAGCTTCCGCAGGAGGCGCCAGCCCTTGATGGTGGCCATGGCCCGCTCGCCGAGGCAGCGGATCTTGGCGTGGGTGGTGTTGTGGCGACGCTTCCATCGCTTGGACGGCGGCCCCGAAACGGAACCCGGACGGATCCGCCAGCGCCTTGATATGCCTTGTCCGCCCAGCATTTGAGCCCCGCATCGGCGAGGGCTTCGATGATCCCGTGCCGCCGCGCGGCGGTCAGGTCGTGAGTTGTCGGCGTACACGTGAGCGTGGCCCTGACAAGATTTCCGGTCACCGTCGGCGATCTTCTGCTCGTCGAGAAGCCGGCGGGTGGCCTTGATGGCGTGGTCGGCAGTGACCGGGTTGACGCCGAGTAGGCCGCCCAGCACCTTCTGCGGGCAGACCTGCCGCAGGTAAATGATGGTGACCAGGACCGCCTCGTCCCGGTCCGACGGCAGTGCCCGGTTACGGTCGGCGGTGGCGACGCACCGACCGTCCCGAAGGACGTAGCAACGTTCCTCAGTGACAGCCTGCTGGGCAGGGGGCAGACGGGTGCACAGCGTCTGGAGCTCCTCGTGCGTCATGCCGGTCAGGCGCGGGTCGGCCAGTATGACCAGGGCCTGTTTCGAGTTCGCCCAGCGCAGGGGGAAGCGGTACGCGACCATCCTGCCCTGGTGGAAGGGGCGGGGTGCCGTAGAGCTCAGGCGCTGGCTCTGCGCTCATCCCGTCATCGCGGTCAACTACGGCGACGGCTTGCCGGCCTGCTGCCGCGGCATCAATGACGGTGCGCGCTGACTCTCACCGACATCACCAACGCGGCGACGGCGTTGCTACTGGGGGTGGTTGAGCAGGGTGGTGAATGCGTCGGTGCCTTCGGCCACGCTGTGGCCGAGGGGGGCGTCGAAGTCCCAGATCAGGAAGAGGAGGAAGGCGATGAGGGCGCTGTAGAGGCCGGCGAGGAGGAGTTCGCGGGGGGTGCGGCGGATCTGGAGGGTGAAGACGAGTCCGATGGCGACGATGGCTCCGGTGATCAGGCCGAACCAGACGACGGCGGGCATCGTTGCTCCGGCGCTGGCGCCGCGGGTGGTTCGGGCGGTGTCGACGGCGGCGGCCTGGTCGATGAGGGGCTGGTAGGACTGCATGTCGTGGTCGTTGCGGGGCTGGTAGGCGGTGAGGTCGGTGCGGAGTGTGGCCAGGAGCTGGTCGCCGTGGTCGGTGAGCTGGCCGGTGCGGAGCATGGTGCGCCATTCGGTGTCGACGACGTAGTCGGCGTAGGCGGTGACGTCGGTGCGGATCCGGTCGAGGGCGGCGGGTTCGTATACCTGGGCGCGGGTGGTGATTTCGTGCAGGGCCTGGGCTTCGGCGAGGGTGTTGGCCTGTGCGGAGTTGCGTGCTTCCCATACGCCGGCGATGGCCAGACCGAGGACGATGGCGTAGATCACGCCGATCATCATGGTCATGTACTCGATGACGTCGGGGGTTTCGTTCGGGTCGTCGTCCTCGCCGATTCTGCGCTGGCGCCAGATGGTGATGGCGAGGACGACGGCGCAGACGGCGGCCATGGCCAGACTGAGGGCGATCCATTGGTTCACGTTGTGTTCTCCGGTCGGGTATGGGCTTGGTCAGCGGCTGGATCCCCCCCCGCCGAGGAACGCGAGCGCAGCGCGGCTGCGGCCAGGACGGCGGGGGCGGTGAGGAGCAGCATGGAGGTGACCGGGGAGGTGCTGCTGTCGGCCTTCTTCTTCGCGACGGGCCGGTAGGCGGGAATGCGGCGGGGCGCGGGCGGGGCGGGCTGCGGGCGGGGTGGCGGGGAGGTGGGCGGCCGGTGGCGCAGGGGTGGGAGCCGGTGCTGCGATGTGGCGGGCGGGCGGTGGCGTGGGGCGGGGCTGGTGGGGCGTTGGAGGGGGTGGAGGCGCGGGGTGCCGGGGGCGGGGCGAGGGTGGGGGTGGGCAGTTGAGGGTGATCTCGGCTCGGGCGTGGGGGGTGCGGGCCTCGATGTGCCAGCAGCCGTGGGAGGAGGTGATGACCGCGCTGGCGCCGTGGGCTGTGGCGCTGATGTGCGGATGCGGCGGGTGTGGCCAGGGCGGGGCCCCGTTGGTGGTGTGTGCGGGGGGCGGCATCGGCAGCGGCGGAGGGGGCTGGGTGGGTTGCGCGGTGGGCTGGGTGCTTGAGCCGGGTGGGGGCAGGGCGTGGGCTGGGATGGACAGGATGAGTGGGGAGATCATGCCGAGCAGGGCGGCGGCAAGGCACTGCCTGGTGGAGAGGCTGTGCCGGGCCCGGGAGCGGCGGGAGGGGGGTGGTGGCTGCGGCATGGGATGTTCTCCCTTGTGGTGCGTGTGGCCAAGGCTGATCGTGCGGGGTGGGAGGCTGTGAGGCGGGCCGTATCCGTGCCATGCCGCGGGGCATGTGGGAGCGGCGCCGGTGCGCGGTGCTGCGCGGCGGGTGGCGGTCGGGCGGTGTGCTGCGGGATACGTCAGCGGCTCGGGGGCTGGGGCTGGTGGAGTTCGCGTGGTGGTGCGAACCGCTGACCTTCGGTGGCGGCCACGATGTGTTCGATGTGCCGGTAGCCGTGGCTGTAGAGGTAGCGGCGGATGGCGTCGACGACGTATTCGGGTACGGAGGCTCTGGAGGTCAAACCCACGGTTTCGGTATCGGTCAGCCATGTTTCGTCGATGTCGTAGTGGCTGTCGACGAGGTGGGCGCGTCGGGCGCCGTGGGCGAGGGCGACTTCGACCAGGCGGGTCGAGTTGGAAGAGGTCGCCGACCCGGCGACCAGGACCAGGTCGCAGTCGGGGGCCATTTTGCGTACGGCGTGCTGCCGGTTTTGGGTGGCGTAGCAGATGTCGTCGTTGGGGGGTGCGGAGAGGTGGGGGAAGCGCTGGGTCAGGACAGCGACGGTGCGCAGGGCCTCGTCGACGGAGAGGGTGGTCTGGGAGAGCCAGACCAGCTTGTTCGTGTCGGGAACAGTAACCGTGCGGGCGTGGTCGGGGCTGGTGACCAGGGTGGTCTGGCTGGGGGCGTGGCCCAGGGTGCCGGTTACTTTTCGTGGCCTTCGTGGCCGATGAGGAGGATGTGGTAGCCCTCGCTGGCGAAGCGGACGGCTTCCTTATGCACTTTGGCGACCAGCGGGCACGTCGCATCGATGACGTGGAGGCGGCGGCGGGCGGCTGTGTCGTGGACGGCGGGAGCCACGCCGTGGGCGGACAGGACGACGGTGGCGTTTTTGGGGACGTGGTCGACGTCGTCGACGAAGACGGCTCCCCTGCCGCGCAGTTGGTCGACTACGTGGGTGTTGTGGACGATCTCGTGTCGCACGTAGAGCGGTGCCCCGTGGTGTTGCAGGGCGTGTTCGACGGTTTCGATGGCGCGGTCCACCCCGGCGCAGCAGCCGCGGCGGCGAGAAGCAGGCGTTTCATGAGATCCTTTGGGTGGCGAGGTGGGCGAGGGTGCGCAGGGTGTCCAGGGCGGCGGATGCGGCTGGCAGGCGGCTGAGGGCGTGCTCGGCCTGGCGGCTGCGTTGCGTGATCATCTCTTCGACGGTGGTGCGGGCACCGGTGGCCTCCAGGATGCTGCGGATGCGGGCGGCTGCGCTCTCGTCCAGGTCGCAGCGGCCCACCAGCGCGGTCAGGTGCCGCTGCTGTACGGGGGTTGCGCGCTGGTGGGCGAGGGCCAGGAGTGCGGTGTGCTTGCCCTCGCGCAGATCATCCAGGGTGGATTTCCCGGTGACCTCCGCATCGCCGAAGACGCCCAGCAGGTCGTCGCGCAGTTGGAAGGCTTCGCCGATCGGCAGGGCGAAGCGGGCGAGCGCCTGGCAGAACGCGGCATCGGCGCCGGCGAGGACGGCGCCGATGTGCAGGGGCCGTTCGACGGTGTATTTGGCTGTCTTGTAGCGGATGACGGCGAGGGCGGCGGTGAGGTCGGCGGGCGGGCCGAGCGGGTTGAGCAGGTCGAGGTACTGGCCGTAGAGGACCTCTTCGCGCATGGCGGCGACCACGTCCTGCAGGCGGGCCCGGCACGTCTGGGAGAGGGCGGCGGTGCGAAGGAGTTCGTCGGACCAGGCGTGGGCCGTGTCGCTGATGAGGATGGCCTGGCTGATGCCGAGCCAGCGGCCATCACGGGCGCCGCTTCGGGCGTGCAGCGCGGCCAGGCGGCAGTGCACGGTGGGCTGGCCGCGGCGCAGGCTGCTCTGGTCGATCACGTCGTCGTGGATGAGGGCGAAGGCGTGGAAGAGTTCGAGGGACGCGGCGACCTGGAGCGTCCCGCCCAGCTGTGCCGGGTCTCCTTGGGCTGCGTGGTAGCCGGCCAGGCACAGCTGGGGGCGCAGGCGTTTGCCGCCTGCGGCGAGATAGCGGGTGAGGGAGTCGGCCACCTCGACGGGCAGCCCGGCCGCGCGGGCCTGGCGGGCCTTGCCTGCGAGAAAGCGGGCCAGGACGTCCTCCACGCGCGCCGGAACCTCGGCACTGCTCAAAACAGGGGCGGGTACGGGGCGGGGGTTCATGGGGTGCTTTCTGGCGCGGGAGGAGATGCGGTCAGGCGCTGGGCTTCGTCGAGGAGAGCCTCGACGACCTGGCTCTCGGGGACCGTGTGTACGACGCGGCCGCGGACGAAGATCTGTCCCTTGCCGTTGCCGCAGGAGACGCCCAGATCCGCCTCGCGGGACTCCCGGACCGTTCACCACGCAGCCCATCACCGCGATCCGCAAGGGGTGTGGGAAGCCGTCGAAGGCGGCTTCGACGCGGGCGGCCATGGTGTGCAGGTCGACTTGGAGGCGGCCGCAGCCGGGGCAGGAGACGATCTCCAGTTTCCTGGGGCGCAGGCCCAGTGACTGCAGGAGGTGGCTGCCCGCTTTGACCTGTTCGACCGGGGGTGCGGACAGGGAGACGCGGATGGTGTCGCCGATGCCCTCGGCCAGCAGGATCCCCATGGCGACGGAGGATTTGATGGCTCCCTGGAAGGCGGGTCCGGCTTCGGTCACCCCCAGGTGCAGGGGGTAGTCGCAGTGGGCGGCCAGCAGGCGGTTGGCGGCGACCATGGTGAGCGGGTCGTGGTGTTTGACGGCAATCTTGAGATCCGTGAAGCCGTGTTCTTCGAAGAGGCGGCACTCCCACAGGGCGGATTCCACCAGTGCCTGGGGGCTGGCCTGGCCGTATTTGGCGAGCAGACGCTCGTCCAGGGAGCCGGCGTTCACGCCGATCCGGATGGGGGTGCCGGTGGCGCTGGCGTGATGGGCGATCGCCTTGACCTGGTCGTCGAATTTCTTGATGTTGCCGGGGTTGACCCGTACCGCCGCGCAGCCCGCGTCCAGGGCGGCGAACACGTAGCGGGGCTGGAAGTGGATGTCGGCGATCACCGGCAGGGGGGACTTTGCCACCAGGGCGGGCAGGGCCGCCGCATCGTCGGCGGAAGGGACGGCGACGCGGATGATGTCGCAGCCCGCGGCGGTCACTTCGGCGATCTGCCGCAAGGTGGCGTCCACGTTGGCGGTCACGGTGGTGGTCATGGTCTGCACGCTGATGGGAGCGCCGTCGCCTACCGGCACCGGCCCCACGTTCAGGCGGCGCGAGGCACGGCGGGCGGCGGGCAGCGTCACGGCGGGCAGGGGCGGGGGAAGGTTGGACCTCACGTGCTCTCCTGGGAAGGGGAAGCCGGGGCTGCGGCAGGCCGGCCCGGCAGCGACTGGATCAGGCGCCGCACGCTGCGCGCGATGCCGGCCGCGTCGAGGCCCGCGTGGGCGAGCAGCTCCGGGCGGGACCCGGCGGGCAAAAACGCAGGGGGCAGGCCCAGGACACGGACGGGCACCTGCACCCCGCGCTCGTGCAGGATCTGCAGGATGCGGCTGCCGATCCCGCCTGGGCCCAGGCCGTCTTCCACCGTCACCACGCACCGGTGCCGCTCGGCCAGCGCAACGACCGCCTCCGGAACGGGATGAACCCACCGCAGGTCAACGACGGTGGCACCCAGCTGGTCTGCTTCCACCAGCTGGGCGGCGGACACTGCGTCCGGGGCCAGCGCGCCGAGCGCGATCAGCAGCACATCGTGCGCGCCATGGGCGCTGCGGTGCAGGATGTCGACCCCTCCCACGTGGTCGACTGCCTCCAGCGGCGCGCTCGCGGTGGCCTTGGGCAGGCGCAGCAGCGTCGGCGCATTGGTGGTGACCGCCTCGCGCAGCAGCTCGCGCAGCCGGACCGCATCCCGGGGGGCGGCGATCCGCAGTCCGGGAACGGCTGCGAACAGGGCCAGGTCCCACATCCCATGGTGGGAGGGCCCATCCGGCCCGGTCACACCGGCGCGGTCGGCGACGAAGGTGACCGGCAGCCGGTGCAGGGCCACATCCATCAGTACCTGGTCAACGGCCCGGCTCAAGAACGTCGAGTACACGGCGACCACCGGGTGCAGCCCGCCCATCGCCAGGCCCGCCGCACAGGTCACCGCATGCTGCTCGGCGATACCGACATCGAAGACCCGCTCCGGGAACGCTGCCGCCATCGCGTCCAGGCCGGTCGGCTCCAGCATCCCGGCCGTCACCCCCACCACCTCCGGCCGCTCGGCGGCCAGCTCCAGCAGATACTGGGCGAAGTGCCGCGTCCACGACGGCGCCACCTGTGCGCCCACCGATGCCGGCGGCCGGCCTGTGTGCGGGTCGGTGACTCCCACCGCGTGCAGGCAGTCCCGCTCATCTGCTTGCGCCGGGCCGAAACCACGGCCCTTGACGGTCTTGGCGTGGACGATGACCGGCCGGCCCATGTCCCGCGCCTGGCGCAGCACCTGCTCCACCGCCGGCAGGTCGTGGCCGTCAACGGGGCCCAGATAGGCAAGACCCAGCTCCGCAAACACATTGGGATACCGGCTCTGACCTGCCTCCAGCCCGGCCAGATGACCGGCCAGGGCTCCGCACGTCGGCGCATAGGAACGCCCGTTGTCGTTGACGACGATCACGACGGGCAACGACCGGGCCGTCCACGCCCCCAGGCTGTTGAGCGCCTCGAAAGCCATGCCCCCGCCCAGCGCCCCGTCGCCGATCACCGCCACCACCCGGCGATCCGCCTGACCTGAGAGCTGGTAGGCCCGGGCAAGTCCTTGTGCATACGAGAGGGAGGTGGAGGCATGGGAGTTCTCCACCACATCATGTTCGGATTCCCCCCGTGCCGGATACCCCGACAGTCCCCCTGCCTGGCGCAACCGGTCGAAGGCGGCTGCGCGGCCGGTCAGCATCTTGTGGATGTAGGCCTGGTGGCCGATGTCGAAGACCAGGGCGTCGCGGGGAGATTTGAAGACCCGGTGCAGGGCCAGCGTCAGTTCGACCACACCCAGGTTGGACCCCATATGTCCCCCGCGCGCGCAGACCTTCTCCACGAGCAGCGAGCGCAGCGCCTGGGCCAGGTCGGCCGTCTCAGCGACGGTCAGCCGGCGTAAGGCGTCCAGTGAGGGCACCAGGCCGTCGGGGTCTGGAGCGTGGGTGGGAGAGGGGGGTGCACTCACGAGAGTCCTTGTCGGCGAGAATCCAGGGCCAACCGGCACGGAAGTGTGCCGCCGGCACAAAGGTGACGCGGGCGGGCCCGGCCTCCCGGCGAGGGGGGCGCTGCCTGGATGGTCGAGGCAGTCACCGCGGAGGCCGGGACCGCGTCTGCGGGGTCAGCGCCAGCGGCTGACCTCGACGTTCTCCAGCACACCCAGCGCGTCGGGCACGAGGATGGCGGCGGAGTAGTAGGCGGTAACGAGGTAGGAGATGATCGCCTGCTCGTCGATGCCCATGAACCGCACCGACAGGCTCGGCTCGATCTCGTCCGGGATACCGCCCTGGCGCAGCCCGATGACGCCCTGCTCATCCTCACCCGTACGCATACAGATGATGGACGTGGTACGCGCGGGACTGAGGGGGATCTTCCCGCAGGGGAAGATGGGCACACCGCGCCAGGCAGGGATGCGGTGCCCGTCGAAGTCAAGCGACTCCGGCACCAGTCCCCGCTTGTTGCACTCGCGGCCGAACGCGGCGATCGCCTTGGGATGGGCGAGGAAGAGCTTGCTGCCCCGGCGCCGGGAGAGCAGCTCGTCCATGTCGTCCGGGCTGGGCACCCCGTCATGGGGCTGGAGCCGCTGCTCGTAGTCGCAGTTGGCCAGCAGACCGAACTCACGGTTGTTGACGAGCTCGTCCTCCTGGCGCTCGCGCAGCGCCTCCACGGTGAGCCGCAACTGCTGCTCGGTCTGGTTCATCGGCTGGTTGTAGAGGTCCGCGACCCTGCTGTGGACCTTCAGGACCGTCTGCGCGACGGAGAGTTCGTACTGGCGCGGGGCGCCCTCGTAGTCCACATACGTGTGCGGGATGACCGCCTCGCCGACGTGGCCGGCGGCCAGGTCGATCGCCGCCTCGCCATACTTGTTGGTGCGCTGGTCGGGCACGAGGGAGTACGCCGTCAGGTGCTCCCCCAGCCCGGGCGCCCGCTCGGCCAGGTTGAGCACGTCCGCCCGGCTGAGCACCAGGACCGTACACGCCGTCGCCGCCCGGGCCGTGGCGTCCCAGGTCGCCTCGTCCGACACCAGCGCGTGCTCACCCAGCTGCGCCCCGTCCGCCAGCACACCGAGCACCGCCTCGTCCCCGTAGGGGCCGGTGCCGATCAGCTGGATACGCCCGTGGGCCAGCAGATACACCGCATCCACCGGATCACCGGACGCCGCCAGAACCTCCCCGGCGGCAAACTCCCGCTGCACGCACCGCGCGGCCAGCTCCTCCAGCACCGTCTCGTCCGCGAACCCGCGCAGCGCGGGCAGCTCCCCTAGCTCGGCTGGGATGACGGCGACCCGCTCGCCGGTCTGCACAAAGGTGATCTTCCCGTCACCCACCGAATAGCTCAGTCGCCGGTTGACCCGGTACGTACCGCCCTGCACCTGCACCCATGGCAGCATCCGCAGCAGCCACCGGGAGGTGATCTCCTGCATCTGCGGGACGGACTTGGTGGTGGTCGCCAGATTCCGCGCCGCAGCCGTACCAAGACTCTGCTGAGCCTGGCCGGCGCGGCCTTCCTGAGTTTCTGAATCTGTATGAATGGACACCTGACACCTTTCGCGTCATCGGGATAAGCGCCTTCTCCAGGCTTACAGCAGAATCGATAAACCTGCGATGACACGATCGGGTGACGAGAGGCCCTGATGGAATCGAAAACAACTGAATGGCTCTTGAAGTGAATCGTCTCGTTCGCATGTGTATTCTCGGGCGGGAGAGTTCACGTCGGAATTCGCTCCCCGTCGCCTCCTTTTTTGCGACGGCGTACGCTGGCGCTAAAAGAGAGAGGGGTGGGTACGGCTTCGCCACGCGAATTCCGTGGGCAGTCGAGCACCCGGGGAAGTCCATGACCAGGACACGGCAGCAACACACACCCGTCGGGAGCGGCGGCACTGCTGGCGGTGAGAGGGGCATCGCAATCGCAGGGCAGCGGGCCACCGAGCCTGACCGACCGTGACGCCGCCGTGGCGGCGAACCGTTGAGGCCCCGCACGCCACTGGCCCAGCGAACAAAGCCGGAGCATCTTCTCCACTGCCTCCATCACTGATGCCCCTCCTGACGTCGTCTGGCCCGCAGCCATCACCGCGGAGACAGGCCCGTCGCGGCTGCGAGGAAACGCCACCGCTGTTGCGCGACACCCGCCTGCTCCCGGCGAACTGGTGCACGACGCGGGCGTGCGGACAGCTGACTCGAGCGCACAAGACCGGGGCGTTCCCCACGCCGGAACGACGCGATGGGTTGGGAGATCCAGGCGAGGAGGCAGCTGCACCCGCCCACGCCAGGTTCCGCCGCCGGGTGCCACATCAGCCCCGGAGAACGGGAAGCTTTTCAGCACCCGCCGCCGAGGGCCGCTCACCCCTGCCCCGACTGACCCCACTGGAGCGCGTCGCCGCATCATGGGCTCCCTCTGACCTGCGAAACCACCAGAGACCCGCATCTGGACACCAACCTAGTTGTCGTATTTACGCGGGAATGTCTTCAGGGGAGAGCATCCGGAGTGCGGGCAGCGGAAGGCTGAGCGGTGCGCGTCGGCCGCCTCAGCTTGTCCTTTATGGTCCGGACTCGAGCGTGTTTCACACGTGAGTGGGGTTTGTCCAGATCAGGGCACGTGGGAACGGCCTTCCGCTGATGCTGTGCTCCGTCACAGATACACCGCTCAGCAGGAAGGCCGTAGGGATGAGTGTGCCGTGTGTGGGTGTTCCGCAGGATGCGCTTGGGCAACTGTCATGCTTCCGGGCGGACTTCTACGGCTGCTTGACCGGACGTGCGGACGCCTTGTTCGAGCTGACCGACGCGCTGCTGTGCGCGGACGGGCCGGTGAAGACACTGGTCGGACTCGCCCTTGCACCCGAGCACCGGCGTGGGCACGGCGCGTTGTACGGCACGTTGTACGGCGCTCTCAGCCAGGGCCGTATCGAGGTCGCCCGGCTGCGGCGAGTGCTGGCCTCGGTGCCACTGCCGCGGGCGGCCGACGGCCGTCTGGTCCTGGCCGTGGACGTCTCGCCGTGGCTGCGGCCCGACGCCGCCACCAGCGATGCCCGCTCGTTCTGCCATACCTACGGCCGGGGCGAGAACAAGCACCTGATGATCCCGGGGTGGCCCTGCTCGTGGATCGTTGCCCTGGAGACGGGCCGTTCCTCGTGGACCGCGCCCCTGGACGCCGTGCGGCTGCGGCCGGGCGACGACCTCGCCGCCGTGACCGCCCACCAAGTGCGAGATCTGATCGGACGCCTGATCACAGCAGGCCAGTGGCATGAGGGCGACCCACTGGTGTGGATTGTGGTCGACGCCGGCTACGACGTGATGCGCCTGTCCTACCTTCTGCGGGACCTCCCCGTCGAACTCCTCGGACGTCTCCGCTCAGACCGGGTCATGCGCCGCCCGGCGCCCTCCCGCAAGGAGTACTACCTCGCCCATCCCCAGGGTGGCCACCCGCCTCGGCACGGCAGCGAATTCATCTTCAAGGACGCCCGAACCTGGGGCGCCCCTGACGCGGAGACGAAGACCGCCACCACCCGCTACGGCACCGCCCACGCCCAGGGCTAGGGCCGGCTCCACCCCGAACTGCAACAGCGTGCCGCCTGGCGGGACCACCCCGGCAAGCTCCCCGTCATCGAGGGCACCGTGATCCGCCTCCAGGTCGACCACCTGCCCAGCGGCGGCGACCCCAAGGCCCTGTGGCTGTGGTGGTCACGGCCCGCGGCCGCTCCGGCGGATGCCGACCTGGCCTGGCAGGCGTTCCTGAGAAGGTTCGACATCGAGCACTTCTTCAGGATGATCGAGCAGACCCTCGGCTGGACCGCTCCGAAACTGTGCGCTCCAGAAGCCGCGGACAACTGGACCTGGTTGATCATCGCTGCCTACACGCAGCTCCGCCTCGCCCGCCCCCTGGCCGTCGACCTGCGACGCCCCTGGGAACGACCCGTCCCCTCGAACAAACTCACGCCCGCCCGGGTCCGGCGCGGGTTCCGACACCTGCGCGCCAAGACCTCAACGCCGGCCGGAGCGCCCAAACCCTCCCGGCCCGGCCCCGGATGCCCACCCGGCTCGAAGAACCACCACCCCGCCGAACGCTACGACGTGGGCCTGCTCCTGGTCACCGGCACACTTCACCGCCGACCGACCCACCACAAGATCGGTACCAAACCACGCCGCACCGGATAAACGACAAGCTCAGGGCGTGTGTTGCTACCGTGTCCCGGTCACGGACTTCCCCGGGGTGCTCGACTGCCCGCGGAATTCGTGTGGCGAGGCCGTACCCACCCCTCTCTCTTTTAGCGCCAGCGTACGCCGTCGCAAAAAGGAGGCGACGCAGAGTGAATGCCGACGCGAGCCTTCCCGCCCACGAATTCACACGGAAACGATGCGATACATTTCAGGTGTCATTCGACTGTTTTCGATTCCATCAGGACCGCTCGTCACCCGATCGTGTCATCGCAGGTTTATCGATTCTGCTGTAAGCCTGGAAAAGGCGCTTATACCAGTGACGCGAAAGGCGTCAGGTGTCCATTCACGCACAGACTCACAGCGGGTGATCCGATGGATACGGAGCATCTCCTCAACCACAGCCGCCTCGTCCGGGCCGGTGCCGGCCCTCCGAGAGGCGAGGCGGAGCTGCGCATTCTGGCAAACGGGGCACACCCCGGCGAGCAGTCGCTGGTCACCGGGAATGCCGGGCAGGAGCCGACAGTGCGGGCGGCGACCACCAGCACGGTAGGGGTACAGAGCTGACCGGGTGTCACCACCACCGGGCAGCGCAGGCGGCCGTATGCGTCGGCCCGCGCTTCGACTGCCGCGTCGGGGGGACGGCCATCCCCGAGACCCAGGTCGTGTCCGCCATCACACGGCGGGATCCCCGCCCACCGACGTCAGCCCCGATGGGGGAAATCGGCTCCGGCCAGCGGCTCTCGGCCTGGCGCTTCAGACCAGGCGACCTGTGGCTCGCATGCCCCCTGCATGTGGGACGCACGACAAACCCGAAGGAGCCAGGATCACCGTACCGACGCACACGTGACGCAGGATGTCGCCGCTTGAGCACGCCACCGCCCCTCGCCCTGCTCCTGGATCGGGAGTGCTCCCTCATGTCGTGTACTGCCTCTGTCATGCGGTCATGGGCCCGTACGCGCACCACCGCCCTGGAGGAAAGAGACGACTGAAGGACCCAGAACACCAGCCCGCAGATCCATCAGGATCGACACGCGCATACCATCCCCACCACGACTGCTGCCTCAAACCCGGCAACCACCAACCCAATACCCCTCGCCGATGGAGAAGTCCGGTCTTCGCTCGCTGTCTCGGCGATTGACGGTGCGTCTGCTTCCGCCCCCAGCCGAGGCCACCGCGGATCCACGCATACGCAGTGCGCCTGCCCCACCTGCTGGGCGGCCCGTTCCCGGCGTGCGAGACAGCACGCCACACACAAAGGCCCGGGCCCTCCCGGGCGTAGTGAGCCTGCGCACACAGCGCGCCCCACCCAAGGAGTCATGGATGTCCTTCCCCGCCCCCTTTCCCGTGCCGTCGACACCGGCCCCGCATAGCGCGGCAGAAGCTGAGGCTGCCGCGCCGGTTGAAGCCGACAGTCGAAGCGAGCCCGTTTCACCACCCACCCAGGGCCCTCTCCAAGGGGGTGACACCTTGCGCTCCTCGATGCCGGGCCAGACTGACATCACGGTCCTGCAGGAGGGGCGAGATCGGAGTGATCCGGGCATGAATCCCGACGCCCTGGAACGCCTCCTGCGGAGCCCCAGCGGACTCGGCACGACAAGCCTGCACCTGGCGCGACGCACGCAGCCGCCAACGCCGTGCCGGGAGATCCCCGGCCTCTACTACCACCCCGTGCCCGAGCTCGACGAAGTGCGGGTGACAGAGGTCAGCCGAAGGATCAAGGACTGGGCGGTGAACGAGGTCGAACTGTATCCACCGGAGTGGGAGGACCAGTTCGACGGACTCTCGCTGGGCCGCTACATGGTCGCCTGCCACCCCGACGCCCCCACCATCGACCACCTGATGATCGCCACGCGCCTGATGGCCGCGGAGAACGCGGTCGACGACTGCTACTGCGAGGACCACGGGGGTACGCCGGTGGGCCTCGGTGGACGCCTTCTGTTGGCACACACCGCTCTCGATCCGCTGCACACCACGCAGGAATACCAGGCGCCTTGGGCCCAGTTGCTCCACAGTGACGCTCCGCGGCGGGCCTACCGCTCGGCCATGGACTACTTCCTCCAAGCCGCCCGTGCCTCCCAGGCGGACCGGTTGCGGCACGACATGGCCCGTCTGCACCTGGGATACCTCGCCGAGGCCGCGTGGGCCGAGACGGACACCGTTCCCGAGGTGTGGGAGTACCTGGCAATGCGCCAGTTCAACAACTTCCGGCCCTGTCCCACCATCACCGACACCATCGGCGGCTACGAACTGCCCGCCGACCTCCACGCCCAGCCGGCCATGCAACGGGTCATCGCGCTCGCCTCCAACGCCACCACCATCGTCAACGACCTCTACTCCTACACCAAGGAACTCACCAGCCCCGACCGGCACCTGAACCTGCCCGTGGTACTCGCCGAGCGCGAAAACCTCGACGAGCGCGAGGCCTACCTCAAAGGCGTCGAGATCCACAACGACCTCATGCGCACCTTCGAAGCCGAGGCCGCCGCCCTGGCCTTCGCCTGCCCCGTCCCGCAGGTGACCCGCTTCCTGCGCGGCGTGGCCGCGTGGGTCGACGGCAACCACCACTGGCACCAGACCAACACCTACCGCTACAGCCTGCCCGATTTCTGGCACGAACAAGGAGCCCCACAGTGAACGCAACAGCCGAATCCACCACCGGTAGCGCAGCCATCCCCGGCCCGGCAACGCCCTACCAGGAAGACATCGCCAACTACTGGAACCACGAAGCCAGGCCGGTCAACCTGCGCCTCGGCGACGTCGACGGCCTCTACCACCACCACTACGGCATCGGAGCCGTCAACCACACAGCGCTCGGCGACCCCCACGACAGCGACCGCGAACAACGGCTCGTCGCCGAGCTGCACCACCTGGAGTCCGCCCAGGCCACCCTGCTCCTGGACCACCTCGGCCCGATCCAGCCCGACGCTACACTGGTGGACGCTGGCTGCGGCCGCGGCGGCACGATGGTCATGGCCCACCAGCGCTTCGCCTGCACCGTCGAAGGCGTCACCCTCTCCACCAAGCAGGCCGACTTCGCCAACCAGCGCGCCAGCGAGCTCCACATCGACGCCTTCGTCCGCGCTCATGTCTGCAACATGCTCGCCATGCCCTTCACCAGCGGGAAGGTGACGGCCTCGTGGAACAACGAGTCAAGCATGTACGTCGACCTGCACGACCTCTTCGCCGAACACGCCCGCATCCTCACCGTCGGTGGCCGGTACGTGACCATCACCGGCTGCTGGAACCCTGTCTACGGCCAGCCCTCCAAGTGGGTGTCCCAGATCAACGCCCACTTCGAATGCAACATCCACTCACGCCGCGACTACCTGCGGGCCATGGCCGACAACCGCCTCGTCCCCCAGACCGTCACCGACCTCACACCCCAGACCCTGCCCTACTGGGAACTGCGCGCCACCACATCCCTGACCACCGGCATCGAAGAGGCCTTCCTCAACTCCTACCAGGACGGCAGCTTCCAGTACCTCCTCATCGCCGCCGACCGCGTCTGACCACCGCGAACATCAGCCGGCGCGCGGCCAGCGTGGGAACTGCCAATCGTGCGGGGAACCCCCGGCCGACAACAGTGCACAGACAACCATCGTCCGAGCGGGGCGACGTGCGCATGACCGCAGCAGGAGCAGGCCTGCCGCCGCATTGGAGCCAAAGAAGGCCGGGGTATCCCGGCATCGGCGCGACGCGAGGGCTGTGTCAGTACCGGTGCGCAGGTGGCTGAGTGGACCTGCATGATGCGGCTCTCTCCCAGCCTGGACCTGGTGTCGCGCTAGGCCCTGCCCTGCCCCCCGCCGCCCAGGCAAGAGACCGCTCCGCTGCGTTCGGCCGTTCGAACCCGCCACCGCAATTGGGGAGGGGCTATGCCCGTGCTCGGAGTCGTGCTACTCATCGCCGTAGCCGCAGCGGCCACCGCTGCCGTCTACGGCCTTGCCCGGGTCATTCCGGCCTCATCCCGCAAAAGGCACAATGAGGTTCTCGGGTTCGTGTACGCGGAGATCGGCGTGATCTACGCCGTAGTCCTTGCCATGGTCGTCGTGGGCGTCTGGGACACCCGCTCCCACGAGCACGCCAACACCTATACCGAGACCAACGCCTTGCTCCAGATCTCCTGGTACGCCCGATCCCTTCCGCAGCCCGACCGCACCACCCTCATCCAGCGCACCGAGGCTTACACCACCACCGTCATCCACCACGAATGGCCACTGCTTGCAGAGGGCAAAGACAGCCCCACGGCATGGACCCTCTTCACTGATCTGCGTGACTTCATCAACACCCGACAGCCCACCAGCGGCGCCGACCAGGCACGCTATCAAGTCGTCCTCGAAGCCGTCGGACAACTCGGTGACGCACGCAGGGAGCGCGTCAACGAAGCCGCCACCGCCGGAGTGCCCGTACTGCTCTGGGCAGCACTGCTACTCGGAGCCCTGATGACCGTCGGCTTCATCTACCTCTTCGAAGTCGGCAGTCTCCGCGTCCAAGCCTGCGCGGCCTGCGCACTCACCCTCACCGTCGGCGTCATGCTCCTGATCGTCTACCAGTTCAACTACCCCTTCAGCGGCGCACTGAAAATCCAACCCACCGCCTTCCAGCTCGCCCTACAAAGGATCGAAGCCATAGGCTGACCAAAACCCGGGCCACCCCCGGCTCTCGACAGGGTCATCCGCTAACGGTGATCCCGCACAGCGCACGTGCGGCATACCGTGCCAAGCAGCGGACGATGGGCCCTGCCCCCAGATTTTGGACACCGGAGAGACTTGGATCTTGATGTCCAGGAGAACGGAGTCCTTGTGGGGAAGCACTACCCTGCCGAGTTCAAGGCGGACGCGGTCGCGGTGTACCAGTCGCGTCTCGGTGTTCACCCCAAGTCGGTCGCGACCGACTTGGGGTGAACACCGAGACGCTGCGGAACCGGACCCGGGCCGCTGACGGGCGCCGCCCCGGCGCTCACTCCGCACCCCAGGCCGCACCACAGACAGGCGGTGAGGTGGTTCAGGCCGAGCCGGCCGTAGCGCGGAAGAGGATTCGTGAGCTGGAGGGGAACGGGACATTCCCCGGAAGGCGGCCCGGTATTTCGCAGGGGAGACGCGCTGGTGAGGAGCCGTAATTTAACTACTGCCGGATTCGGGTAAGTGGCTCGATTTTATGTGGTAGTTGGGCTGTTGTGATGATTCCAGATGAAGTCCTGGCGATACTGGATGTGAAGTTCGCGGTGGTGCTGCCGCACCTGGACGAGCGGCAGCGTCGTCTGTATCTGGCGTCCGAGGCCGAGGCGCTGGGCCATGGCGGGAGCACGGCCGTGGCCCGGGTGGCGGAGGTCTCGGAGTCGACCATCGCGCGAGGGCGTGGGGAACTCGCGGATGGCGCGGAGTCGCTGGGGCGAGTGCGCAGGCCCGGCGGTGGACGCAAGTCCGCCGCCGAACGTGACCCTGGTCTGGTGGCGGCTCTCGAGCTGTTGATCGAGCCGCGTGAGCTGGGTGATCCGGTATCCCCGCTGCGTTGGACCACTGCCTCGCTGCGGGACCTGTCCCGGGAGCTGAACGACGCCGGGCATCCTGTCAGTGTCCCGGTGGTCGGTGGTCTACTGCGGTCGATGGGGTTCAGTCTGCGGGGCATGGCCAAGACCCGGGCCGGCAGTCAGGTGCCCGACCGGGACGCCCAGTTCCGTCACATCAACGCCGCCGCTGAGCGTTTCCTGGCCGAAGGGATGCCGGTGGTCAGCGTGGACGCGAAACAGAAGGAGCCGATCGGCGACTTTGCCCGCCCCGGCCGCACCTACCGGCCCAGAGGCAAGCCGATCACCGCCCCTGACCACGACTTCATCGACTCCGACACTCCGGTCGCAATCCCGTACGGCATCTATGAACTGGGGCGCGACAGCGGCTGGGTGAACGTGGGTACCGACCGCAACACCGCCGCGTTCGCGGTGGAGTCCCCGCACCGTTGGTGGAAGGCCCAGGGAATCCTCGACTACCCCGGCGCGGACCGCCTGCTGGTCACCGCCGATGCCGGAGGAGCCAACTCGGCCGACTCCCGCCTGTTCAAAATGGGGCTGGCCGGCCTCGCCGACGAGTGCGGCCTGAGTATCACCGTCATGCACTTCCCGCCGGGAACTTCAAAATGGAACAAAGTGGAACATCGGCTGTTCTCCCGGATCACCCACAGCCTGCGTGGCGAGCCCCTGACCAGCTACGAAGTACTGCTGGAGACCATTTCCGCTACCCGCACCACCACCGGACTGACCGTCAAGGCGATGCTGGACGAGAACAGCTACCCCACCGGCCGCGTGCTCTCCCGGGCCGAACGCAAGAGCGCCGACCGGCGCGTCGAACGCGAGGAATTCCACGGCGAGTGGAACTACACCATCGTCCCGCAGAGCCCTGACCAGCAGCTTGCGGCGGTGCCCTACGACGAGTCGGGACCGCCGGTTCCGGCCGAGGCCACCTTCCTCCTCACCCACCCCGCCCTGACCGGGCTGACACGCGAGGTATTCGACGAGCTCGTCCTTCAACTCGAACCGTGCCGTCAGGCCCTGGCCGAGACCCAGCGGCAAAGGGAGGGACGCGACCGGCGTGGCCGCAACCCCGGCTTCGGCATCCTCGACCACCGTCACCGCGTCCTGGTCGCCCTGCTCAGAAGCCGCAACACCGTCACCCTGACTCTGATGGGCAAGATCCTCGGCCGCGACCGCAACACGCTGAGCTACCACGCCATGACCAGCAGGCCGCTACTGGCCTTCGCCGGAAACGACCTCACCCCGACCCTCACCCCACGGACCCACCCGCCCCGCACACTCGAAGCCCTGAAAAGCGTGATCGAACACCACGACAACGAGATCAAACCCAGCAGTAGTTAAATTTCGGCTCCTCTGAACCGCTGCCAGTTCGTTGCCGACCACCAGCGCCGCTACGGCGTCAAGCGGCTGTGCACCATCCTCGGCATCGCCCGGTCCAGCTTCTACTACTGGCGCCGCACCGCTGCGGCCCGCGCTGCCCGTCAGGCGGCCGAGGCCGAGCTCGCTGGCCGGATACGCAAGCTCCACCACGAATCCGACGGCACCTACGGCGCCCCCAGGATTACCGCCGAGCTCCGCGACGAGGACGGCCAGGTAGTCAACCTCAAGCGCGTCGGGAGGATCATGCGGGCCATCGGCCTCGAGGGGCCCGTCTGCGTCGCTGGCACCGGACCACCATCGCGGACCCGGCTGCGGCGAAGGCGCCGGACCCGGTCGGCCGCGGTGAACACGAAGTACGTCGGCGACATCACCTACCTGGCCGGCGGCGGGAAGTTCCGCTACCTCGCGACCGTGATCGACCTCGCCTCACGCCGTCTGGCCGGGTGGGCGATCGCCGACCACCTGCGCGCCGAGCTCGTCATCGACGCCTTGGCAGCCGCCGAGCGGACTCGCGGGAGCCTGGCCCAGGGCGGCGATGCACACCGATCACGGACCGCAACGCACGAGTCGGGCATTCGCCGAAGCATGCAGGTCAGCAGGGGTTCGGCAGAGCACGGGCGCGGTTGGGTCCAGCGCGGACAACGCCGCCGCGGAAAGTTTCAACGCGACCTTCAAAAGAGGGACGCTCAAGGGCCGGACGGGATGATCGAACGAGCGAGGCACGACTCGACGCCTTCCACTGGCTGACCCGATACAACACCCGGCGTCGATATTCCCGGCTCGGTCAGCGGTCTCCGATCGCCATCGAGAACGCCTTCCAACCAACACCAACTACCCTGGCCCGAGCCGCATAGACGTGTTCGAAATCCGGGGTCAAGGCCCACGAAGAGCTCCAGGCTGCCCTAATCTCGCTTGCCCCTGCCCGGCCGGGCCGCCCAGTACATGAAGCCGCTCTCTCTCCGCCAGCGGCATCCTCCCCAGGCCGAGTCTGTGGGCCACCGGTGTGGCCGTCGAGGCAGAGGGCGGCCCCTACGCCCGATGCGCCTCCGACGCCGCCATCCGCGGAAGGATCTTGGACCGGCAGTTGGGGCCGGGCCGCGGCCCGGCCCCAACGGCTTCGGTGACCTTCCTGTCTGGTAGAGCACCTACCTCACCGACTGCCGCATCTGGCAGACAGCAGCGCTGTGCCTCGTATCCCGTGTTCTCCTCGTGAGGGGCATCGGCAAGCGGCTGCTCGAAGCCCACATGTCCACACGGCCCGGTACGCCGACTGCAGGGCCCCCGTCAGTGGTCTTGTCGCCTGCTGACACGTTGAGACACCGTCCTGCACGCCGAACACCGGGAGCGCTCGCGAGGGGACCTCCGCTGGTCCCGTGGCAGCGGCCTCCTGCTCCACGACGGCCGCACAGAGGCGGTCGCCCTGCCTCCGTCGAAGGGTTCGGAATCAAATGAGGGAAATATCGCAAGAATTGGTTCGCACTATCTGTGGGTGGTCAAATTCCTCATGAGGGTGCATGGACACCCGGCTGCCGTGCTACGTAAGGAGAAACTCATGCGCCGCTGCAGGGGACTGGCCGTCACCTCCGCCTTGCTCGTCGCGGTGCTTCCGGCGGCGTTGCTCCCCGTGGCCGCCCAGGCCGCGTCCCCGCCGTCGCGGCCCTCGCTGCCCTCTCGGCCGGAGGCCGACCAGCCGCGGAGCGCGGCGCTCAACTTCGACGAGCTCGACTGCGAAGGCCCGGAGGAGGACCGGCTGCCGTCGACCGACTCGGGCCAGGGGGCGGTGCACGAACCCGGCACCGCCGCGTTCGTCCCCGCCCCGCTCCCCACCGGTCTTCCTCCCGCCGTGGTCAAGTGGCCCAGGAACCTCCCCGACCTGGACGACGCCAAGCGCATGCTCGC
This sequence comes from Streptomyces sp. NBC_00224, assembly GCF_041435195.1. NCBI lineage: Bacteria > Bacillati > Actinomycetota > Actinomycetes > Kitasatosporales > Streptomycetaceae > Streptomyces > Streptomyces sp. NBC_00224. Next base: position 8,686,520 of record NZ_CP108106.1, read on the forward strand.
CGAGCTGGACGTCGGGACCTTCGACAGCAAGGGATTCCAGCGGACCGCGTTCGGCGGCAAGAGCTGCTGGGTCCTGCACGGCGCCGAAAAGTGCTCCACGCGCGAACTCGCCCTGAAGGCCCTTTCCGACATCCCCGCGACCTTGAAGGACGGTTGCAAGGTGGTGGGCGGCCGCTGGCGCAGCGCGTACGACGACCTGACGGTCACCAACCCCCTGCGCGTCGACATCGACCACATCGTGCCGCTCAGAGCCGCGTGGGGCTCGGGCGCCCGGGACTGGCCCGAGTACAAGCGCCGCGCCTTCGCCAACGACCTCAGCGGCTCGCCGCAGCTCATCGCGGTCTCCACATGGAGCAACCGCGACAAGGGCGACAAGGGCCCGGACAAGTGGCTGCCCAAGGGCTACGAGTGCACGTACAGCCGTGCCTGGATCGGTGTGAAGGACTACTACGGGCTGCGCGTCACGGCGGGGGAGCAGAACAAGCTCCAGCAGATCCTGGGCCACTGCCACTCATAGCGGCGACGCGGCGGTGGTTTGTTAGACCGGGTGATAGAGGTCGAGAGGTCTGCCGGTGGCGACGGCGTTGGAGCTGTTCGCCTTCACCGCGACTCGCACTGAGAGTCTCGCGTTCTCCGGACAGGTGCCTGACCGTCTACTCACGCGGCAACTCGCAACTTCTCGTACTCGGCGTGGACTTCGCGCGGAGGGCGGTACCCCCCAGCAACCCCTCAGACAGGAGAAACAATATGAAGATCACGGTAAAGCTCGCAGTTGCCGGAGCAACTGCGGCCCTTTCCATCCTCCTCACCGCTGCCGGCGCCAGTGCGGATGACTCCCCAATCCCAGTAGACTTGAACGTCAATATTCCGCTTGAGGAGTCGGCGTCCGGTGTCGGCACTCCCCTTGGTCAAATCGATCTTCCGGAGTTCGAGTGAACCACTTCAAGCTAAGGGCTTGCCGATCATTAAGGTGTTGCTTCCCGTCCTGGGATTCGTTGAATCTCAATGACCGGTCAAGCCCCAGAGGACTCTGTACGTTCAGCTGTCTGCCGGGGCGGGTGGTGGGGTGAGTACGTAGGGGCGGTGGTCGCGGAGCATCGCCCAGAGCACGTCGACGCGGCGGCGGGCGAGAGCCAGGACTGCCTGGACGTGCCGCAGGCCCTCGGACCGTTTACGCAGGTAGAAGTCTCTGGAGGGGCCGGGATACATCATGGCGCTCTGGGCGGAGAGGTAGAACACCCAGCGCAGACGGCGGTCGTACCGCTTGGGCCGGTGCAGGTTGCCCGTGCGGCGTCCGGAGTCGCGCGGGACGGGGGCGAGGCCGGCGTGGGCCGCCAGGCGGCCCGCGTCGCGGTAGGACGAAAGGTCTCCGGCGATGGCGACGAACTCGGCGCCGAGGATCGGGCCCATCCCCGGCAGGGACTCGATGATCTCGGCCCGGTCGTCGGCGCGGAAAGTCTCGCGGATCTCCCGGTCGTTGGCGGCGATCCGTTCGTCCAGCGCGAGCAGATGGCGGGCCAGCTCGCCCAGGAGGGCCGCGGCGCGGGTCTCGCCCGGCAGGGCGGTGTGCTGCCGATCCGCCGCCGCGACGGCCTTCTCCGCGATGTTCTGGGCACTGCGGACCTTGCGCCGCTGAAGCCATGTGGTCAGCCGTTTCACGCCGGTGCGCCGCAGAGCGGCCGGGGACTGATAATGCGTCAGCATGATGACCGCACCCGTCGAGCGGGCGTAGTCGAAGGCTGCCTCCAGGGCCGGGCTGATGCCGCACAGCAGGTCGCGCATCCGGTTGACGAGGCGGACCCGGTCGGCGATCAGGTCGCGCCGGTTGGCGGTCAGCAGCCGGAGGGTGCAGACCTGTTCGGGCGGGATGGCGATCGTGCTGAAGTCGCGGCGGACCCGTGCCATGTCCGCGATGATCAGGGCGTCCTTGGCGTCCGTCTTGCCCTCGCCGCGGTAGCCCTCGGCAGCGCGGCTCACGCTCCGGCCCGGCACGTAGGTGACCTGCTGGCCGTGCGCGGTGAGCAGGACCAACAGCAGGGTAGCGGTCTTGCCCCGCAGGTCAACGGCCCATTGCACGTGCTCGGCCGCATCGCAGGCGGTGGCGATCAGCTGGAGGATCTCCGTCTCGTCGTTCGGGACCTTCCGCGAGAAGACGGCCTCACCGACGTCGTTGATGGCTACCGCCCAGTGGTGGCCCTTCCCGACGTCGATACCGACCCATAAGCGCTCATGCCGGGTGTCCATCACTGCCGCTCCGTTCCGTGCTGACCAGCGTCTCGTTGGTCCTTGGAACACTCCGCAGCAGGCCCTTAACCAGCGATGACCGCAGATCTCAATCAGCAACACAGAGCGTCCCGGAGGACCAGGTGGCCATTCAACGAAAGCCACAACAACGGCAGCCGGGCATCAGCCATGCCTGGTCCTCCCGGACCGCTGCCATTGTCCAGCAGTGTGGTATCAGCCGTGCCTGGTCCTCCCGAACCACTACTGATTCTTAAGGGTGTGGTATGCGTATCCTGGACGAGGTTCGTGTCCAACTCTCGGTGAAGTTCGCGGTGTTGTTCCCGCATCTGGACGAGCGACAGCGGCGGCTGTTGATGGCCGCGGAGGCCTGAGGGCTGGGACATGGAGGGGTGCGGGCCGTCGCGCGGGCAGCCGCGGCGAGTGAGACGACGGGGCGTAAGGGCGTGTTCGAACTCGAGGCCGGTGAAGATCCGTTGGGACGGGTGCGGCGTCCGGGCGGGGGCCGTAGGCGGGCCGCCGATGTCGACCTCGGGCTGCGGCCTGCCCTGCTGGCTCTGGTTGAACCGGATGTGCGGGGTGATCCGATGTCGCCGCTGCGGTGGACGGTGAAGTCCACCCGCTCCCTCGCGAGGGAGCTGACCCGCGCCGGGCACCAAGTCGGCGCCGACACCGTCGCTGACCTGCTGCGGGAGGAAGGCTTCAGTCTCCAGGCCAACGCCAAGACCCTCGAGGGTAGCCAGCACGTGGACCGCGACGCCCAGTTCCATTACCTCAACGAGCAGGCGCGCGAGCATCGGGATGCCGGCCAGCCGGTGATCAGCGTGGACACCAAGAAGAAAGAACTCGTCGGCGAGTTCAAGAACCACGGCCGCCAGTGGCGGCCGGCTGGTGACCCGGTGCCGGTGCACGTCCATGACTTCATCGACACGCGGCTGGGCAAGGCCATCCCGTACGGAATCTACGATCTGGCGGCGAACACCGGCTGGGTCAACGTCGGCACCGATCATGACACCGCCGCGTTCGCCGTGGAATCGATCCGCCGCTGGTGGCACGGCCAGGGCCACGGCTCCTACCCGCAGGCGACACGCCTACTGATCACCGCTGATGCGGGCGGCTCCAACGGCTACCGCACCCGCTCCTGGAAACTCGAACTCGCCCAGCTCGCCGCCGAAACCGGGCTGACCATCACCGTGTGCCACCTGCCGCCGGGCACATCGAAGTGGAACAAGATCGAGCACCGCCTCTTCTCCCACATCACCATGAACTGGCGCGGCCGCCCGCTGACCAGCCACGAAGTCATCCTGCAGACCATCGCCGCGACCACCACCCGCACCGGACTGCGCGTGGGTGCCGCACTTGACACCAACACCTACCCGACCGGCGTCCGCATCGGTGACCCGGAGATGGCCGCTCTGCCACTGACCCGACACGCCTTCCACGGCGACTGGAACTACGCCCTTCACCCCCAGCCCCGCCCCGCAATTCCGGCGGCCCGGACCCCGCAGACACCCGAGCCGGAGTGGAATCAGACCCTGCTGTCCGATCCCGCGCTGACCGGCATGTCCCGGCAGCAACTGGACGACCTCACCGAGGCTTTGGCCCCTGACGGCGACACCCGGCGCGGCCGCCCGCCCCGGCTCTCCTTCCCCGAACAGATCCTGGCCACCGTGCTCCACCTACGGGTCGCCCTGGCCGCCGAACCCCTCGCCGTACTGTTCGCCAGCAGCCGCACCGCCATGCACCGCACACTTCTGAAAATCCGGCGGCTCCTCAAGGCACACGGCATCGTCATCCCACCAGCAACGACCCCACCCACCGCCCTCACGGCCCTCCAGGCCCGGGTCCACGCCCAAATCGGCGAGCCCAACAGCAAGATCAAAACGACGAGTTAATGATCGGCAAGCCCTTAGGCATTAGCGATGCGAACGTCCTCTCGAAGCGGATCAAGCCCACCCTCGAAGGACTCAAGACGAAGGACATCTTCAGATGCCTCAAGCGCTTCGTCGCGCGAGAGGCCTACCGCCATCTCACCAGCGTACCCGGGCCGTCTCCTACGGGAGTGTCATGAATTCGGGTCTTCCAAGATTTTCGGTGTGTCCTGAACGCAGAGGAGGGCTCGTGTAGGAGAGCGATCTGAAGCGATGCTGCTCGAACGATGAAGGTCTTGGCCCTTCGGAGTCGCCCTGCGGTGGGGGGCTCCAAACCGCCTCATGCCGCGTTTGCTGATTGTGTCCTGAACGCGAAAGGGAGTTGGTCGTAGGACAGCTTCTGGAAGCGATGCTGTGCGAGAGATGAAGGAAGGCCCTTCGAAGCCGCCTTGCGGAAGGAGGCTTCAAACCCCCTCATGCCGCGTTAGCCGAAGACTGTCGTGGTGAGCGATGAGGAAAAGGCGTCCAAGAGGCGTCAGGTGGGGATCGGGAAGACGAGCGCAAGCGAATCGTTGCCGAAGCGTCGTTAAGCAGACAGATGACATCGAAACCGGGGTCTTTAGCTAACTCCGGGATGAGCATGGCGGCTATCCGCTTACTGGCCAGGTGGTGTCCGGCGTGTAGACGACGTGAGCCCGATCTGCCGCTCTCGCATGGAACAGGAGAAGGCGCGCCCCGATACTGACCTGCCCCTCAGGGGAGGCGAGAGGAAGTGTCCCAAGTGGCGGACACCACAAGGGATCGAGTACCGATGCGGGGAGCGCTGGCGGACCCGTTCGTAGTAGTGATGAAGCTCCTGTAATGGGAGTGGAGCGAAGGGGCCGGGCCATTCGTGACGTGGTTTATCTAGACAACCGGGAATCCCGGGAGGACCTACATGGACGCGTTGAAGTCATCAGGCAAGCCGTTTGATATCTCGAAGCGGGAAGTCTGGGAGGCATACGAAGGAGTGAAAGCAAACAGAGGCGCACCCGGCGTGGACAGTCGCTCCATTGAGGACTTCGAGAAGGATCTGAAGGGCAACCTTTATAGGATCTGGAACAGGATGTCGTCAGGGACGTACTTCCCTCCTCCGGTGCGTGCGGTGGAGATTCCCAAATCGTCTCCCGGAGGCGGCGTGAGGATCTTGGGCGTGCCCACGGTGGCCGACAGAATCGCCCAGACCGTCGTGGCCAGGCATCTGATGGAACGGGTCGATCCCGTATTCCATGAAGATTCCTACGGCTACCGGCCCGGTCGGTCGGCCCTGGACGCGGTGGAACGCTGCCGTCAACGCTGCTGGAAGAGGGACTGGGTTATCGATCTCGATGTCCAGAAGTTCTTCGACAGCGTCCGGTGGGACCTCATCGTCAAAGCCGTGGAGGCACACTCCGAAGCCCGTTGGGTGATTCTGTATGTGAAGCGATGGCTCCAAGCGCCGCTTCAACTACCCAACGGCACCTTGCAGGTGCGAGACCAAGGAACCCCACAGGGCTCAGCGGTCTCACCCGTGCTGGCGAACTTGTTCATGCACTACGCGTTCGACATGTGGCTCGCCCGTAAGTGGCCGGGCATCACGTTTGAGCGCTACGCCGACGACGCGGTTGTGCACTGCGTGTCGGAGCGTCAGGCCCGCGACGTGCTGGCCTCGCTGATGGACAGGATGGAGGAGGTCGGGCTGCAACTGCATCCTGACAAGACCCAGATTGTGTACTGCCGAGACGGCAAGCGCCGACGGCCCTTCGGGCAGACGGAGTTCACCTTCCTCGGGTACACATTTCGCGCACGCGAAAGCCGAAACAAGCACGGGCGACGGTCCACGTCGTTCGAGCCGGCGGTCAGCAAGGCAGCTCTGAAGAGGATGAGTGCTGAAGTCCGCAGCTGGCGGCTTCACACCCGGTCCGACCTCTCCTTCGTAGAGCTCGCGCGGCGGATCAATCCGACCGTGCGGGGCTGGATGCAGTATTTTGGCCGGTTCTACCGGTCGGCGCTGACTCCCCTCCTGATGCGCATCAATGCCTACTTGGTGCGGTGGATCCGCCAGAAATACAAGAAGCTCTCGGCGCTGCGGAAGGCGCTCCAGAAGATGTGGGAGATCGCCGACAGGTACCCCCGCATGTTCGCCCAATGGAGGTGGACCACAGTGGCGTCGGTGGCCTGGTGATCAGAGTGGCAAGAGCCGTGTAACGGGAGACTGTTACGCACGGATTCTGTGAGAGCCGGGGGATGAGATTCCCCCGGCTACTCGGCAGACAGTCGTGGTGAGCGATGAGGAAAAGGCGGACATGATCCGTCAGGTGGGGACCGGGAAGGCGAACGCGAGTGAACCACTGCTGACGTGTCGAAACTTGTATGGGTGACATCGAAACCGGGGCGTCGAAAAGGTCCCGGGATGAGCCTGGCGGGAGACCGCTTACTGGCCGGGCGGTGTCCGGCATGAAGGTGGCGCGAGCCCGGTCTGCGGCGTTCGAGTGGAACAGGAGAAGGCGCGTTCGGATGCTGCCCTGAGGGGCGACAGGGGAGAGCCGCGGTCCGGGAAGCTCCGGTGGGCGGCGTCAGAGTACCCGTTGCCGGATGCGTCGGCGGACCGGCTCGTAGTAGCGGTGAGGGTCCTGTAATGGGGCCGGAGCGAAGGGGCCGGGTCGTTCGTGGCTGTGTTCGTACGATCAACCGGAAGTGCTCCGGGAGGAGTCGCGTGGACGAGCTGAAAGCGCCGGGCAAGCCGTTCGAGATCTCGAAGTGGGCTGTCCAGGTGGCGTGGGAGAAGGTCAAGGCGAATCAGGGCTCAGCCGGGGTGGACGGGCAGTCGATCGCGGACTTCGAGAAGGACCTGAAGAACAATCTGTACCGGGTCTGGAACCGGATGTCCTCGGGGACGTACTTTCCCCCGCCGGTGAAGGCCGTGGAGATCCCGAAGGCGCACGGGACTGGCACGAGAATTTTAGGCGTGCCGTCCGTGGCCGATCGGGTCGCGCAGACGGTCGCGGCCATGGAGTTGGAGAAGAGGGTCGAACCGATCTTCCATCCGGACTCCTATGGCTACCGGCCGGGCCGCTCGGCGTTGGATGCGGTCGGGACCTGTCGGCAGCGGTGCTGGGAGTACAACTGGGTGGTTGAGTTCGACATCCGGAAGTTCTTCGACTCCGTGCCGTGGGACTTGATCGTCAAGGCGGTGAGGGCGCACTGCGACCTGCCGTGGGTGGTGCTGTATGTCAAACGGTGGCTTGCTGCCCCGTTGGCGCTGCCCGGCGGCATGCTGGCCGCACGAGATCGTGGAACCCCGCAGGGCTCCGCGATTTCACCCGTGCTCGCCAATCTGTTCCTGCACTATGCGTTCGACGCCTGGATCGCTCGGGAGTTCCCGGGCGTGGTGTTCGAGCGTTACGCCGACGATGCGGTGGTGCACTGTTCCAGTCTGGGGCAGGCCGAGACCGTGCTGGCGGCGATCAGGGAGCGGATGGGCGAGGTCGGGCTGGAGCTGCACCCGGACAAGACCCGGATTGTGTACTGCAAGGACGATCGGCGGCGCAGCTCGCACGAGTACACGTCGTTCACGTTCCTGGGGTTCACTTTTCGGCCGCGACAGGTGCGGACCAAGACCGGGAAGATGCGGTTGGGCTTCAACCCGGCGGTCAGCAAGGACGCCTTGAAGAAGATGAGTGCGACGGTGCGAGCCTGGCGGCTTCACCATCGCACAGGCTCCTCCGAACACGACCTCGCGCGAAGGATCAATCCTGTCGTGCGGGGGTGGATGCAGTACTACGGGGCGTTCTACCGCTCCGCGCTGTATCCCCTTCTGGCCCGCATCAACGCCTACCTGGTGCGGTGGTCGCGCAACAAGTACAAACGGCTGCAAGGACGCAAGAAGGCCCAGGCGCAATGGGCGATGGCCGTGAAGTTGCGGCCGAAGTTCTTCGCCCAATGGGCTTGGGTGACTTGGGTCCCCGCCGTCTGGTGACCAGGACGACAAGAGCCGTATAAACCGAGAGGTTTACGTGCGGATCTGTGGGAGCCCGGAGCTGAGACGCTCCGGGCTACCCGACTAGGCGTTGATCGCTGGCCCGTTGGGTGTCAGTTGAGCAGGATGCGCTGGCGGAGGAGTGGGAATCCGGCCCGGCCGTAGGTTTGGCGCTTGAGGAGTTTGATCTTGTGGTTGACGCCCTCGGTGCGGCCGTTGTGCCAGGGCAGGGTGAGGGCGGCGTCGACGGCGGATCTGTCGCGCTCCAGGCCGGTGGCGAAGGAGTGCAGGAAGGGCAGGTCGGCCGCGCGGGACCGGGCGATCCAGGTGTTCAGCCGCTCCGGATTGCCCGGTGCGGGGGCGAGGAGTGCGGCGAAGTCGCCGATCTGCGTGGCCAGGGCAGTCATCTGGGGCAGGCGGCGGCCAGTTTGTCGCGCAGCGCCGACTGGTCTTCTTTGAGGTGGGCGGGGTCGGTGAGCAGGAGGCGGGTGGTTCGCCGCGGGGAGAGGGTGGCGTGGTCGGCTTCGACGCGGCCTTGGGTGATGTAGCGGACCAGGAGGTTCGCGCTGCCGGTGTAGCCGAGTGCGCGGATCTCGGCGAGCAGGTGGGTGACGGGAACGCCGGGGTCCTCGGCGCGGCGTCGACGCAGGTGCTCGCGGTAGGGGTCGACCAGAGTGGGACGGTATTGCGGGGCTCGGACGAGCCGGTCGGGCTCGGTGTGGCGGGCGTAGCGTTTAACGGTGTTGAGGGCGAGGTTCAGGCGTCGGGCGCATTCGAGCAGGCCCACGCCCTGGCCGAGCAGGTCGTGGACCTGCTGCCAGCGTTCACGGGTGGTCTGTGCACGTCTGCCCTCGTGGAACGGCGGTCCCAGGGGTGCCCAACAGGCGCTGTGCGCCAGGACTTCCCGCTGGACCGCCTCGCCGAGCAGGTGCCACAGGTGCCAGCGGTCCATGACCTGCACGACGTGGGGTGCCGCGTCGGTGACGGCCTGGGCGAAGCTGCCGGCCCCGTCCCGGCACACGGCCTCGAATCCCGTGTGCTCGCGCAGCCAGGTGGCGACCGGCTCCTTCGCGCGGTCTGCGAGCACGTCGACACGCGCGCCCGTGGCAGCGTCGATGATGATCGTGGCGTAGCGGTGGCCGCGGCGCAGGGCGAACTCGTCGATGCCCAGCACCCGCGGGATGGCCGGCGTCGGCACGGGGATGCGCATCAGACAGTTCAGGGCGGTCGCCCAGGACAGCGCGCAGTGCAGCACGGTCAGCAGCCGGGCTCCGGCCGATCCCGCCAGCGCCACGGCCACCGCGTTCACCACGTGTTGCAGGGCCGGGGTGCGGCGCTGGTATCGCACCGTCAACCCGGTGACCTGCTCGGCGAAGGTGGCCTTCGGGCACTCGGAGCTCTCGCAGTACAGGCGGCGCACCGACAGGTCGATGACGACGGCCCGGCCGCCCACCGCCTCGTCCGCGACATGCCGCACGTACCGGGAGTGCACCCAGTCCGATTCCGTCCCGCACCCCGGGCAGACAGCTGCGATCTCGTCCCGGGTCCGGGCCGCGATCCGCAGCAGATCGCCGCTGGCCTCCACGTGATCAACCCGTACCGCGGCCAGCTGCGGCAGCAGGTCTTCCAGCCGAATCTCACACACCACCAGGATGACGCCACCAACCAGCCCACACTATAAGCCAGTTGACCCGATCAACGCCTACGAAAATCTTGGAAGACCCTAATTCGTGATAGACCCCCGTCGGATGGTCGCGTCGACGGCTCGTTTCGGAAATCAGGCTGGTACGCCATTGCGGTAGCTCCAGTGAACTTCCGGGGCGTTGGGCACAGGGAACGCGAGAATGGAGAGCATTCTGTTTGCGACTTGGCGAGCGAAGGGACATGTCTTGAGCTGGGAAGCGGGAAAGCGAAGCTATGCGGCGAGAATCAGTGTTACTTTGGCTATTCTAGCCGGGAGTACGTTGAGTGGACTGACGGGAACGTCGGCGGCTGCAGAATCCGGGTGTGGAACCGCTGATACCGATATCGCCGGAACGTACCTCGGTCATCAATTCTTCGGAAAGACGGCGGACTGGGGCACCGTCCTCGCCCTGCATCACACAGGCGAAGCCGACCTCGATGGCATCACCAAAAGCGGACGCGGTACTTGGAAGCGTGAAGAGGGGGTGGTTGTCATCCACCTCGAGAGCAACGACATCCAGCTCATCCCAACGTGCACGCCTAAAACGACGAAGGTTCAGTCCCTGCAGGGCGGTGTCGTTCACGGAACCAACCGCGGGGGGTGGTCCTTCTTGCTCTACCGGGCGCTCGACGAACGGAAGGACGAGCAGGTCCATATCACCTTTCCAGCGAAATAAAATCGGACCGCCCGGAGGGCGCGGCAGAGCCGCCCCATAAAGGGGCTTGCGAAGGCAGTGGACGGGAAGTCGATGATCATGCCAGGTGTCGATAATTATATGATCGGCGTTCCGAGCGGACCGGCACGATGATCGACTTCATCCGTACCTCGCGCTGCATCACCGTTCGACACGGCCCGGTGATTCCTTCCGGTGCTTCGGAACGCCTCGTCCCCGAGGCCCGCATCAAGGCTCCAGCTGCCTGACACGGTTCTGTAGACGGAGGAGAGCGCGCGGCGATACTCCGCCGTTACTTTCCCGAAGCCCCCTGATCTCCAGTTCCTCGGTGACGGTGAGTGCTGCGAGCGCGCTTGCCTGGGTGCGCCAGTCGACTTGGTTGATGGTGCCGCCTGCCCAGCGCTGTCCGAGTCGGTTGAGGGGGTCCCGGTCGGTGTTCCAGATGGAGTCGGCGTGTCTTTCCAAATACGCCTGGTAGGCGGTGGATCCGGTGGCGTCTGCGAGGTCGGCGAGGTGGCGCGTGAAGATGCCCTTGAACTGCTTCTGGTTGTCGTCGCAGGAGTGGGTTCCGATGTCGCATGACTCGGTCAGGACTCCGTTGCGGGTCAGTGCGGGAGAAGACAGTGCGACGTCGGCCAGGCGCTGGGCGGTGTCGAGGTAGCGGCTGTGTCCGGTGGACCGCTACAGCTGGGTGAAGGCACCGATGGCCAGTCCCTGGTTGTAGCCCCATACGGTCTGGTCGTTGTTGGCGCAGGCAGCCGTCAGCCCGTCATTGACCAGACCCGAGGAGTTGATCATCCCGCTGGCCAGGTACCAGTTCGCGATGGTGGTTGCGCGGGCGCCCCACACGGTGTCGCCGGCGATTCGCTGGTGCAGTGAGGCGGTCAGCCACAGGTACAGCCCGTTGGTGACGGCGTTCTTGTAGGTGCGCTCCCGGTCCCACAACACACCGCCGCCGCACATGCCGGGGTCCCAGTACTGGCGCACGTAGTCGGTGATCGTGACCGCCTCGTCGAGGTAGCGCCGCTCGCCCGTGTGGTCGTATGCCGCCAGCCAGGCCATCGCCCACCAGGCCGCGTCGTCGATCGCCCGGCTGATGAAGTGCCCCTCGATGGCATCGGAGCTGCGCACACCCGCGGGGAAGACACCCTGGTTCCGCTCGAAGGTCCGGGCGATCACCCACTCGTAGTCGCGCCGCCCGGTGCGCTCGGCGAAGTCGATGAGTGAGGTGAGCGCGACCGCCGTTTTCCACCAACTGCCGGGCCACCAGCCCTCGTTGGTGTGATACGAGGCCATCAAGGCGTCGGCTGCGGCGCGAGCCCTGGTCGGCGCGGGCCGGACCCAGGCCGTACAGCGGCTCTCCTGATGGGAGGCCTCACGGCCGCATGCACGGACTGCGCCGCCATACAGCAGACCACGTGGGTCCCGGGTGGCGAACAGGGCCGTGCGGGCCGAGTCGGCTGCGGACGCCACGCGCGTGCGCCCCAGGGAGGAGCCCTCGGGCCGGCTCGCGCCGGTGTCCCAGGAGCGGTCGAGCCAGATATCGTCGCCCCGGCTGCCGTTGTGGAGAACGCCCCAGCCCATGGCCCTGCGCTGATCGATGTGCAGGCTGATGGTGCGTCCGAAGAGGGTGACCGGGGGAACGGGGGTGCCGTCGCCTGCTGCGGTGACGGGGTCGGCGCCGTCGCAGGACATGCCGTCACACACGGTGGGATACACCCAGTCGGTACAGGTCACACCGTCAGTGTCGCCGCAGGCGCGGATCCAGCCGCGCCGGTGGCGCACCGAGTCGGTGAGGTTGTACATCAGTGTGCGCACGCCGGTCCGAGTACGGGTGATGCCGGTCTTGCCCAGTACGGGCTCCCAGGTTCCGCCCCGGTCCCAGGAGCGGTCCAGCCAGACCGCGTCGCCAGTCCTGTCGTTGCTGATGCTCGCCCAGGCCATGTTGTCCGGGACAGAGACATGCAGGCGCAGAGTCCGGCCGTTGACGTTCCGGTTCGGCACCGGAAAGGCGTCACTCCGCGCTTTCGAGGGGTCCAGGGTGTCGCAGGCCAGCGCGCAGACCGGGGGCGCGTCGTGGGAGGGCACGGGCGCGGCCAGGAGGTTAACCAAGACGACGGCCGGGGTCAGTAGTCCGTAGAGGACGCGGGGGAGCAGCAGTGACATGGGGTGCTGCGTCTTTCCGTGAGAGCCGTGCACACAGGGGTGGGGTGGAGTGTGTAGCCGTCTCGTCCCCGCTCAGGTGACCGTGATCCCGCAGATGGCTCCTGGGGAGGCGTGGACGGCCTTCACGAGACGTTCGCTGCTGATCGGACGCCGGACGCACTAGGTTCTGCCAGGAGGCGAGTTCAGCGTGCCCAGTCGCACTATGGGCGAGGGGGTGAACTCGTGGCGGTCCGGCTTGTGTTCATCAGCAGACATGTCGCGCCGCACCCACGGGGCGCGGCCTGCTGAGTCGGCGCCGGTCAAACGGGGAGTACGGCCCCCTTCAGGTCAGACTGCGGGCTTCGTATGCCGCGGCGGACCAGGCGGTCCCGTTCTGCGCCGGTGTGAGCGTCACGGTGAGCAGGCTGCGCCCGCGGGTGAGGCCGGGAGGTAGTTGGTAGGTGTCATCGAGCCAGCGGCGGCCGGTATTGGCGAGCGGCTGGTACCAGTCGAGCAGCTGGTGTCCGTCAACCGCGGCCACTTCTCCACGGAGCAGGCCGCAGTGAAGGTCCTCTACCTGGCCATCCGCGAGCTGATCGAGCCCAAGACCCGCAGCAAAACCCACGTCGCGCCGCACTGGAAGGCCGCGCTGAACGCATTTTCGATCTACTTCCAGGACCGCATTACCCTCAAGTGAACCCCCAGGACTTACACGGAGTCACTGATGCGAGGAAAGGAGCGGGGCCTCCCGCTCCGGCCGGGTGCGCAGGATGCTCGGCTTAGGCGGAAGTCCGAATCCGGGGAGGCCCTCGATGACTTCACCGTACGACGGCGTGCAGCGGGTGGGAATGGACTTGCAGCGCCGACGTTCAGTCTTGGCGCGCATGGCGCAGGACGGGCAGCGGGTGGGCAAGATGGTCCGGTTCAACAACGATCCGGCCCGGCTCAAGCGGGAGATTGCTAAGGCTGGTTCAGCACCGAAGGTGGTGCGCGGCCAGCGGCGGGCACTGGTCGTGCTGCACCACTCTATCCTCGTCTCGATCTGGCACATGTTCACCCGCGAGATCGAATACGCCGACCTGGGTGGCGACTACTTCCTCGAACGCGCCGGCAAGACCCGGGCCACCTGTCGGCTGGGCAGCCAGCTCAACCGGCTCGGTTACCAGGTCAACCTCCAGCCCGTGCAGGTCACATGAACTACCCTGACCTGCACAGACCGTGGATTTTCGTATCAGTGAACGCCGACACGTGTCCGCCCGCCGTCAGAGCCGGCGGGCGGACACGGCCCGAAAGGTTCAGGACTCCTTCGGGGCAACGGGGGCGATCACAGCGACAGTGAACCCGACATCCTTGTAGACCCCGTCGACGCCGGTGTCGACCAGGACCCAGTTCTTTGCATCAGCGCATACCTTGGCCGGTCCTGCATCCGCGTAGACCTCGGACTTCCAGGCGGCATCCGTGTCCGGGGTGGCGACGGCATAGGCGCCTGCCGCGACCGGCTGGGTGAGGTGGACGCAGTACTTGCCCGTTTCCTTCTTCTCCAGCTTGTCGATCAAGCCGTCCTTGCGGGTGAAGGTGCCGTCCGCCTTGACCTTGGCCACTCCCAGCACCTCAATGCCGGTGAGGAACGGGGCATCGGCGTCCTGGCGCAATGCCCCAGGGCTCGACGCGATGTCGTCAGCATGGGCGCTGCCGACGGCGCCGACTACGGCACCGCAGGCCATCAGCGGCGCGGCAACCAGGCCACTGAACAGCTTGAGACGTGTCTTCATGGGGACTACTCTTTCCGTCGAGGGAGGGAAAGCGCCGTGGGCAGGCGCTTACAGATCCGGCACCACGTCATTGCGATTGCGCGGTGCCACACCCACTGCGTCCCTTCCCCGACTCGCGAACTGCCCGTCGCCACGGCGCTGAAGTTCACCCGACTGACACGCGTGTCGGTGACTCTGTGTAGGGGCTGTGTATGATCGCGATCAATCGGTCTGGCGGAGGAGGGTAAAGCCTGCTCTGTCGTGCATCTGCCGCGCGATCCCCTTGGTCTTGGTATTGACCCCTCGGTGGGGCCGTTGCTGTACAGGAAGCCAATTCCAAAGCGCAGTCGATCTTGTTGTGGAGATCGCTGGACGCGTGACCGGTCCCCTCGGCGTAGCGCGTGAAGTGCCAACTTACACAGGCTCGTTCGGGGGAGGGGGGACCGATGCGGTTCCAACGTACTACCGGTCTGAGTCCGTATCAGCTGGGCCTACTCATCGCCGGGGCGGAGCGCAGTCTTCCGGGCTGGGAGAGACCGACGGGCCGTCCGCGTGCGCTGCCGTTGTGGAAGGTGGGGGTCGTACTCTGCTTCCTCCTGCGTCACAACGCGGTGCAGGAGATGGCTGGCGAGCTGTTCGGCATTTCGCACCGACCGTCTCCCGCTATGCCACCGTGTTGCGGCCCGTAGTGCGTGACATGCTGAAGCGGCTCGGGTTCGGCATCGCCCGGCTGCCGCGCGGCGCGCCAGTGCTCGTCGACGGGTTCCTCGCCTCCTGCTGGGACTGAAAGGCCGCTGAGCAGCTGTTCTCCGCGAAGCGCCACCGCAGTGGCCACAACATCCAGGTGATCTCCGACCTGTGTGGCCGGCTCCGGGAAGTGCGCTGGCCGCTGCCCGTCATGACGCCTACGCGTATACCGCTTCGGGAGCGGAGGCCGCTGTCGGCAGACATCCCCGGCTCGGTGAGAAGGGATACCAGGGCAGTGACCTGTTCACCCCGTACAAGAGGCCCCTGCACCGCCCGCTAACCGACACCGAGAAGACCTGCAACCGGGCCCACTCCTCGATCCGTTTGCGGTGCTCAGCAGGTCGCGGTAGTCGCGCCAGGTGAGGCTGGCCTCCTCGCCGGCCCGGCGGCGGTAGACGTGCAGCCGGTAGATCAGTCGTGGGCGGTGCCGGTCTGGTAGCACAGAAGACCGGCCATCGAGACCCGGCCGCCCCTGCTGCCCGGCACCCGCACCACCAGGGCGTGTCCGCGTGGCGCCCAGGTCCGCGCCCGCGGCGGGACCATCGTGCGTCCGCACTCGTCCTCGAAGCAGACCCAGCCACCCAGATCCGCAGCGGTCTTTCCGCCCGCGGCCAGACCTCCTCTTCGAACACCTCCACCGCGCCCTCGTCCCGCTCGGTCGCCCGCCGCGTGGGCACCTGGCACGACCAGCCGTGGCGCTTGAGCAGCGTCCGCACCCCGGGCACCGAGTAGCTGACGTGGAACTCCGCCCGATCACCGTCTTGATACAGGCCAGCGTCCCACCGCTGATCGGCCCGGCCATGCGCTGCCTGCCTGCCTGCCTGCCTGCCTGCCCGCCCGCCCGCGCCGCAGCGCCGCCTCCAGCTTCGCGAACTGCTCCGCCCCCAGCCGCAGCCGACAGGCCGGACCCTGGGACCGCAAGGGCCCGATTGTCCCCGGTCCGCCACGCCTGCCCCCAGCGATTGGCAGACACCCTCGCCCCCCGGTCCGCTGCGGCTTCACCATAGCCATCCAGACCGCCGACGTCATCAATCTCGACGCCCCAGGCGTCGGTCCCACCGGCGTCATCGGCCTCCGGGTCCTGGCCGGGCTCCTCCCACACCGGCGCCCCCGCATCAGCACCCGAAAAGGTCGGGTCTCCGGTGTCCCGGTACGCCGAACGCCAGACGACGGCCGCCCCGACACCAGCCTCCCGATCACCAACCTCGACGTCACCAACCTGACCCTGAGCCCGACCTGCCTACCGTCTCCCACGACGACCGGTACACCCCGCCCAAGGTCGCGGCATCCATGTTCCCTTCCGCAAGCACCCCGACCTACCCGGAGACATCGGCCTCGGCAACGAGACCTACAACAAACTGCTGCGCGGCCTGCGCTTCACCGGAGAGCGCGCCATGGCCGTACTCAAACAGCGCTGGCGCACACTCCAGCACGTCACCCTCAGCCCCAACCAGATCGGTGCCATCACCCAGGCCGCCCTTCTCCCCAACAACGCCTGGCAGTGATCCCTGAGAAAACCTCACTGATGGTGTTGGTGAGGATTCGTACTCAGGTCGGAGGGGGACTTCACGGCGTGGCGTCTACCGCCTGCAGTCCATGGCCTGCCAGGCTGTGGCCTTCAGATCGGTTCGGTCGGTTCGTAGAACGGTTCCCTATGCGCTTGCGCGTCATCCTTTCGATTGCTCTCGCTACCGTGGGCACTACGGCCTTCGCCCCGGGCGGGCAGGTCGATTCTGTGATCACGAGACCCGTCTCCGCACGGGTGTTCACCTACAACATCTGCGGGAACAGCAATCAGTGCCCTCATCATGACGAGGTCGACATCCGGACCGACAAGGTCGTCTCTGTCGTCCGTGACCAGAAGCCCGACTTCGTCTTCCTCCAAGAGGTCTGCGAGTCACAGTTCGATGATCTGAACAGAGCACTCCGCAGCAGGTACACCGGGAAATTTGAGACCACCGTCTCGAAAGACACCAGCGACGAACTGTGCAACGAGAACAGTACGGCATACAACTACGGCATCGCTGTGTTCGCCCGGGGCAGTGCACTCGAAGAGACCGTTCTCGATCCCTCTGTGGGAACCGAGGCCAGCGAGGGCTGGCAGGCCCCCTGCCTGAAGACCCGGGTGAACGGCCACGGGGTCTGGGGCTGCTCGGTTCACCTCTACTACAGGGACCAGGACGTCACCGCTGCGGAAGCCCAGAAGCTGAACCGGCTGGTCTCGCCCTGGCTGAGGAGGGATATCCCGGTCATCCTGGGCGGCGACTTCAACCCGGTCTATGACAACGATCAGGCAAACGCACCCTTGTCGCCCGTCCTTGACAGCTTCTACAGCCACTCGGGTGGGCACGGCCGCTTCATCGAGGGCGACGAGACAGACAAGCGCCGCTTCACCCCCCAGTGCCGCGCGCTCCAGCCACCTGCTGGCCGATGCCGCTCCGGCGCCCCGACATTCGAGGCGAAACCGGAGCGCAAGCTCGATTACGTCTTCTTCAGCAAGGCCCATTTCAAGACGGTGTACGGAGAGGTCCTTCCGCAGGACCGCGAGGTCTCCGACCACTACCCCTACCTCGCCGCTGCCACTGCAGATTGATCACCCAATTCCACAGAGCCAGAGACGTGTGATGCGGCGGTCGGAGTTTCCGGTCTCATGTCTCTCACTCAGAGGCCATTCCTTCCTTTTATTACTTCACCCCGGCAAGCTGGATCAAGGAGCCTCTTCCAGCCTGACGGCTGCGACCGTGTGTTGGACGGCTCTGCACAACGACGAAGCTCCTGGTAGACGGGTTCTCGACCAAGATCACCCGTGCCGCCAGGGGCTTCCGTGCTTGTCTGCCCGTCGTCCATAGGTCTGTCCAGCCGCAGCCTGAGCGTGTCGGCGTCGCGGCCCTCCCACAGGGTGAGCGGGAGCCGGGTGCCGACGTCGACCAGCAGGGTCCCGTACGTGCCCGCGTACAGAGCGAAGTCGTCCACGCCCAACACCCGCGGCGTGGACGCCACCGGCAGCGGCATGCGCATCAGGTGGAAGAGCACGCTGGTCCGCGACAACGGCACGTTCAGGATACGCAGCAACCGCGACCCACCGCGGCCGGCGAGGAGCACCGCGGCCATCTCCACCAGCTGCTGCAGCAACGGCGTGCGGCGCTGGTAGCGCACGGTCAGCCCCTCGACCTGCTCGGCGAACGTCCGGCGCCCGCAGCACGGGCGGTCACAGAACAACCGCCGCACCGACAGGCCGACCGACACCGGACGGCCACCAACTGCGAGGTCCGCCAGCCTGCGGGGATACCGGCTGTGCACCCGCGCCGAGGTTCTGCCGCAGTCCGGACAAGCAACCGGCACCTCACGGGTGCGGCCAGAAATATGGACCACACCGCTCTCCACCCACACCTGCTCCACCCGCACTGCATCCAGAGGCGGGGACACGGTCCGAACGAGGTCAACACACTCGCTGACGGTGCCACCACGCGTGACGGAGCGTCACCGGCGCACGGTGGCACATGCCTTCTTCACGGAAATCTTGCCAGGGCCAGTTCGGGGCCCTGGCAAGATTTCCGGATGCTGTTGGTGATCTTCATTGGGTCGGTGGGCGCGTCGTCGTGGGGCTGCTTCGCTGGAAGGGGTGCGGGGCGGCCCTGGTGAGGGGGAACGGCGATGTCGATGGGGCGGGGCTCCGGGCGGCGGATCCCGGCGGAGACGGTGCGGGTAGCGCGGGCCAGTAATCCGGGCGGTACTCCGGCGATGTGGATGCGGGACCGTCTCGACGAGGTGTTCGTCGATGACGACTTCGCGGACTGGTTTCCGGCTGACGGACGGCGGGGTCTGTCGCCGGCGATGCTGGCGATGGTGTCGGTGCTGCAGTACGCGGAGAACCTCACCGACCGGCAGGCCGCGCAGGCGGCCTGGTGCCGCATTGACTGGAAATACTGCCTGGCCCGGGAGTTGACTGGTCCGGGGTTCGATCATTCGGTGCTCAGCGAGTTCCGTGACCGGCTCGCCGTCGATGACCGGGCCGACCGGCTCCTGGCCGTGCTGGTGGAACGCCTGGCGGCCGCAGGGTTGGTCAAGCGCCGTGGCCGGATGCGGACCGACTGTCCGCATGTCCTATGTACTCAAAATGGGTCAATATGGGGCGGCGGGCGGGACGCGGACGGAATCCCGGGCATGCTCTTCACGCTGGGGTCGGAGGTTCAGCGCCACGCACCACAGCCTGGAGGCGGCCGGTGATCCGGTGAGGGACACACCGGCTGCTTCCTGTCGTGCCCAACGAAGTCCCGCCAATGCTTCGTACTCGGTTCGGTAGAGACTCTTGCGGGGACGTCCGTAGCCGAGCGCGGAATGGGCTATCGTCGATCCCCCCCGGGGGGCCCGGGGATCTCACCCCCGGGCTCCCGCTGCGAGGCGTAGGCCGCCGACGAGGTGCCCGTGGCCCGGGTCCTGTCCGATGGTCCCTCCCCGAACCGGGAAGATGCCATGCGGGCGCGACCCTCTGTTCGTGGCCAAAGGGCTTCCACAACTGCTCGCCAGCTGAGAACGCATCAGCCGTGACACAGGGGCGAAGAGGATTCAGTGAGGTTTTCTCAGGGATCACTGCCAGGCGTTGTTGAGGACGAGGGCGGCCTGGGTGACGGCGCCGATCCGGTTCGGGCTGAGGGTGACGTGCTGGAGTGTGCGCCAGCGCTGTTTGAGTACGGCCATGGCGCGCTCTCCGGTGAAGCGCAGGCCGCGGAGGAGTTTGTTGTAGGTCTCGTTGCCGAGGCCGATGTCTCCGGGCAGGTCGGGGTGCTTGCGGAAGGGAACATGGATGCCGCCGCCCGCGCCGATGTATCCGATGTCGGCCAGTGTGGGCAGGCCGTCGCGGGCTGCCTGGTAGAGGTCGGGCAGCGCGTGGATGCGTGCCGCAGCCAGGTCATGGGTGCTGCCCGGCTCGACGTCGGAAACCCACAGAGGTGTGCCGTCGGGCGCGGCCAGGAACTGCACGTTGCCGGCGAAGCGCTTGATCCGGATTGCGTACCAGAGGTCGGTACCGCGTTCGGTTTCCCCGGCTACCCGGTCACACCGGATGAGGGTGCCGTCCAGGACTACGAACGGCAGGCCCTTGCGCCGGCCTTGTTCCAGGACCCCGGCGAGGCCGGGTGCTTCGGCCGCGAGGACATCGATGCCTTCATGAAGATACCGGTAGCCGGTGGCCTGGGAGATTCCCGCGTCCCGGGCCAGGCAGTGGACACACCTGTGGTCACGAAACCACCGCAGCACGAGCACGGCTTGAAGGAACGGGCCCAGTGCCCGTGTTCCGCGACGGGTGCCGATCACACGCCGGTGTCCGGCGAGCAGACGGGCAAGGTACTCGACCACGGGACGCGGGACGTCGGGCATGGCACGATGAGAGACCACGTGAAGCCTCCTGGGACCGGCAGGAACTGTCGCAAGTCCCGTCCTACCAGGGGCTTCACGTGCTGTTCAGAGTCCACGCAGGCCAAACACCTCGACCACCGCACTCGCTTGCTGAGAAAGCTTCAGTAGTTGGGTTTTTACGAAAACCGATGCAACAGCGTGGTCGCTTACTACGGGCGCTCTACGGCGTCGGAAGCTTCGGCAGCGGGGGCAGACCGGGCAGGTTCGGGACGGGCAGCCCGCCGCCCAGCAGCGTGGCCGCGACTACGTTGACGAGGCCCGTCACCACGCCGGTGACCGCCGGGGCGACCTTGCTGACATCGCCGGAGGTGACCGCTGTTAGCAGCGTGGCGACCGCCTTCTGCAGGGAGGCGAGGGCGGCACCGGCGAGGTCCGCGGGCGCCTTGGAGTCGTCACCGCTCTTCGTGAGCAAGGGCAGAGCGGGCAGAGCGGGCAGAGCGGGTGCCGTGGGCACCGCGGGAGCAGCGGGTACCGCGGGAGCAGCCGCATTGGTCTTGGCGACGGCCTCGTTCACCGCGTCGACGAGTTTCTGCGCTTGGTCGG
Organism: Streptomyces sp. NBC_00224; assembly: GCF_041435195.1. Classification (NCBI taxonomy): domain Bacteria; kingdom Bacillati; phylum Actinomycetota; class Actinomycetes; order Kitasatosporales; family Streptomycetaceae; genus Streptomyces; species Streptomyces sp. NBC_00224. The sequence goes on from NZ_CP108106.1 coordinate 8,707,587, forward strand.
GGGAGAGCTGGCCGTTGTCGGCCTTGAGCGTCTGGGTCAGCAGGTCGGTGACCGGGGTGAGCACGCCGCCGACGTCGCCGAGGCCCTTGACCTGGGCGAGTAGGGCGTCAGCTCCCGGGACCGGCGCGCTCGACGCGGCGTGGACCTGCTTCCGCGCCGCGTTGTTGCCGGCCGCGACAACCGCGGGGCTGGCGATTCCGATGAGGACGGTGGCACAGAGTGCGGATGATGCGATGCGCCGTGCGGGCAGACCACGCATGGGTGTTCCTTTCGGTGGGGCTTCGGATCTTGAGCCCACCCTGAAGGCGCCCACCGCCGTCTGCAACCGGTCGATCGTGGCTGATGACCGCCCGTCAGCCGTCCAGGTGACGTCGTGCCTGGTGGGGCCGTGTCAAGCCCACCTCATCGCCCTGGCACCCCGACCGTCCATTCAGGGCAACAAGAGCCGGTCGGCCAAGGGTCACACATCGATGTCAGTCGTTGACGCACTCGTTGCCGAGTTGTGGGTGTGCCATTGAAGATCGCAGATTACGCCTGGGGTGTGGTCTTCTGCTTGAGGCGTTCGTAGGGGGTCTGGCCGCCGAGGCCGCCGTGGGGACGATGGTAGTTGTAGTAGTCTTCCCACTCGCGGAGCTGGTCGTTGAAGACCTCGGCGTCGTCGATGACGAGGCCGTCCAGGAGGCGGTAGAACTCCTCGGCGTCGATCCGGTGGGAGCGTTCGACTTTGCCGTTCAGGCACGGGGGTTGATGTAGGTGTGGGCGATGCCTTTGTCGAGCGCGTGCCAGTGAACCCTTCTCATCCTCGGGTCTGAGGAGTGATGAAGGCTTGTGTGGGTGGGGTTCGTGACGAGGCAGGGCTTCCCGGTCGTTCCGTTGGTGATCTCACTCATCAACGTCCGGACGCAGGAGCCCTGTTGGTCCCATATCGAGCCATGCTCGACGTCCCGCATGAGGGTCGTCGAGCACATCTCGTGGCTCATCTACGCTCGAAGGCGTGAGCTGAACTCCCGCTGGCGCAGACTCGGTTGCTTCAAGCAGGCGCTGCTCGTCCTCGTCTACCTGCGCAAGAACAAAACTCTGGCCCAGGCGGGCGCCGGGTTCGAGGTGTCCACCGCGACAGCCGGCCGCTATGTGACCGAGACCGTCGACGTCCTGGCCCAACGCGCCCCGAGCCTGCTCGATGCCCTCCAGGACCACGACCCGCACGAGTTCCTGGTCCTGGACGGAACCCTCATCAGACCGGACCGGGTGGCCGCCGACGAACCGTACTACTCGATGAAGCACCGTCATCACGGCATGAACGTCCAGGTCCTGGCGCGACCGGACGGCACCCCTGTCTGGTTCTCCAGGGCGCTGCCCAGCCGCACCCATGATCTGAACTCGGCCCGCGCACACGGTGTGATCCAGGCATATCTCCCGGCAGATCCTCATCCTGGCCGACCGTGCCTACCGCGGCGCCGGAGCCACCGTCCGGACCCCGTACTACGGTCGGGACCTGCCGGAGAAATACGCACAGTTCGACAAGCACCACGCCCGGCACACCGCCCCCGGCAAGCGCCGCAGACACCGAATCCTGGCCCTGCTCCAGGAAGACCCCACCCGCCTCTGGCAACCCCGCGACATCGCGGCTCACTTCGGCGACGTCACCCTGGAAACCGTGTATAGACAACTGAACCGCTGGGCCGCCAGCGGACTCATCCACAAGCTCGGCCCCGGCCTCTACGCCGCCACAGTGTGGTCACCAACTCCCCTTGCGTGACCTGCGAAAACGTTAACTACCCGGCCTTGGGTCAAGGCCCGGCCTCGCCCTGGAGAGGCAACGCTGAAAGACTCACCGACCGGTAATCACCTGTGCTTGTCCGGCAGTCAGGCGTTCCGCCGTGCGCTGTTTACCGGTCAATCATTGACGCCATGGTTTCCAAACGCCGGGTTAAGAAGGCCCAAGACGTTGACGCTGTCCTCGAACACGTTGACGGGAGTGTGCACGGGGACTTGCGTGAGGTTGCCCGAACCTACGCCAGGAGACTTGACCGCGGCCGCGTCCTGTTCCTCGTCTGCGGTGGCGGTGCTGGCACTGGTCAGGACGGCCACGGCTGCGAGGCAAGCGGCGGCCATCAGACGTACACGCATGGAAAGCTCCCATCAGTCATGAAGTCGCACTCTTTCACTTACCTACCTCAGCGACCATCCACGTAACCTCTTACTGCCCCTACTGCACCCGAACAGGGAAGGCGTGGCGGCCCCCGCCGGGGCAGAACTCCATGCCAGCCGCGCACACCCAGCCGCCAGCACCGGCGTCGCGGTACCGCCAGGGCTGATTCATAGTCGGGGTGATGAAGCGTTTCGGCAGGCCAGGGGACTCTCAGCAGGTCGAGGGGGCTTACGGTCAACGGCCCTGGCTCGGGGATGCTGTTGGTGATCTCTAGCTGCTCAAGTCTCGGCAGAGTTGCCGGAATCTGCTGGCTGGCCTGGTCCGGGCTGGCAGTTCGCTGCCGGGCGGGCCGGATTGGCTGAGCCTGATGATGTTGGCTCCGGCGGCGGTGAGGACGTGTTGGACGTGCGTCCTCGCGATCCCGTGGTGGCGGCAGTGACGCAGGCCGTGGGCGTGGACAGTTTCGGAGACGGTGGCCTCGCAGCCGGCGCGGATCGCATAGTTCCGCTGCCACGGCTCGGTGTCCTGCTCGCTCCGGACCCGAGTCTGGATCTCCTGCAGGCGCTGGGGCAGGAGGGTGATGTGGCGAGCTCGACCGTCGGTGTTCCCGGTGCAGGCGAGCCGGTCTTCGCAGGCCCGGCAGGCGGGCTTGGGGAACAGCACGGACAGCCGTTCATGCTGGTCGCCCAGGGTGGGCTTCCACGGGTGGCTGGTGACGTGGCGGAGGCAAGTCAGCGTGCGGGCCTGCCAGTCGGGGATGAAGTCGGTCTTCGTGAAGCCGGGATGGTCCTGGGGCCCGGGGGTCGGCACGGACCGGTCCAGTCAGGGTGATTCCATGAACGCGGGCGGCCTGGTCGATGGACTCGGGCGAGATGTATCCGGCATCGACGAAGTGCTCCAGATCTGTGAACTGCTGCCGGGCCAGACTCTGGTGGATGGCCTCGAGCGCATCGATGTCCTGGTCGGGAGCGGGCCTGGTCACCACGGTCACAATGACATTCGGTCCTCTCTCGGTGCAGATCTCGCTCTGGTGATCGCGATAACCGATCCAGTTCTTCGTCCCGGACGCGGTGAGCTCGCGGCTGCAGCGAGCTTACGGATCGTGAGGAGAGACGATCTCGGTGCTGGCCCACGGGACACAGGCCGTGGCCGGGTCGGGCCGCCCGTCCGTCGACGGAGGAAGGTCTGCACGCCGGGGGCATGTTGCGTCGGCTCAGCCGGTCTTTGGTGGACTTCGGGGCCCGCCACCTGAGGTGGCCCTCGGTATCATGCCAGTACTGCTGGACCCACACCTGACGCAGCGTTTCGACCTGCGACAGCGTCCGTTGCCGTGGTGGGGCACCGTCGTCGAACACGGCCCTCAGCAACCAGATCCCGTCCCTGCCGACCTGCAGCGCGTACTCCTCCAGCGCCGCCTTGCCCTTGGGAAGCCGGTGATAGAGGGCCGGTCGCCCGTAACGCTCTGCCCAACCCGGCAAGATCAACGGTGCCAGCCATTCCTCGTCCTCGAGGGCAAGTCGCTCCAACGCGGCTCGCAGGGTCTCGGCGACGAGCTCGATCCGGCTCAGCGTCCGCACTGCGCCCAGCACATGGGTCGAGTCCGTCCGGATCCGGCCACCGCATCGCTTGACCAGCCCGGCCGCCACAAGGTGGTCCACCATCACGGCCAGCAGCCGGTCGGCCCGGTCTCCCTGGGCCATCCGGTCTCGGAACTCGCTGAGCACGGAATAGTCGAACCCTGAATCGTCAAGATCCATCCCGAGGCAGTACTTCCAGTCCAGCCGACAGCGGACCGCCTCGGCGGCCTGCCGGTCGGTCAGATTCTCCGCATACTGCAGCACCGACACCATCGCCAGCCGGGTCGGCGACAGACCCCGCCGCCCGTCGGCCGGGAACCAGTCGGCGAAATCCTCGTCCGTGAACAGCTCGTCCAACCGGTCCCGCACCCACATCGCCGGCGTGCCCCGCGGATTGCTCGCCCGCGCCACCCGCACCGTCAATGCCGGAATCGACCGCCCCGAACCCACACCCATCGACATCGCGGTCACCCCTCCGACCGCCAGATCCGCCCCGCGCTACCAGCGCAGCACACCCCACAACCGAGCGACAAGACCTCGCGCGGCTTCACACTGATCACCGAAGATGACCAACAGCATCCCGGAAGTGAGACAGGGCCGTTGACCGTACAGACCCATTAACCTGGATTGGCACGCGAGTCGCGGTGAAGGTGAATAGCTCCCCTGCCCTACAGCCCAGCCAGCGTCACCGACTGAGCCGGGTCGCCCGGTATGGTGCCCCTTATGGGCGCAGACGGGGCGTCCGGCTGCAGCCGTCGTCGTCGAGGATGACAACGACGGCCGCGCTGCCCATGCGGGGTCAGGTGCGTTCAACCTCGAAGGTGACCATTTTGTCGAGGCCGGTGATGGGGATGCGGCCGTTGATCTTGGTGACGCGGGTTCCGATGGGACAGTACACGTCTGTGCTGTAGCCCTCGTACCCGGGCCCCCTGGGGGCTGCGAAGACAATGGAGCCGCGCCCTAGGGTGTTGACGAACAGCTTGAGGCGCGCCACTGCGGTTCGGCTTTCGGTGGCCGACGGGTCGACTTGGACCGTGATGAGATCATTGCTGCTGAACACGGTCGGGGTGATCTTCATAGGGTAGGTTCCACCACCGGGCAGAGCTACCGTGCCGACAAACGCGGTGTCCAGGCTGGCAAGACCCGTGTAGTCGGACAGGGCGCCGCCGCAGGTGTTGGCGGGGGCGGCAGCGGTGGCGGTCGGAGCGGTGGCGAGGGCAATACCCAGGGACAGCAGGAGGGCCGGGATGGTCCGGGCGGGGCGGGAGGACGAGCGCATAGCGACTCCATTTCGCCAGATCACCGAGTGCGACCTGGTGTGATCACGTAACCACGCCGAGTCCCGACGTGCATTTCTCTAGATCCACCTGGGTATCCGCCGACTGGTGCAGGCCAGACGCTCTGTTCCCGAGACCCGCCTCCGGCACGCCTACTCCGCCGCCGCCCTCAACCTCATCCGACTCGACGCCCACTGGCACGGCCTGGCACAGCACCCCAGACACACCACCAGGCTCATAGGTCTGTACACCCAACTGTTGCCCTGACCAGCCGAATTACGCAACAGAGTCCAGGGCTGATTCAAAGTCGGGGTGATCATGTGGTGCTGCTGGTCACCGTAGGGTGGTGATCTGCCGGAGGGGCGTCACGTACGCAGGGAAGCACCGGTTTACGGGTGACCTGGCAAGTCGCTCTCACATCAACACCGCGAGATCCCGCTGGTGGCGGATGGCCTGGATGCTCTTCCCGATCCGCGTGACCGGCGTGGCCGCCGCCACTCCTTGGCCTCGGTGCTGCTGCTGGCCGCATGCGCGGTGCTGACGGGGCCCGCTCCTACATTGCCATCGGCCAGTGGGACCGCTCCGCTCCGCGCGACCCATCGCCTGTCTGGGAGTCGCCGCGTCGGCGTCCTGGGCGTGCGCACCGCCGCGACTACCTCCACCATCCGCCGTGTGTTGCTGGCCGTGTGCCCCGGCGGTCTGGCCGACCGGCTCGGATGCGCCCCGGCCGGGGTCGAAAGCCTGGCCCTGGGCGTCAAGAGTGCGTGTGGTTCGCGCACGGTGGACGTAGTGGCCGCCCACCCGTGTCCGCAGTCACCGGGGGCGCACGCAGCGTCACCCAGCTGCGGGTCCCGGACAGGGCTGTTCTTGAGTACCCCTGATCAGCGGTTTGGACGGGGCTGCGGAGGTCGTTGCCCGTTGTACGGGTGATCGTTGCCAGCGCCCGGGGTGTGCGGGATCCGCCTGCCCCGTTTCGTGATCATCTCCTACAGTATGGGGTGAGATGTTCGTCAACAGCTCGTGATGTGCGGCGAGTTGGCGGTAGTCGACATCGTGCCGAGGGGGTGGGTTTATGGCGTCGCTGCTGGAGAATCGGCGGCACCGCGGCGGCTCAGCCCGCGCTCGGCCAGGGCAGCGGCGAGGCGGCGGGCGATGGCCTGGACGACTGCTGCGGCGACATCGTCGATGACCGCGTCGGGCCAGGCTTGAGGATCGCGGGCCAGTTCCCTGGGCGCGCGGGAGCGCGCACTGCCTCCGACCATGCTTCCACGCTCCTTGTTGTTGAGGTCGTACGCGACTTGGGTGGCAGCTTGTCCTGCCGGTATTCGTGGTCCACGGCCCTCGATATGCGGACGTCTTCGGTCATCGACGCGTATGCTCCGCGCGATCCGGCTCCCGTCTGGGACGAGGTTGCTCCGCTGGTGAAGACGGTGATCACCGCGACCGCCCTGCGCGTTCCCTACACGGTCGAGGACCTGCTGCATGTCGTCGCCCGGCTCGCGATCTGGGCGGAGGAGCGGGGAGTTGTCCGCGAGCCCGCGGCCTGGCTGCGCAGCGAGACGATCGACGCGTTCGTACGACCGGCTGCGCGGGCCTGGCCCCAGGAACCTTGCGCACCTACCGAACATGGCTGTGGCGGGTTCGTGATGTGCTGGTCTGGGACGAGGGCGGCGAGAGCGAGGGAGTGCAGTTGTCCGCTCCGCCCGCTCCCACGCCGCCCTACGGGCCGGGCGAGATCACCCGGCTGCGTTCCTGGGCGAAGGCTTGAGGCCCCGCGCGCAGGCAGACGCACTGGCCCTGCTCGCGCTCGGTGACGGGCTGGGACTGGCGCCCGGGGAGATCGCCCGCCTGCGCGGAAGCCACCTGCGCCAGACCCGGTCCGGAGCCTGCGTGCTGGACTCGGTGTTCGGGCGACTGCTGGTGGCCCGCGCGGAGTGGGAAGACGATCTCGCCGAACTGGCCCGAAGGACCGGGGAGGACTTCCTGTTCCGCCCCGGCCGTCAGGACCCGCCGCCGCACAATCTGATCGCCTCCTGGACCTGGCAGCATCAACCCGATGCCCCTCTGCCGAGAATGAACGCTCGTCGCCTGCGGGCGAGTTGAATCGTGTCGCTGATGCGCCGCCGGATCGATCCAGGAGTGATCGCTGCTGCGGCCGGACTGGCGTCGACCGCCTCGCTCGCCCGCTACCAGCACTTCGTGCCCCCGCTCAGCAATCGTGAGACAGCCCGGCTGCTGCGGGGACAGATATGAGGGCCCCGCCGCCAGGCCATCCGGCCGCGGGCCGCTCGACGCGGCCACGGCCATCGACCGACGCGCCAGCACGCATCTCGGACTCGTAGACACCTCAGGCGCGCAGCGTGTCAAGCGGCTGCGGTGAGAGCGGTCGGAAAGGCGGTGTGTTCGTCGAACAGCGTGTGGTGCTGGAGGCAGTAGTAGAGCTGGCCGAGCATGCGGTTGAAGAGGTTGCGCTGCGCGGCAGCGTGCCAGTCTCCGTGGTTGTCGCGGCGGCGCCGGTAGTGGGCCTTGGCGCCGGGTGACGCGGTGATGGAGGCGAAGGCCCAGAGGTAGCCGGCGTGGTTGAGCCGGTCGTTCTTCACCCACCGTCTGGTGATGCTGGACCTCTTGCCGGAGGCCCTGGTGATGGGCGAGGCACCGGCGTATGCCTTCAGGCCGCGGGCGTCCGCGAAGCGGGTCTTGTCGTCTCCGATCTCGGCGAGCACCCGGGCGCCGAGCTGGACGCCGAGGCCGGGGAAGCTGAGGATGATCTCAGCGTCCGGGTGCTGAGGGAAACCCTCTTCGACCGCCTCGGCGAGGTCATCGGCGGCGGTGCAGGCGGCCTCCAACTGGACTAGGAGCGCGAGCATCTGCTTGCCCAGCGCGTCCTCGACCAGCGGCGGCTGGTGAGCGTAGTCGGCGCGGAAGACCTCACGGAGCCGCTCGGCCTCGGCTGTGATACCCCGCTTGCGGCCGGCCCGCTTGAGCGCGGCCTCCAGTTGCGTGCGGGTCAGCCGCGCGGCCCGGGCCTGGGTGGGGGCCGCCGTCAGGAGCTCCAGGGCCTCCGGCCGGCACAGACCGTTGCGCCAGGACTCGAAGGCCGCCAGGGCGGCCGGGTAGTACTCCCGCAGCAGCGAGCGGAGCTGGTTGGACAGCTGCTGCCGGTTCCAGAGCGAGTCCTGCTGAGCGCGGGCGAGGACGGCGATGGCGCGGGCGAGGTCGCTGTCGTCGGGCAGTGGCCGGTGGGCGTGCATGTCGGTGCGCAGGATGTTCGCCAGGACCAGGGCGTCGCCGGGATCGGACTTCTTGCGGGAGACGGAGTGGCGGTCGCGGTAGCGGGCGGCGGCCATCGGGTTGATCGCGAAGACCTGGCGCTTGCCGGTCCGCAGGACCGCGACGAGCAGGCCGCGGGAGGTTTCGATCGCGATCGGGATCGGGTTCTCCTCGCTGTCGCCGTACTCGACGAGCAGGTCCAGCAGGATCTGGTAGCCCGCGGCGTCGTCGGTGATGTGCCGCTTGGCCAGTAACTGGCCGCTGTCGTCGACCAGGGCGACGTCGTGTGTGCGCTCGGCCCAGTCGATGCCGCAGTAGATCAAGATGTTCCTCCCCATCGTGCAGTTTGTGCAGGTCACGAGCTCATGCGGAACCACGCGGCGACCTAATCCCAGGACTCGAGGCGAGGGCCGGTCCGCCACCTCAGTAGCCGTTCGTGGCACCAGCTCGCCTCACGGGCCTCGGTCTATGCGGGAGCTCAGACGGCTCGGGCTTCACAAGAGGTCACCATGTGGCGGGCTCGCACCACCAACACCAACGAGTGATCAAGATGCAAGTGTTGACGGCCCTCGGTGTGCTGAGAGGACGCCGGACATCGCGCGATCTTCGAGGAGGCGTCGGGGCCGGGTGTTTCATAGGCGTCGGCCCGGCGCCCACGCAGCACACCGAGAACACGAGTGGTCTGGTCACGAAGGCGCCGGACGCCGTGCTGTCTGGGCTGAGGCCTCCGGGGCCCGGCAGGCAAAAGGCGTCCGTCCAGCACCCACGTGGCCACACCAGCCAGATCGTGTCCTCGGTGGTGGCGGTCACGAGGACGCCGAACGCCGCCGCTCTGCGCAGAGGCGTCGAAAGCCTTGTAGCGACAGGGCATCCGTCCGGCGCCCACGCAACCGCCACCACCATGAGCGTCGACACCGCCCACCGATCTACGGGGAGGCGCTCAGGCCGGGATGGAGCCAGATGTCACAGCCCCGACGCTCTCGAACAGTCCACCCGAGTTCTCGTTCGGCCAGACCGCCCTTACATACGAATTAGGTGTTCCAACTGGCCGCACTTCTGGATCGCTCCGGCGTCCTCGCCCTGATCGGCAACGAACTGGCGGGCCGTCCCGGGCCTGCCGGACTGCCGCCACGGACAGTGCTGACCGGGCTTCTCCTGGCGATCCACTACACCGGCAAGGCCACCCTGTCCGAAGCCTGGCGCATCCTCGCCTTCGGCTTATCCGCCTTCGCCCAAGACCGGCTCGGTGTCGCGCACATCGCTCCGGCGGCGCTCTCGCGCTGCATCTACCGGGCATTCGGCCGCGTCACGTCCGTCCTCGATCCGGCCCGCTGCGATCGCAGGCGCCGCCTGCCACTCACCGAGGCCGGACCCTTCGCCGCGGCCTGGGAAGACGATGATCCCGAACACGTCCGCAAGAAGACGGTGCTGCAGCAGATCTGCACTGCTCTGGAACCGCTGATCAGCCCCGGCCGACGCCCAAGACGCCCCCGAAAACCAGAAGATCCCGCCAGATCGACTCGATCGGACGGGATCTCGTGAACCGAACTCGAGATAACTCAAGAACAGTCCCCAGTTGGACGGCGGGAGACCCTGATCAGGCGGAAACCACGGACGCCAGATTGGCCGGATTGAATCTGGTGTGGCCTGTTCGTGATGCCTCGGTTTGTGGGAGCGTGAAGGGTGCGCGGGAAGTGGATGGTGGTGGGGGAGGAGCGTCGGGCGGTGGTGTTCGGCCGTACGCATCGCCTACTGGTTGGGGTGGTGGTGGCGGGTGGGGTGGTCATTGCCGGGGTCGGGTTCGCGGGTTCTTACGCGGCGGTGCGCGCCCTCGCGGAGAGACAAGGTTTCGGGAACTTCTCCGTCGTCTTCCCGATCGGCATCGACGCGGGCATCTGCGTGCTCCTCGCGCTCGACCTGCTGCTGACCTGGATCCGCATTCCCTTCCCGCTCCTGCGCCAGACGGCCTGGCTGCTGACGGCCGCGACGATCGCCTTCAACGGCGCGGCCGCCTGGCCCGACCCGCTCGGCGTCGGCATGCACGCCGTCATCCCGGTCCTGTTCGTCGTCGCCGTCGAGGCCGCCCGCCACGCGGTCGGCCGCATCGCGGACATCACCGCCGACAAGCACATGGAAGGCGTCCGCTACACCCGCTGGCTCCTCTCCCCCGTCCCCACCTTCCGCCTGTGGCGCCGCATGAAGCTGTGTTGTGTCCTGAACATGAAAGGGAGTTGGTTGTAGGGCAACTTCTGGAAATGGTGCTGTGCGGAAGATGAAGGTCTGGCCCTTCGGAGTCGCCCTGCGGGGGGAGGCTTCAAACCGCCTCATGCTGCGTTAGCTGATTGTGTCCTGAACGCGAAAGGGAGTTGGTCGTAGGACAGCTTCTGGAAGCGATGCTGTGCGAGAGATGAAGGAAGGCCCTTCGAAGCCGCCTTGCGGAAGGAGGCTTCAAACCCCCTCATGCCGCGTTAGCCGAAGACTGTCGTGGTGAGCGATGAGGAAAAGGCGTCCAAGAGGCGTCAGGTGGGGATCGGGAAGACGAGCGCAAGCGAATCGTTGCCGAAGCGTCGTTAAGCAGACAGATGACATCGAAACCGGGGTCTTTAGCTAACTCCGGGATGAGCATGGCGGCTATCCGCTTACTGGCCAGGTGGTGTCCGGCGTGTAGACGACGTGAGCCCGATCTGCCGCTCTCGCATGGAACAGGAGAAGGCGCGCCCCGATACTGACCTGCCCCTCAGGGGAGGCGAGAGGAAGTGTCCCAAGTGGCGGACACCACAAGGGATCGAGTACCGATGCGGGGAGCGCTGGCGGACCCGTTCGTAGTAGTGATGAAGCTCCTGTAATGGGAGTGGAGCGAAGGGGCCGGGCCATTCGTGACGTGGTTTATCTAGACAACCGGGAATCCCGGGAGGACCTACATGGACGCGTTGAAGTCATCAGGCAAGCCGTTTGATATCTCGAAGCGGGAAGTCTGGGAGGCATACGAAGGAGTGAAAGCAAACAGAGGCGCACCCGGCGTGGACAGTCGCTCCATTGAGGACTTCGAGAAGGATCTGAAGGGCAACCTTTATAGGATCTGGAACAGGATGTCGTCAGGGACGTACTTCCCTCCTCCGGTGCGTGCGGTGGAGATTCCCAAATCGTCTCCCGGAGGCGGCGTGAGGATCTTGGGCGTGCCCACGGTGGCCGACAGAATCGCCCAGACCGTCGTGGCCAGGCATCTGATGGAACGGGTCGATCCCGTATTCCATGAAGATTCCTACGGCTACCGGCCCGGTCGGTCGGCCCTGGACGCGGTGGAACGCTGCCGTCAACGCTGCTGGAAGAGGGACTGGGTTATCGATCTCGATGTCCAGAAGTTCTTCGACAGCGTCCGGTGGGACCTCATCGTCAAAGCCGTGGAGGCACACTCCGAAGCCCGTTGGGTGATTCTGTATGTGAAGCGATGGCTCCAAGCGCCGCTTCAACTACCCAACGGCACCTTGCAGGTGCGAGACCAAGGAACCCCACAGGGCTCAGCGGTCTCACCCGTGCTGGCGAACTTGTTCATGCACTACGCGTTCGACATGTGGCTCGCCCGTAAGTGGCCGGGCATCACGTTTGAGCGCTACGCCGACGACGCGGTTGTGCACTGCGTGTCGGAGCGTCAGGCCCGCGACGTGCTGGCCTCGCTGATGGACAGGATGGAGGAGGTCGGGCTGCAACTGCATCCTGACAAGACCCAGATTGTGTACTGCCGAGACGGCAAGCGCCGACGGCCCTTCGGGCAGACGGAGTTCACCTTCCTCGGGTACACATTTCGCGCACGCGAAAGCCGAAACAAGCACGGGCGACGGTCCACGTCGTTCGAGCCGGCGGTCAGCAAGGCAGCTCTGAAGAGGATGAGTGCTGAAGTCCGCAGCTGGCGGCTTCACACCCGGTCCGACCTCTCCTTCGTAGAGCTCGCGCGGCGGATCAATCCGACCGTGCGGGGCTGGATGCAGTATTTTGGCCGGTTCTACCGGTCGGCGCTGACTCCCCTCCTGATGCGCATCAATGCCTACTTGGTGCGGTGGATCCGCCAGAAATACAAGAAGCTCTCGGCGCTGCGGAAGGCGCTCCAGAAGATGTGGGAGATCGCCGACAGGTACCCCCGCATGTTCGCCCAATGGAGGTGGACCACAGTGGCGTCGGTGGCCTGGTGATCAGAGTGGCAAGAGCCGTGTAACGGGAGACTGTTACGCACGGATTCTGTGAGAGCCGGGGGATGAGATTCCCCCGGCTACTCGGCAGACTGTCGTGGTGAGCGATGAGGAAAAGGCGCCCAGGAGGCGTCAGGTGGGGACCGGGAAGACGAACGCAAGTGAATCGCTGCTGACGTGTCGAAATCATGAATCTGACATCAAAACCGGGGTGTCACAATGACTCCGGGATGAGCCTGGCGGGTGCCCGCCTATTGGCCAGGCGGTGTCCGGCATGCAGGCGACGTGAGCCCGGTCTGCGGCTTCCGCATGGAACAGGAGAAGGCCCGCCCCGATATCGCCCGCCTCTGTGGCGGCGAGAGGGAGCGCTCCGAGCAGCTGTATCTGCAAGGAGCTGAGTACCGATGCGGGGCAGGCCGGCGGACCGGCCCGTAGTAGTGCTGAAGCCCTCGTAACGAGGGTGGAGTGAAGGGGCCGGGCCGTTCGTGACCGTGTTGATCACATCAACCAGACCGCTGGTCTGGGAGGAGTGGGATGAGCTGGTTGAAGTCACCGACCAAGTCGTTTGAGATTTCCAAGTGGGAGGTCAAGGAAGCCTGGGAGGCTGTCAGAGCCAACAAAGGCGCGCCAGGAGTGGATGGGCAGTCGATCGACGACTTCGAGAAGGACCTAAGGGACAACCTTTACAAGGTCTGGAACCGCATGTCGTCGGGTTCGTACTTCCCGCCTCCGGTGCGCGCGGTGGAGATTCCCAAGCCGCACGGTGGCGGTGTGAGAGTGCTTGGCATTCCCGCAGTCGCTGACCGGGTGGCGCAGACCGTGGTGGCGCGGCATCTGATGCGTCGGGTGGAGCCTGTATTCCACCCGGACTCATTCGGATACCGGCCGGGGCGGTCGGCCTTGGACGCAGTTGGCCGGTGCCGGGAGCGTTGTTGGAAGCGGAATTGGGTCGTCGAGATCGACATCTCTCAGTTCTTCGACAGCGTGCCCTGGGACCTGCTGGTCAAGGCAGTGGAAGCGCACACCGACGCCGATTGGGTGAAGTTGTACGTGCAGCGGTGGCTCGCCGCCCCGCTTGCCATGCCCGACGGCACGCTGCTCAACAGGGAGCGGGGAACCCCACAAGGGGCCCCGGTGTCTCCAGTGCTGGCGAACCTGTTCCTGCATTATGCGTTCGACACGTGGATGGACCGGGAGTTCCCGACCGTCTGGTTCGAACGGTACGCGGATGACGCAGTGCTTCACTGCGCCACCGAGCGCCAAGCCCACCAGGTGCTGGCAGCGCTCACGGACAGGATGGCCGAGGTCGGGCTGCGCCTGCATCTGGCCAAGACCCGGATCGTGTACTGCAAGGACGAGGACAGGTCGGGGACGTATCCCCACACGTCGTTCACGTTCCTTGGCTACACATTCCGCGCCAGGACCAACCGGAACCGACGCGGGAAGCTGTTCCTGTCGTTCGAACCGGCGGTCAGCAGGGAAGCTCTGAAGAAGATGGGGCGTGAAGTGCGGTCATGGCGACTGCACTTGCGTACCGGTTCGACCTTCCAGGAGCTCGCACGGTGGGTCAACCCCGTCGTTGCGGGCTGGATCACCTACTACGGTCGCTTCAGATCGTGGGAGTTGAACCCGTTCCTGTCGCGCATCAACGCCTACCTGGTGCGTTGGATCCGCCACAAGTACAAGCGACTGGCCGCCAAGCGCAAAGCCACCGTGAAGATGCAGGAGATCGCCCAGCGATACCCCGGCATGTTTGCGCATTGGCGCTGCACCACGGCGGCCGTATGGGTCGGCTGATCAGGACGGCAAGAGCCGTGTAACGGGAGACTGTTACGCACGGTTCTGTGAGGGCCGAGGGGTGCGATTCCCCTCGGCTACTCGGCGGAACTGCGCTCCTACGAGCAGGTCATCAAGCTCGAACAGGACCGCCTCGTCTACCAAGCGCGCCTGCAGGCCCGCTACGGCCGCGGCTGGCGCCGCAAGGCCCCCGTCGAGTCGCTGATGCCGCTGCGCCTGGCCAAGTTCGGCGTGCCGCTGGCCGACACCGGCCCCGCAGGCCTCGCCGCCGCCGGCATCGAGCCGACACTGCTGCCCACGGCCCCGCCGGTCACCCCCGTGGTGAGCGCGACCCCCCAGCCCCAGCCCCAGCCCCAGCCCGAGCCGGCGCCCGCGCCGGAGCCGGAGTTCGTCCAGGAGCAGCCGGCCGAGGCCGTGCCCCTGGAGAATCCCTGGTTCGCCGCCCAGCAGTTGGACCAGGAGGCGTACGAGGGCACGTACGACCCGCAGTACGTCGAGGGTCTGGAGCCGACCCCGGTGATGGTCCCGGCGGGGCGGTTGGCCGATGCCTACGAGGCGTTCCTTGCCGAGTTCCGCCTCGAGCCGTCCGCCACGCAGTGGGCCGTGTGGCTGCGCGACGTCCTCGGTATCGCCACGGGTTCGGGCGAGCCGCTCTCCGAGCAGCAGGTGCAGCCCCTGCTCCAAGCCCTCCGTCAACGCTACACACTGCACGCCTCGCGGCGGGCAGCCTCCCGCCCACCACAGCCGAGCGGCCACTCAGGGGACAGCCTCGCCAGCGCCTGGCGTAGCAACAACCAGCAACACGCCTCCAACCCCGATGCGGCCGACGTCACGGCGGATGTGGACGAGCGGGACCTCACCGGTGAGGGGAGCGAGCCCATCAGGGAGGGAGACACCGTGGACGTCGTCGGGCGCTCCCCGGAGGGCCAGGGGGAACACAGGGAGGCGCCTGCCGGGGATGCTGCCGATGCCGGTGAGGAGGAAGCCGACGAGTCGCTGTCGCAGAGGGAGGGTGCGCGGGCGGTGCCCGTCGGTGCTGCCGCCCAGGGCGCGAGGCAGCAGCGTGGCCCCCGGGTTAATGCCCCTCTCGAGCTGCGTTCACCCCCAGGTGGGAACGGGACTGGTGTCCTGAGTGCCTCTGACCGGTACTACCTTGCGTGGAGGGAGTACCAGGAGGAAAACGGTGATGAGCCCACCGATGAGGAGTTGTCGGCCTACCTCGCGACGAAGGGGCTGTTGGGCCGTGGGGGCAAGCGCATCAGCCCGGCCAACGTGCGCCGCCACTTCGTACGGTGGCGCATCTACCAGGTGTGGGCCGAACACCGGCTACACGCCGGCACTCCCGCGCCCGTGGAGGTGGCGCGGGTGTGCGGGGAGCGGGGGATCACCGCCCAGTACAACAAGCCGGTCACCCCCGCGCTGGTCGCCGGGGAATGCGAGGACTTCGAGCGCCGCTGGCAGACACTCACCCACCAACCCACCCCAGGCATGCCATAAACCGCATCCCTGACGGAGGAGGAGCCATGCGCGCCCTGCGCGTTGACCCGGACACTACTGTCACCGAGCTCTTGCTGCCGCGGAAGGACGCGTTCTGCGTGATCGGTGAGCAGGTCGGTTCCCCCGATTGTGTCGACCAGGGCGTGTACCACCGCCGGGCGGTGCTGCACATCCATGGCAGCGGCCGCAGGTTGGGCCTCCCGCAGAACCTGGCTGCCTGGGCGTTGGCGAGTGCCTGGCGGGGCGTCGCCGTGTATCCGCTGGCCGGGACCATCGTCGTCACGGGCCGCACAGCCGACGGGGATGTGACGGCACTCGACGACGACCTGGCGGAACACGTTCAGACTGTGGCGCTCACCGTGCGGGAGACGCTGGCGCAGTGGCGTCGGCGGCCTCCGATCTCCGACGAGGCAGCCATCGGTGAACTGCTCGCCTACGCGGCCCGTGACGTGGCCTCCAGCCGGTAGCGATGACCTGCGCGGCGAGTCGGCTGGGAGGTCCGCGGCGACGTGGCATTCCAGGACCACAACCGCACGCTGAACCCGCCCTGTTGAGATCCCTCAGGCCCAAGGTGGCCGGTAGGCTCCTGGCCGCTCCGAGGGCACGGGAACGCCGGAACCTACCCCCAGATCTTTGCGCATCACCGCCTGCATCTGCGTGATCTCGTCCCACATGTGCAGCAGGAACGCACGCAGCTCCTCACCCGCGTGATCGTCGGTTGCCGACGCCTCGCCGAGCCGTCCGAACCGCTTGTAAGCGTCGGCCAGAGCGATCCGTACGCGGTTGGCGGCGTCCAGCACAGTGTCGGGGACCAGCATCTGGGCCTGCGCGAAGTCGTTCTGGAACGAGAGCCGGGCCTCCTCCGTCTCCGGGGACGGCCCTGCTTGGTGGGGGAATCGGTTCAGATCTTCCATCAGTCGTATCCGCCACAGGCGGGCGCTGGTGTTGAGGGCGATGTAGGTTGCCCGCCGACGCTCCAGGTCGGCTGCCGTCGCTTCGTGGCGCCGCAGGTCTTGGTCGGCCAGCCGTCGCAACTCGGACTCCTGCGAACGCGATCGCGCACCCACCCACGCCGTGGCCAAGGGCGCGAGCAGCGTACCCAACACCCCTATCCCGGCCACCAACACCGCAACAGTTCCCGCCCCCATAGCCCCTCCCCATCGTCGGCCCCTCCACCACGGAGTTCCCGGACGAGCCCTGACTCATCCCCGGCGACAGGAAAGTAGCCGTCGCCCGTTCATCGGACGGTCCCCACCGGACTCCAGGATCAGTGGCCGGCGGCGACCGGAGCGTCGAGCTCGCGTGCGAGATGCGCGGCGGCCGACGCTCGGCAGCTCAAGCCGCGTCGGTGCAGCGCAGGAAGGGCGGGGTCGGGCATGAGCCAGCAGTCTGGTGAGCCACCAACTGGTTCACCCGTCACCCCGACAGCTTGACCAGCGAAGAGGCCCCTCGCCTCTGGAAGTGGAGCCTCATCAGTAAGGTTTCCGCGCGCAGAGGTACGAGGAACTCCTCCGCAACGGCCCGGACCACTTCCCCGTGAGCCGTGCCGACTACGGTCACGGCCTTCTACTCCTGATCATGGGGGGGCAGGGCCGCAGCGCTGATCAGGGCGGTCACACGCCCACATCAGGAACCGCCGTCGCTCGTACTCGGTGGCCAACGATCAGGGTTCGCTGCCACGGGAGAGGGTCCGTGAGCGCGGGGCGGGGCGCCGTGATGCGATCTATACTCGAACGTATGTCCGACAGCGTGTCTCCGAGGCTCGCTGCTCTGCTCTTCCTGGAGCGTGTGCAGCTGGATGACCTGGCCCGGACGCGGCGCTGGATTGAGCGTGAGCGGCAGCGCGCCGCCGAGGAAGCGGCCCGCCGTCCGCTTCCGCCTCCACCGGACTGGGTGATCGCCTATGTATGGCGCGGCGCAGGCAAGGCCCGGCTGCCGGAAGGTGTCCATGTCGGCGGGTGTTCGATGGCGCCTGGCCAGCCCGCGGCCGTCAGCCGCGAGCAGGCCCTCGCCGCTCTCGCCGAAGGCGCCCCGGCCTGTGACTTCTGCCGGCCCGACACGGCCCTTGGTGTGCTGGAATGAGCGGCCCGGAGCATTCTGGAGGCATGGACCAAGCTCCGATAGTCGTCCACCGGCCGCGCGGTAGTGGTGGCCGGCGCGTGACCGTGCGCGGGCAGATCATCGGACTTGCCCACTCCGACCGGGACTTGGTGGAGTTCCTGCGGCAGTCGGGCCTGGATGAGACGAGTGCCGAGGACATGGTCGCGGGGAACTCCGAGCTGATCGAATGGCGGGGCGGCCGGGCGCACCATTATGAGGCGGCGTGACGAGAGCGCCTCTCCGGTCTGAAGGTCGGGGCGGGCGGTGCGCGCTGTCTGATCACGGGGCGGAGTGCGGCTGACGTGGGTGGTGCGGCGGACATGGCCGGGGGTGGCGGATCGTGACGTGCAGCCATCCGTTTCCCTGGGGGAGCGGATGGCTGCACTGTTGCGGATGGGGATGTCGCGGCGTCTGTTCGTCGCGGGTGGTGTGTGGGCGATGCGGTGGCGAGCGTGCTGCGGACGAACATCACTGTGTACGTGCCGACGGCCATGTCTGCTGCCCTCAGGCGGCAGCACAGGAAACCTTGATACCCCGGTTGGCGTGTGCGGCGATTATCCTGGCGGCGGCGATCGTGGCGAGCTGCCCGTAGATCCCGCCCAAGGTGATCCACGCCGAGGGTACGAGTCCCCAGCCGTGACCTGTCGCCTTGAGTTTCGTGCCGTCCGCCCCCTTCTGGAATGGGCGCAGTCCCCCAGCCGGCCGGTTAACTTGCGGCTGTGGCTGCCGCGTTGACGGGACGCTACCCTGCGTTGACGGCTGGAAATGGCGGAGGGGCGATTGCCTGTTCTGTGGCGAGAGCGTTCCCAGCCAGGGGCGGTGACGTCATGATCGAAATCTGCGGGATCGGGAAGGAATGGGAACTGGCCCGTGCTGAGACCGGACATCCTGCGCCCGCTGCCTCGTGCGTATCCAGAATGGTCAAGAACTTGCAAACCGCCCTAAGAATCCCAGCTCACGAAGCGTGGTCCCCGCGCAGGCGGGGGTGAACCGAAAGGGTAGGGCACCGCCGGGCGGGGTGTCAGGTGGTCCCCGCGCAGGCGGGGGTGAACCGCCGCCCCGGTTCGCGGCGGTCCCGCACACCGCGTGGTCCCCGCGCAGGCGGGGGTGAACCGACGTTCGGGGAGGGTGTCGGCAAGACCGGCAAGTGGTCCCCGCGCAGGCGGGGGTGAACCGACGCTGGACTCTAGGGGAGCACCGGGATGAGCGTGGTCCCCGCGCAGGCGGGGGTGAACCGATCCGATCGCCTATACCCACCTGACGGGCAAAGTGGTCCCCGCGCAGGCGGGGGTGAACCGTCGTCCGTAGCGGTCAAGACCTTCCCTCGCTCGTGTCCCCGCGCAGGCGGGGGTGAACCGCGCTTTTCTCCCTGGATCGAGGGGCGGTCCAGGTGGTCCCCGCGCAGGCGGGGGTGAACCGGCCTACGACTACATGAGGTCGATCTTGGTCACGTGGTCCCCGCGCAGGCGGGGGTGAACCGGCTGAGGCAAAGCGGCAGCGCGCCGTGGCCATGTGGTCCCCGCGCAGGCGGGGTGAACCGGCCCGAGGAGGCGGCTGGCCCGTACACGAGCAGTGGTCCCAGCGCAGGCGGGGGTGAACCGGCGATCGGGTAGACGCCGAGGTTGCGCCCGTTCCGCTCCCCGCGCAGGCGGGGGTGAACCGATCCACGACAGCTCCATCTGAGTCGTGGCAAACCGCTCCCCGCGCAGGCGGGGGTGAACCGGGCTTGTCGTACGCGGACGGCGGCATCCGCGACCGCTCCCCGCGCAGGTCGGGGGTGAACCGGTGGTGACGTCGATGCCCATCGGATCGGTGGGCCGCTTCCCGCGCAGGCGGGGGTGAACCGAACCGGATCGACCCCCGGGTCTACACGGCTCACCGCTCCCCGCGCAGGCGGGGGTGAAGGGGGAAGCGTACTGGTTGGTGGCGGGTGCATGGGCGTGAGGTGCTTGGGCTTGAACGGTCGGAGTATGCGCGTCAGTTGGTTTTTTCCATGTCTTGCAGCCGTTGGTGCGGAAGGCTTTGTCGGTGGCTGCGATGGTGACGGTCTCGGCTCCTTTGGATGCGTCGGCGCTGATCACGTCTTTGCCCTCGCCGCTGGTCTTGTTCAGTCGGGCCCAGGTGTAGTAGGTGATGGGGTCGCCCTGGGGGCCCTCGCTGTGGTAGGTGCCGGGCCGGATGTCCCGCCCGATGAGGGAAATGCCGTCACCCGGGATCTGCCCGGCCTTCGCGTGGCCTGCGTCCTCGGAGCGTGGCGGAGCTGCCGTCGGCGGCAGCGCGGCGGTCTCGGTGCGCGTGGCTGTCACCGTGGGGGAGGCGCCCCCGTCGGAGGAGGAGTGCCCCACCGAGCCGGCCAACGCTCCGATCAGCAGCCCCACCGCGGCCGCTGCTGTATGCGTCAGCCACGGCCGGATCCGCCTGCTCCTCGGCTGCCCGTCCTCGCCGTCGGGCCGCTGTATCGGTCCATGCGGAGGCCCTCCAGGCACTCGCCACTCCATCCCCACAGACTGAACCCGCCACCCCGCCCGCGCACGCCAACCCGCCGCAGCGCCACTACTGCTGGGTTCCTGTGAGGCAGGAAACAGCCATCCGGCGCAGCGAGGAGACGCGGGTGCGGTGACCAACATCCCGTCACAGGCTGGTGTTGAGACTGTCGAGGGGAGCAGGTATCGGTTCGGAGCCGAAAGCCTCTGCCAGGGGCAGCGCCGACACTGGCGTGAAGTCGGGGGACGGCGGGGTGCAGCATGGCTGGTGCCTGCGCGGTGAGAAGGACTTCCAGGCCACGCCCTGCATCGCGTCCGGCGGAGCTCCCGCGCCGGCTGGCCGCACGGTGTCTTCGGTACCCGCTCGGCAACGCTCCCCGGCACGGGTAGCCGTATGGACTCTTTGGCAGGTGATCCTGGCCCCCGCTGGGCCGTTCAACCGCGGGTCTTCGCCGTCGACCCTGAGGCCGGCGGGGGCTCTTCGGCGGCACGGCGGCCCCCGGCTGCGGCAGTACCGGAGCCGGGAGATGTGCATCTTGTATTTCGTTACCGTGGTGTGCACCGGGGGCGTCGTCTACAGCGAGGTCTGGTCCTCACCGTTGAAGCGTTGGTCGCGGCAGCCATCTCGCATCGATCCCGTGATCTTTTGCGCACTCTCCTGCAATACCGCCCCACTGTGAGGCACGTGCGAGCAGCTTGGTCGGGCTTGGCCCGTACGGCCGGTGGGGAGGTGTCGAGTGCTGGCGGTGCTGAGCGCCGTTGGAGCGGAGGCTGTTGGCGATGTTCTGACGTCAGCGGTGATGGGTGAGATGGTGGGAGCCGTGGAGTGAGGGGGGAGATGTTCGATCCGGGACTTGCTGGCCAAGAAACGGCAAAGCGGTCTTGATGTAGCAGCTCAGGAAGCCTGATCCCCGCGCAGGCGGGGGTGAACCGTCCGCACGGCAGTTGGCGCGGCCAGCGGGAAGCTGATCCCCGCGCAGGCGGGGGTGAACCGGAGGGGCGGATGCCCTGCGAAGACTGCTCGCCCTGATCCCCGCGCAGGCGGGGGTGAACCAAGCCCACCATGTCCGCATCAGTCAAGAGGAGCGTCTGATCCCCGCGCAGGCGGGGGTGAACCGGGCTACGTGGATCTGATGTACCGCTCGGGCCGCTGATCCCCGCGCAGGCGGGGGTGAACCGCCCAGGAAATCCACGGAATCGGTGACCAGGACCTGATCCCCGCGCAGGCGGGGTGAACCGAACGTGGCAGAGCAGGCGTTGTGGACGCGGTGCTGATCCCGGGCGCCTGGGCTGTGCTGTTGAGCTCACATTCGCCGGCACCCTCGCGCCCCTTTTGCCTCTCTACAGGTATCCGCCGTTGGTGAGCGGTCGGCTGGGCTCGCGAGACTTCCTGTCTAAAATGCTGGAGCCTCGGTGCAGTTCGTCAGTGAGTGAGGAGATTCCAGTGGTCCCTAGTGGCATGCGTCAAGAACTTGCAAAGGGTCTTCAGCGTCGCAGGTCAGGAAGCCCGCTCCCCGCGCAGGCGGGGGTGAACCAGTCGGGCAGTACCTTTCGGCGTGCCAGCAGGCCCTGCTCCCCGCGCAGGCGGGGGTGAACCGCAGTACTCGCGACGCAGGGCGTAGAGCTCGGCCTGCTCCCCGCGCAGGCGGGGGTGAACCGGCGCCCTCTGGCTCAACGGCTGCCTGTGCGCCCTGCTCCCCGTGCAGGCGGGGGTGAACCGCGTCAGCCGACCTCGCCGCGCTCCTCGAACTACTGCTCCCCGCGCAGGCGGGGGTGAACCGTTCCATCACCCCGACTCCCACCGCCTGTGCGCCTGCTCCCCGCGCAGGCGGGGGTGAACCGGCGCAGGACTCGCTGGTCACCAGCGGCCGGCCCTGCTCCCCGCGCAGGCGGGGGTGAACCGCGCCAGGAACGACGCGACGATTTCACTGCGACCTGCTCCCCGCGCAGGCGGGGGTGAACCGCACTTCACGTGGTTCCGTGAAGCCGTGCAGGCCCGCTCCCCGCGCAGGCGGGGGTGAACCGCCGGTCTGGCGAACCTGGGTCTTGAGCTGGGTCCGCTCCCCGCGCAGGCGGGGGTGAACCGGACTCCACGTGGCGGCACGACGGCTGCCCGATGTGGTCCCCGCGCAGGCGGGGGTGAACCGCTCAGGACGTGGCTCGCCTCTGCGAGATCGCCCCGCTCCCCGCGCAGGTGGGGGTGAGCCAGATCGGGCCAGGCGCGGGCGCTTTGGCGGTGTTGTGGTAGCGGCAGGCGGTAGTGGTTCGGGGCGGGATTGCGGTGAGCGGCTGTGTGGGGGGAAGTGGCTGGTGTTCTCGTCAACGTCCCTGGGGGCGGGGCGTGTTGTCGGTGGGGGGTCTGGCCTGGTGTGTTGTGGCGTTGTCTGTGGCGTGTGGTGGAGTACTGCCCTGCTGCTGGGCTCGGGGTGGGGGAGTGATGGTCGATAC
The DNA here is from genome assembly GCF_041435195.1 of Streptomyces sp. NBC_00224. Taxonomy (NCBI): domain Bacteria; kingdom Bacillati; phylum Actinomycetota; class Actinomycetes; order Kitasatosporales; family Streptomycetaceae; genus Streptomyces; species Streptomyces sp. NBC_00224. The sequence continues at coordinate 8,730,372 of NZ_CP108106.1, forward strand.
ATGCTTATGGGGAAAGTCTGATGGGCTGCCCATGCCGTATCCGTTGGCGGGGCATCTGGTGGACACGGCGGTGGTGTGCGGGACGGTGTGGGACTCGGTGCTCTCGGCCGCCCAGCAGCGTCGCGTCGCCGAGGCGCTGAAGCTCGGGCCGCAGCAGGCCCGTGGCGTGGTGATGTTCTGGGCGGGTCTGCACGATCTGGGGAAGATCACGCCGGGTTTCCAGCGGCTCGCGGCTCGGACCAGGCCGGCTGCCTGCGGCTTCCTCGACGAGGCGGCGTATGCGGACGGGCGTGCTGTCCGGGGGCGGTTCAGGGGTTGTGCGGCATGAGTACGCCACTCACCGCGCCCTGCCGCAGCTGCTGGCACGGCTGGGATATCCGCAGTCGGGCGGGCGGCTCGCGCGGCTGCTGCTCGCGCAGGTGCCGCAGTTGCTGGGCGGGCATCACGGCCGTTACCCGCAGGGGATTGAGCTGCGTGATCTGCAGGACCCGCTGAGCGTGACACGGGAGCTGGGGGCCGGTGCCTGGGCTGAGCAGCGGTGGGAGCATGTGGCGGCGCTGCACGAGGTGCTGGGTGGGCCTGCGGTACCGGCCTGCGGGGCGCTGCCGGTGGAGGTGGCTGTGGTCATCGCCGGCATGGTGATCGTCTCGGACTGGATCGCCAGCCAGGAGCACGTCATCCTCCGGCAGTAAATACGCCTTGCTGGCCAAGCGGATGTGGGTTCCCGTGCGTCACTGGCTGGCCATGCGCGGGCTCTGATGCGTGGAGTACCGGACTTGTAGGAGGAAGCGGGTCTGGGGTGGGCGGCCCTGCGGAGCGGCACTTTCGCTGAGTTGTTCCCTGAGATCGCGCGTCCGTACGGCTTGCAGAAGAGCGTGGAGGCGGGGCTGTCCGGGGCGATTGATGGTCGGGGATCTTGGTGGTGACGGCGCCGACGGGGGAGGGGAAGACCGAGACGGCGTTCTACCGCGTCGTTACTCTGGTCCGCGCGCAGGCGGGGGTGAACCGGGCGCGGACCAGGAAACGGGCGTCCTGCACCGGTGGTCCCCGCGCAGGCGGGGGTGAACCGACGGAAGCCGCGCTGGTGCAGTGCATCGCCCTGTGGTCCCTGCGCAGGCGGGGGTGAACCGCATACGTACACGCGCCGCCTGTCTGAGGATGTCCGCTCCCCGCGCAGGCGGGGGTGAACCGGCCACGCTCACCGACTACAGGCGACAGCTGAAGTGGTCCCCGCGCAGGCGGGGGTGAACCTAGGCGTTGGGTCGACTTCGGGTGTGCGGAGAGTGGCCAGCCTGCGGGGCATCGCCGTTATGCAAAGGGGTGACGGACCCCTGGGGTCCGTCACCGTTGGCTCACAAGAGCCAGCTGACGAGTTCGTTGATCAGGACACGGAGTACCGCGCTGACCACGACGCGGGAGACCTCGAGGAGGACCTCGCGTCGCTGGACGAACTTCTGCGGGAACCTGGACACTGTTTCTCCATAGCGCCTACAGGGCCGAGGTTGCGCCACATCCCTCGAGAGGGTCGTGCGTTCATCTCGGTGTGCCGTCGGCGGGAGAGCCAATGGGATTCCGCGCACCTCCCAGGGAGACGTGCAGCAGTAAGTACTCTACGCGCAGGACCAGTTCGAGTGCCTGCGGTTGACTGAATTCCCCTCCGTCGGTCCTCGCGGGGCGCGGCAGGGCGAGGCGATGTTGCAGGCAAGGGTCGCTCTGTTGCGTTCTGCTGAGGCACACCTGCACTGAACCTGTGACAAGGAGCACTATGCCCCTGGATGCCCGCCTGTGGGGCAAACATGCCGGACTGGGCCAGAACGCTCGCGGTGCAGATCACACGCATCCTTTGATCTGTCACCTGCTGGACACGGCGGCCGTCGCCGAGCTGGTCTGGGATGAACTACTGACCGCGCACCAGCGGAGCATGGTGGTGGAGTCGCTGCAGGTTTCGCCTGGGCAGGCGCGTGCGCTCGCGGCATTCTGGGCGGGGCTGCATGACATTGGGAAGATCAGTGTGCCGTTCCAACTGCACTCGAATGGACCGAAACACGCGGACAAGAGGCTGCAAGCCCAGGAGCTGAGGGGTGAGCCGGGGTACGGGTTCGGTGCTGGTGCCGCGCAGGACAGGCAGTCGCACGAAGCGGCGGCGCACTGGTGGCTGGTGGGGGCCTTCAGGGAGAGCGGCTATCCGGACTCGAGGCGGCGTCCGCAGTCCCGGCTCAGCCATGCGGTGGCCCAGCTCCTCGGTGGGCACGGTGGCCGTTTCCACCCGGTGGTCTACGACAAGGACTCGAGGTGCCCCGTTGCGCGTCACCCCGGTATGGGCGCGGGCAGTTGGGAGGAGCAGCGCCGGCTCCACTTCAAGGAGGTACGCAGAGTGGTCGGGGCGACCTGGGTTCCGCAGGGGCGGATGACGCCGGAGGCGGCTGTTGTCCTGACGGGGTTGGTGACCTTGTCGGACTGGCTGGCCAGTATCGAAGAGGAGATCCTGACCCGGCTCAGGGACGAGGGATGGGCTGGAACTCCCGAAGACCTGGACGCCTACTGGCAGATCGCCCGCACGGCGGCTCGCCGTCTGGTGCAGCAGGCGGACCTGCTCGGGACGGGTTTCGCCCGGCCGTCAGAGTCTGCACAGGGCGTGGGGGAGACGGGTCTTGGGGTGAGCATGGCTCGCCAGTTGCCTGATCTGGTAGCCGAACATGGGCCGGGCTTGGTGGTCGTGACTGCTTCGCCGTCAGAGGACCGTACCGAAGCGGTCCTTCGCGCAGCGGCCGTCCTTGGGCATGCAGCGAATGCGCGGGGCCTCTTCTACGCCGTGCCGACCGGTTCAGCGGCCGACAGTCACATGGCGCAGGTGCACGCGTTCGCCGGGCAGGCGCTGACCGGGCCCTGGCGGTCGCTGCTGCTACACAGCTCTTCGCGATTGAAGCCGGCGGAAGCCGCGGAGCAGTGGGCGCACGCCAACGCAGCCGGGGGAGTCAGCGCGGAGCCTGGTGAGGAGTGGGCCCTGACAGCGAACAGCTGGCTCAACTCCCATCACCGCGCGCTCTTGGCTGCGCTCGGCACGGGGACGGTGGACGAGCTTCTGCAGGCTGTCATGCCGGTGAAGTTCAACGTCATGAGGCTCTTTGCCCTTTCCGGCAAGGTCGTCGTGGTGGATGAAGCCCATGCCCGTGGCGCCTGGGGGCAGAAGCTGATGCTCCGGTTCCTGGAGTGGGCTGCTGCGTTGCGGATACCGGTTGTCCTGGCCGCGACGGCTGCGGACACGTCCGTGGATGCGATGCTGGCGGCCTACCGCCGGGGCGCAGGTGGTGGTCAGGAGCCGGTGACCCAGCCTCGCCGCTCGCCGGGGTGGTCGTTCGTGGATGCCCGGTCGGGAGGCGGGCACTTGCCTCAGCAGCCTGCCGGCAGCACGCGCGGCCGCACGCTCGGCATCACAGTCGTTGACGGTTCGCCGTATGCCGAGATCCGGGCGGCTCTTGCACCGGTGGTCACAGAAGGCAGCGGACGGGCCGTCGTCTACCGGTCGACGCCGGCGGAAGCCATCCGCACGTTCCATCAGCTCACACAGGATCTGCCCGGCCTTGATGTGACCCTGATCCATGAACAGATGCGCAACAAGGACCGATGGAAGCGGCTTGCAGCCTGCCGGAACGCCTTCGCCCCCAACGGTAGAGTCTCCAGGCCCTCCGTGCTGGTGACAACGCCGATGCTGGAACATGTCCGGGGTCTGCACTTTGACCTCGTCATCTCTGGACTGGCACCGCTCGCGGCCTTGCTGGCCCGCGCGGCGCAGAGCGTGAGTGATCGGCCAAGGCTGGTGGTGCTCCGAGCGGACAACGTGTCCGCACGGGACGAGGCCGCGCTGGTGCGGCGCACTGACCTGATCCTGGGGGCCGGCAGGACCATTTCGCTGCCTGGAGAACTGCCCTTGCTGCTGGATGAGGTGTACGCCGACGAGCTCGTCGACGGGTTGGGGGAGTCCGCGGCGCGTGAGCTCCAGCAGCTCGACAACCGGCGCGCGGTGCGGGAACGCAGAGCCAGGGGTACTGCGGGTTGGCTGGCGGTGCCTGGACCGCGGGAGCTCGACGGTGACCTCGGTCTGCTCAGCCGCTGCCACCCCGGTTTGGAGCCCGAGCTGCTCTCGTCTGTGCTCGGTGAGGAGGTGGTGCATGTGGTCTGCCTCTTCCCCGGGCCCGACAAGCAGGGGCAGACGGTGTACCTGTTGGAGGACGGCGTCCTGGAGCAGAAACTTGAGCAACGCCGCCCTAAGAGGAGACCGAATCCAGGCCAGCTCGTCCCCTATCTGATACCGGTGCCGAAGCGACTTGTCGAGGGTGTGGAGGGCGATGCCAACGCCGCCTGGCGCGACATGGCCGCCCTCCAGAATGTTCTCCGACTGAACCTGAGGCGGGAAGACGGTGCATGGGTGTACGTCAGCCCGACCCACCGTTTCTGCATAAGTGAACTTGGCCTGAAAATTGATCCGTTGCCGTAACCGCCCACGCCGCCCGGGTACGTCCTTCTAGCATTCGGAGGAAGTCCGGCCACGGGGGGAGGGGCGTGTCCACGCCTGCGTCCAATCTGATCGAACAGCCATGGATTCCGGTCGCATGGCTGGATGGGAAGTCAGGCCCATCTCACGTGGGCCTCAGGAGCCTGTTCCTGCAGGCCCGAGAGATCCGCACGCTGCTGATTCCGGAGGCTCCGGCTCACTCTGCGATGCTGCGCTTGCTGTACGCGCTCACGGCCCGGATCACCGCGCTGGACGAGGCCGGTCCCGGAAGCTGGGGCGACCGGCGGGAGGAAATCCTTGAGCAGGGTCTTCCCGAGCAGAGCATCGAACTCCCCGACGGCCGCAAGGCCGGCATCGCCGGCTACTTCGACCAGTGGACTCACCGATTCGACCTGTTCGATCGCGATCGTCCCTGGCTTCAGGACCCTCGCCTTTCCGACCAGTGCGACAGGAACCGCACCGCCGGGGTCCACAAGCTGGTCATGAGCCGGTCAGCGGGCAACAACCATTCCTGGTTCGGGCACTGGAGCCATGACCAGCTCGTACTCCCCAACCTTTCGCAGGCGGCACTGTCGTTGCTGACCTGGCACTACTGGGGATCTCCCGGCGGCCTCTCGAGGCGTGCGGTCGGCCAGGTGAGCCACCACTACGCGAAGGCTTCACCACTGCGCGCTGCGCTGTCGTATCACCCGGAGTGCGACAACCTCTTCCTCACGCTCCTGGCAGGTCTGACGCCGCCGGACGGCGACGTCAGCCGAATGAGCGACCTGTGTCCCTGGGAGCGCGATGACCTCCCGGACCCGCTCCAGCCGATGCCCGAGCCACAGGGTCCCTGCTCCCGGCTCACCGCCTGTTCACAGCACGCTCTCCTGCTCGTCCCTGACGAGGATGGCCAGCACACCGCCGACGCGTACATCACCTGGGCCTACAACGCCGAACGCATCCGGCCGGAAGACGATTACCTGATCTGGGACATCGACAAGGAGGGGAAGAGCTCCCCCCGGCCCGCACGCGCCTCCCGATCTCTGTGGCGGGACATCGATGCCCTTCTGCTCAAGCAGCTGGATGACTCCAGCCCCATCCAGCCGAGGGTCATGGACCACGCTTTCGACGTCAGCGAGTACTTGCGCGTACGCGCGCTCGGCTTCGAACAGGACTCCAGCCAGGCGGCCAACCATCAATACGTCGACTCCACGACCCCGGTCCTCCTTACCCGAGTGGAGGAAGACGTGGCGAACACAGACCTGCCCGTGCGTCAGCTCCGCGAGCTCGGCGAGCTCTTCGGAGGCCGGCTGGAGCAGGCCACGAAGGAAGCCTGGCTGAAGTACACGGCTGACAAGAAGAATGATCCGGGAGCATGGCTGGACGCGGTCACGGCACGGTACTGGCCGTCGGCGGAGGACGAGTTCTGGTCACGATTTCGGCAACTGAACCGCTTGGACGGTCTCGAGGGTTCCGGCTTCGATTTCGACGCCACATGCAGGGCTTTCGGGCGACACGCGCTCGATGCCTACGAGACGGTGACCGACTCCGTGACGCGCACCCCACGAGGCGCGAAGGCCGTCGCCAGGGCGAAAGCGATCCTCCTAGCCGCCCTGAAAGACCCACACAAGGCGATGGAGCAACCGCAGACGAGACGGGCGGCCAAGAAGTCGTGACCGTCGTCCGCCGACCCGAGGACAGGCATGACCTTCCAAGCCCCTGAAGCGAACAAGCACCCAAGGAATCGTGCTGCGTTCGCCGCATTCACCGCGCACATCGAACGCCTGTGCCGCACCGACCCCGGCGCCCGCGCAGCGCTGCGCGCGGGACTGCGCCGCGATCTGAACCACCCGCGCGCCCGCGCCATGCACCGGCTGCTGACGCCGCTACTGCCGCAGGGGTGCGACGACAGATCAGCGCAGGCACATTACACAGTGGCCGCCCTGATCGCGGCCCAGCCCCGGCACGCCTTCGCGACGGACCAGGAAGACGACGAAGACACCGCCGACCAAGTGGGAGCGGTGGCGCAGCAAGTACTTCAGGAGGACGGAGAAGCGGACGAGGGAGCCGCCGCGCCCGAGCCCGCCCCTTACGGCCCCTCGTTCGGCGCCACGCTGGGCCATGCCGTCATGGCGAAGGGTGCCTCCATGCGGATGAGTGCCGCAGAGAGCCGCCTCAATCTCCTGACGCGGCAGAGCCTCCGCGGCATCCACCTTCACCTCCCTGCCGCGGTGAACCAGGTACGCACCACTGACGCCACCATCGACTGGGGCCAATTGCTGACAGACCTCGTCGACTGGCCCTACCAGTCCGGGCGCATCAGCCGCCGCTGGCTGCAGGACTTCTACCGGATCACCGCCCGCGCCGATCAGGACTGAACCCCTCACCACAGGAGATCGCGATGGACCGCAAGCCACGCTTCATCGACATCCACGTCGTCCAACCCGTGCCCTACGCCAACCTGAACCGGGACGACACCAACTCGGTGAAAACCATGCTCTACGGCGACGCCCTGCGTACCCGCATCTCCAGCCAGTCCTGGAAGCGGGCCATCCGCGAGCACTTCCAGGACACGCTCGGCGACAACGCGCTGCGCACACGCCGCATCGGCGAGCGGGTCGCCGAAGTGCTTTGCAGCCGTGGATGGGAGAAGGCCCTTGCCGAACGTGCGGGTGCGCATGTTGCGGCGGGAAGCAGCATCAAGTGGGAGGTGGCCAAGGGGAAAGACAAGCAGCCCATCACGAACAAGGTCCTGACCAACGCGCTTGTCTACCTCGCCGAGAGCGCTGTCGAGGAACTTGCTGACATCGCCGAAGCCCACAAGGACACGCTCACCACGGACTTCACCGGGAGGGGTAAGACCAAGCCCGAGAGCGCTCTGAAAGGAAAGATCGACAAGGTCCTGACCAATAGGAACGGCGTCATCAACCTCTTCGGGCGCATGCTCGCCGAGGTCGACCGGGCCGATGTCGACGGTGCCGTCCAGGTCGCGCATGCCTTCACCACGCACACCACCGAGATCGAACTCGACTACTTCGCGGCCGTTGACGACGTCACCGCGATGAGGGGCGACGAAACCGGCAGCGGTCACATGGGCACCGCCGAGTTCAGCACCGGCACCTTCTACCGGTTCGCCACCGTTGATCTCCAGGAACTCATCAAGAACCTGAGCGACGACAAAGACATGGTCCTGGAGGCGGCCCGCGAGCTCGCCGGCCAGTTCCTGCTCTCCTTCATCGAATCGCTACCGCAGGCGAAGAAGAACTCTACGGCCCCGCACACGCTCCCTCACCTGGTCCACGTGGCCGTCCGCTCCGACCGGCCCCTGTCGTTCGCCGCAGCCTTCGAAGAGCCCGTACGGTCTGCCGAACACGGCGGCTACGTCGGGCGCTCCGTGCAAAGCGTCGATGCCTACTCCAAGGCTGCCAACACACTCCTCGGCCCCGAGCGGGTCCTGCACGCGGCACACGCTTCCCTCCACTTCGACAAGCTGGAGCACCTCGGCGAGCGCCACGCGTCCTTCGAAGCACTCGTCACCACCTCCATCGGCATCGCTCTCGCCGAGGCGCCGCAGTGACCGAAAACCCCGCCCGCGGTCTGCTGCTGCGCCTGGCAGGCCCACTCCAGTCCTGGGGCACCCACAGCAAATTCCTGCGCCGCGACACAGCCCGATTCCCCACCCGGTCCGGCGTCGTGGGCTTGCTCGCCGCAGGTCTCGGACGGGAGCGCCAGGCACCCTTGGACGACCTCACGGAACTGTCGATGACGGTACGTGTCGACCGACCCGGCGTCGTGCTGTCCGACTTCCACACCGTAGGCGGTGGGCTGCCCGCCGATGAGACGGTGATCACCGTTGATGGGGAACGCAGGACCAAGGGCAAGGGCACTCTGGTCTCCAAGCGCCAGTATCTGGCCGACGCCGCTTTCACCCTCGCGCTCACGTCCGACGATGAAGAACTGCTTCACTCATGCGCCAGTGCCCTGCGCGACCCGCACTGGCCCCTCTTTCTCGGCCGCCGGTCCTGCCCGCCAGAGGGTCCGGTACTGCTGGGAACCGTGGACGATCCGCTGCAGCACCTGGTCCGGATGCCGCTGGCAGCCAAAAGACCGCGCGGCGGCCCGCAGCCGATCGAGTTCTACGGCGACAGACCGCTCGGAGTGCTCCCCGTGAACACCGACGCCCCAGACAGCGGTGACGGTGACCACCACAGCGGCGAAGTCACCGACGAGCCGATGTCGTTCGCACCGCTGGAGCGTCTGTACCGGCCCCGGCCGCTGTACCGGCGTGCCGCGTACCTTCCGGATGCAAGATACGAAGGCTTCGGCACCGGCTATTTGGAGAAGCTCCAGAGCTATATCGATACCCACATCTCCCATCCGCAGAGGAGGACTTGGTGACTGTGTGGCTGACCCGCATCTTGCCCTCACCCACTTCTGCCGAGGCCCGCCGAGATCTCAGCGGCAATGCCCAGGGCATCCGATTGCACCAACGTGTGATGCAGTTGTTCCCCGACGGAGTCGAAGGCCCGGCCCGGGCGGCATTCGGAGTGTTGTTCCGTGCTGAGGAAACCGTGCGTGGACCGCAGATCCTCCTGCAGAGTCGCCTAGAGCCGGCTCCCTCCCGCCTGCCAGCGGATTACGGAGAAGTCGAAACGCGCATCCTTGACGACTTGTTGGCGCAGCTGCACAAGGGGCAAATCGTCAACTACCGCTGCGTGGCCAATCCCGTGCGCAAACCAGGGGTCACCTCTCGGGAGGCGTACAACCTCCCTCCGGTCGTCGCCTTGAGCGGTAATGCTGCCGTTGAATGGTGGGAACGCCAATCCACCGCCGCTGGTTTGGAACCTCTGCACGTCAACGCCCAGCCGCTCGACGCGGTACGCGGTCCGCGAGGTTCCAAAGGTGCCGCCGCAAAGCAGCAAATTCAGCATTCCCGCACACAATTCGACGGGATGGCCCGAGTCCTCGACGCCGACCTACTCCGCGAGAAACTCGCGGCAGGTATCGGCCGGGGCAAGGCATACGGATGCGGTCTGCTGACACTTGCGCCCATACGGCAGCGGTCGTGAGTGATGGACCCGAAGATGACCTGAACGTCTTCCGAGAAGCCGTAGTTACGGCGGGAGGAATCCACGTACCGGCCTTCTCTGCGGGCTTGCTGGACCCCGGTCCCCGCGCAGGCGGGGGTGAACCGGATCTTGATGCGGCGGGACGGGCGGGAATGACTGATCCTCGCGCAGGCGGGGGTGAGCCGGAGATCGGCGTCGCCCCCGTGTGGCGGGGCACGTGGTCCCCGCGCAGGCGGGGGTGAACCGGACTCGCTCGGCAGCGACCGGGACGCAATGGACAGCTCCTTGCGCAAGCGGGAGTGAACCGTCGGGGTGCTGCCTTGAGCCCTTGCCCCAGAGTAGTTCTCCGGGCGTGAGACGGGCATAACGCCCTGACCTGGAAACCTTGCTCATGGAAAGGTTTGACGCTACGGTGCCTCCTCAATCTCTTGACTTTGGAAAGGGTTGGGGGTGGAATCGGAATGACGGATCGGATGGACGCGCTTCTCGCGGCTCTAGAGGCCCAGGGCTTCAAGAGCCGGCAAACCGGCAGCGGTATGTGGATGTTTTCCCGAGGCGGCACCATGATCACGGCCTACCGCACGCCGGAGACTTTCGGCGAGTGGCTGGACCTGATCAATTTGCTGAGCGGCGCAGGCTTGGTCCTTCCAGCGAAGGACTAGCCGCGCGTTAGCGGGGGTCAGGAGCCGCCCAGGCCCCCGCCTCTCTCCGTTCGTCACCGTCATGCGAGCACCCCTCAGGCAGAAGGAGAAGGGCATGGATCAGGAGTGGAGGGCGTCGGTCAACGCTGATGCAGTCGACGTCCCGGACGAAGCGCAGTACGAGGAGCTACACCGGCATATTCCAGGACTCGTCCGCTTTGAAGAAGGGAACCGACACCTCCTGTTGGTATGGAGGTTGGCAGCTCCCGACCTGGCGAGCGCTACGCGGAGGGCCCTTGCGGCCGCCTACCAGGCGTTTGAGTCTGTGCTCGGAGAGATTCCCGTTCTCACAGATCTACGCGTGGTCACGGCGGAACGAGCTGATGCTGAACGGGATCACCCAGGGCCGCAAGAGTTGATGGGGTATCGGGAAGCAGCCGCAGCACTGGGAGTGTCGAGGCAGAGGGTGGCTCAGTTGGACGGAGGTCATCCAGACTTCCCGCGTCCGATCGGGCGCATCGGTGCGGGCCCTGTGTTCACGGCGGACTCAATTAAGTCTTTCGCTCTACGGTGGGACCGCAGTCCGGGACGGCGAAGGGTTGCCTAGCATGTCCGAGAGATGGGGTGATAGCGATCGGGGGTGAACCACACGTGGGCCTGGCGTACGCGGGCACGATCCACTGCTCCCCGCGCAGGCGGGGGTGAACCGTACGAATTCCTATACATCAGGGCCGAAGACGGGTGGTCCCCGCGCAGGCGGGGGTGAACCGGCGCACGTCGACACGGTGCGCCGCGTGCCCGGGTGGTCCCCGCGGAGGCGGGGGTGAACCGACCGGTGCGTCCTCTCCCACAAGCCCTACGCCGTGGTCCCCGCGCAGGCGGGGGTGAACCGAAGCAGGCCGCAGGGGTTCCGTGGCGTCAGCGGTGGTCCCCGGGCAGGCGGGGGTGAACCGCCGCACACCGCGCACCCGGACGGCGACACCGTGTGGTCCCCGCGCAGGCGGGGGTGAACCGGGGCCCGCGCCATGCCCGACGACCTCCTCATCGTGGTCCCCGCGCAGGCGGGGGTGAACCGCTTCACCAGGTCGAGAACCGCGCGCACCGGGCGTGGTCCCCGCGCAGGCGGGGGTGAACCGCTCAACGCGTCGGGCCGGGGGACGATCTACTTGTGGTCCCCGCGCAGGCGGGGGTGAACCGACCGAGTCCGAGCGCCTGAACGACCAGCTCGCGTGGTCCCCGCGCAGGCAGGGGTGAACCGGTGGCGGTGTATTCGGAGGAGGACCGGCTGCTGTGGTCCCCGCGCAGGCGGGGGTGAACCGGAGCTGTGCCACGCGATCGGCAAGAAGGGCGAGTGGTCCCCGCACAGGCGGGGGTGAACCGCCGTACGTACGGCGGGCGGCCTGGTCATCGTGGTGGTCCTCGCGCGGGCTGGGTGGTCTGCGCCCTGTCTCCGCGACGGGCCGTGAGGTCGTGGGCCTGCTGACGGGGCGGCAGCGCGGATGAGGCCGCCTTCGCCCGGGAATGGCAGCGGATTGGTGGCTCATGATTAGTGGTCGAGGATGTTGCTCAGTTGGTCTTCTTCCGTGTTTGGCAGCTGTTGCTGCGGAAGGCTTTGTCGGTGGCGGCGATGGTGACGGTCTCGGCACCCTTGGAAGAGTCGGAACTGATCACGTCTTTGCTCTCGCCGCTGGTTCCGCTCAGTCGGGCCCAGTTGCAGTAGGTGATGGGGTCGCCCTGGGGGCCTTCGCTGCGGTAGGTGCCGGGTTCGATATCGCGGCCGATGAGGAAGACGCCGTCTCCCGGGATCTGCCCGGCTTTGACGCGTCCTGCCTGCTGGGAGCGTGCCGGAGCAGTCGCCGGCGATGGCGCCGTCGTCTGGGTGCGCGTGGCTGTCACCGTTGCCGTCGGCGTTGCGCTGTCGTGGGAGGACGAGCGGTCCACGGAGGCGGCCAGCGCTCCGATCAGCAGCCCCACCGTGGCCGCCGCCGTATGCGTCAGCCACGGTCGTATCCGTCGGCGTGCGGGCTGCTTGTTCTCGCCGCCGGGCTGCTGCATCGGGCTGTGCGGAGGTCCTCCAGGCACTCGCCACTCCAGCCCCACCACCCTGAACCCGCCACGTCATCCGCGCACGTCAACCCGCCGCTCGCCCCCCACGGTCGGGGTTTCTTCGGGAGGGAATCAGCCGTGCGGCGCAGCGGCGAGACGCTGGCGGTGAATGACTGACACACCGATCGCCTGTCGTGAGTGGTTCGCTGCTGAGGCAGTGCGCGGGCGGAGTCGGGGGCGTCGGCCGGGACAGGGCGCCGGGGGCCGTCTGACTTCTTCGCGGCTGTTGCACAGGTTGGCGGGGATGGTCTGCCCGGCTGTGCGTTCGCCCCGCCCCGAAGGCCTCCTCAGCTTCTGGTCCCTAGGGGACGGGTGAGCGGTGCGCGGGTTCTGTGTGCGTGGATGGCGTTGGAGAGGGGGCTCTCTGATGGTGGGGGCTGTGGGGGATGTGTTCTGGAGGCGTGGGATGTTCTGGTGCTGTGGGAGCGGCGTGTGTGGTGTTGGCTGCTTGTGTGAAGTGAACCGGTGGCATCGGATGGGGCGGTGGTTGCGTTCGTCTGTTCCGGGCTGCCAGTAGTCGTCGCGTGTGGTGCCATCGTGCGCGTTCAGTGTGGTGGTGTTGTCGTCTGCGTTCACCTATGCCGTGGACGCCCAGACGCTTTGCCACGTCGCTCCAGTCGGTGGTGGGCTGTTCGCAGTGGGGGCCGGGCTGGCCTGTTCCGGCGAGCGCTGCGGGAGCCAAGTGCAGGAGTTCCCCTTCGCGTTGGGTGAGGCCGAGGTGGGTGAGTGTGGTGAGTTGGCGGTAGGTGGTGGCGCGGGAGATGGAGGCGGATGCCTGGAGTTCGGTGAGGGTTTGTCCGTCGTGTTCGGCGAGTGCGGCGAGGATGGCGAGTCCGCTGGAGCTGAGCCCGCGGTGGGCGAAGGCATCCAGGCCCATCAATCGCGCGGCAGTGTGTGAGTCGAGGTCGGCGTCACCCTCGGTGTTGTGGTGTGTGTTGTGGTGGGTGTGTCTCATGGTGGGTCCACTCATGGCCCCCCCAGCCTGGGGCCGTTGGGGGGTGGACTCACCGTGGGACAGGTTGAGGGGGCCGGTGCCGGTGGGGGGCAGGAGCATCCAGCGGGCGCCTTCGGTGGGGGTGCCGTGGTCGAGCTGGCGGAGCAGCCGTGCACGGAGGAGGCGTTGGTTGGAGCGGTGGGTGGTGGTGCGGGCGCAGCCCATGCGTTCGGAGAGGTCGCGTTCGGAGACGGTGTGGTCCCAGCCTCCTGTACGGGTGCAGATGTCGAGGCGGGCGATCAGGTTGCGCAGGTCGGTTTTGGCGGCGGTGCCTGGCCAGGGTGTGCGTTCGATGCGGGTGCGGTAGGCGGCGAGGGCGGCGTGGAAGTCCTGCCGGCCACACAGCGGGTCACGGGTCTGGAGGTAGTGGCGGGCGCCGTCGAAGGCCCGGTGCAGCCAGGCGACAGCCTTGTCGTAACCACGCCGGTGCTGGAGTGCGCGGGCGGCTTGTCCGGCTGGGTAGGGGCCGTCCAGGAGGACTTGGACGAACGCGGCGCGGCTCCAGCCCGCCTGCACCGCACCCGCTGCCACAGCACGTGTGAGGGCCCAGGCGTGGTCGGAGGCCGCGCTGTTGTGGCCGCCGCGCTGGAGGGAAGCGTTGGTGTAGGTGCCGTGCCGGTCACCTTCGGTCAGGAGCTGGTGGATGCGCGGGGACAACGGGCCCAGCGGTTCGAGCAGATCAGCGGGCCTGGTACGCCGGTGAGCGTTGAGCGGTCCCCGTCGGGTGGGCGGGGGCCGCAGGCGCTGGTCCTCGCTGGTGGGGGCGGCTGTCGAGGCTTGGGGTGAAGTGGTCAGCCCGCTGCCGCGGGCAGGGGGGTGCGGGGTGGTGTTCCGGGATTTTGATGGGGTGTGGGTCCAGGTCAGCTGGCCTGTCATGGTCGGCAACGCTAGGAGCCCCGGTGGTGCTTCAGGTATGGTCCCGGTGCACCATCTGGGGTGGTTGGTCTGTCGCCTGTGCACAGGAAGCGGCGTTTTGTTTCCGCCCCTGCACCGTGCGCCGCAGGCCGGTTTCCGTTCTGCACCACGGACCCGTCTCGCTCATCTCCTCGCCGCGGCACCGGACGTCGCCCACCCGGCAGCCACAGTCATCGACGGGGGCGGCCCCCGGCTCGCCACCGGATCCGTGCTGGCCGGCCGCAGCGAGGGGGCCGACCCCTCAGGGGGCCGGCCAGGCGGTTGCGGATCCGGCTGATCGTCCGCCGACTCCTTGACGGCAGCCCAACACGCCTGTGGAGGAAGTCCCTTGAATGGATCGGCGGCAGGGTAGAGCCCGGTCAGTGAGCCAGCTGCGGCCGGTGAAGTTCGCTGCGTGCCGTCGCGGCCGGGCTGGGCGGGCGGCCGCTCCGTCTCCCGCGAGGCCGTTGCCGCCCACCGCTTCGGCCCCCGGCCAGCCGCCTGGTCTGCCGGCCTGCTGTTGGCGGACCGGTCTCGTGGTGGTGTCCGTGGTGTGGTCGTGTTCCCCCGGGACGTGGTGGTGATCAGTTGCCGAGGGTGAGGCGGATGCCGAAGCCGGCGATGACGGTGCCGCTGATCCGGTCGAGGATCCTGCGCGCTGAGGGCCGTTGAAGGCCGGCGCGGAAGGCCCGGGCGCATGCGATCAGTACACCCGACCAGAGCGAGCCGAGCAGGATGTGCACGCCGGCGGTGAGGTTGTCGAGCAGCCACGACGACTTGCGAAACTCATCGATCACGGTCAGGTCGATGTCGTCCTGCGTGTTGAGCCGGGCGTCGGCCAGCGTGATTGCGATAGGCGGATCTCCAGTCAGAAAGAAGTGGGTCAGCCGCCGAGGCGGGCGGCGATGGCGTCATGCAGGGTGGCGGGGCGCCGCTCGCCCGCTGGGGCGCCGTGGAACTCGGCGCCGCCGCGCGCCGGGCCCGTCGGGACCGCTCGGTACAGGTCGGGGTCGGCGTCGACGGCCGCCTTGATCGCAGCGGCAAGCTTGTCGCCGAATTCCTTGTCGACCAGGTCGAAGCCGGCGACCGAGGCGAGGAAAGACCGCGAGTTGAGCAGACGGTCGCCGCGCGCGCCCTGGTCGGCGGCGGCGCGGGCGACGGCGAGCTCGACGCGCGCGGTCCGCAGCTCGGACGCATGTTCGCTCAGCAGCCGGTCGCGCTCCGCAACTGCGGCGGCTAGTGCGGCGGGGTCCTGCTCGGGCTCGGCGCCGTTCGGGCTGAGCGCCTTGGTGACCGCGTCCAGGGCGGGGCGCAGCTCGTCGAGCTCGGCGGCGGCCTGCTCGGCGCGGGCTGTGGCGTCGGCGAGTTGCTGCTCGGCCGTTGGATCCGGGGCCGACGGGGTGCGCGTGGCCGGTGCGCTGGGCGGCTGGGCCTGCTCATTGGGTGACGCTGGGCCGCCCGGGTCGCCCTCTCCCCGGAACCGCCCCTGATCGGCCAGATCGGGCGGCCATCGCGCCGGAATCCGAGAGCGGTATCGCCCGTGCGAGTGTGGATCGGCAAAGAGTCGACGACGCAGGTATCTGGCATGGCGTTGAATGCCTCGTTCCGAATGGAAAAGTGACGAGAAAAGAGAGATGTAAGAGGAGTCGTGTGACTTGATTTAATGGACGAACGTTCTATGTGGCCTCCCTCTTCCGTGTCGCTGTCTGCGCGGATATGGTGGGACACGCGAGCAGGGGGCAGGAAGTTCTGCGCGGCCCGAGAATTCGGGAAGGGTGGGGAGTATGGCAGGTAGCGTCTCGCCCTCTTCGGGATCCCCTGCCCCCAACCCGCCGAGCGCTCCCACTCCTCAGCCAACCCCTGTGGTAATTCCGCCAATGGCACCCCTTGAGCGGCGCAGGTTTATTCTGGAGATAGTTCTGGCTGCCCTGGCGCTCGCCACCCTAGTCTTCGTGTCCTTTCAAACCGTGGCCACCATGAGCCAGGCGAAAGAGGCTGCAAATCAGGTCTCAGCGGCCAGGCTGGATGGGCTATATCAGCAGTCCCTCAATCAGGACGAGGTCCTACTCTCGGCGGAAAATGCAAAGCTGAATCTCTATATCAACGGGGATGTTCCGTTTGAGGATGTTAAGGATCCGGCGGAGCGGCAGCGGATGAAATCGAGCTTCAAGTGGAATCTGACTTACTGGGATTATGCGTACGCGACCCTTCCGGGTCTTGTGCGCTGTTTCCCGGATGACGGGCATTTAATCCTGCGTGGCTCTCGGGAAGATACAGAGGAATGTGATGACTGGGCCGCATGGAGTCAGTCCATCTATAATGCGTTCCGTGACGAACGGCTATGTCAGACTCTTAACTCTAAAGAGGGCGAGCTCGGAAGGAATTTCGTAGCCGCAATCCGTAAATCCGGAGCTTGTCTGAAGTGAAGCCAAAGGGTTAGTCGGTGACTTCAACCGAGGGCGGGTGGGCTGCCTTGTATCCCCGGACCCACGCGAGGCGCAGCAAGGAGTCGGCGCTGTGCGGGCAGTCGGTCAGCGGCCGGCCCGCGCGAGCGGCGGTGTATCCGGCCTGGCGGGCGCGCACGGTGTCCTCGCGGAATCCCACGATCACCCCCGGTCAGAACTTGCGGCGCTGGTTCTCGCGCGAGTGGCGGGCGGTCTCGGCCTCCTTGGTGCGCAGGCCGGATATCTGTTCGGTGAACTCGGCGAGGGTGACGCGCGGGCTCTCGTCCTCCCAGAACCTGATCAGGTCCTCGGAGGCACGGGCGTAGGCGACGTGCGCGGGCCCGGAGAACAGCGACTCGGGGTCGACACCGGTGGCCTCGGCCTGCTTGGTGAGCATGTGCCCGCGGGTGTAGTCCTCGGCGGCGAGCCACTGCAAATAGACGTGTTCGCGGTACATCTCGCGTATCTCCTCGCGGGTGTACGCAGTCTGCCCCTGGCGCTCGGCGAGCTCCTTCTCGTACGCCCAGCGTTCGGCTCGGTGCCGTCCGGGCCTTTCTCGATGTCGCGGCCGTAGGCGCCCCACTCGTCGGGATCGGCCGGCGGCGGGGCATCGAGGGCGACCGGCCGCATCGCCTGATCGAGCGCGGCCCGGTTGGCGAGCGTGTCGGCGACCGTGGCCCCGGTCGCGGCCGCCGGCGGCGGGGCGGGATAGCGGCGGTCGATTTCGGCGGTGATCCGGGCGGCGTCCTCGGGGGCGGCGTACCGCACGCCCCACACGAGCACGTCGTCGCCGATCGCGGACAGGTCGGCGGCGAGGCGCCCGGCGGGGAACAGATCGGCGAGCAGACGGCGGCGGTGCGTTTCGGCGCCGATCGCGTCGCGGTCGTCCGCCACGTGCCTGGCCCGGTCGGCGAGGTCGTGCTCGGACAGGCCGACGAGGTCGCGCCGGATGCCGGGCAGGGCTGCGTCGACGTCGCGGCGGTCCATCTCCGCCATGACCTGCAGCATGTCCTCGTCGCCCAGGTGCCCCGAGAAGCGGGCGAGCTCGTCATCGCTGAAATCCGTGAGACGCGTGGCGAGTTTGCCGTTCGGGCGGATGCGGCCGAGCAGCATCTGCCCATCGCGCCGGTCGCCCTCAGCACGTATGCGGTTAAGGTCGCGCTGATCGAGGACCCCGGGCCGGATGGCGGCGCCGAGCTGCGCCTCGCTCATCTCGGGCAGGGTGCGCGCGTCGCCGGAGCGCACGCGTGCGGCCTCGAACGGGTCCGACCCCGGGCCGATTGGCGAGCCGGTACGTCCGGCTGTGCCCCCGTTGGGAGGGAGGTTGCCGGCGCCGATCTGCTCGCGCTCGCGGCGGCGGATCAACTCGGGGTGCTGGCGCAGGCGTTCGCGCTGCTTGGCCTGCCACTGCCGCACGCGCGCCTCGGCCGCGCGTTTGGCCTCGGGGGTGACGGCGGCGGCGCTGCGGTTCTTCCATTTCCTGATGCCGCGCTCGATCGCGCGCTGCCGCTGCGATGCTTCGTAGCCGTTGGGGTCCTCGGAGTGCTCGACCGGCGCCCGGGTGACCCCGGGAGGTAGGCCGAGAGGCTGTGGCGGCAGTTGGGATGCTGGAAGCCCCGGCGGCGTGCCTCGTTGACGCTGCCGTGGATGTCCACGCGCACAAGCTTGCCGTCGATGGTGGCGTGCTCGGCCTCGACTGTGCGGTGCCCGTCGGGCCCCGACAGGCTCAGTACCTTGCCCTCGAACGGGTCGGACAACGGGCAGTTATGGGGAGCGTTGGACACGATCACGAGGTCGAGGCCGGCCGCGCGCAGCCGGTCTCCGTGTCCCTCGACGGCAGCGCGGCCGACGGCGGTGCGGGTGGACATCTCGGCGTAAGAGGTCATCTGCCACGAGCGGCCGGCCCGGTCGGTGGACGTGCGCAGCCCGCGGTCGCTGAATCTCTCCATCGCGCGTTGGGTTGCCTGTCTGCGGGTGTCGATGCCGAGGAGCGGTGTTGCGGCTACTTCGGCTATGGCCTGCCGGTATCCGTCCTCGACGCCCCGCAGGATTCCGCGGTGCGTCTGCGTGAGGAGGTCGACCGTTTCCTGTGCGAGCCGGTCGACCGCCCTCGTGTTCGGCGTCACCTCCGCGATGCGGCGCAGGTCGTCGTCGTGCAGCGCGCCGAGCTCGGCGAGACCGGAGCGGGTGCCGGTGTTGTACGCCTCGGCGACCGCGTCGAACACGTCCAGCCGCATAGCCGTGCCGAGTGCGTCGACAACCCCCTGCGCGCCCCGGCGCAGGGCCTGAACTTCGCGCAGTTTGGCTGTGGCCCAGCCCGGGGCCTCGTAGCCGTCGGCGAGCTGCCTTGCCACGAGGCCGAGCAGACGCTGCTCGGCATCCGCGTACAGGTCACGGACTCCGGCCGACAGATCCTCGACCACTCCCTGGTGAATAGGCACGCCCACCCCCCAAGGACATTTCGAGTAAATGTCGAAAAACTCGGAGATGAGTAAAAGGAATTTCGCGTGATGTGCATCACGGGAGTGCGCTGCCTGAGTGGACGGGCCCCCTTTGGGGGTACGCCGGTGATTGCGGCTCTTGGTCACCTGACCTGCGGCTATGGCGGCGTGACCCTTTTAATGTTACATAGCGAAAACGGAATAGGCAACGTTTAAGGGTTAATCCGGTGCGGGCGCCTCGGTGGAGGCTCGCGTAATCTCCTCGGCCATGAACGAATTGACGCAGGCATTCGCTGCTTCCGGGCCCTTACTCGTCGTCGTGCTTCTCCTCGCGGTGGCGCTCGCGCATCCTGACCCTGACGTCAGAGCGCGGGCGGAGCGGCTCTTTCGGCGGCTCTTCTAACCACTAGGTCGGCGGCCGTGTCAGGGGAGGGCGCCGAGCTGCATCGGGTCTGGGGCGGCTTGGCCGGTCTCGGTGAGAATGCGATCGACCTCCTCTCGCACGGCCGTGTCATCCCAGTCGGGATGCAGAGTGCGCACCTTGGTGTCGGTGCTCACGGCCTGCGCCTGTTGCAGCAGGGAGAGGGTCTGGGCGGTGCTCGCCGGGTCCTCGCTGACCGAGTCGCCGAAGCTCACCCGGGGCCGCTCGGGGACAAGGCCCGCGGAGTAACCGGCCGAGCGTACGGCCTGCTGCACGATCGCATCGGCTGTCGACTGGTGTTCGGCGACCCTGATCGCGAACTGCGACAGGGTGATCCCCGTTCCGG
The DNA here is from genome assembly GCF_041435195.1 of Streptomyces sp. NBC_00224. Taxonomy (NCBI): domain Bacteria; kingdom Bacillati; phylum Actinomycetota; class Actinomycetes; order Kitasatosporales; family Streptomycetaceae; genus Streptomyces; species Streptomyces sp. NBC_00224. Next base: position 8,750,223 of record NZ_CP108106.1, read on the forward strand.
CCGACTCGGTCGGCGGGATGTTCAGGGTCTGCCAGATCTCCCGGTCGTCGTCGAACGTCGCGACCCGGCCGGGTCCTTGGTCGCGCAGGTACCCGGCCGGCACGATGAGCCGGCCACGGGCGAGGCGGATATCGCGAATCCAGCTTGACCATGTCTCGTCGAGCGCGTCCATGAGGTCATGGAGCGGTGCGGCGTAGTCGGAGCGGCCGAACGGCGAACCGCGGTGCCTGCGGTTGGGGCGGATGTTGGGGACGTAGGCGGCGGTCAGCTCGGGTATGCCGGTCTCGATCGCGTCGCCCTCGGGGCCAAGCGAGCCAGCCGAGACGGCAGCCTCGGGATGCTCGGTCAGGGGCACCCGGGTGCCGAGCCGGTCCGGGCTTCCCTGGTAGAGGCCGTGCAGAATGCGGCCCGGCTCGTGGCGCAGCAGTGTCACCTCGTCTGCGTAGGCGACGAACGCGGTCAGACCACGCAGCCTGCCCTCGGACCGGGCGTCACTCGCCCCGATCAGGTGCACGGTGCGCCCGTGGATGACGGCGGTGGTCGCGCCCCGGGTGTGGTGAACCTCGGCCGCCGTGCCCGCGAACAACAGCGGGTCTTGAAGCGGTTCGATGACGTTGCGCTCGATCGTCGCGAACGAGCGGCCCACGATCAACAGCAGCCCAGAGGCCGGCGTTCGGCGCACCGCGAACAGGAAGCGCAGCAAGGACGCGATGGTCTTCCCGCTGCGCACGCTGCGGTGCCAAAGGTTGATGCGAGCGGTCGTCTCGCGGATCGAGCACAGTTGCTTGTCGGATAAGGACGGGGTCGAGGTGATCACCCCCTGTCCGCATCACCTCCCGGTGGCCCGAGCAGGGCGCGGCGAGGCGGTCGAGCATTCCCCCGGCGCGGCCGGTACTGGTGGGTCGGGCGAGCTCGGCGACCTTGGCGTGCACCTCGGTGAGCGCGCGGGCGGCGGTGGCATGGTCGCGGGCCTCGCGGGCCGTCTCGGCGACGGTGGCCTTGGCGACCTGTCCTAGCGAGCCGTCGAGTGCTTCGTCGGCAAGCAGCTCGCGTCGCACGGCAGCGTCGGCTCGTCGAGCCTCCATGGCCGCGGCTACCCGGGCACCCCCGCTGAATGAGAGGCCCAGTTCGCCGGCGATTTTTGAGATGGTCGCCGCGCTGCGCTTGATCGTGCGGGCGATCTCGTTGCGTGACTTGCCCTCGGCATGCAGCTCACGGACGCGGTTGCGATCCAGTTCACGGATCGGCCCAGCCATGGCCTCACCTCCGGCGTGTCGGTCAACAGGCGAATTCGGAAGGCCGGATGCACGCTAGGTATATGGGCACAGCCAACGTGGTGTTGCAATATGTGCAAGCCGTAATTTGGCCAGCACTTATTGTTGCGGCTGTCTGGATCTTTCGAAAACAGATCGGGGGACTATTGACTCGGCTTGAATCATTCGAAGGCTTTGGCGCTCGCATGGCATTCAATCAGGCCAACAAGGGGCGCGCTGACCTTACGAGGAAAGTCAGGGAGGAACAGGAAACGCAACTTGGTGGGTCGGACTCTGGCACGAGCGGCCGGCTGCCCGAGGAACCTCATCGAGGGCGCAAGGAAGAGGAGAGTCCTCCCGACGTCTTGGCGCAGGCGCGCGAGTTGGCTGCGACGAATCCCATCGCAGGGATGGCGCTCGCGTGGTCCTATGTGCAGACAGTCGCGGCGGAGGTGCTGGGAGAAGAACTGCCGCGCCTTGCCGGTGGCGAAGTGTGGCGCCCAGAAGCAGAGTTGGTAGAACGCGGTTTGACGGGACTAAGCGCTGGCCTCTATACGGAGCTGCGGAGAATGGCCCACCTAGCAAGGGCCAAGTCCGATTTGAGCGTGTCTACCGTCGAGAGCTATGTCGAGAGCTGCGCAACCTTGGTCCAGGAGATGAGGCGACTACCCCAAGCGAATGAGTCCGACAGGCAGCCCCCGCAATCGTTAAACTAGCCTGGCGTTCGGGTTTCAACGGTGAGGCGTGCCTCGGGCGTTGACGGGATTGGCGCCCCCGCCGAGCTGTGGACGACCGGGCGTGTGTCAGGGGGCAGTTTCCGGGTGCGGCAGAGGCGCTCCCGGATTAGGTAACGAAACGATAACGGCGCAACTGTTGTGGCGCCCCAACCCCGGAGGCAGCTGCCAGGCTGTTAGAACGCTCCACTTCACGAATACCAAGGGCCGCTGTCGCGTACGTCCGGCCTTCTGTGGAGCCACAGGCAGGACCAGAGGCCAGGGGCTAGCTCCCTGTCTTGTGGCCTTGCCTGGATATGAGCGCCGCGCACCGTGGTTGGGTGCGGGTCGAGACCCGACGTGTACAACGTTGCCTCTGCGACAGGCGGTCTCGGCTTCGACCACTAGACAATGTGGTCGGGCCGAGGCTGCCCGCACTCGGTGCCGATCGCCAGGCTCGAAAGGTGACTCGGCCCGTGGAGACTGTTGGTTGGGCTACTGCGACGGTGGCAGCCCTGGGGGGTTGCGTGCTCGTCCTTGGCTACATTCTCGATCAAGTGCCGGTGCTTGCTGAAAAGGGCATTCGCGCCATCACAGCCGTGCGCCGACTCCGTAGGGAGTGGCAGCAGAAGTGAGTCGTAGCCAGTGGGCATCGCTCCACGGTCGGCGTCTGTAATCCGTCTGACTCCCGGCGCTCAGCGGCGCCCGGCCGTAAGGTGACCCGCATGACGATCAGTTGGGGCGATGCGCCCACCTGGGTCGGCGCGGCGTTCGCTGGCGCTGCTGCGGTCGGGGCGATCTGGACTCTCGCTAGTCAGCGCCAACAGATCGGTGAGCAGCGGACGTTCATTGACGAGCAGTCTCAGTTCATGGGCGAGCAAAGGGCATTCATTCAGCGACAGTCAGAGGTGCTCGGCCTCCAGGAACGGGAGCTGGTCGCCTTGGCGGAGGAAAGAGCAAAGATGCAGGCCCAGCGAGTATCGATGCTGGCTGTCATGCGTGCAGGGCCGGAAGAGCTGTACCCGGGCATCGAGAACAGCCGTTGCTGGGAAGTCTCTGTGCAGAACAACAGCGACGAGGTGATTCGCGATGTCGACGTCCGGTGCGGCCCCTACCTGGCAGACGCTGTCTGGGACATGACCCCGGGGCGCACCGAGGACGGGAACCCGCAGCGCGTTACGGCTCCCGTTGCGGTGATCGGTCCCGGACGGTCGTCCTCGTTCTTTCTTACCCCCGGCGTGGCCACCCACATTGCGAACTATCCGCCGGTACTAGCGTTCACCGATGCCAACGGCCAGAACTGGCAGTTCGACCACCATGGCGTGCGGTCGCGTGTTGATCAGCCAGTGTGGCCTGTGTAGCCACCGAGGATGGCAGCCCGGCAGCCAAGGGGCTGTCGGGCTCTCGGCGTGAAGTTAGGTTGTGTGGCACAGGTGTGTACGCACAACCTAGTTGATCTTGGTGGCCTTGGCTTTGCCGAACCCGCTCGGATGGGTAGGGGAGGTGAACCGCTGGTTCGCGAGGTCGATCTGCTTTGCCTTGTCCTTCGGGTTGCCCGCGATGGTGCTGCACACCACGTCACCTGGGGCGTCGACCGGAAGGTCGGAAACGTGGTGGCGATCCCGTCCGCACTGGCCCGGTACCAACTCAGCGGTGGCGAGTACTACTTCTGCTTTCTCTCCGGCGTCGACAACACCCGTGTCGCCGGCAACTGGCGACGAGGCTGAACACTCGGTACCCAGGGCAGCGCGCGCAGTTGGCTGGACGGCAAGCTGCCCGCCTGCAGCCTCATGTGCCTCCGCCGCCTGCGCACCTCATTCTGAAACGATCAGTTAGGCCTTGCGGGCGTTGAGGAGTTCGTTGATGAGTTCGGTTGTTTTCGTTTCTGGGGAGCAGTCGAGTGTCTGGTTGACCTGTTGCAGGCGGGTGATGGCGCTATTGAGTCCCGTACGGTTCCGGCAGGCAGCCTCCAAACGCATCCAGTCCCGGTAGAGCAGTTCGGCTGATTCGTCGGCGTTGAGGCCGGTCATGATGGCGTGGCGTGCGGCGATTGGGTCGTGGTGGGGGCCGGGGGCGGTGCGGTGGACTGCCACGGTGTGGGTGATGTCGATGATCCGGGTGAGCATTTCCTGTTGCAGGGGCTCGGCCCACGGCAGTGGCCGGCCGGCGAACGGCGTGCCCCGCACCAGCGTGAGTGCCGTCTCGAGTTCGGTGAGGCCTGCCGGGCCGCGCGGTAGGGCGTGTTGGGCGAGGTGTAGGAAGTGGCTCCAGTCGCAGCGCACGGTCGGGGCGAGTTGGTAGGGGTCGTCGCGGGTCTTGCGTCGGGGGACGTAGAGGGTGCCCAAGGGGTCGCTGCCCAGGCAGCTGCGCAGGCCCTGGAGCCGTGTGTTGAGGGTGCGCGTGGACCACGGGTGGGCGGGGTCCATGTCGGCGCACAGGACTTCCGCGCTGCGCCCGGGCCGGAAGTAGAGCAGGGCGGCGAGTTGCTTCAGCTTCGGGCCGTGGCCGGCGCTGTCCACGCCCGCCACCTCCACGGGGCCCAGGACTCGGATTTCGGGGGTGTGCAGGTCCGGTGTGTCGCCCACCGTCGGAGCATTGTCCTCCGTGCTGGAGGGTACGGGGGCGTGGCTCTCCGTGGCCTGTGGTCCGGTGCGGGGAGTCGCGGCCGCCAGGGATGCCGGGACCCGGGCATCTGCTGCTGCGGCACCGTGGTCGGCTTCGGCACCGCGTGGCGGCGCGGCGGGGGTGGCCGGTAGGCGGAGTCCGGAGGGATCGGTGGTGGCGGCGAGCAGAGCGGGGAACACCTCGCCGTTCGTCTCCGTGGCCGCCGTCGGGCGCGGACTTGGGGGAGCGGCGGCTGTGGGCACAGCGGGTTTCTGAGGGGGTGTCGGGTCGGTCTGCTGGTGTCCGCCGGGCTCGTCCGGGACCTCCTGCCAGGCTCCTTCGGCCGGGTGGGGCGGCTGTCCGGACACTCTCAGGGCGTTGGCGATCTGCTGGTAGGCAGTGTGTTCGAGGCGCTGCACGGTGATCGTGGTGCCGGTGCAGTCGAGGGGTTGGGGTTCGTCGAGGGAGGCGTTGAGCGTTTCCGCCTGGGGGAAGTGGCCGGAGGCCGTGTTCGCCGGGGCGATCAGTGTGACGGGGAGGGAGCTGGCTCTGTCGAGGAGGTCGGCGAACTGCCAAGAGGTGTCCGGGTCCAGCGCAGATGCGCACAGCAGCACATAGGGATGATGTGCTGTGTCCGGCAGTTGGTGTGTTTCCAGCAGCCATTCGCTCAAGTCGCGCAGCGCATGGGTGGCTTGGCGCAGGTGGGTGATCCGTGCGGTGGGCAGCAGCTGCGGTAGCTCGTCGCCGAACCCGACGGTGACGATCTCGGCGTCGGCGGCCCAGGGACTCATGGCTAGTTCGAGGGCGACGGAGGTACAGACCTCGGTGATGTGGAGCGGGGCGCCGTCCAGCAGCAGGGCGGGTAACTGTGTGAGGTTGAGAAGCAGCAGGTCGCCCGCGGTGGCGCTGCCGATGGTGACCAGTGCGGGATAGGGCGGTGGTATGTCCTGGGCGGCTTCCTCGTCCAGGAGGGGGGCGTCAGCGGGCAGGACCCACCAGCTGTCCTGCCCGGCGGTGAAGGGCGCGACCGGTTCCTGATCGTGGTCCTCGGGCAGTACTGCGATGGTCCGGGTCCCGATCCGGGCGGCTCGCAGCACTGGCAGCGGGGCGGTGTCGTCGTGCTGCTGGGCCAGGTGGTGGGCGAGGGTGCGCAGGGCCGTATCCAGACGGGGTGCGCCGTCGGTGTCGGCGGCTGCCGACAACTGGGCCTCGGCAGTGGATGTCTGAGGGGTGATGGCGATCGTCTCGCCAGGTTTACGGCGCCGGCGCTGCAGGGTGCGGCGCAGGCCGAGCGCGCCGGTGACAGCAGCCGCGAGCAGTGCGCCGGCGCCGAGCACGGTGCGTTGGTTCAGCGGGTTGCCGGCGGAAGCCGTCGCCGGGGTGCCCTGGCCGGGAGCGGCGGGCGGGGATGTAGGGGTGCTGGACGATTGACCTGGGGGCAGCGGCGTAGCGGTCGGGGGCGTTGTACTGGCCCGGGGCGCGGTGGAGGTGTTGGTGGGCGGCGATGCCTGCTCTTGCCCGGGCTGCGCCGGGCGAGGGGACGGCGGGCTGGCGTTCGAGGCGTGGGGAGCAGGCATGTTGGTCTGGCTCGGCGCGCGGCCGGCCCCGTCGCCTGGGCTCTGGCCCGGCTTCTGCGCACCCTCGGGTTTCTGGGTGGCTGGGGGAGCGGCCTGTCGACTGCCGGTGTCCGCGTCCCGGTCATGGTGCTGGGAAGGCTGGGCGCGTGGGGCGCTGGGCACGGTCACCTGCTGCCCCGGGTAGATGATGTCCGGGTTGGTGATCGTGGGGAGGCCGCCGGGCTGTGGTGTGCCCCGGCTGGACTCGAAGAGGCGGGGCCACTGGTTCCCGTCGCCGCGTTCCTCCGCCGCGATCTTCGACAGGGAGTCGCCCGGGTGGACCGTGACGGCGCGCTCGCCCTGGACATGAGCAGGGGTGCTATCCCCTCGGTGCGTACGGGTGCCTTCCTCGGCGCTGGTCCCGGGCATTCGGAGCTGCCAGCCGGGCTGGAGGAAGCCGTTCGTCCGGAATGGGGTGCCGTCGGCCATAGTGCGGCCCTCATTGAGCTCGGCGATCTCCCGCCACCGCTCACCGTCGCCCAACTGCTGCTCGGCGATGCCCCACAGGCTCTGGGCGGGCCGCGCCTGCCGCACGGTGTACGTCGTTCCGGCTGCCGCTGCGGGCGGCGTGCCGTGTTCGGTCTGGGTGGCCTGCGGTGGCAGGGTCTGCCCGGGCAGGCGGGCCGCCGTGGTGCTCTGCCCGGTGGGTGCGGTGGAGGCGAGGGCGGAGCTGGTGGGCAGGAGCACCACGATGCTGCCGACCAGCAGGGCTGCGGCGCGCTGAGAGGCGCCCATTCCACGCGGGACATGCCAGGCACGGCCCCGCACCTGCGCGATGAGTTCCCGCAGGGTGCAGAACGTGAACTGCCCCCACGCGGCCCAGCCGGCCGTGACGAGCAGCAGAAGGAACACTGCGCCGGTGTCCTGTCGGTCCAGCAGGTGTACGACGTCGTCGTGGGTGGCAGCCCAGATGGCCGGGGTGGCCCACGCCAGGAGGATCGGCAGCCCGATCACCGTGACCACCAGGGCCAGCAGACCCAGCACGGCCGTGAGGGCCCGCGCCAGCGTGCGGCCCGGGGATGCGGCGTGCAGGGAGCTGGTGGTGCGCATCATTCTCCTTGCCCCTCTGGGGCTTCGACGCCATGCAGGAGGGTGGCCGTTGCATGGCCGGCCACCGGCAGAGAGCCGATGCCCACCACGGTGAGGAATTTCGTGGGGCAGGAGGCGGTGATCGTGACCGTGAGCGACTTGCCATCGCTGGACAGGCTGACCGTCCCAGTGGCACCGGCGGAGCGCAGGTACGCCTGGGCTGCCGCGACCGCAGCCTGCGGATCCACGACGATGGCTCTGCCGCTGATCGCATCGGCAGGGCTCAGGGCTTGCCCGCCCGCCCGGGCGGCCTCGCCTGCGAGGTAGTCCGCGCGCTCGATGGCACGCATCGTGCTGCCGCCGTCGACAGCGACGCCGATGATGCCGATCAGCGCGATGACGCACACGGCGACGAACACGGTGACCCCTCCCCGGTCGTCCCGCCGGGCTCGGCGTACACGCCTCAAACGAGACATCCTCACTCACCCCGTCGCGCAAGAGAGGCCGGATGGGCAACGACCGCTGCTGCCGGAGCGGGTGACACATCGACGACGGCGAGAGCCCATGGCCCCGCCGGTGGGGAAGGGCATCCTTGTCTGCCCGGCCACTCCCGCTGGACGCGAAGCCGCGCTGCTCCCGTAACCTCCCGGGTATGTCCATCGGTCGCGCCGCCTGCCACTGCATCGTCTGCCAGGACATCAAGGAACGTGACCCCGGCAGTCAGTCGACCGCCGAGATCATTCATCAGCATGGGTGGCAGGTCACGATGGTCCCCGCCGACGACCAGGGACCCGGCTGGGCGTACACCATCGGCCTGTGGCACCAGCACCGGATACCCGAGCTGGCGATGTTCGGCCTGGACATCTCGCGGATGCAGACACTCCTCAACGACCTCGCCCGACGGGCTGTCGAGGGACAACGTTGGGAAGCTGACCAGGAGCTGTACGACATCGCGAATGTCCGGGTCGTCCTCAAGGGCGTCGACTACCGCTGGTACAAGGCGTTCTTCGGTACCGCAATCGGCTACTACCGCAAGCCGCCGTTCCCGTTCCTCCAAGCCGTCTGGCCCAACCGTGACGGAGCCTTCCCCTGGCAGCCTGGAGGAGAAGACCTCCTGGACTGCCAACCCCAATTGTCGCTGCGTCCCGACGAACACCCCGTCGGGGTCTGGACGCAGGATCTGTGAAGAGGCAACCGAGGCGCCATCACGGACAATGACGTCATGACGCGCTGGTTTCGCAGCCACTGGGCTGAAGAAGACACCTGGTTCTACATTGAGGTCGACGCCGACGGCTGGGTCACCCGTCAGGTTGAACTCCAAGGACCGCTCGAAAAGCCCATCGCCGCTGCCTCGTTGACCGAGTGGGAAGCCGCCCAACAGGCCGGAACCCTTGCAGATTACGAGGCGACCTTCGGTGTCACGGCGGAGGTTCCCGTCCATGAGTGGGAGCCCCACGATCCGCAGGAACTCACCGTCGGAGAGTTTGAGACCGTCTGGCTCACCGCACGGTCCGCCTGCCAGGCAAGAGCTCGAGCACGCTCGACGCGCGGAGCGTGAACCCAAGTACCCTCGCGCGCTCACCGCTCAGCACCCGCACTTCGGTTCGTACTCCACGGCACTTCAGAATTCGCGAACCCAAGAGCTCTTTGCCGGTACTGGTCCACCACCGAAGTCGCCGTCGAAGTGAGCGTTTTGGCTCCTGGCAGGCCCGGCAGCAGGAGTTCGGCCAGGGGGACCGTGCAGGTCACGGTGACCGTGACGGTGCCGACCTGACCGACCGGCACGCGCAGACCGCCGGTGTCGATGCTGACGCTGGTCGATGCGCACGCGATGCCCTGGTCCTGCAAGGACTCATCAGCCGCTGACCGCGCGGCGCTCTGGGCCGCTGCCGCTGTGCGGTGGATCGAGGCTTCGCGCGCCGCGTCCTGGGCTGCCGCGTCGAGCTTCGCGCCGGAGGTGACGATCCGGCCGCCCGCGACAGCCAGACACAAGAACATGATCAGTACCGGGAGGATGATGGCCGCCTCGATCGCTGCGCTGCCCTCATCGCCGTGTCCTTGGCGGGCCCAACGGGCCGCGCATAGACCTTGTTTCACGGTCTCGCCACCCAGCGTTCCAGGGGCCCGGACGCCGACTGCGTCACCCGGAGACCCGGCAGACCAGGCAGGATCGACAGGGCCGTGCCCGATACCCGCACCCGCACCCGCTGCCCGTTGCTGGTGGCGACGACGCTGTAGCCGCGCAGGCTGTCCCCGGCGCTGCGCCCCAGCACGCCACGCGCCCGGGCCGCTCCATCGGCGGGGGGCGATTGGTAGGCGCGGGCGGCGGTGAGGCCCTCACGGGCCGCGGTCAACGCGATCTGGCGGGCGTAGAACCACAGGGAAGCCTGGATGACGGCGAGCGTGGCGAGCAGGACGAACGGGAAGATGATCGACATCTGGATGCTGGTATCGCCGCGGTCGTTGCGCCAACGTCGTCCCTGCCACCCTTTTGTCAGCCGCGTGGGGTGTTTCATCACAGGCCGCCGAGGCTGCCGTTGTACTTGGCGATCACGACGGCGATGGTCCCGGCGACCAGGACGGCGCCGGTGACAGCGGCCAGCCAGATGATGACGGTCGTGATGGAGATGTCGCCCCGGTCCGGCCAGCCGCCACCCTCGCGAACGCCGTCCCGCACGTGCGTGGTCAGCTGGAGCACAGCACGGCGGGTGCGGGCTGCGATGTGCGTCATGGTTCCCACCTCTTTGGAGCGTTGAACGAGCTGGAGTGGTCAGAGGGCGAGCATGCGGATCACCGCGGGGAACGCCATCAGCAGCATCACCAGGACGGCGAGCAGGGCGCCCGGCGCGGTCATCTTCTCGCTGGCCGTGTTCGCCTCGGCGGCCTGTGCGGCCAGGAGTTCGGCGTTGAGGGCGGCGCTGCGGGCCCGCAGTGCCTTGTAGACGGCGGCGCCGTCGGTGGCGCTGCCGCGCATGATGTCGGCTATGTCGTCCAGGACGGGCAGGCGGTACTGGGCGGACAACTCTGTGAGTGCTTGATAGGGCGGGATCTTCTCCAGCCGGGCCCGGCGCAGCGCGCCCTGCAGGTACAGGAAAGGCCAGCCTTCGCCGACTGTGGCGGCTTTCTCCAGGGCTTGTGCGGGGCCGGCGTCGGCGGCGCGCTTGAGCGCGACCAGGTCCAGGTAGGCGGACAGAGCGTGGGCGAACTCCTCGCGCGCCCGCTTGGCCTGGTCGCGTACGGCGAGATCGGGGATCAGGAACAGCAGGGCCGCGGCGAGGAGTCCGGCACCTGCGGGGACATAGAACGGCAGGCCCACGCCCGCGATGATCCAAGGAATCGTCGCGATCGCCGGGCCGAGCAGGCCGAAGCCGGCGAGTGCGGTCTTCTTGAGCATGAACTGGCCCGGCCCCTGCCCGAGCAGGGCCAGGTCGGTGGCGGGGACCCGCACGCCCGGCAGCCGCTGCAGGCGGGCCAGCAGCCACCGGCCCCATCTCTCCTCGCGGTCCCACTGCGGCTCCGGCGCCGTCAGGTCCGCCGGGGCACTGCGTTCAAGGGCTGGTCCCAGCGCGGGCTGGGGTGTGAGGAGTTCGCGGACCAGGAGCGCGAGGCCGGCGCCGACCGTACCGCCGCTCACCACGACGGGGAGCAGGTTCACGGGGCGGCTCCTTCTGGCGTGTGGGCGGTCTCCGGTATTTCTGGTGCGGGTATCGGCAGGCGGACGGTGCTGGCTGGGTCGGTGACCAGGAAGCGGGGGATACGCCTGAAGGAGCCGAGCTGCCGCGCCGCGGCGAGCACGCCGACGAACCCGCACGTCAGGAGGGCGAGGACGAGCTGCCCCAGCAGCGTGGAGTAGGGCCTTGTGTAGGACGGCACGAAGAACCCCGCCACCACGACCCCCAGCGTGATGATCGTCATCCATCGCATGGTGGTGCGCGGTTTGGCCCGGTCCGCCTCGATGGAACGTTTCTTCGCGACGTCTTCGCGGACGGTGCCCGACAGGTCCTCCAAGGCCTGCGCCAGGCCCGGGCCACGGTCGCCCGCCGACATGATGAGCGCGGCACTCACCTTGTCCGCAGTGACATCGTCCAGGTCATCGGCGAACGCGCGCAGCGCTCCCTCAGGTCGCCAGCCCAGCCGCAGCCGGTCGGACAGGGCGACGATCTCCGGGGTGAGCTCGTCCGGCGCCCCCTGACGGCTGGTGATCATCGCCTGTTCCAGGCCCATGCCCAGCCGCAGCAGACCGGCCAGGCGCTGGGTCCACTCGCTCAGGGCTTCAAGGCGGCCGATGTGCTCCTTGGCCATCCGCGCGGGGGTGATCAGCCAGGGCACGCCGATGACGGCCGCGCCCAGCAGCGCACCGCCGACGACGTTCCCGCTGATCAGCCACACGGCCACGCAGATCAGACCCCCTGCGGCCATCAGGGTGCGCCTGCCAAGCCGGGCGTCCTCGCCTTGAGGGCGTCCGCCGCGCAGCACCGCCTGCCAGCGCTGGCGCAGCGGGGCCCGTCGAGGCGCCGTGGTGCCCGTGGCACCGGCCACAACGCCGATCAGCCCGCTGGTGGCGGCCATTCCGCTGAGCAGGGCGAACAACCAGGTCATCGGGTCGCCCCCAGCGTCAGCGCCAGTGGCTGTGCCCAGGCCCCGTGGGGCTGTTGCAGCAGGGCGGAGTCGAAGCCGGTGCGGCGCAGGTCGTCGATGCAGCCCGGGGCCATCCTCGGCACGGCCCGCAGCTCGCCCCACTCGCGGCCGGGGGAGAAGACCTCATTGGTGGCCGGGCGCCCGTTCTCACCGATTCCGGTCACCTCCAGGACATGGGAGACGTAGCGGTGACGGCGCCCGCCGATCTGCGTCTCGTCCGTCATGTCCACGTAGACGATGAAGTCGAGGCCGTTGGCGGTCTGCCGGTAGGCGAGCTGCTCGGAGAGATTGCCCTGGGCGAGCGCGTACAGCTCGGCGATCCGGTCGAAGACGACGTTGGGCCGCCGGGCGTGGATGGTGCACAAGTTGCCGCCCGACCCGTTCGTCAGCGCCTGCATCATCGCGACGACTTCGGGCCCGCGGACTTCGCCGACCACGATCCGCTCCAGCGACATCCGCAAAGCGGGATGCATCAAGTCCAGCAGCGTGACCTCACCGGCGCCGCGCCCGGCAACGTCCTTCTCCCCGTTGGACTCGCGGCCCACCAACGACACCACCTGCGAGTGGTAGCCGTTGGCGTGGGCGAACAGCTCGTCCTCGCTCTGGATGGTGGCGAACCGGCAGTGCGGGTCGAACTCCTTGAGCAGCGCCCGCAGCAGCGTGGTCTTTCCGGCCTTCTGCTTCCCCGCGATCATCAGGTTCTTCCCGGCCCGTACGGCGGCGCCGAGGAAGTCACGCAGGACCGTATCGAGGGTGCCCATGCGCACCAGGTCGTCGAGATCCGCGTGGGAGATGCGGTGGCGGCGGATGACCGCGTACGTCATCGGCCCGAGCCCCGTGATGGCCTGGAGGCGGGAGCCGTCCCCCAGGGAGAGAGCCAGCGTCGGGCTGGCGGTGGAGATGGTGCGCTCGCTGTGCCCGGAGCCGCGGGCCAGCTCCCGCAAGAGCTCCAGCAGTTCCTCCTCGGAGTCCGCGACCGGCCCCACCCGGCGCCGCTCGCCGTCGCCGTAGTCCAGCCACACCTCGCCGGGGCCCTGGATGAGGATGTCCTCGACCCGGTCATCGTCCAGGTAGGGCTGCAGCCGGCCTGCGCGGAAGAGCAGGTCGTACACGGCGCGCCGCAGCGCTTCGTCCTGCGCCGGTGCCATCGCCTGGGCGTCTGACCACAGCGCGACGGCCTCGGCGATCCACTGAAGGCAGCGCTGTTCCTCGCTGGCCCGGTCCATGTCCGGCCGGGACTTGAGGAGTTCCTCGCGGTGCTTGGCCACCTGCGACCCGATCTCCCGGACCACCCGGTAGTCGACCGTGACGGCGGGGGCCGCCGCTCCGGGCCGCCGCGTGCCCGAGGCGGAGCCCGCGGGTGCGGGTGTGCCGCTGGTCTGGCGTGTGTGTTCCTGGGGCAGTGGTGCCACGGTGGGGTCGGGGTGCAGGGGCCTAGCGTGCATGGGTTGCCTCCCCGTCCGCTGCGCGCGGGTCGCGTGGATGCAGGCGCTTCCGGCGCAGGGCGGCCTGCTGGATGAGTACCTGGCTGGTGGTGCGGGCGGCCTTCATGAGCGCCGTCCTGGTGAACCGGCGGGGCGCTTCGGTGCCGTCGGACAGCACGCGGGCCTCCACGGGCGCGTAGGGCAGCGTGGCGGTCACCGGCACCTGCAGCACGCGCCGCACTTCACCCACCGGATACGGCCCCTCGTTGATCATCAGGACGCTGACGTCACCGAGGTGGTCTCGCAGGGCGCGCACCCGGCCCTGGGCTGCCTGCAGACCGCGCAGGGTGTTGCGGGCCACCACGACCGTGGTATCGGCCTGCTCGGCTAGCACCCCGCTCGGCCCGTACGCGCCGCGTCGGCCGAGGTCGATGAGCACGTCGTGGCCGCTCATGGTGTCGATGCCCCGGAACATCTCAGACAGGACCGTCCACACCGGTCCCAGGCTCGCGGCCTGCGCGGGGTCGGTGATGCCGGGCAGCAGCAGCCGCTCGCGCGGCGACTTCCCCTGGCCGTCTGTGCGGCTCAGGTCGATGAGCTGGCGCCAGAAGGCGTCGCTGAACTCCCCTTTGCGGGCGGCCACCGAGAGGTTGCGCAGCCCGTAGCGGTCGCCGAGCGTGCCCTGCAGCAGGCCGTGTGCCACGGCGCCGCCGTCCGGGTCGCACTCCGCCAGGATCATCCGCCGCCCCGCCTGAAGCGGCCACGCCAGCAGCAGGGCCAGGCCGGTCGTGGTCACGCCGGGCGCCCCGCTGCAGCCCGCGAGGGCGATCACCGCCATCACGGACCCTCCGCAGCGGCCAACACCAGGCGCAGCGTGCCGGCCGCCTCCCACGCGGCGGCGGTGGGGCCGTCGGTCGCGGCGGTGGCCACGTCCACGACCACGATCCCCGTGCCGGGCGCGGCGCCCGAGGCCTTCACGACCCGGCCCACAAGGGTCTTCGGCGCGGCCTCCGACACTTTGCCCGCATCGGCAGTGCCCGGGGCTGGGACGTGCACCAGCTGTACCCTCTGGCCTGCCACCAACCCCGTGGCGGGGATCTGCTTGGGCTCCAAACCGATCGGCACCAGCTGTTCGCCCGGCTTGACCAGCAGGTCCTTCGTCACCTGGGTGGGGGCGAGCAGGGAGCCGGGCCTCAGTTCGACGGCGGCCCGCTGGCCCACCACCGATGCCAGGTTGTCGGCGCGCACCGCTTTGACGGCCGGGTCCAGGGCGAGAGACGCCCTGCCCAGGTCGTGCTCGCTCAGGACCTGGCCGACCTGGACGTCGCGGACCACGGTCACCACCTCCGTGCGGTGGCCGACCTGCAGCAGCAGGACCGCAACTCCGGCACCCCCGGCGGCGATCAGCGCCAGGGACAGCGCCATGACGCCGGGGCGCCGCCTGCGCGCCGAGACCCGGGGCGGAGCCACCGGTCCGCCGACAGCGCGCTGCTGGGGAATACCGTGCGCGCCAGCGGCGCCGGGATGTTGTTCGGTCTTACTCACCGTTGTCTCCTTCCGGCGGCGCTATCGGACGACTTGGACTTCGCCGACCGTGACCGGCACGGTGCTGTGGCGGACTTCCGTGAGCTGGCCGGCCTGTCCGCCGCCCTGCCAGGTGATCGCCCACGTCGACGTCGCGGTCACCAGGAACCGACTGCTGCGGGCATCAGCCGAGGTGGTGGAGTAGAGGTGCCCGCAGGTGGGAGACGGGGCCATGGCACCGGAGGAGGTGTAGGGGGTGCCGGGCCCGTTGCAGGTCACGGTGGCGCCGTCGCCCATGGCCCACACAATCCTCGATACTTTCGCGGTCGCGGTGACGGTGATCCCGCCCGCCGATGCCGACGCGAAGTTCGGCCCGTAGGTGGTGGCTCTCTGGTTGACCCACATCCACATCGGGACACCCACGGTGTAGCGTCCGCTCGCCCTTGGGCTGGCGATGTCCGGGCCCAGCAGCGTCATGGAGTCGACCGCGCGCTGGGCCAGCTCCCGCGGATCGACCTGCGGCACGGGCGGCTGCCCCTGCGGCACGACGATGAAACCGTCCGGGTTGTCCAGGCCGCCGTCCGAGCACGACATGAAATACATCTCGAACTTCGCGGGGTCCTTGCCCTCCCAGGCCGGGTGTGCGGGCGGAGGCTTCGCCTCGACCTTGGTGTACTGGCACTTCAACTTGCTGGCGCTGGCACTGCTGCCGCTTGACCCGCCCGCCTGCCCCGTAGCGCCGCCGGTCTTGCCACCGACTCCAACGCCGACACAGAACTTGACGGACTGACAGGTCCCGGCACGCACATCAGGATCAGGGTCGGCGTGCGCGACGGAAGCCGAGGCCAGGACCAGGGCCCCGGTGACGGCGGCGAGAGGTCCGGCTAACAGGACTGCTCTTGAGCGGTCAGCTTGGTGACCATCCATATTGTCCCCCACTGTTCCAGCGTTGCCGTGCTGACGTATTTGATGAGCCGCGTCGTGGGCAGCGGCGTCTTCCGCTTCGAGGCCTTGTCGACCAGCGTCCAGTTCGTCGTGTCCACACAGTCGACGACCGTCGCCGTGGGGACTCTGCCGTGGGTCACGGTGACGACCCTCGGACGGGTCACCGGCCTGCCGGTGGTCACCTGCCCGGCCCTCCGCATGGCCACCAGGTCGCTCTCGACGTCGGCCAGCGCCTTGAAGGTGGTGTTCTTCTGCAGGTCGGTGCCCGCAGAAGAGGCCTTGCCGTAGGCCTTGGTCTGCGCGTCCCAGGAGCTGGTGTATGCCGCGATGATGGTCGCGTCTGCGGCGTCAGCGGTCGAACTGGGAGAGTGAGAGACAGCCGTTGGGGCGGGGCGGGGCTTGGACGATGCGGGGGAGTTGTTGGCGCTGCATCCGGCCAGCGCCAGCAGAGTCCCGGCGAGGAGCATTGCTGCGCCCTGTCTTCGGGTGCGAGCAGCGACGGTGTGTGCAGATAAGGGGGGGTGTGGAGCTGTCACGTGGTCTCCCGTAGAACGCGGTGCGGTCGGCCGCTGTCCTTGGATTTCGGCATGCAGGGCTCAGAGCTACGGCCCGGTGGCGGGCTTGCGCCACCGCCAGGCTACGCAGATACGCCCCCATTTCCCGACTAACATTTGAGACTTTTAGGTCAAATCAGTACTTCTCTGGGTGTTCTAGGGTCGGTGTTGATCTGTAGACCTTCACTGCGCGGCGGTGCCCGGGGCGGCAAGGAGGGTGCGCGTTGCTCCGGGAGAGGGGTCTGCCCGCGCCGCCAAGTCCTCCGCAGGGGTCCACTCGCTCGCCCGCCGCTGGGGCGCAAGTGCCGGGCGGTGACTGCCGATGAACGAGTGTTTATCGCCTGTTGAGTCGCATGTGCTGGGGTGGGCGGGTCAAGTAGCGGCCAGTCCAGGGGTGCCGGATGAAAAGAAGAAGGGGCCGGATACGGCCGAGGGTGCGGTTGGTGTCCGCCGCGCTCGTCGCCGCGCTGATGGCCGGACTGCTCGGGGTGATGGGTGCCAGCGCCCCCGCTGCCCAGGCGGCGGTGTCCGGCCTTCGCACGGCAACGTTCAATATGTGGAATTCTCCCAAGTATTGGGGGGAGGTCCAGGAACTACTAGGAGAAGCTAACGCTCCACAAGCTATAGCTCTGCAAGAGGTTGAAAAAAGCGAACCGCCCGGCTATCAGTGTGCTGGCGGCGATAATCGCGATTTCATCAGCAGAGGACCGAAGGAGCAGATTCCTTATACGGTGATCAAATGCACGGCCGTCGGGAACTACTTCTACTACTTCCTCGAAACCAGGGTGGCCAAGAATCGTACGCGAAATATTGCGTTTCTGGTCGATAGGGACATCGCTCTGAACGATACGAACGTCCACGTGATCGGCCGGGTGGGTGCTATCGGTGACAGTAAGAAGAGCCCGAAGCCGATGCTGGGGATCCGGGTGGCCGGTACCTGGCTGTACAGCGCACATGCGGAGAACGGGGGCGGCGACGCGTCCAGTCTGGTTGAAGCAGCCCACGACGACGCGGGAACTGGCGACTGGGCCGTGATGGGGGACTTCAACCGGGAGTCGGACCAGTGGCCACAGGGCGAATTGGACGCGCTGGGGGCTCGTCTGATAGCCACGACCGAGCCCACCCGTGACGATAAGGTGCTGGATTACATGATCGCGGGCACGGGTACCAGTCGAGGCGTCCATCCGAAGCGCATCGACGACCTCAAGTCCGACCACTGGGCAGTGCGGTTCGGCACTGACTGCGCTCCTGTTGCCAGGTCGAGTGCTGGGCCGAAGGCGCGCGCGGTGGGTGATGCGTGTACGGGTAGGCCGTCCGCCATCGTCTCGATGGGCGACAGCTACCTCTCCGGTGAGGGCGGCCGATGGGCGGGCAACGCGCTCACCAAGGAGGAAGGTGACGTGTGGGGCACCGACCGGAAGTCGAGGTGCCAGAGCGGGCAGGACTGTGTCTACGACGCGACGTCCTATGTCGGGGGGAACCGCTGCGACCGGTCGGACGTGGCCCCCATCAAGGGAGTTGAGTTCGATGGGATTCCCGCAGAGCGCCGGTTCAACCTCGCCTGCTCGGGGGCGACGACCGAGAACATCACTTCCACAGCATTTAAGGACAAGAAGCCACAGGTTCAGCAGCTCACAGACCTGGCCCGGGAGTACGACATCCGGATGGTCGTGCTGTCCATCGGCGGAAACGACCTGAACTTCAGTGAAATCGTTCAGGCGTGTGCGAAATCCTATCTGGAGGATTCGGTCGGGAACCTCGATCCTGCCGTCCGGTGGCAGTGCTCCAGCACCCGGGAGAAGGCGTTTGCCGATGCGCTCGACGGGGTCCGGGCCAAGGTGACCAAGAACCTGATGGATATCCGCAGCGCGATGAGGGCAGCGGGCCAGTCGGATTACCGCCTGGTGCTCCAGTCGTATCCCAACGTGCTCCCGAAGAGCTCCGATTACCGCTACGGCGAAGGTGCGTTGAGCTTCCCCCGGTACACCAGTGGCGGATGCCCGTTCCGTGACACCGACTCCGACTGGGCCCGCGACTCCGTCGTACCCCGCATCAGCAGCATGCTGCGGGCTGCCGCCGGGACTGCCGGGGCGAAGTTCCTGGACGTGCAGAACGCGTTTGCCGGGCACGAGTTGTGCGCCAAGTCGGCGGAACAGGCCACCAGCGCGAACAACAACAGCAACCCCTTGCCGGCGGAGAAGGCCGAATGGGTCCGCTGGGTCCCGTATCTCGCCAGCTGGACGAAGGCGTGGTTCGAAGGGAAGGCGCAGGGGGATCAGCAGGAGGCGATCCACCCCAACGCGTTTGGACAACTGGCGCTGGCATCGTGTCTGACCGGGCTGGGTCAGGCGCTGGCGCAGAACGACGTTGCCGCCTACGAATGCGGAGCAGTGGACGGTGGCACGAAGACCAGCCCGCTGAGGGGCGAGCGTGAGGGGGTCGTCCGGTTGCGCAACGCACTCACCGGGGAGGTCCTGGACGCCGCAGGGGCGCGCAAGGACGACTACCTCATCACGTCCCCGGATAAGGCTTCGGGCAGCCAGCGGTGGCTGCTGCGCAACGCTGGCACGGGTCGCATCTCGCTGCAGGCACAGCACAACGGCCGCTACCTCGACACCTGGAACAGCTGGACCTATCTGGGCGGCAAGGAGAAAGCCTGGTTCCTGTCACGTCGTGACGACGGCCGGGTCGCACTGTCCCTGGACCAAGGCCGGGCAGCAAGCACCTGTCTGGCGCAGGATCCAGGCAAGGAGTCGAAGGGGAAGAAGTGGGTCAGCCACGACCCCTGTCCGCACGTCATGGACGACCAGTACTGGTACATCGACTACCCGGCCGATGTGGTCATCACCCCGCGTGACCCGGCTGGCGGGACGGAGCCGCGCGACGGGGGACGCATGGAGCTGAGGTCGGCTACCGGCACGGTGATGGACCTGAAGGGAAGCAGCACCGAGAGCGGCACCAGCGTGCAGGCGTACGAGCCCAACGACTCAGAGGCACAGCGCTGGGTGATGCGGTCACTGGGCGGAGAAAACTGGCGGATCACCGCGGCCGCGAAGCCAGGCATGGCGGTCGATCACGATCCTGGACCCCACCGCACGCATCTGGTCGAGACCCAGGAAGGCAACGCCAACCAGGTGTGGCAGGCCAAGGCAGCAGGCGGAGGCTGGTACACCTTGGTGAGTGGCGCTGACGGGCGCTGCCTGAGTGCTGGAGAGGCAGAGCAGCCACTGGAGTTGGCGGCCTGCGAGGCAGACAGTCCAAAGCAGCGGTGGAAGTTCCGCGAGGCAGGGACCGCCATGCCGGTCAGCACAATCAGGGGGCTTGAGGGCAAGTGCGTCGAGCCGCGCGATGGCAGCCGCGACGACCGTACGCCGATCCGTCTGGCCACCTGCGCTGGGTCGGACGGTCAGGGCTGGACGGCGGCTAGTGACGGCACGCTCCAGACACTGGCGAAGTGCCTGGACGTCGACGGCGGGCGCGCCGACAACGGCACCCCGGTCCAGCTTTATGCGTGCAACGGCAGTGCTGCCCAGCGGTGGGTGTACAGCGCTAGGCAGGAACTGCGCAACCCGAGCTCCGGCAAGTGCCTGGACGTCCCCGGATCGGACACCGCCCGGGCGCTGCAGCTCTATAACTGCAACGGCAGCGACGCGCAGAAATGGCAGATGTCGGCCCCGCCGATCGGCCAGCCCGACGGCGGCGACGCGGGCGATCCGTACGACGGCTCCCTGGACGACCGCGGTACCAAACCCGCCTTCACGGGGGACTGCCGCCCGGAGGGCATGGCGCAGACCCAGGGTGTGGCGGCGCGTTACTGCGACGCGTATGACAGCTCGGGGCGCGAGTGGGTCGGCAACAACCGCACACGGCGCCTGGTGGGCTATTTCACCGGGTGGCGTGCGGGCGTGAACGGCGACCCGAAGTACCTGGTGTCGAACATCCCATGGTCGAAGGTGACGCACATCAACTACGCGTTCGCCAAGGTCGACGGGAACCGGATCAGCATCGGAGACGAGAGCGACCCGCAAAACCCAGCGACCGGGATGACCTGGCCGGGCGAGAAGAACGCCATGGACAGCTCGCTGCCGTACAAGGGGCACTTCAACCTGCTGAACAGCTACAAGAAGAAGCATCCCGCGGTGAAGACGCTGATCTCGGTGGGCGGCTGGGCGGACACCCGCAACTTCTACGCGATGACCACGAACGCCGACGGCTCGGTGAACCAGGCCGGCATCGACACGTTCGCCGACTCGGTGACGGAGTTCCTGGACCGATACGGCTTCAACGGCGTCGACATCGACTACGAGTACCCGACCGCCCTGCCCAACACAGGCAACCCGAAGGACTGGGACGTCTCCAACCCCCGCCGCAAGGGGCTGCAGCAGGGATACAACGCGCTGATGAAGACCCTGCGCGAGAAACTGGACTGGGCCGGGGCGGACAAGGGCCGCTACTACCTGCTGACCTCCGCGGGCTCCTCCTCCGGCTACCTGGTCCGCGGCCTGGACGCCGGCCAGGCGCTGCAGTACCAGGACTATGTCAACGTGATGACGTACGACCTGCACGGCTCCTGGAACAAGTACGTCGGTCCGCAGGCCCCGCTGTACGACGACGGGAAGGACCACGAACTCGCGGACGCCGGCATCTACAACGACCAGGCAGCCGACACGAAGGACTTCCAAAAACACGGCTACTTCAACACCGACTGGGCCTACCACTACTACCGCGGTGCGCTGCCGCCCGGCCGCATCAACCTCGGCATCCCCTACTACTCACGGGGCTGGCGGGACGTCCAAGGCGGCTCGGACGGACTGTGGGGGACCGCGACAATGCCGGAACAGTCCCAGTGCCCCCTGGGCACCGGAGGCAGGGGCCCGGCGAACGCCCAGGCGTGCGGGCTCGGCGCCGTCGGCATCGACAACGTGTGGCACGACACGGAGAACGGGCGCGAGGTCGGGGCCGGGTCGAACCCGCTGTGGCACACGAAGAACCTCCAGGCGGGCATCACGCCCGGCTACCTCACGTCCTACGGCGTCGACACCGACAGGGCCGAGGGCCAGCTGAGCGGCACGTATGCCGAGAAGTACTCGGACGCGCTCCAGGCACCCTGGCTGTGGAACGCGTCCAAGCGAGTGTTCCTGTCCACCGAGAACGAGAAGTCCATCGACGCCAAGAGCAGATACATCACTGACAAGGGCATCGGCGGAGCGATGATCTGGGAACTCGCCGGCGACTACACCCAGCGCCCGGGCGGGGAGTGGGGGATGGGCTATGACCTCACCACCCGGCTGGACAACGCCCTCAAGGGCGCCGGCGCGTACGGGAACACAAAGGCGGGGGGCCAGCAGCAGCCCAGAGAGGTGATCGACGTGACGGCGCAACTGGTCGACTTCCCCACCGGAAAGGACGACTTCTACCCGATCCAGCCCAAGCTGCGGATCACCAACAACACCGGCGTCACCCTCGCCCAGGGCACCCAGATCTCCCTCGACCTGCCCACCTCCACACCGCCGGTCGTCAAGGACAACGACTACAAGGAGATCAAGGGCCTCACCCCCGGCCACACCGGCCCCAACGTGGGCGGCCTGAAGGGCGACTTCCACCGCCTGACCCTCACCCTCGGCTACTGCGAGGACCTGGCACCGGGCAAATCCCGCGACATCGACCTCAAGTACTACCTGCCCATCACCGGGCCGTCCAACGTCACCTTCACCATCGGCGGCAAGGAATACGCCTCCACCGGCGACCGGCGCCGCGACGTCTCGGCGGCCACCCCGCCCGCCCCCAGTACGGGATCCGAATGCCAGGCCGCCACCTGGAAACAAGGGCAGGTCTACCGGCCCGACGGCGGACGACTATGGCGGATGTACGACAAGGGAGACAAGGGCTGGATGTTCGAGTACGGCGACAGCCCGCCCGGAAACCCCATGATGATCGACAACAACCCCGATCAGTCCCGCGTGCACCTCGTGGAAGCCATGGAACAGAACCCCAACCAGTACTGGAAGATCCAGCTCGCCGGCGAGGGCACCTACACCGTCAGCAGCGGTGAACGCTGCATGACCGCGACCGCTGCGCGCAAGGACATCGCCTCACTCGGCTGCGACGGGCGAGCCGAGCAGAAGTGGAAACTGGTCCCCATCGCCGACAACGGCAGCGAAGGAGCACCCGGCGCGCCCAAACACAACGGCGTCTTCAAGCTGCGCTCCCTGTCCGGCGGCAACGACCTGGAGGTCGCGGGCGGCACCACCGACCAGGGCACACACATCCTCGCGGGCGACACGAAGGCCTCGACAGCGGCCTTCGTGAAGCACCAGGGCTACTACTGGTACGCCCAGTGGTACACCACCGCCGAACCCGGCACAGCCGAGGCAAACGGCGGCAAGCCGTGGAAGCGACTCAGCCCCGCCCCGTAACCCTCGGGAAAGCTACCTCGATCACACGGGCCCCGGCAGAACAACGCGCCTCTGCCGGGGCCCCGGGACGTACTCGCCCGAGCCAT
The DNA here is from genome assembly GCF_041435195.1 of Streptomyces sp. NBC_00224. Lineage (NCBI taxonomy): Bacteria > Bacillati > Actinomycetota > Actinomycetes > Kitasatosporales > Streptomycetaceae > Streptomyces > Streptomyces sp. NBC_00224. The sequence continues at coordinate 8,773,025 of NZ_CP108106.1, forward strand.
CCGTCCTGCGCGGCCCGGCAGCTACGCGGGCGCGGCGCGGTCACCACCCCGTTCGGCCAAGTCAGGCGCACCTGACCGAGCCGTTCGTGCAGGGCGTCGAGCCAGCCGCGCCCCGCCTCCAGCCAGACCTGGACCGAGGACAGCGATTCACCATGGTCCGCCACGGTGACGACGGGCACGGGCACCCTTGACCATCAGAGCGACGTGACGGGCGTGAAGTTCCCTGCGTCGGCGGCGAGGCCTCCGCCCCGGGCACGTCAGCGCGAGCTCGTACGGCCCTGCCCGCGTGCCGGGTCTTCGCCCGGGCAAGGGCGGGCCCCGTGCTGTCGACCGGTAGCCGCGGCCTCCTGGAGGGCGGACACCTGCTGTGCCGTGAGTGCTGTGCATGGGGCGGGGGAGAGGGAGTCCCGATCGGGATGGGGCGATGGGTGCCGGGCTGGCGAGTGCGGCATGCAGCCGGTCGATTTCCTCTGATTCCGAGGTGATTGCTACGTACCGCTGGTGCTTCGGAAGGGTAGGATCGGTCACTCTTGGTGATGCTGAGGCGTCTCGAAGGTGAGCCGCCCCATAGGACCTACGTCACCGTACGAGCGAGGATCGTAGCTCCGCAGGTCGCCGTACCGGCGCTCTAGGCGGGCTCCCACCTGCATGAATCACCTTCCGGCCGGGGCGGGGGCCTTGGTCGTGGGCTGCGAGGCTGTCTAGTAGGTGGGGTTGTTGCCAGGCCGTTGGGGCGCCGGTAGAACTGGATGAGTCGCCGAGCGGCCCGGGTGTTTCTTCCCGCCGCAGACGAATCCCTCTCCCTCGTGTGAGTGGCTCACGCATGCCTGTGGCGTGCCGCGACCGTCCTTGTCCCCGTTGGAAGGCCTGCCTGTGTCGAAGTCCGTCATCCGCCGCATCGCCGCTTCGAAGAAGACCCTCGCGGGTGCCGTCGTCGCCCTCGGTGCCGCCGGTTCCATGCTCGCCACGGTTCCCGCCCAGGCGGCCCCGTCGAGCGCCAAGGCGATCGCCCAGCAGATGATCAAGGACCCGGCGCAGTTCGCGGCCTTCAACAACATCGTTTCCCATGAGAGTGGCTGGGACCACACCGCCACGAACTCCTCCTCGGGCGCCTATGGCCTGGTCCAGGCTCTGCCGGCCTCGAAGATGGCCTCGGCCGGTGCGGACTGGAAGACCAACCCGGCCACCCAGATCAAGTGGGGCCTGGACTACATGAACGACCGCTACGGCAGCCCCGTCGGCGCCTGGAACTTCTGGCAGACCCACCACTGGTACTAAGCCACCAGCGGTAGCAGACACACCAACGACGCTCGACCGGGACTACCCGGCCGAGCGTCTTTGCGTATGCGGCGGCGTGCACGGGGCGCCATCGGGCGTCGGGGCCGCTGCCCGCGCGCTCGGGCCGGCTGTTTCGACCATGAACGGTGAGTGGGTCGTGTAAACGGTGAGTGGGTCGTGTAGATGACCTGGGCATTGGGGGAAAGGCGCTCGTTGATGAAGCGCAGGAGGGCCATCAACCGGCTCCGCGGCCACCTCACCGAGATCTTCCCCGGGCTGGAGCGTGAACTCGACCTGGGCAACCTCGGCTCCCTGGTACTTCTGACCGGCTACCAGACCCCGGCCGCCATCCGTCGCACCGGCCGACGGCGTCTGGCCGCCTGGCTGCACAACCGCAAGGTCTGCAGCGCCGCCGAACTCGCAGCCAAAGCCGTCCGGGCCGCAGAAGAGCAGCACGCCACCATCCCTGGCAAGGACATGACCGCCCACGTGGTGCACTCCCTGAGCAGGGAAGGTGATGGCCTTCAACAAGAGGATCGCGGAGACCGAGAAGCCCATAGAGGTAGTGGTGCGAAGAAGGTTTCTGGACGGAGGTCAAGCCCGCGCGCGGGCGGGTACCTCCCGGGCGAGAGTGATCGCGACAGCACCGAGAAGGCTCCCAGTGGTCCAGCGTTGCCACTTGGCCCATGCCGGGCGGCTCTTGAGCAGGCTGGCGATTGATCCAGCTGCGAGCACGATCAGCGCGTTCACGGTGAGGCCCACCGCGATCTGCACAGCGCCGAGAGTGAACCCTTGGGCCGTGGTGTGGCCGCGTGCGGGATCGATGAACTGCGGGATGAGGGCGAGGTACAAGATGGCGACCTTCGGGTTGAGCAGGTTGGTGATCAGCCCCATCCGCAGCAGCCTCCAGTGCGAGTCGCGCTGGAGGCTGCTTGGCTCGAACAACCCGCGGCCTCCCTGCCTGAGTGCCTGCCAGGCCAGGAATGCGAGGTAGGCCGCGCCGACAGCCTTAAAACCGATGTACAGCCACGGGACGGCAACGAAGATCACCGCCAACCCCACGTTGGCCAAAGTCATGTACACGAGGAAGCCCGCCGCAGTCCCGGCCAGCGAGACAAGCCCAGCCATGCGTCCCTGGCTGACGCTCCGAGACACCAGGTACACCATGTTCGGGCCCGGCGTCAGTGCCATTCCTAGTTCGACCAGGGCCATTCCGCCGGCTGCCGTCGATGAGATCATCACACACGCCACCATGTCAGACGCGGCGCACCAGGTGTCACCCGGCATCCGGTCGGCCGTGCTCCAGGTGGTGGGGCACGCACACACGGCGGCTGAGAAGCCGTATTCCTATCAGTCATGAGGGCGGTGCTGGTCGAACAGGGAACACGGGCGTGTGATCTTGCCGGGTGGGTGCATGAAGGCAGGGTCTCCGGTGCAGCACGAGGGTGAGGGAGTCAACTCGTCGGTATAGAAGATCTGTTGAGTGAGCTGTACGCCGTTTCGCCCTCAGTGTCCGTGCGCTACACGTGGCGCCCCGACGAGATCCGGGGTCCCGGTCGCATCGGCACCACTGGGGACCCGGAACACGTCATAGGAGCGAGACACTGCCCCTGGCTCCCACACCGGCAGTAGCAGGCCCCTCCGCAGGAATCACCGGGGGCTCGTTGTTGAACGGCTGGCTCCCGTCACATACGTTCACGTCCGCGATGCCGAGGTTGATCTCCCGCGGATACAGCAGGTACTCCTCGCCCTTGGCCGGGTCCAAACCGCATGCGGCAGGGCTGGATGCGGTGCGTACACGGGTGACCTGCTCTTCTCCCTTGTATGTGGTGATGACTCTGATGTTGGCCGTCGTCCGGCCGTGGTGAGCACATCCGCCGCCCACAGTGCGCCGGGTGGCAGTACCTCGGGCGCTCGCGCCTCAAACCGTGGCGGCACTGGGGCGGCCGCCGACGGCGACACCATGAACGGCACCGCGAGGCCGGCCGAGACACCTGCAGGAGCCGCTGTACGCACAAGACGCCTACGCATGGAAAATCCCCCACTCCACCGAACCGAAAAAGCCGCACGCCGCCCTCGCCCCTCACTCCTGGACAACAAAGCAGCGTGCGAGCGATGACAGACCCAACCCACCCACGGTGCTCCGACATCGAACACCCCTGCCCCGGACCGCCGGTGGGCGGAGCCCCAGCATGGGGCGGGCCCACCCTTGCCCTGGAGTGGGGCGGCGGCACGCCAGCGCCTCCTGCCTGCGCCGGGCGGCGTGGGCAGGGTCGGGCACCGGCTTTTCGAGCAGGTCGCGGCCAGCGTCCGTTTGGGCAGGATCAGGGACGGCACGCAACGCGTGTGACAAGGGGATCCGCCGCGCCGCCCCCGTTTCTGACGCAGGTGAGGTCGGCGTCGGCGGGTTCGCGGTCGGCCTTCAGTGCAGGCTCGGGCTTGTGGACTCTTCCGGCCGTGGCGTGCCCGGCGGAGGCGCTCGGGGCCGCGGCAGAGGAGGCAACGCGGAGCGTTAGTTCTCGCAGCTGGCGGCCGGTGGCAGTGATGTCGTATCGGCGCGCGTTATGGAGAGCCTCTTTGGTCAGGTCCTGGCGCCGGTGCAAGTCCCGGCCCATCTCGTCTAGGGCCTCGGCCAGCGAGTGCGGGTTGCCAGGGGTGTAGGGAACGCCACCGTTCCCGAGGACATCCCTCACGCCAGGAAGATCGGAGTAGGCGACCGGAAGTCCGTGGGCCTGGGCCTCGATGAGGACGAGCCCGAAAGCCTCCAGACCTCTGGTCGTGAAGACGAAGGCGTCGAAGCCCGGCAAGCGGCGCCACAGTTCGGTGCGGGGCAGGAACGGAACGAAAAGAACCCGGTCGCGCAGCCCGAGTTCGATAGCCCGCTGTTCCAGATGCTCCCGGAGGATTCCTTCGCCGATCACGGTCAAGTGGTGCGGCTGATCGGTTAGAGCGAGGGCTTTGACTGCGGTGATCGTGGATTTGTTGTCGTCCAGACGACCAGCGTGCACCAGAGACAGGGGGCCGATGCCAGTGGGCGGTTGATTGCGTACCCGGGCATCGCTCAAACGGATGCCCCACGGGATGACGGTGAGGCGATCGGTGAATCGGTGTCGGGTGAGACGGTCGATGCGATCGGCGAGCGCGGAGGTCGGGGCGACGATCGCCGCGCTTGCGGCAGCAACTTCGTTCATGCCCTCGCGTTCCGATGGACTGCGCTCGGCCGCCATCACGTCGGGGCCGTGGGCGATGGCGATGATCGGGATGTTGCCGGCAGTTCGGGTGAGGGCCAGGCTGAGAGCGAACCCGAGGTTCTGGGCGTGTATGGCGTGCGGCTGGATCTCGTTGACGAGCGCACCGACCTCACGCGTCAACGCGTCAACGTAGGGGGCGAAGTCCGGGCCGTGGGGACGCTTCGCCGTGGAGAGGGTGATCAGCCGATCAAATGCAGCCTTCCATGCCGGGGCGACCGGTGCTCTGCCCAGGAAGGTCGTGTGGAATCCAGGCATTGCGCCGTAGAGATCGCTGGCGAGGATCATGCTCCCGGATGAGGGTACGCAGGTGCGGTTGATGCCGGTCAGGATGCTCAGGAGTTGGGTGGTCATGCGGAGACTCCGTCCATCGATAGCCGGTTGGTGGGAATCGGAGACCGGGCCCCCTGGGCAGGATGAACTGGTGCATGATCGGTGGCGTTCTGCGTCGCGCGCTGGCGGGGTGGCGCCCACCACGAAGCCAGGTGCGGCGTGAAGACGGCCGTGACCTCCTCAGCCGGATGTAGATAGCCCTTACTGTCCTGTTGTGCCGTCCACGCCCTGACGGACGATCGGGGGTAGACGGGATTTATCCCTATCTCTCCTTTGGGGAGGATCCCGTTGAAGGGAGTGGGGATTCCCTCGCTGTTCCAGTAGTCCCATGCCTCAAGAGCCTTGGCTTTCTCGAAGCAGTGGTACAGCTGCCGGTAGCGGGACATGTACCGGATCTCGCGGAAGATCATCTGGCCGATCAGCCCAGGCGCGGCGTTCTGGATCGTCGGGAGATCAGCGCCCTCGAAGGCGACCGATGCCGCGTCCTGGGACGGGTGCAGCGCGGTCCGGGCGAACAGGTGGGACAGCCGCCGCCGGACGTACTCGGCGGCTCCCGGGCAGAGAGCCGGTTCGATGCCGTCGATGAGCTGGACGAGCCGGTGGTGGCGCGGATGGAAACGGGCCAGGTCGAACAACTGGTTCATGCCGTCCACGGCGGCGAAGCTGAGTCGTTTGTAGAGGCAGTTGTTCAGCTCTCCCGCATGGGCACAGGCCTTGGTCTCGGGAGTGGTGGAGTGGAGCATCAGGTATTCGGAGAGCACCTCGAAGTAGAGGTAGCCGAGGAACGGCACGTGGGCCGCAGCGTCGGACAGCTGGTCGATGAACTCGGGTGCCGGGGTGGCATGGCCGGCGGCGTTGCGCAGGGCGACGTCGAGGAACATGGCTGCGGCGCGCAGCCCGGCCAGCACGGCGCGGTCGAGCTGTTCGTTCTCGGCCGGGGTGAGGAAGCTCTGGTAGCGCCGGTAGGTACGCAGGTGGATGGCGCCGAGATGCAGGTAGTCGAGGCCCTTGGGCCGGATCGGGGCATCCGGGGTGACCTCGAAGACCATGGGCGTGGTGGAGGGTTTCGTGCGCATCAGGTAGGCGCCGAGGTTGTGCGGGCGCAGTCCTTTGGGCTCGCTGGTGAGAGGCGAGCAGTACAGGGCTCCGACCAGGCATCCGGTGGAGACGTGCAGCTCCCGGCTGGTGCGGATGGCGTCGATGTCCTTGGTGGTGTGCAGCAGGTACATCGGCTGTCCGCTGACGAGCGCTTCGGTCATGGCGTTGTGTCGTATCAGCCACCCGTTGGGGGTCGAGCGTTCCAAGTAGTGGCGCCAGTCGCCCTCGCTGTCGGCCAGCGAGGCAGGAATGCGACGCTGGGCGGGCACGGTGTAGTCCGTGTGGGCGTATTCCCATTCGTCGCGCAAAGGAACTCCTGGGGATGGAAGGTCGGCAGCCGGTCCGGGGGAATCGCGAGAGGCTAAAGAACCTCGACGTTCGCTCCGGACATGCGGTTTCGGCAGTCGAGAACCCAGGGCGCGTGTTCCTGGATCATCGCAAGGTCGAAGCGTGTGTGGTCCATGAGGAGCACCACGACGTCAGCGGCCGCGACCTCCTCGGGAGTCGCGGCCACCCGGCACACGGCCCGCTCGGTACCGGCGCCGTCCGCGATGTTGGGGTCGGCGCCGCGGACCTCGGCGCCGAGGCTGATGAGGAGTTCGGCGACACGTGCCGACGGTGAGTTGCGGAGGTCGGTGGCGTTGAACTTGTAGGTCAGCCCGAGCAGCAGGATCCGGGATCCGGTGATGGTCGTGCCGCGCTTGGCGAGTGCTTCCACGACACGCCGGACGACGTAGTCGGGCATATGGCGGTTCACGTCGTCGGCGAGTTCCACGAACCGGAAGGGGACGCCGAGGTCTTCCCGGATCTTCCACGCCAGGAACAACGGGTCGACGGGCAGGCAGTGCCCACCGATGCCCGGCCCCGGGGTGAACCGCGTGAACCCGAAGGGCTTGGTCGCAGCCGCGTCGATCGCCTCCCAGATGTTCACGCCGAGGCGGCCGGTCAGCGTCGCCAACTCGTTGATCATGGAGATGTTGACGAGCCGGAAGGTGTTCTCGATCAGCTTGGCCAGCTCGGCGACCCTGGGCCCGGACACCGGCACTGTGGTCTGGAAGATGCCGTCGTAGAAGCCCTTGATGACATCGAGGGATGTGGCGTCGATTCCGGACACCACTTTGGGCGTCCCCTCGAACGACCACCTCTGGTTCCCCGGGGCGATGCGCTCGGGACTGAATCCGGCCAGGAAGTCCACCCCGCCTTTGAGGCCCGAGCACTTTTCCAGGATCGGCAGCAGCAGTTCCTCGGTGGTGCCTGGATAGCTCGTCGACTCCAGGACAACGGTCGCGCCGGGACGAAGGTACTCACCCAGCGTCCGGGCGCAGGACTCGATGTAGGTCAGGTCGGGCACGCCGTCCCGCAACGGCGTCGGCACGGTGATGACCGCGATGTCGAAGCCAGCCAGCGCGCCGGCGTCGGCGGTCGCCGAGTAGGCCCCGGAATCCAGCACCGCGCGCAGCCGTGCGGAGGCCACGTCCTGCACGTAGGACTGGCCGGCGGCGAGCTGTTGGACGCGGTGCGGGTCCACGTCGTAGCCGACGACACAGTGCCCCACCTCTGCGGCGCGTACGGCCAGGGGAAGCCCTACGTAGCCCTGACCAGCGACAACTATCTGCATGGCAGCTCCTACTCGATGGCGGTGCTTGAATGGGCCTTCGGTCCTGGTCTGGCAAGGAGAAGCGCTGTGCCCCTGGTGTCTGTCGTGATGCCCGTGTACAACTCAGCAGCCACGCTCGGCGCAGCCGTGCGATCGGTGCTCACGCAGACCCACAGCGACCTGGAGCTGCTGGTCACCGACGACCAGTCCTGCGATGGCTCCATGGACCTGCTGCGCGAGTTCGCCGAGCAGGACGAGCGAGTCCTGCCGCAGGCGGCACCCGAACGGGGCGGTGCGGGCCGGGCCCGCAACCTGGCGATCGAGCGGGCCCGCGGGGACTACATCGCCTTTCTCGACAGCGACGACATGTGGCTGCCGGAGAAGATCGAGAGGCAGCTCGTCTTCGCCGCGGAAGGCGACGCGCCATTGACGTTCACCTCGTACTTCAAGATGGACGCCGACTATCACGGTGAGAGCACCGGCTGGGTCCCGAACGGGCGCGTGGTCCATGCGCGGGAGCATGTGGACTACCGCGCGATGCTGGTCCAAGACCACATCGGTGCTCTCACCGCCATGTACGACCGTAAGGTCCTGGGCACGAGGCTGATGCCGGAAATGCGCAAGCGCCAGGACTACGCCCTGTGGCTGTCGATCATGCGGGACGGCGCGGACGCCCGGGGCCTGGCTGAGCCGCTTGCGGTTTACAGGGCCCACCAGGCGGGATCGCTGTCCTCCAACAAGCTGTCGCTCGTGCCATACAACTGGGCCCTGTACCGCGAGCACGAGCATCTGTCGGTCCCGCGGGCAACGCGGGCGCTGGCCGGCGCTGTGTGGCAGTCCATGCGCAACTCGCGCATCTAGATCCGTGCACGGGCTCGGTGAGCCCGGTGCGCGACCGTTTCCGGAGGTGGCCGGCAGGGCTCCGCCTCGTGGCCCCGCCGCGTGCTCGGCGGCTGGACCCGTGGGCGGGACTCGGCGGGGTAGTGGTCCCATCGGCCGGCTACGCGGTGGAGCCATCGCCAGCCCTCGCCCGCAGGAACAATTGGAGGAGCAGCCGTCGGTCGGCGACGGGGACACCCTCCTGGCCGCTGCGGAGCGCCTCCCGGCCGTGGAGGAAGCGGCGCTGTTTCACGATGAGGTAGTCCCCGGGCTGGAGCATGAAGGAGACCTGACCCCGGACGAGCTCCTCGGCGAGCTCCCTGGCGGCATCCGCGTGCGCCTGGCGGAGCTCGGACCTCTCCAGCATCTTGGCGGTGAACCGGACGAACCCCTCGCCCGGGGCGGAGCCGTCCAGGATCGGAAACGGTTTGCACTCCTCGCCCACGCCGAACAGGTCGAAGAATGTTCCGTAGTGGTAGGCCGGCTCGGCCAGCAGGGTGCGGCTGTCCTGCGAGACCCGCGCCACGGCCGCGTGGGCGTCGGAGAGGATGCTGGGGCCGCCGCCGAGGGGGTCGGGTCGAACGCACAGGAGCGTGGTGTAGTCCGGGGGCAGGGTCCCGTTCACCAGGTCCATGTGGAACGCGTTATAGCCGATGCCGCTGGACTTGCCGGGGTCCTTGTCGACCTTGACCCCGATGTCCTTCCACAGAGGCCACCGCGGGAAGGGCGAGAAGGGCAGGGCCACCTCGGCCGCGAAGCCCGTCGCCAGCCGCAGGAACCGGTCGTCGTCGGCCCCCAGCGCCTTGGCGAGGTTTCCCAGCCGCAGCACGGCGTATCCGCCGCCTTCTCCGTGCAGTGCCTGCCGCAGCGTCGCGGCGGTCTCCTCGAACCGCGGGGTGGCTGTCAGCTCGGTCCGGTACCGCTTCCTGGTGGCCTTCGCCAGGAACGAGCCGTCCAGTGCCCACGTCGGGAGAGGAAGGTCGATCAGAGCGGCTTCGAGTTCGTTCGGGATATCGATGAACACGCGGAGCCTCCTATGTGTTGGGGTGTTCGGGGTGTCGTTCGCATCGAGGCGGTGCGAGGCATCCGTCTGCGTCGACGGACCGGAAGGGCGGGCATGGGCTTCACGGGACATCCTTCGAGGGGCGCGGGAGGTGAACGGTCTCGATGGCGTCCCGCGCAGACGCTGGGGTGATCGGGTGTCGAGCAACTGTGCGTGCAGCCACAGGGTTTGACGGGAGTCTCGCGGGAGTCCCGTCGCCTTCGTTACAAGGAGGGAACAACGCGCCCCTGCTGCTGCGGCAGGGGCACTGACGCGGTCCGCAAATGTGTTTGCACGTGATGCAAAAGTCCCGCCCATGAGGGCAGTTGAGGTCTACGGTGGACGCGGCGCAGCCCCGGCCATCGTCAGGAGCGGGCTATGGATGCCGTCAGCGCAACGCCGGGTTCCACCATGAAGGTCATCCCAGGTGAGGTGGTACGGCAGGCACGCAAGGCTCGGGGTCTGACGCTCGTTCAGCTGGGGGAGGTGACTGGGTACTCCGCCGCCCAGGTCTCCCGATACGAGCGCGGCGTCTCCTCGATGGGCATGGACGTGCGGTGGGGCTTCGCCAGGGCGCTGGACATCCCGCCGCAGACCCTGGGACTGTCGCCGCCCCCGGGGCGCCGCGATGTCCGACACGGCCAGCCGGTTGCCCCGATCGCGGCCTACCCCCAGCTGCCCGCCTCTACTGTGGTGGGACCTGGGTGGGAGGACGGTGACGATCCGGTGCGGCGGAGAAACCTGTTGGCGAACCTGGCGGTCACGGCAGCCGCCGCCGCAGGCGCGCCCCTGACGGGCAGTACGCCGCAGCCGGAAGAGCCCGCCGTCGGGGAACTGCTCGTCGGCCGGCTGCGCGACGCGATGCTCGGCATTGGTCCCGCGGAACCGCTGCGGCCTTCCGAGCAGCTGGACGTCGAACTGTCCCGCGCCATGACAGACTTCCACGCCTGCAAGTACGCCAGCCTGTCCGTGCGACTGCCCCGCCTCATCAGGTCCGGGCATAGCGCTGGAGTGGGACACGAGGGGATCCTCACCCAGGCGTACACGCTGGCGACGCGTCTGCTGGTCAAGCTCGACGAACAGCAGATCGGATGGATGGCCGCCGACCGTGCCCGGCAGCTGGCCGAATCCACCGGCAACGTCCTGGCCATGGCAGAAGCCGCTCGGAACCTGGCAGTCCTTGCGCGGAAAGCCGGATGGAACACCGAAGCTATGTCGATCGCTCTGGCCGCCGCCGACGACCCCGGTCTGTCGCGGGCAGGACGTGACGGCAAAGCCGAACGCGGCCTGCTGATCCAGTCGGCTGCCTACACGGCCGCGCGCAGTGGCGACCCGGCAGGGATGCGACAACTGACCGAAGAAGCCCTCTCCATTGCGAGACAGCTGGGCGGCGTCACCATGCTGCGTGATCACGGAGGCGGGTTCGCGCCAGTCACCGTACAGCTCCACCTCGTGTCGGCAGAGAACTCTGCAGGAGACCCATCGGCAGCCCTCAACGCCGCTCGCCGGATCGTCCCGCAGGCCCTGCCCACCGTAGAGCGCCGTGCCCGCTACTACACCGACGTCGCCACCGCGCTGGCCCACTGGGGACGCCGGGACGACTGCGTACGCGCGCTGCTGGCAGCCGAGCACCACGCGCCGGAAGAGACCCACACACGCCCGGCGGTGAAGTCGATGGTCGCCGGTCTGCTGGTGTCCGGGCGTACCACCAGCGAGCTGCGCGGTCTTGCCGCACGGTGCGGCGTCCTGCACTGACCCGGCCCGACGGCAGCAACACGGGCTGATCCGTAAAACCACCTGTGACTCCTGAGATGAGAAGAAACGGAGGGGCGAGGCGAGCGAAGCCGGAGGTATCTGGCCGTGCCCCCATTCGGTGATGCCCGCCCCGGCTGCTCGACCTGTCCAGGGTTGTTCAGCCGGAGGCGGTGGACTCTGGCCCAGTGTTCAGAGGGCGCCGGGTCTGGGGGATGAGGGTGGTGGCGTGCAGGCAGCGGAGACGAACTCCGTGCCGCCACCGAGCTTTAGGGCGACGCGGTGCGCAGCTGGTGCGTGCCGCACGCGGGAGCAGTGTGGGTGTGTTCCGTGGCGTCGGCCCGGGATGGGGCTACCTTTCGGCGGGGGTGCTGGTCGGCCACCACAGCGGCGGCAGGTGGGCTGGAGAGCACCCCCGCGATGTTGAGGTCGAGCGCGGCCTGGCGCCTGGCTGCTCAACGACGCCGTGGGAGGCAGTGGGGGCGTCGATCGGCGGGGTCGCGGTGAGCGGTCGGCTGCCATCGGTGGCCCGGGCGCACAGCAGTCGGATGGCCCTTTGGATCGCTGTTACCGAGTCCGGCTGGTTAAACCTGCGGGTAGCTGAGAGGGAAGGGGAAGTGGTGAAGGTCTGACTGGTCACTGTGCCTCCGCCCCTCGCGTCGTACACGCGGCGGCGGCCTCGTGGAGCAAATCCGCACTGAGGCCCAGGGGCTCCGCCCGCGCGCTCGTCGCATCGAACCCGCGCTGGTGTTCCCGGCCGGGGCTCCCGTTGATGTAGGTGGCGGAGTCGGGAGTTGTGTGGATCCACACGGTGGAGTTGTGGGGGCTGGGCATGGTCAGGCCGAGGAGATCACCGCTATAGAGCCCGGTGTGAGTGTTGGTGCGGATGATGCGGATGTCCGCGAGCCCCTTGTCGACGACTTCGCACAGGTATGTCAGTTGGTCGGCGAGGATGCGGGGGTCACTGTTGCATGGCTGCTGGAGCAGCGATTCTTCCAGGACGACGTCGACTTGTTCCCAGGAGTGGAGGCCGGTGACGACGGGGCGGCGCCAGCGACCTGGGCCTGTCAAGCCGATCATGAGGGGGGAGCGCATCGGTCCCAGGCTGTCCGCGTACGTGCTGCTGCGCACCAGCGCGGGAAAGGTGCGACTGCCGTATGCGTGGACGCCGACCGCGTACCGTTCGAAGGCCACGAGCCGGTCTTGTGCCTCGGGGGCGGTGTCCGGAAGGACATGCCGTGTGCCGTCATCGCTGATGCTCGTGGCCCAGTCGGCCAGGACCCGGTGGACCTCGGAGGGCTGACGGTACAGGCGCATCAATCGTGTCAGGCTCTTCTCGCCTGGCGGTATCTTGCCGGATTCCCAGCTTGTGAGCTCGTCTGGGCCCACGCGCGCGGCCTTCGCGGCCTGGGCCAGGCTCATGCCGCGGAGGTCGCGCATGTGGATCAGGTTGGAGCCTATGACCAGCAGGCGCACGGGCGGATCGTTTGATGTGGAGGTCATCGTGTCTCACCTGGGCGGAGTCGAAGGGAGAGGGAGGGGTACGTTGGTTGTGGCGAGGATGGTGAAGGGGGCGGAGGGTATCCGCCTGACCGGCGGCACCCGCTCATCGCGTACAGCCGACGGCTACGGCGGTGGAGTGCGCCTGCGCTCATGAGGTGCGCCCTTCGCCGGACCCGGCTGGGGTCGTGGGGTGGGGGATCGTGACGTTGGGCTGCTGGTACTGGGCGGCCTGGAGTTCGTAGAGACTGCGGAAGACTTTCGGTCCCGGCGCTGTGTCGGAGAGGAGCTCTGTGAAGGTGCCGCTTTCGACGACACGTCCGTGATCGAGTACGTAGATGAGGTCGGCGGTCCGTACGGAGCCGAGCCGGTGGGTGATGAGGATGACGGTCTGGCCGTCGTCGGCGAGGCTGCGGAACTCATCGAACAGGCTTTGCTCGGCCTTTGCGTCGAGGGCGGAGGTCGGCTCATCCACGATCAGAATGTCCCCGCCCCTGTAGTGGGCTCGGCCGATCCCCAGTTTCTGCCACTGCCCGCCCGACGGGTTGTGTCCGTCCTTGTAGCCGCGGGCCAGGAGGGTTTTCCAGCCGCGCGGCAGGTCGGCGATGAGGGTGTCGGCGCCGGCGTAGCGGGCGGCTCGGTCGCGCCGCTCGATGCTGACGGGGATGGTGGAGCGGCCGATGCAGATGTTCACTTCGGCGGTGAAGGGCCAGCGGTAGAAGTCCTGTCCGACCATGGCGAGACGGGAGACGAGTTCGGCGCGGTTGGCGGTGGCGGTGTCGACGTCGTCCCAGCAGATGCGTCCAGTGTCGGGCTGGTAGAGGCCGGCGAGGAGTTTGACCAGGGTGGACTTGCCGCTGCCGTTCTCCCCGCACAGGGCAACGATCTTGCCGGTGGGGATCGTCAGGGTGGCGCCGTTGAGGGCCTGCTTGCTGTCCTTGCCGGGGTAGGTGAAGGAGACGTCCTCGAAGCGGATCTCGCGAGGCTTTGCGGGCAGCGCCTGCCCGCAGAGGGGAATCGCCCGGGCGGTGGCTTGCTGGCACAGCTGGTCTAGGTCTGCGACGAACAGGGATTCCTCGTGGCAGTAGTTGATCTGCAGGACCAGGTTGGACAGGCTGGAGGAGCCGGTGCGGATGGCGAGGACGGCTGTTCCTCCCACGGACAACGCCATCGCCCCGCTCCACAGCAGGCCCCCGAGGGTGGCGTAGGCGGCCGCGGTGGCCAGGCCGGTCCACGCGGCGGCGATCAGCCCGGTGCGCGCGGCTAGACGGGCAAGCCGGTGCTGCTCGGCTTCCTGGTCCAGCGACATCTGCCGGTAGTGGTGCAGCAGGTAGGGGCCGATGTGGTGCGCGCGGATCTCGGCGGCGGCCTCGGTGGACATCAGCAGCCGGCTGATGAGCTGCCCGGCACGCGAATGCTGGACCCAGGTCTGGAAGGAGGTGTAGCGGCGGCGGGCCACCGTCAGCGCGGCCCAGGAACTGGGCACCGTCATCGCGACCAGCAACACGATCAACAGGGGGTGCAGGACCGCGAGGACGGAGGCAGCAGCGGCCAGCGACATGAAGCCCGTGACGATGTTCTGCACGTACTTGACCAGACGCCGCGCCGACCCGGCCCCGTAGGAGGCACTGTCGAGGAGGCGGTGGAACTCATCGTCCTCGATCGCCGCCAGCTCCACCGTGGAGGTGTGCGCCAAATACTGCTCGGTCGCCACCCGCTCCACTTTCGGCTCCAGCCGCCCTGTCCCGGCAGTCGACAGAGCCCGCAGCACGGCCCCTATCCCCGCCGCGGCCGCAGTTGCCCCGATCGCTCCGCTCGCGGCGGTGAGCTTCTCAGCCGTGGTCCCGCCGGCGAGGAGATGCGCGAGGATCCGGTTGACGGCGACCAGCCCGACGGCCTGACAGATGCCCCGGCCGACCTCGGCCGCCGTGACCAGGCGCAGGGCATCGCGGTCGGCCCGCCACGCCAGCTTCACCGTCAACGCGATCAGCTTGGGCAGCCGGATCACCATGGCCCGCAGCCCGAGCTCAAGGAAGGCGTCATCGTGTGTGTTCCAGCCGAGGTCGTAGCGCAGCGACCCGCCGAACAGCGTCTCCTCGGAGGCCGACCGCACCGTCTCCTCGGAGGCCGACCGCACCGTCTCCTCCACCGGCTTGTGCCGGCGCCACCGCCTCATGCGACGTCCCCTCCCGCCGGTGCGTACGGGGGCAGTTCTTCGAGGTAGGCCGGCGCCGGGCCGGTGCCCGCCGATGCGCGGAGCGCCGCGGTGAGCAGATGGGTGTTTGTCGCGTCCATCACGGCTGGGGCCTCGGTGGGATCCCACCAGCCCCATCCGAGCAGCTCCGCGTCGGGTACGCGGATGCGGGCGTGGTCCTGGGGGCGGATGGTGGCGGCGAAGACGAACAGGTGGCAGGCGCACGGGTTCACCTCGTACCGGCCGTTGCGGCCGCTCGGTAGCCACTGCACCACCAAAAGCCTGCCTGCCGTGACAGGAGCGCTGGTCTCTTCCCGGGCTTCGCGTTCGCAGCACTGGCGCGGGGTCTCCCCGCCGCCTGGTCCGTCATCGGTCTTGCCGCCCGGCATGACCCAGTGACCGGTGCCCGCGTGGTGCACGAGCAGGACTTTCCCGTCGTTGCGCTGGATGAAGGAGGCGGCGGCTGATCCGACCAGCGCACGCTGGGGCTTGTGGGTGGTCATGCGCCCCACCCCATGGCGGAGAAGGGCCGGTTGGCGGCGATGGCGGTGAGGGCGACGGCGGTGTAGTCGACGAGCGGGGTGGGCAGCGACGAGGACGGGTGCCAGCCCAGCGCGATGCAGCGGTCGGGTTCGCAGATCCTGGGGGTGCCCCGGTAGCCGAGGACGCGGAAGAACAGCTGCAGGCGTGGCATGGGCTGAGTGCGGTCGCGGTAATGGAGCACGTGGACGAGACGGAGGTCATGGGGATCGAGAAGCACCCCGAGCTCTTCGCCGGCCTCCCGTACGGCGCACTCCTCGGCCGACTCGGCTTCCAGGTGTCCGGCCGGCACGTGCCACTCCAGCGGTGCGAACGCGGACCGCGGTGCGCGATGCTGGAGGAGAACCTGGCCGTTCTGCTCGAACACAAGGTGAACGCCGATGATGTTGGGCTGGGTTCGCATGGAGCTCCTCCGGGGGCATCAGTACGGACAGGTGCTCGGGAAACTCGTCCGACGGGTCATGCGTAACGGTGATGCGAGAGCGAAGCGTCGCCACAACATTCGATTAGAGGCGATGGGCCCGTGATTCCGGGCCGGTGGGGCGTGATCTTGCGTTCGATCCACTCTTGCGGTAACTGTCACACGGACCGGTGATTGCCTTTCCTTGATCAACATCGGTCTCTCCGGCCAGGGACGGCGGACGGGGAACAGACACGGACAGCGGCAAACGGATCGCGAGCGGAAAGTGCGGATTCGCGGTTCTCCCCGGGCTCGCCAACACAGACGGTCACCCGGGAAGGCGGTGTGGGCGTGGAGCCAGCGGGAGTTGTCCAGCAGGCAGCCCTGTCCGAGCGCAAGCGGCAGGCTGGTCTGGTGCCGGTCGATGACGGCTCGCAGGTGGGGCGTGGTGAGTGGGCTCCTGCGGACGGAGGCGTCGGTACGCAGCAGCACGGCGATCCGTCTCTCGGTGAGCGGTCCGTAAAGTGACAGACAGGCAGCACCGCACGAGGCGGCAGCCAGGGCAGCGGGCGCCTGGTGGCTCGCCATACCGCCTGGCGTGGGGCACCGCGCAAGATGAGTGTCCACCCCCTCCGCGAGGGGTGGTGCGTCGGTTGGTACTCGGCCAGTTGTCCGGGCAGCATCTGTGGTGCGACATGCCCACCGGCCCGTCCATCGTGTACGCGGGGTGCACGACTGCTCGGCTGTCGCCGTCGGCCGTTCAACGTCGCTCCCTCTCGCTCACCAGCGCAATATTCGCGGCCGCTGGGGTGGGCAGAGCGTCCGTGTGTGCGGTTGCGTCGGTGGTGGCTGACTGGAGGAGTTGGCCGATGAACTCGGGGTGGCTGAGGCCCCAGCGGCTGGCGGCCATGCCGGCGAGCAGTCCGTCGCCGGACAGGCAGGGGTGGGTCTCCACGCTGAGCCACACCGGGCGGGTGCTGCCTTCCAGTGTGAGGTGGTGCACGGCGGGTCCGCGCAGGTGCAGGGTGCGGTGAGCGCGCCGGGCCATGTCGCGGGCGTGGTTGA
This sequence comes from Streptomyces sp. NBC_00224, assembly GCF_041435195.1. Lineage (NCBI taxonomy): Bacteria > Bacillati > Actinomycetota > Actinomycetes > Kitasatosporales > Streptomycetaceae > Streptomyces > Streptomyces sp. NBC_00224. The sequence continues at coordinate 8,789,951 of NZ_CP108106.1, forward strand.
GTGCCTCGTCGCCGAGGGGGTGGGCCTGGGCGGGAAGGGTGAGTGCGCGGGGACGGCCGCTGCGCTCGGGCAGGATCCCGACACACAGACCCCTGCCGGGGATCTCGGTTTCGGCCAGCAGCGCGGCCCGTGAGCGGTGGCGGGCGATGAGGTCGGCGAGTTCGTCCCGGCTGTGGGCCAGTCCGGTACACCGCCACTCCTCGCTTTCCTCCTCGGCTCTGGCGGGCAGCGGCTGCGTGGGTGGGGTGACGGGCAGGATCCGTACGGGACTGAGGGGCAGCTGGTTGAAGATGCGGCTGGCCTCGGCACGCGGCTGGTTGCGGGCGTTGATCAGCACATGGTGGGGCACTCGGACTCCGGCGTGGCGCAGGAGCTGGCGGGCGCTGTATTGGTGCGCGGCCAGAGCGGTGCCCAGGACACCGGAGCCCACGTACGGGATCCCCATGTGGTTGAGAAGGCCCTGGAGTGAGCCGGCGTCGGGGTGAGGGGTGGTGACGACTACGGCCCGTTCGGCAGACGCTTCCCACAGCGTTCCAGCGACGACGCCGTCATCTGCGTCGACCACGCACGCTTTACGTCCGAGGCTGCCGACCGCATCAGCGATCTCCTGGGCGTGCTGCTGCAGGCGGCGGGCATCGCGGCGGAAGGCGGCGCCGTAGATGACCGCGACGCACTCCTCAACCTCCTGAGCGGGCAGGGGAAGTGAGCCCGTCGCTGTGTAGGGACCGGATTGCATCAAGAACTCCACGAACGGGTGGGAAACAGGGTGGGGTGGGGGTGGCTGGGAGGGACTTCTTTCCGCGAAGCCCTCGCCATGACTGGACGGTGGCGCGGTGGCTGCTGCCGTGCCACGGATCCGGCACGGATGCGGGTGGCGGGCACCTCAACGGGGAGAGCTTGAGTTCTCCTGCCGCCTGGCTGAGATGGTGGTAGGGCACAGGAGAAGCGAACCCGGCGGCGGCGACCGCTCGATGCCAGGGGCTGTCCTCGGCCCAGTTCTGATGCTGCCCGGGGAGTCACGGCTTTCCTTCTTCGGTGCGGGGTGGCCGGTGGCGATCAATGTGGGAAGGCCAGGCTTTGCTTCGGGCCGGTGCTGGAGCAGATGTACATCGGTGCCGTCTTGACCGGGTCCGCTGCGGACGTGCTCCCACCCCCACTGCTCGCGCAGGTGGTGCAGGAGCCGTGTGTGCGGCACCGCGCAGCGCACCCAGTGCGCTCGGGGGAAGGTGCGGGCGACGTGGTCGAGGGCACAGCAGGTCATCATCCAGCCGACACGCCGATGTTCAGGGGCAGGGTGGGTGTAGAGGTGTTCCAGGCTCAGGCACGCCTCGGCGTGTTCGGTCGGCGTCCACAGCGGGGTGTGGGGCAGGCGGGCGGTGAGGGTCAGGCAGCCGACGATAGGGGCGTCGTGGCTGCGGCTGCCGGGGTGGGGAGCGGCCGTTTCGTCGGTGAACACCCACAGTTGATCCGATGCGGTGGGGTGGCGGGTCAGGAGGGAGTGGACGGCATCACGGGCGTGGCGGATGCGTCGGCGGTCCGCGAGGTGGGTGCACCGGTCGACGATCACCTGCGTGATGCCTTTCTCATCCGCGTAGTTGGCGGGCCGCATGACGTACATCGCGTTCTCCGTGAGGTCGTGGAGGGGGATAGGGGGCTGGCTCCTGGCAGGTCAGGCGGGTGTGAGGGTGCGGCGCCAGGCGGTGCGATCGGTGGCGCTGTTGTCCAGGAGGCTGTAGATGAACTCGGCGTAGGCGTATTGGTGGTGGGCGGTGGCCATCTGGGGGAGCAGGCCGGTGGGGGACAGGTCGGGCTGGGTCTGTACCTCGCGCCATAGCAGCTGGGTGGCTTTGGACCGGGTGAAGCGGTGCAGGGACAGACCACGAAGAAGCAGGACTTGGTGGGCGCGCAGGGCCAGGCGCCGGGCGCGAGCGAGGGTGGCACGGTCGGCGGGCGGCATGCCACTGCAGGGCAGAGGCCGCAGCGCGTACGGATCGCCTTGGCCGTCGTCGAGGATCCCGATCCACAGGCTTTGTCCGGCGATGTCGCTCTCCCACATCAACGGGGCTGCGGGGGCGGCGTGGGTGAGCAGGTCGGTCAGCGCGTCCAGCGTGTCGGCGGCGCCCGCGCAGGCCAAAACGGTGTCGCCTTCCGCTCCGAGGGGGACCGGTGCGGGCAGGACGGGCAGGACACGGACTCGACCGCTCGCTTCGCCCCAGATCCGCAGAGCCTCGGCGCGCAGCCCGGCGTGCGCCGCCACCGGGCCATGGGGCGGCACGGGAACCTGGGCGGCGCGCAGGAGGGTGCGGGCGGTCACAGGCCGGGCGGCGAGGGTGCAGCCGGCGACGCCGGACCCGACGTAGTCCACCTCCAGCGAGTTGAGCAGGCCTTGCAGGCTGCCCGCGTCGCACGGCACATCCCCCATGGTCACGATGGCCCGCTCGGCGCCGGTCTCGTCCACGAACGCCGGGAGCGAGACGCCGTCCGCGAGCGTGAGGCGGGCTTCGCCACCCTGACCGATCACGGCTTCAGCCACCGCCTGAGCGCACCGGCGGGAGCGCACGGCCGCCTCGGCGGACTCGCCACCGTGCACGACAGCGACGATGTAAGGGATGGGCTCGTCGGTGAAGGCGGAAACAGACAGGGACGACACACTCTCGTTCACGGGGAACCTTTCAGAGGCGGGCGGACAGGTGAGCGCTGCGGGCGAGGCGGGTGTTGGTCATCGCGCCGCCCGCGTCGTGGGCGGTGCCGGGGCCGCGCTCGGGGGCAGCAGCACCAGGCTCAGTGGTGGCGGGGGTGGTGCGATGTCGTCGAGAGCGGTGGCGAGGGTGAGCGGCCCCACCCAGTGCGCGCGCGGAGTTCTGACCCAGTACGTCCCGGGCGGCTCGGTCTGGTCGAGCGGGGGCAGGTCGCTGCGTCCCCTCGACCTGCAGAACCCGTGAGGGTGTGCCCATGCGATGCCGGAAGGGATGAGCCACAGGCAGAAGGCGCCCTGCTGGTCGGCCAACACCGGCCCGGCCCCCGCCGGCTGCAGCTCTTCGACGCGTTCGAGCACGGCGCGGGAGAACGGGCCTGCCGCGGTGATCACCACCTGGAACGTCTCACCGATGACCGTCTCGCCCCCCTGCGGCGGGAACAGTACGGAGAGGGGCGGCTCGGCCTGGAGCCGGGCGGGTATGGCCACGGCGAATGCCGCGGGGGCGAGGAGCGTGTAGAGGGGCGTCACGGCTGCCTCCGAACCGGCCCGGGTTCGCGGACTTGCAGGTGAGGGCCGGTGTTCACGGCACACGGCCGGGGAAGAGCGGGATCGTCGCGATGAGCAGCAGGCACAGCAGCGGGAACGTCGCGTACCCCGTGAAGTAGACGCGCCAGAACGATGCCGCATCCCCGCGCTGCGGCTTGGCTCGCGGGGGAGAAGTTTTCACTACGGACCAGGCCAGCACGAGGGCGTACGCGGGGATGACGCCATAGACAAACGTATGGAGCAGGATCATGGTCGGGGGAGGGCAGGCGGCGGGCAGCGGTCGGCGGGTGCTCGGCGGCGGCATGCAGGTCCCACCCCGGGTCCGCGTCCTCGGTGTCCAGGGGCGGGGGTCGGTGCGTCAGGGCAGTCGTCATCAGGCCGCCCCGGCGGTGAGGGGGTGGCGCGTGAGCAGTGCTTGCCCCGCCCTGTGGGCCGCGAGGACCGCATCGGTGGGGGACCGGCCGTGCAGGTACGTGTGCGCGTCGATGGACAGCGGGCCGCGATAGCCACGCTCGTGCAACGCGGTCAGCAAGGGCGGCCAGTCGATGACACCGTCGCCGGGCAGCATTCGCATGGCGTCGGTGAGCTGGGTGCGGGGAAGGCCGAGGGCGTCACTGATCTGCACGATCAAAGGCATGTCCGGCGGGATCTGGGCGAGTTGGCTCAGGGTGCCGTTGCTGGCGTGCCAGTGGTAAGTGTCCAGGAGGACGCCGACGTTGTAGCCCAGGCCCTGGGCGCAGGCGACCGCCTCCGGCAGGCTGCGCACTCCTTCGTCCGTCGCGCTGCCCACGCCGATGAATTCCAGGACGAGGTCGAGGCCGTTGCGGGCGGCCTGGGCACCGGTGCGGCCGATGCGGTCCTGGAGCTGAGCTGGGCTGATCGATGTGCGTCCAGGGGCGAAGCGGGGCAGGACCAGTGATCCGCTGCGGCTGCCGAGGGAGGCCATCGCCGCCATCCGCACGCGCGCGTGGCGCAGCCCGGCTTCGAAGCGGTCATCGTCCCAGCCCAGCCGCAGACCCCAGGAGCCATGGATGGGGACGAGCGCATCCGAAACGATCAGTGCGTGCAGGCCCGGATCGCTGTCCAGGGCTGTGAGCCAGTGCGGAGCGGACATCTCCACCTGACGAAACCCGCGGTCAGCGGCTGCGCGTACCACTTCGTGGTGCGGGGCCTGAGGGGCGATCGCCCCCCGGTTCAGACATAACTCCATGACGATTCCTTGCTCGTGATCCCTGGGCGGGCGGCCCGGTGGCGGTGGGCCGACCGGGCCGCGAGGGCTAGGCCTGCGTGAACCAGCGGGCCTGTTCGGCATCGGTCACCGTGGCCTGCTGGTGGGTGATCTCGGCTGCGGCGAGGTGGATCAGCACGCCGACGGTCTCTTCCCCGAAGGCCTTCTCGGCGAAGGCGCTGTGCTCCAGGAGACGGAGCGCTTCTTCGAGACTGGCGGGCAGCGCCGGCTCGTCGCGTGCGGTGTGGGCGTTGTTGACCCAGCGCGGCGGCGCGGCCAGATCGGATTCAAGGCCGTGGACGATGGCGGCGATCACTGCGGCCAGGGCCAGGTAGGGGTTGGCGTCTGCCCCGGCGACGCGGATCTCGGCGCGCAGGCTGGAGCCATGGCCGACGACGCGCACGGCACAGGTGCGGTTGTCGAGCCCCCAGGTCATGCGGGTGGGGGCGAACGAGCCGGGCACGTACCGCTTGTAGGAGTTGGTGTTCGGCGCATACAGCACAGCCAGCTCCGCCAGCACGTCCAGCAGCCCTGCGATCGCCTTCTCGCCGGTCTGCGAGAGCACAGTGCCCTCGCTGTGCGCGAACATGGGGCTGCCGCTGCGCGTGAGGGAGACGTGCAGGTGCAGGCCGCTGCCGACGCCGGTCTGTGGCGCCGCCATGAACGTCGCCTCCGCCCCGGCTTTGCGGGCCAGGGTCTGGACGGCGTGCTTGAACACGACATGCTGGTCACAGGCCTTGAGCGCGTCCCCGTAGGGGAAGGTGACCTCGATTTGCCCGGCGGCCGCCTCGCCCTTGACCGCCTCCACCGGCATGCCCGCGGCTGCGAGCGCATGCTGCAGGCGGTGGAGGTAGCGGCTAACGGCAGGGGACTGGTGCAGGGCGTAGTCGCCGCCCTGCGGGGTGAGCGGGGGCAGGGCGGGACCGCCGACCGTCCGGGCGGGGGAGTAAGTGCCCTGGTACAGGACGAATTCGCTCTCCAGACCGGCGTCGGCGCGCAGTCCGTGGGCGGCCAGACGGCCGAGCTGGTGGCGCAGGATCTCCCGCGGGTCCAGGGCGGACGGCTCCCCGTCGTCGCTGAAGGCATCGGCCAGGACGAGCGCAGCCTTCGGCAGCCAGGGCACCAACCGCAGGGTCGACAGGTCAGGCACCACACGGAAGTCGGGAAACCCGCCCTCCATGGAGGCAAGGCCCGATCCGGCAGGGGCCGGGGTCATGTCGATCGAGCTGGACTGCAGATACGCGCACATGTCGGCGCCGTGCGGCACTACGTCCATGAGGAAGTGCCGTGCGCCATAGTGTTTTCCGGCCAGACGCCCGTGCGGGTCCACGATCCCGCAGAGCACCGTCTCGACGGTGCCGTCCTTGACCGCCTTCTTCAGCGTCTCCAGGGGCGGCGTTGGGGCCGGCGGTCGGGGTGGAGCGGCCATGCTCGTACGGGCGGGGGAGGAGGTGGGGCCGCCGGGGTGCTCGGCGCCCTCGCGGGATCGGGAGAGGGGAGGCACTCACACCACCTCATCCTGGATCTGGGCGAGGTCACCGCTGGCGGCGACCGGCGGCAGCTCGTAGTCCTTGCCCGCTACCCGCCACCACACAGCGGCCAGGGTGAGTGCGACGAGCAGGGCGAGGGGTGCATAGTTGAAGGTGTCCACGGTGACCGGACGGCTCTGGGGCAGGCAGAACACCACCGTCACGAACGCCACCCACACCACCGCGACCGTCCCGACCAGCCCGCCCCAGCGGCCAAGATTCCAGGGACCCTGCTGGAAGGCGCGGCCCTGGCGCACCCGCAGATAGATGGGGATGGCGTAGGCGGGGGTGATGCCGACGACGTTGATCGCGACGACCGCTCCGTAGGCGGTGGGGCTGTACAGATAGGGCAGGGCCAGGAGGCCGGCGACGGCAACGGAGAGCCAGACGGCGGCCCGCGGGGTGCCGGTGCGGGCATGAACCCGGCGCCACCGTGCGGAGCCGGGCAGGGCGTTGTCCCGGCTGAACGCGAAGATCATCCGGGAGCAGGCGGCGGTTTCGGCGTTGCCGCAGAACAGCTGGGCCACGATCACCACCAGCAGCAGGGCCTTGGCCCAGCCGACTCCCAGGGCGTCGAGGAATATCTGCGCGGGCGGTACGCCCAGCGCGGAGTTTTGGACGGCGGCGTAGTCGTGGAGGGCGAACGTGAGGCCGCACAGAAGGACGAATCCCGCTGCCCAGGACCAGGTGATGGCGCTCATGATGCCGCGCGGCGCGGCCTCGGCGGCGTTGGCGGTTTCCTCCGACAGGTGCGCGGAGGCGTCGTAGCCGCTGAAGGTGTACTGGGCCAGCAGCAGCCCGAGCAGCACCACATAGCCGTTCGATGACCAGCCGGTGGTGTTCACGAACTCGGTGAACGCGTAGTGCGGGGAGCGGTGATGGGTGGGCGCGAGAGTGAGTGCGCCGACGATGAGGGCGACGCCCGCCAGGTGCCACCACACGCTGATCCCGTTGAGGACGGATATCAGCCGCACCCCGAACAGGTTCAGCACCGCGTGCAACGCGAGGATCACGAAGTAGGTGGCCATGATCTTGCCGGGGGTGGGGGTGAAGCCTGTCTGCAGGTTCAAGAAGGCCCCGGTGAACAGGGCGGCGCCGAAGTCGATCCCGGCGATGCCTCCCAGCAGGCCGAGCAGGTTGAGCCAGCCGGTGTACCAGCCCCATTTCTTGCCGCCGAGCCGGTCGGCCATGAAGTACAGGCCGCCGCTGGTGGGGTAGGCGCTGGTCACTTCGGCGAGGCCAGCGCCGACGAAGCAGACCATGAGGCCGACGGCCAGCCAGCCCCACAGCATGACCACGGGGCCGCCCGCGCCCATGCCGAAGCCGTACATCGTCATGCAGCCGGACAGGATGCTGATCACCGAGAAGCTGATCGCGGCGTTGCCGAACCGGCCCATGCGCCGGGCCAGCTGAGGGGTGTAGCCGAGCTCGCGCAGACGGTCGTCATCGAGCGGTGGCCGAGGTCTGGGAGTGGGCGGGGGCATCGCAGGCAACACAACCTCCAAGAGATCGGAAGAAAACGGGCAAGGGACGTGCAGGGGCAGGGCGGTCAGGGCCGGGCAGGGCCGGGCGGAGGGATGTCCTGTGCGCGGGCGCGCCGGGCGGTGTACAGGCAGATGCCGCGCACGCGCAAGAACTCGTGGGCGGCCAAGGCGTCCTGGGACGGATCGGTGGTGTGGTAGGCCCAGGGGGCGCGGGTGAAGTGGCAGTCCAGGACGGCGAAGACCTGCCCGGCCTTCTCGTACTCCTGGGCGCAAAACATGGCGTGAGCCAGGTAGTTGAGGTCGGAGACGGAGACGTGCGCATCCACCCGCAGGTCCGCGCTGTCATACGCCCGCAGAACGTCGCGGCGCAGCGGGTCACGGTTCCACTGGCGGCGCAGCAGCGGATCGCGGCCGCCGTCGTGGTGGAAGATGTCCACGGCTGCATACAGCGGCAGCATCAGCAGTGCCGCATCCTTACCGGGCCGCGCCCACGACGTCACCCAGCGGGCGAATGCGTTGGGGGCGGCCCCGGTGCCGGGGCGGGTGACGCAGCGCAGCATCTGGTGCCCGGCCTCCCGGCTGTAGGGGTGGCGCTGCCAGATCGCCGCCCACAGGCCCCAGGGACCCGGCGGGAGCATCAGTTCGCCTGCCTCCTGCCAGTAGTCGGGGTAGCGGAAGTGGACGTCGGTCACCCCGAGGGCCAGCAGGGCGATCAGCGGTACTGGATCGTCCGGGGCGCGCTCGTGGGCGTGCAGGCAGCTGGCACGCGCCGCCTCGACGAGCGCGGCGGTATTCGCCTGCCGGCGGCGGTGGGCGTGCAGTGCCCGCTGCACCAGCACCCGGGCGTGCATGACGTGACCGTCCACACTGTCGGGCTCCTCATACAGCCAGGCCCCCACGACATCGCGGTCGGTGCGCGCCGCGGCCGCGGCCAGCACTTGGCTGCGGGAGGTCCGCAGATCCCAGTCCCTGCCGGTGGCGTGCAGCAGATCCCGTATCCCGGCCCAGCGGGCCGCCTCCATCTCCTCCAGCGCCGTGCGCAGCGGACCGTCGAATCCAGCCGGGTGATAGACGGGCACCATGCTCTCCTCGCCGACACCCCTTCCGCGCGCCATCACAGCGCCCCCCTCAGGGGCGGAATCCCGGAAGGCAGGGCCTCGCGGACATCGTCACCGGCCGTGCCGCAGTGGTTGAAGACAGTGATCAGCGCCGATTCGGTGGTGATCGCCTGGTTGAGGTTGCGCAGCTCCTCGGCGGGCCGGTGCAGGACGATCTCATGGCGGCCCGCCTCCTGGACGTGCCGGTCCTCGACCCAGGCGCACATCTGGCAGAGGTAGGAGGCCAGATACGGGTCGCGGACCACCGCGGTGACATGGGACGCCGGCGGGGTGAGCCGGGCAGCATGGTCGCTTACCCACATCGACAGCAGGATCCCCAGCCGCAGCTCCCTCATGCTGGGGTGGGTGTATGCGTCGACCACCACCAGCTCCGCCTGCGTGTGCTGCCCGGCCGGCGGGCTGGGCAGCAGACCGTTGGAGCGGGCCAACACCAACACGGCCAGGAGCACGTCGCCCTCGAAGAGGCCGGTTACGCATTCCCCGGGGCTGGGCGGTGTGCCAAGGAAGGCGGCGATGTGCAGCGGGGCGGAGCCGGCCTTGCCCGGGGCTCTGGCATCCAGTGCCCTCATCCGCTCCTGGACGAGGGTGACCGCCGCCTGCCTATCGGCCGCGGTGAGCAGACGCATCACGTACATGCGTTCTCCTTCGCCGACGGGTGCGGTGTGAAGGCGAGCGCGGCGTAGCTGCCCGCGGCCCAGCCGGGCTGTCCCCGGTGGGGATGGGCGGGATGCCACTGGTGTGTCGGTACCATCCGGCCCACCTGGTGGAAGCCGTCGAGCAGTGCGGCGATCTGGGCCCGTCTGCGCCCCTGGAACAGCGGGGCGGGGCGGGCGGTCACATCGGCCGGGCGGGCGCGCCTGATCAGGTCCGGAGTGGGGTGGGTGAGCGAGACGGCGCTGCCCGCGGCCAGCCATTCGCGCAGCAGGACCATCCCCGCGCGGGCGGGCGCATCACGGACCTGGAAGAGCACATCGTGCAGCAGGGCGGCTATCGGCTGCGTGCGCTCCAGGCGCGCCTCGGCCGCGTCCAGCAGCTGCTCCATTTCCTCGAACCGTGCCCGCAGCACCGGCGCCCCACCCGGCATCGCCTTCGGGGTCCGGCGGGCGCGCGGCGAGGGCAGCTCGTGGTCGATGCAGAGCCACGTGGCCTGCGGCTGGATCCGCCGAGCGATCCGGTGCAGGTCATCCTCGAACCCGCGCAGCATGGGCAGGCGCACGTCGATGAACTGCTGGAGTCCGCGCCGGGCCAGTGAGGTCACGACCAGCTCCGCATGGATGCGGTCCAGGCGCTCGGTGCCCGGATGCGGCTCCGCGGTGGCCGTCAGGCGCTGTCTCTGCCCGGGCTCCCCGCCGCCCGCCACCGCTCCCGCCGAGTCGACCAGCCGTACCCGCGCGGTGGTCACCGTGCACCGCCCGCGTGCTGGGGACTTACATCCCACGTGGGGTCGAGGTCCTGGAAGTAGCACCAGACCCACTTGCCCACACCGTCTCTGCGCGGGGCGACACCCCAGCGGTGCGCCAGTGCCTCGATCAGCTGGAGACCCCGGCCACTGAGCTCCCCAGGCTCAGGACGGCGCGGGCGGACAGGGGCCGGTGACTGGTCGGCCACAGCGACGAGCACACCCCGATCGGTGCGGGTACGCGCGAGCCGGAAGGTGATCTTCCCGGCGCCGTGGCACAGCGCATTGGTGACCAACTCCGCCCCGGCCAGCACCACATCATCGGCCAGGGTCTCAAGCCTCCAGGCGAGCAGAGACTGTGCCGCCAGAGCCCTGCACCGCTGCGGCCACTGCGCGTCCGGCCCGGCCAGCACGTCGGCTCGCGGGGTGGTGCGCTGGAACCACAACTCCCGGCTGTAGACGCGCTCGGCGGACTCCGGATCCCAGCAGGCCAGCTGGGTGCGTAAGGGCGCAGGCACGAGTGCGGGTGCAGCGGGAGGCTCACCGAGGAGGTGAAGCAAGGAACTCTGCATGAGCGAGGTGGTGGGGGGCATCAGGAGCTCCACGGAGACGGGGCGGAGAGGGGATCGCCGTGCTGCGGATCCACCGGCGGACAGGCAGCCTTCCGGGGTGAGGTGTCGTCGATGTGCCATCGTGCAGGGGCTGTTGGGGAATATCGTCGTGCCCAGGCAACCGCGCGACGGCTCTCGCAGACACCCCAGCGCGGGCACGGGCACGGGTAACACGGGTAAAGATCGACTTGGTGACAGGGGCGCATTGTGGCGCGCACACGCAACACGCTGTTGGAGTCTGTGATCAACGAACTGGGCTGGTCCCAGGAGCGGGTGGCGGCCCATTTTCGGCGTACGGCCGCCGAGCACGCGGCCAGTGAACTCCTCACCGTGACGCGCTCGCATATCAACCAGTGGGTGCGAGGCAGCCGCCCCAGCGCCCCCGCGCCGGATATCTTGTGCGAGACGCTGTCGCGAGGACTGGGCCGCGTGGTCACCCTGGCGCAGATCGGGCTCGCCCCCAGCGCAACGGTGCCGCCGACCACCTGGGACTGGGACGCTGACACGGTGGTGCAACTGGTGGATATCGGGGGCGACAGCATGAGGGACCTCACCCGCAGGAAACTTCTGGGCTACTCGGCCGCAGGCGCTGCCCTGCCGGCCGAGCCCTGGTGGCGAGAGAGGGCCCAACGGGCCCAGGAGCGCCGCTCCCTGTCCCGGCGCACCATCAGCCCCGCCCACGTCGAAGCCGTACGCGACGCCATGCACCACTACTCCCGGCAGGACCAGCGCCTCGGCGGCGAGGCCGGCCGGGCCGCGCTGCTCGCCTACCTCCAGCACGACGTCGCCGACTACCTCTCGCGCCGCGTGTCCTGCGAGGGCCTGCGCCGCGAGCTCTTCTCTGCTGCGGCCGAACTCGTCTACCTCGCGGGCTGGATGAGCTTTGACGCATCGGACCACGGACAGGCGCAACAGTGCTTCACCCTCGCCTTCCGCATCGCTGCCGAAGCCGACGACGCGCCCCTGGGGGGCCATATCCTGCGCGCCGCCGCCCACCAGGCCATCGACCTCGGGCACCCCCAACGCGCCCTGGACATCGCCGAAGGCTCGCTCACCCAGAGCCGCTACGCACTCGCCAGCCCCCGGGAGAAGGCCCTGCTCGGTGTGGTCCACGCGCGGGCCCTGGCGGCCGCACAGCGCAAACAGGCTGCCCTGGCTGCTCTGCGGCGTGCCGAAGACGACCTCGGCCGGGCCCGAGAGGACCTCGAACCGAGCCGGGTGTTCTTCTTCGGCGAGGCTGCCCTCGCCCATGAAACCGCCTGCACACTGCGAGATCTCGGCGACCTCAAGGGCGCCGAAGCCGAGTTCCAGCGCAGCGTCCGCACCCGGGGCAAGCCGTTCCTGCGCACCCACGCCGTCACCCTCGGCTACCTCGGCGACGTTCAGGTCCGCCAGGGACACCTCGACGCCGCGTGCCAGACCTGGGCCCAGGCCCTCGACGTGATCGACGGGATCCAGTCCGGACGGGTACGCGACACCGTGGTCCACATGCGGCGCGCGCTGTCCCCCGTCCGCGGCCGAGGAGGAAGCGCCGCTGCCGAAGTCGACCAGCGGGCAGCCGCCGTACTGCGCGGCGTAGGGTGACGGTGCCACGACGCCGCCGGTCCGCACCACGCCTCGCCGATCGAGGCGAATGAGGGGAAACGCATGTCTGAAACATTCCAGGTGAAGGCCATCGCGACCGTGGTCGGCGGCCACCTCACGGCAGGAGACGACTACCAGGGCGGGGTTGAGTCCGTCATTCGCCTCAACGAGGAGTACCCCCTCGAAACCCTCCAGGGGCTGGAGGAGTTCTCCCACATCGAGGTCCTGTGGCGCATGCACCTGGCGGCGCCCCAGGACGTCGCCCTGCATGCCCGCAGCCCCCGAGGCAACACCGCGTGGCCGGCCACCGGAACCTTCGTGCACCGCAACCACCGCCGCCCCAACCAGCTCGCCATCTCCCACCCCCGCGTGCTCCGCGTGGAAGGCCGCGACATTCACGTCACCGGGCTCGACGCGGTCGACGGAACTCCCGTGTTGGACCTCGCCCCCTGGTTCCCGCAAATGGGCCCGCAGGAAAGCGTCCACGTCCCGGAATGGGTCGGCGACATGCTCACCCACTACTGGGCACCCGCCGAACACCGCATGTGAGTCGTATCCCCGCCCATCCCGGTGCCCCTGTGAGCACCCGCCAGCGGGGAAGCGGTACCAGCTGGACGTCAGGCACAGACCGCGACGGAACCCACGGCCAGTGACGTACCCCACGTGCTGGTACGCCGCAGGCAGGCCGCCCCACGTGCCCGGCTCGGCCGGGGGCCGAACGGACGCCGTCGCGCATGCCAGGAGCTTCATGCCAGCACCGCCGTCCTGAAGGCCACCGGCAGCGGATCACTGGCGGTGAGCAGGCAAGCCTGGTGGCCCCGGTACACGGCGTGCTGCGCATTCCTTGCGTCGAGGCGCCCGCACAGCAGCACCAGCAGTTCCCGCACCTCGGTCAGAGTCACCGCGCCGCGGCTCTTGTCGGCGTACTCCGTCAGCTCGCATCCGGCGGCAAGGGCCCGCAGCAGGTCGAGCTGGAAGCCCGGCACGACGAGCGTCCTGCTGTGCAGGACAGGCACCACACCACGGCTGGTAGTCAGGTGCACGATGCGCGTCCACCGGATGCACTCCCCGCCACTGAAAGCGCAGCCCAGATCCGCCACACCCCGCCAGGCGGCCGCATCGCTGGGATAGAGACCGTCCTCAGCAAGAGCTCGGCCGTCGTGGCCCTGGGCCACCAGCGTAAGGACACGCCGCTCGTGAGCGGTGAAGCGAGGCGCTCGCGTAGGGCCGAGGATCATTGCCGCGGCTCCTTCGCGAGGGACACCAGGCGCACGTTGCGTTCGGCGAACCAGGCGGCCATGTACTGCTGCGCCTGCACGTAGGCCTGCTTGGTTGCAAACGTGGCGGGTGAGAGAAGTTCCTCGGGGCGGGAGATCACCAACTGACAAATGAACCCTGCCGCGATGCGCGGGACGATCTTCTGCTGCCAGTACGGACGTTGTGCGAGCGGCACGTCAGGGGACCCCACGTCATAGGCATCGACGACAACTTCGCCACCGCTCCGCGCACTAAGGATCCGCAGTCGGCTCATCCAGGTCCGCACGACCCGCGGGTCCGTGTCCCTGAAGTGGGCGTAGACCGCGGCAGGTTCGGCCACAGCCTCCGTGGGCGGCTCGTACGCGGGATTGAGGAGGAACGGCTCCAGAGCCTGCGCCGCCTCGGGCAGCACACTCAGCTGCCGAGCGTCCGCCGGCCACTGCAGCGCCGCCCGAGCCACGGCCAGCGTGCTCTGCGCGTGCCGAGACGGGCCGTTGGCGACCTCGTCGACGGCGGCGGCCAGGACGGGCCGGATCCCCGCCGCGATATCAGCGCGCGCGGTGCCGTGCAGCGCCCCCAGGACGTGCTGCAGTACGGCTGTCGTCGGGCGGCCGGGAGTCCGTGCCTGATCGGGCGCAGTGCCCGAGGCGCCAGGCGTGCGACGCACCTCGGCCGCAACGGCGGACGACGGGGTATGCATCAGAGCTCCAGGGTCGGGAGAAGGGGGTAGCTGGTGCGAGGGGATCCCCGACGGCCCTGCGCGGGCGCCCCGGGGTGGGCAAGCGTTGCTGCGGTGCACAGGCTCGGCAATCAGGCAGTCCACTGATCCGTCACTTGAACGCCGAGCAGTCACTTCGGGCGATTGCATCTGAGGAGTAAGTCACTGCTGCTTGCAGGGATTTGACCGGCCGTCACTAGGCTGTCGAGCGTGCTGACAGTGTTTGGGAGGTACTGATGGGCCACACACCGCACGGTCCGTCCTGTGCGCGGCGGATCCGGCAGGAAGCGCTCGCCCACGGAGAGAGCGTCGGCCGGATCGCCCGGGTGATCCATGACCACTGCGGGGTGTCGCTGCTTCGCGCCCACCGCCTTGCCCGCGGGCTGACCCTGCAGCAGGCCGCCCAGGAACTGAACTCGCTCGCAACCGGGCGCGCGGCTGCTCCTCATGTCGACGGTGACCAGCTGGGGCACTGGGAGACCGGGCGCCAGCCCCGCGCGGCGACCCTTGGGCTGCTGTGCGACTTCTACGACTGCGCTCCCCATGACCTTGGACTCGGACACGCGAGGGCCGGGGATGATGGCGCGAGGCCGATCGCTGCGGGCTCGCGCACGAAGCCCGCGCCCGACTGTCTGGCGGTCGATTCCCTGGAAGGGACAGTTGATGCGGTGCGGCGCTCGGTGGACCGCACCCTGGCCACCGGCTCGGTCAGCGCCGCCCAGCTGGAGCTGGTCGAAGAGCAGATCTTCCGGGCCCGCCAGCAGTACGTCTTCACCCCACCGAGACAGATGATCACTGTGCTCCTTGACCATCTCGTGGAGGTTGAGGCGATGGCGGCGCACCGCCAGTGCGCCGCTGTGCAGGTCCGCCTGTCCGAGCTCACCGCGATGCTCGCCACGCTCGTCGCCGACGCGCTCATGAAACTGGGACAGCTCAGCCGCTCCCGGACCTGGTACCACACCGCGCGTACGGCTGCGGATGACAGCGGGACGAGCGAGCTCCGGGCCCGGGTGCGGGTGCAGGCAGCGATGCTGCCCTTCTACTACGGCCCCCTGGACGAAGCGGTCAAGCTCACCCGGCAGGCCCGCACCATCCTGCGGGCAAGGCCGGTGCGCACCACCGCCTTCGCCGCCGTGGCCGAGGCACGCGCCCTGGCCAAGCTGCACGACACCCACGCCGCACAAGTCGCACTGCGCGACGCGCTCACCGTCTTTGAGCACAGCAGAGAAGAACACCTGGCCGACAACGACGCCTTCGGCTTCCCCGAGCGCCGCTTCCGCCTGTATCAGAGCGGAACCCTCACCGCGCTCGGCCGCACCAGCCAGGCCCGCCGCGTACAAGAGGCAGCCCTGCGCCTCTACCCCCGGACGAGCGGCATCGACCCCGCCCTGCTCCACTTCGAGGCCGCCCTGTGCCTGGCCCACGAAGGCAGCCTTACCGACGCCTGCGAACTCACCGCGACGACCTTCCTGGGGATCGTCGCCGAACACCGCACACCCATCGTGGAGGAACGGGCCCGCGAGATCGTCGCGGCACTCCCACCCGGTGCACAGCTCAGCCGGCCCGCCCGCGAACTGCGTGAGATCCTCGCCCTTGCTCCCGCACCCACGTGACAGGCACGCGCCCGGTCGGCGAGTGTGGAGTCCATGACACACGTGGTGATCGCTCCCGGCGGATTCGACAAGTCCGAGATGCAGCAGGTCCTGCAGCAAGCCTGCGCCGTGGTCGGCCTCGACCACGGTGATGCCCGGCTGCTGCGCGGACACACCAACGCCGTGATCCTCCTGGAACGCGAACAGACCGTCGTCAAGATCGCCCGCCGGGGAACGCGCACCGAGGACGTCGTACGTACGGTCGCCTTCGTCCGCCACCTCATGGACCTTGGCTTTCCCACCGTCGCCCTGCACCCCATTGGCCAGCCCGTCATCATCGACGGGCACGCCGCCACCTTCTGGCACTACCTGCCCCAGCCTCCGCACCCCGTCACCGCCGCGCAGCTCGCCAGGCCGCTGCACGCCCTGCACACCCTGGCCGCCCCACCTCTCACGCTGCCGCGCCACGACAACCTCGCGGCGATCCGCCGCTCCCTCGCGACCACCAGCTGGCTGCCCGGGCGAACCCTCGCCTTCCTCAACGACTACGCCGACCAGCTCGCCCATGCGCTCACCACTGTGGACTTCGCCCTTCGCGACGGCGTGATCCAAGGCGACCCGCAGCACCGCAACGCCCTGCACACCGGGCACGGGGAGGCCGTGCTCTGCGACTGGGACACCGTCACGCGCGGGCAACCGGAATGGGATCTGGTCACCGTGGAGATCCACTGCCGCCGATTCGGACACGGCCAGCAGCACTACCAGGCCTTCGCCGACACCTACGGCTTCGACATCACCCGGTGGCCCGGCTACCCGATCCTGGCCGCGATCCGCGAACTGCGGATGATCACCACCAACGCACGCAAGGTCCCCCAAGCCCCCAGCAGCCAAAGGGAAGTCGAACGGCGCATCGCAGCCCTCCAAAGCCACGACAGGCAACTGCGGTGGAACATCCTGTAATACCCCGCGGCACTGCCGGGAGACGCCACGGCGCTCGCCCGCCGACGCTGCTCCGCGCCGGGCAGCACCCGACCGGGGCCACGGGCGCACCGGCAACCGCGCGCTGTGGCAGAGCAGCGTCCCAACCGGCGATGACACTTCGATCGGTGCCCCGCACGCCGGGTGCGGCGGGCAGGTATCGGCGGCGAAGAACACAGCAGATCCTTTCCGGGAACGAAGGGCTCAGCGTTGGCGGACGGTCTGGCCGTGGGGGCCGGCGGTGAACTCGAAGTCCGCAAGGCGGGGCTAGCCCAGTTCGGGCCACCGTTTGCGTGCGCGCTGGCCGCGCACGAGCATGAAGTCGACGGCGGCGACCAGGGGACCACTGACCGTGTCGTCCTCCTGGCGGGTCAGGACCGCGACCGCGTCGGTGCCGAACGGGGTGGTCACCGGTGCGACGATCACCCCGCCGACCGCTACCTGTTCTGCCCGTGCCGGAGGGATCTGTCAGCGTCGGAGGACATGGTCCGGCTTGTCGAGCCACACCTGCTGGCCCTCGTCGGAGACGGTCAGGCCGTAACGGGTCACGTGAGGCTGGCTGGCTGTGCGCCATGCGGTGTAGGCCGTGACGACCTCGGCCCACAGATCGCGTTCTCCCCAGACGGTCACCGCGCCGTCCTCCCACCAGTCGGTGTAGCGGACGACGGTGACGGAAGCGCCCGTGTCGTCCCGGATCTGGGCTCGGCGGGTGCTGTCGTCGTCGCGCTGCCGATCGATGGCGATGTGGGGCACGTGCAGACCGATGGCGAAGTCCTGGGCCCACGTCCCGTCCAGCACCTGGGCGGGGTCGATGGGCGAAGACGTGAGCGCGTAGGTGTCCGGGTTGCGGGCGGGCTCGCGTGGTCGCTCGGAGCGGGCCCACATGTAGGAGGCAGAGCCGACGAACGGGCCTGAGGCGATGCCGTCATGTACGCGCAGTTTCAGCAGCCCGCCGTTGGCGTAGAGCGTGTTGAACGGGGTCAGGATGATGCCCCCGTCGGTTGTCTGCCGGCGCCAGGCGGCCGGGATGCGGCGCAGGGAGGCCGTGTTGATGATGCGGTCGAAGGGAGCGCTCTCGGGATGTCCGGCCAGCCCGTCCCCGCGTACCACATAAGGGGCGTAGCCGGCCTTGCCGAGATTGTCCGCGCCCCACGCTGATAGGGCCGGGTCGATCTCGATCGTGGTCACCTGTGCGGCCCCGACGCGTTCGGCAAGGAGCGCGGTGTGGTAGCCGGAGGCGGTTCCGATTTCGAGGACCCGGTGTTCGGGCTCGACGTCGAGTTGGTTCAGCTTCTCGAAGGCGATGTCGAGGGCGGAGATGCTGCTGGTGTAGTCGCCTCGTGCGGGGCCGTCGGCGGGGGTGCGGCCGTCGTCCATCTGCGTGATCAGCGAATTGTGGGTGTCCCACACCCCTGCCTGCCACGCATCGAAGTCGGCGGACCGGTCGATGACGGGGTGGAGGCCCTTCTCGTCGGTGGCCAGGGTCCAGAATTGAGCGGGGGCGAACATTTCACGGTCGACGGCATCGAACGCGGGACGGAGCCATGGGGACCGGAAGGCCCCCATGGCGTCCAGCTCCCGCGCGGCGCGTGCACGGTAGTTCATGGTGCGCCTACTTTCCGCGTCCGCCGCTGCCGGAACCTCCGCCGCTGCCGTCAGGGCTCGGCGTCGGCGGGGTCCACGGCTTGATCGGTGCCGGGTCGCCCTTGTGCTTGCTGTCGGCCATCATTTCCTCCTCGGTGTGGGCAGACGTCCGGGCTGTGTGTGATCTGGACGAGCGCGCGCGTGGTGGTGCGGCAGAAAGGGGCCTTGGCGCGGCCTCGTCCGTATCGAAGGCCTCCGGAATCACCTGGGCCAACTCCGGGGGAGCGAACCCCACGGCTGGAAAGTCGGTCATGACCGGGTCCTTCGTGGAGGGGAGGCTCGTCAGTGCTGGCGGACGCTTTGGCCGTTGGGCCCTGCAGCGAGTTCGAAGTCTGGGAGGCGGGGCCATCCGAGTTCGCGCCAGGGGCGGGGCTTGCGCTGGGAGCGGGTGCGCATGAAGCTCACGGCCGCTACCAGCTGCCCGCTTGCGTGGCCTTGGCCGTCGGCGACGAGCAGGGCCAGCGCGTCGTCGCCGAACGGTGTGGCCACTGGTGTGAGGATCGTTCCGCCGGGCTGCATCTGTTCCATCCATGCGGGCGGGATCTGCTGCACGCATGCGGTGCTGATCAGCCGGTCGTACGGGGCGCGGGCGGCGTAGCCGGCCTCCCCGTCCGCGACGACGACGGTGGGGGCGGCGACGTCGAGGGTGTGCAGTGCCGTGCGGGCCCGATCGGCCGTGGCCGGGTCGATCTCTACTGTCGTCAGGCGGTGTGCTCCGACGCGGGCAGCGAGCAGGGCGGCGTTGTAGCCGGTGCCGGTCCCGATCTCCAGCACGTTCTCGCCCGGCTGCGGATCGAGGTGATGGAGCATCTGCACGACGACGGCGGAGCAGGAGATTGAGGAGGTGAATGCGTTCGATCGGGCTGGACCATCCTGCGGGGTGATCTTGCCGTCGTCGATCTGGGTGATCAGCGCGATCCGCGGGGTGTAGACGGCTTCGAGCCAGCGTTCGGGTTCAGCGGTGCGGTCGATCACTGGGAAGAGGCCGTCCTTGTCCCGCTCGGGCCACCACACCAGGTCGGGAACGAAGTGGGCACGGGGGACGGACCGGAAGGCCTTGCGCAGCCAGGAGCGGCCTTGGAAGTAGCCGGCCCGGTAGCTGTCGATGATCTCCATGCACCGGGTGATGTGCTGCTGCTCGTCCATCGGGTTCGTCCCCTTCTGCCGCACTCAGCTGTCGCTGGGGGCGCCGCCGCCCATGCGGTCCTCGTCACTACCGTGACCCTGCCCGTTGCCGGTGTCGCCCTGTCCGGCGCCGTGGATGTCGCCCTCCTCGCTCTGGTCGCTGTCAGAGGTCCCGTTCGTACGTCCCATGACGGTCTTCTCTCCTTGAAAGGCTCGCTCACGGAGTGATCGTCCACTGCCTGTGAGGGGGATCAGCTTGGCCCCGAGGGGAGTGACAGCGCCATGTCGTGCGGGTGCCAGATGGGCGGCCCCTGCCAGGGCCCGGGGACGTCGCCAGGCCACTCAAGTGCCAATCTCTGCACAAGTGTTGAACTGGGGGCCGAGTGCGGTATCCCCTTTCGTGCAGAGGAATGACACGAGTCCCTTGACCGGTGAACCCCTTGGGGGAGACGTGAGTGTCTGTAAGCACTTATTTTGGCTCCAGTGCACGGGGTTCTTTTGGCTCCACTGGCTGGCCGGTGGGGGCGCGTATTGGTGTGATTCACGCCCCTGCGGCAAGGTGATTTGGCCCCACTTCGAACGAGTGGTTCTGCTGGCCGGGACGGGGGGTCGGCGCGGTAGTTTTGGAGTCTCGGTCAGACCTCCGAAAGCGTGCCCCCGACAGGTGCGTGGAGGGCTGCCGACCCGACTCGACTCAGGTTGCGGGCCGCCCAGTGCCCGTGGCAGCTGGACGAGAACGGGCGATGGCCTGGTCGGCACTGGGACTTGGCGGCTGGGTCCGAAACGGCTGCGGCCGGCCTCCCGTGAGGGAGGCCGGCCGCGGTTGTCGTTCGAGGTCAGCGGCGTCGCTTCTTCTGACTCTGGGCGAAGCGGTAGGAGTCGGTGCCGGTTTCGACGATGTGTGCGTTGAAGGTGACGCGGTCGACGATCGCGGTGCAGAGCCGGGGGTCGGTGAACGTCTGCCTCCACTCGGAGAACGGGGCGTTCGACGCGATGGCGATGGCTCTGCGTTCTTCGCGCTCGGTGAAGATCTGGAACAGCAGTTTCGCTCCGGCCTTGTCGAGGTCGAGATAGCCGAACTCGTCCAGGCAGAGTAGGTCGACGCGGCCGTAGCGGGCGATGGTGCGGCCCAGCTTCTTCTCGTCGGCGGCCTCGGCGAGCTCGTTGACCAGGTTGACCGTGGTCGTGTAGCGGACCTTCAGCCCGGCCTCGGCCATGGCGGTGCCGATCCCGATGAGCAGGTGGGACTTGCCGGTGCCGGAGTCGCCGATCAGGCAGAGCGGCTGCCCGGCCTTGACCCAGGCCGGGTCCGACAGCGTGCCGACCAGTTCCGGAGTGACGTTCGGGTTCTCGGCGAAGTCGAAGTCCTCCAGCCGCTTGGGGCGGGGGAAGTTGGCGTCTCTGACCAGCCGCTGCTTGCGCCGTTCCTCGCGTTCGGCGCACTCGGCCTCCAGCAGGTCGGCGAGGAAGTCCTTGTAGCTGGACCGCTGGCGCATCGCCTCCTCGGCCATCTCCGAGACCCGGCTGCGGATGGTGGGCAGGTGCAGGCTGCGGCATGCCTCGTCGATGGCCGTGTCCACGGCCTCCTCGGGTCCGGCGTCCCGGCGGGGTCCAGGGACGTGCTGGCGGGTGGGTGCGGCGGTCGTGTTCATGCAAGGCCTTTCGGTCGGCGGGTCAGGAGCTGGTCGTAGTGGCTCACGGTCGGCAGCGGGCGTTTGTCCTCGGGAAGCTGGGCTCTGCGGGCCGCCAAAGAGACCACCCCGCTGGGCTTGGCCCACGGCGGCGGATCGTCTCCGTCGCCTCCTTCCTCGGCCACCTCTGGTGTTTGCGCGGCGGCTTTGCGGGCCTCGACGGCCACGACGTCTGCGGTGGCGGCACCGGCCCGGATCGCGGCCGCCATGCCCAGCTGGACCGCCTCGGCCGGCATCCGCCGGTGCAGCAGGAGGACCTCGATCAGGGCCCTGGTCCCGGCCGCGTCGCCGTGCGCGGTGCGGGCCGCGGCCCAGAACGCCTCATGGACCTCGGTGAACGATCCGTTCTGGCGGGCGGTTGCCAATGCGGTGGAGCCCGCCATGGCGCCGGGCTTGGTCAGCAGGATCTCGAGGTAGTGGTCGAGTTCGTCGCGGAACTCGCCCCGCCGGGTCAGCCGGGGGTGACGGGCGGCGATCGTCCGCCGTTCGAACACCAGCAGTTCGTTGCCCCGTAGCAGCACCCGCACGTTCTGCCCGATGAAACGGGCGGGCACCGAGTAGTGGCACTGACGGACCGTGATCCGGCTGCTGCGGTCGACCTTCGGCGTCAGCGTGATGCCGCACTCGAACTCCTCGAACGGCAACGGCAGCAATTCGTCTTTCTCGATGGTGAAGTTGAAGCCGATGGTGGTCAGTCTGCCCGCAAGGATCCGTGTGTCCTCGGCCGCGTCGATCGCCGTGATCTTCTCGTTCAGCTCGGCCAACGAGGCGACGTCGGGAACCGGAACGAGGTGCGTGCGCCGGAAACGTCCGCCCTCGTGCTCGACGCCGCCCTTCTCATGGGCGCCTTCCTGGCCGGGGATGCAGTAGAAGGCGTCGAAGCCGTAGTGGGCACGGAAGGTCACCCACCGTTCCGACTCCACCCGGCTGCGGCCGGTGCAGATCCGGTTGACCGCCGGCTTCAGATTGTCGTAACGAATGTGCCGGGCCGGGACTCCGCCCAGGACGTTGAACGCCTCAACATGCCCTTCCATGAAGGACTCCTGGGCCTGTGAGGCATAGACCCGGTGGACGGCCTTGCCCGAGTACGACATCCGCAGCGTGAACAGGTGGCATTTGACCACTTCGCCCGCCAGCCGAACCCACACATCGGCGAAGTCGACCTCCGCTTCCTCGCCGGGAAGATGCACCTGGGGAACCATCCCGTTCATGTGCCGGTGCCCTTCCCGGGCCTCGGCCTCGATCTGCGGGCGCCGGATCAGGACGTAGTCACAGACCGTCGAGTACGACGCCTGGTCGAAGCCGTGGTCTTGGGCGAGACGCTGATGGATCCGCCGGGCCGTGTGTTTCTGCTTGCGTGGCGCGGTCAGGTCCTCCCGCAGCATCGCGTCGATCCAGGCCTTGGCCGGGTCTAGGACTGTCGCCCGCGGCACCGGTTTCTTCCTCGGCGGTGGGACCGCGGAGTTCAGGGCCTGACGGACCGTCCTGCGGTGCACTCCGTACTTCTCCCCAAGAGCCCGCTGCGACAGCTCCGGATCGAGACGTCTGTCTCTCCGGATCGCGGCGAACAGTTCAGCGCGCGACAAACCCACCCCGGCCTCCCGACATGACCGTGATCAACACACACGGCCTCCGACAAGACCGTGATCGACGCACACACCCTGCCGTCATCGGGCGGACAGAGCAGTGCATTCACTCCAAAGAGGGCACGTCACAGCACGTGTTCGCCAGGTGGAGCCAGATCAACTTCGTACCCCACGGGGCCACTTCAGATCCGTGCACTGGAGCCCAAAGAAGTGCTTACAAACACGTGAGGCAACAACCGCCGACCCTGCTGAAGCAGCTGTGCATGGAACGCAGCCTGGGTGTCCCGGAGATGGTCGCCCTGTTCTCGACCACGGCCGCCCAGATCATTGGCAAGGGCTCCAACGATCCGACCTGCAGTGAACGCACCGCGAAGCGATGGCGAGCAGGAAACGTCGATCCGCTCTCCTTGAGCTCCGACACCTGCCGCGTTCTGCAGGCCATGTTCGGCCAGCCCGTTGCCGAACTGTTCGGGCCACCCATACAGCTTGATGCCCGTACCACCGCGTTCGACCTGGAGCAAAAGATCAACATGATGGCAGAAGACGCCCACCACGACGCCAGCGCGACCGCCGCGGCGTCGATCTCCGACACCAGCCTGGACCAGCTGACCGACGATGTGGCAGGGCTCGCGCACGACTACGCCTGCCTCGCCCCCGTTACCGCCCTCCAGCGCGGCCACGCTCTTCAGGCGCGACTGCAAGACCAGCGTGATCACACCCGGGTCCCCGCACAGCAGCAGCGGCTCTTGTTGCTCTCCGGCCAGACCATGGCTCTGCTTGCCGTAGCGGCCTTCGACCTCGGTGCTTTCGCCGGCGCCCGGCGCCTGGCCCGCACAGCCGACCTCTACGCCGAGACTGCCCGCTTCGAGCCCCTGCGCGCCTACGCCGACGGCATCCTCGCCTACATCGCCTACTTCACCTCGATGCCCGGCGAAGCCGTCGCGAAAGCCCGCCGGGCCCAGACGTACGGCGGACTTGGTGACGTCGCCCGCAGGCGCCTGCTCGCCATCGAGGCACGCGCGCTCGGCCACCTCGGTGACCGCGACGCCGCCATGCATGCCCTGAGGCTGGCCGAAGACGTCGATGACGGCACGCGCGATGACCTGCACGACGGCGTCGGAGGAGAATTCGGCTTTCCGGCAGACCGCCTGGCCATGTCCAACAGCTCGACAGCGCTACTCGTCCACGACGCTAATCAGGCCGAGATCTCGGCACTCCAGGCACTGCAGCTCATCGACCAGCAGCCAGCCCAGACCCGCTCAGCGCACGTCCTGGGCGGCGCCTCGGCCGACCTTGGCATGGCACGCCTGCTCAGCGACGACGTTGAAGGCGCCGCTGAAGCCCTGCTGCCGCTGTGGAACATCCCAGCTGACCAACGTGTCACCGGCGTGCTGGCCCGGACCAGCCAGATCCAGCACCTCCTCACCTCACCGGCCTTCCGAGGAGCCGTGCAGCCCGCACAACTTCGCCAACAAATCGAGGACTTCACCCGAGCCGCCAGCGCCCATCAGCTGACCGGATCGGCACTGTTACAGCTCGAAGGATGACGGGGCCAAGGCGGCGAGAATCTTCGCCTCCTTGTCCGCGGCGATACCGTGCTCCTTCCACCGGGGGTGCTCCACCGGGCGTCCGTCACCGGCCAGCCAGGCCCACGTGTCACGCAGGGTCTCAACCACCGGCCGGCACCGGAAGCCAGCCGCCACCGCCCGACTGGAATCGACCGACCACGCACCCGCGTGCGTACGCCACAACGGCAACTCAGTCCACTCCTTCACACCGTGCCCGGCCAGCATCTCCGGCTCCACCCACACCGGCTTGCCCGCGCCGCCCGTGACCACCAGGCACTCACGGAGGAAGTCCTCGAAGGAGATGCCGTCAGGGTGGGCCAGAGTGAAGCCACCGCCCGCCGTCCCCACCGCCTGGTCCAGGGCGAAAGCCGCGACATCTCGTACGTCAACAGGCTGAATACGCTGCTCACGCGGTGCCGGCGCCACCATCCTCCCCCCGCGTTGGGCCCGCGACAGCCACCACGGCAGCCGCCCCACGTACTCCCCGGGCCCCAGCAGGACCCCCGGCCGAAGGAACACCGCCGCCTCACCGAAAGCCTCGTGGACCGCCCGCTCGCCACCGGCCTTCTGAAACCCGTACACGGTGGGGCTGCCGTCCTCACCGGTGTATCCGAACGACTCATCCGCGTCCGGCGGGCACTCCAGCAACGGCGAACTGTCAGTCAGAGGCATGTGAGGCCACCCCTTATAGACGGACACCGTGGAAATATGCACCCACCGCCGGGCCGCGCGTCGGAGGGCCACGGCCGCCAGACGCACGTCCCGCGGCGGAAAGTCAGAACTTGATGTGTCGATCACGGCATCCCAAGGGCCATGCCCGGCGAGACGGTGCAAGTCCCCACGAGAGGTGCGATCACCATGAACCGGCTCGACACCGGGAACATCACGGCCGGAGCGCCCACGGTTGAACGTAGTGACCGACCAGCCCCGCGCGAGCGCTCCCTCCACGGTGCTCTTACCCAGAAACCACGTGCCGCCGATGACCAGGATCCTCATGTGAGTGATCCTGCCGTCCTGTTCAGCGCGCGGAAAGGGCGACGCTGGAATCTGGGCGCTATCTGCGGGGCAGCGACCACGACGAGGACCGGTGATCGAGCCCGAAGCAGGGACTCTGTGGACGACCACTCAGGCCGCCCGGTTCCTGGGGACCGAGTCGACCGGCAGCGCCCGGCGCAGCTAGACCTGGTGGAGGTTGTAGAGGCTGATGAGCTCGCGTAGCGCAACCTGCTCGTCCTCGCCGCTGGCGTCGTGAAGGGCAGCATGCCCGAGGCGCAGCAGCCGGGTAATCCTCTCGCCGACATCGCGATCCCGGTCCCTGGCCTGTGTCTCGTAGCTGAAGGGGCTGTGTGGCCATCCTGCGAAAGGAGTTGACCGAAGGGCGGCGGGGCGGTGGAACCCGGGCGACTTCGCAACGAAGCGCTTCACCTGGCTACGCCGCGCGGTAGCACGACACCCAGCGCTCGTTCCACTGCTCTCACCAGGGAACTGCCCGGGAGGCGGACGCACTTCAAGCACCCTTTGCCGCCGATGCCTCGCGGTGCCCTTTTGGCTCTGCGGCGGCCCCCGCTACCATCCGAGCACGCACAGCGACGAGGAGGGAGTCTTCCTGTGGGCAGGCACGGAGGCAAGCCCGATCCATCGGAGAGCGATGGCCACAAGCCCGGCCGGCCCATCCCGCCCCCCGACCCCAAGCGCCCCGAAAAGCCGAAGTGACCGGGCCCGAGGAACTCGCCCACCGCCTGCGCGCGGACGGCTACCTCACGGAGGTCTGGTACGAGCCGTTCGTCTACGTCCGGCGTGAGGACTTCATTCCCGACCGCATCTGGGTACAGGCAGACGACGGCTACCGGCGCCTTGAGCGTGATGAGAATCCCGGCCGGTGGCTCTCGCTGGTGTACGACGACGTCGCACTCGTCACCCAGGTCGAAGACGAGCACAACGGACTCGCGCTCGTACCGTCGAGCTCGTCGAGCATGCCGCGCGTCGTGGCCACCATGCTGGAGACCCTCGATGTTGCCGACGGCATGAGCGTGCTGGAAATCGGCACCGGCACCGGCTACAACGCCGCATTGCTGTCTCACCGGCTGGGCGATGCACGGGTCACCAGCATCGAGATCGACCCCGCTGTTGCCGAAACCGCCCGCGAGCGCCTCGCGAAGGCCGGCCACCACCCCAATGTCATCACCGGTGACGGCACTACCGCTGCCCCTGGCCAGCGGCCCGTGGACCGGGTCATCGTCACCTGCGCCCTGGGCAGCGTGCCGTACGCGCTGGTCAACCACACGCGGCCCGGGGGCCGGATCGTGCTGCCGTGGGGCACCGGTCTGTACAACGGTGTCCTCCTCCGCCTCGACGTGCACGCCGACGGCAGCGCCTCGGGGCCGGTCATAGGTGACTGCGCGTTCATGTGGAACCGAGCCGAAGCGGTGCACCGCGACGTCACGACCGTGATCCACCACGATGATCCGGCCGAGGTGAGCCACACCGGCCTGGACCCGCGCCGCGTGCTGGGCGACGAGAACGCCGCATTCGTCACCGGCCTGCTCGTCCCCGACTGCCGCTACAGCGTCGGGCACGGCCCGAACAACGAGTTCACCCTCTGGCTCGCCGACCACCGCACCGGTTCCTGGGCGAGCATCGACTACACCCCCGGCGCCGCCACCTACGAGACGGCCCAGTTCGGGCCCCGCCGCCTGTGGGAGGAAGCCGAGGCTGCGATGCGGTGGTGGCAGAGCGCCGGAGAGCCCGTACGGACTCGCTTCGGCATCACCATCACGTCCACCGATCAGTGGACATGGCTGGATACGCCGGACCTGCGCATGACAGCCGGATGACGGAACTGCCGACTGCCGGCCACCGGTCTGCGCGGGCAACAACCTCGGCGATTACGACCGTCGCCATGCCCCGAGCCCGCCCCGATCTCCCGCTCAGTCCTGACACCCGCACCTTCTACCGGCTACGTGACACAGCACGAGCACGAGGCGGAACTGGGGGCCGCGATGTCGGATCGATCGACCATGGGCGAGATCCCCGGGGACTCCTCACCCAGCTGATCAACCAGCGAGTGACGCCGGGGACAACCCGCGGACACACAGCGGCTCCCGCTTTTGGGCGCGCCTGCAGCCGTGGGTCTCACAGGGCGATCGGTCGATACGCGAGAGCTGTATCGACCACCTCGTCGGCCGAGAGTTCCCTTTCCGGCGGCCAGAAGATCAGGTCGCTGACGTAGCCGGTCGGGCACGCCAACGCCCGGTCCAGCATCTCCAGCCAACTGTCGGCTTCCGCCTCGGAGACGAAGTCCGCCTCCATGATCCGCTGTACCAGGGCAACCGCTGCTGTCCTGCTCATCTCCATGGCGCTCATCCCGCCTACAGGGCCCACCAGCAGTACAGGCGCCGCCCATCGCTGGCACGGTTGGCCAGGCCCGACAGCAGGACCAGCACCTCGTACGCGGTGTCGGCGGTGATTCCGTACGCCTGGAGCTCATCCGTCACAGCCCACGCGCCGCCGGCTTCGGCCAGCCGCTCGTGCGAGGCTGAGGCCAGAGCCTCCTGCAGGGTGTCGGAGAGGCTGATGATCAACGCGCTCTCGTGATCGGGCGACGAGAGAATCTGGCCGGCGCGCGGCCGTGCTGATGCTTCGTCGTAGCTGCAGCGGGTGAGGATTGCTTCGAGGGAGGCCATCGTCACGCTCGGATCAATCCCTTTGAGGGAAATCACGTCGAATCCCGAAGCGTCGGGTCCACCGATCTGATCGAGAACGCCGACAGCCGCTTCGTCATCGGGAGCCGAGAAGTAGTCACACATAGGCATGCAACGATCCTTGCACCCGGCACTGACATTGAGCCGCCAGCAGCAGTGGGTACTCCAAGCGAACCACCATGCACGACGACATCGGGCAGTACTTGCCACCACGCACAATCGCCCGACATCCGGCGGCCCTGGGGCGCCTGGAATTCAGGGCCGTCCCCGTCTCACCACATCTGGGGCTTCTCCCCACCAGGGCAGGGGCTTACCGGTGTATCTACCCGAGGGTGACCAGGGTGACGGGTGTTCGCAGCGGAAGCGGCCAACGCTTGCGGCGGTGACGTACGCAGCCGGTTCCGCGGTGGGCCTGCGCGGTAGGCACCGAGCCTCGGTCACTCAGCGCCGCGGCAGGCGGGGCGGGAGCACCCTCGCCGACCGGGTGCTCCCGCCCCGCCTGCCGCGGGCTAGGTTCTGTCTCTCCGATCACGCTGGTTGTCTCGTGGCTCCGCCACCACGATGGGCCGTGGAGGCATCGCCTCCACGGCCCCGGGGATCATCGCCGTGAGCGGTCCGGACTCGTGATCCTGAACCGGGCCATGTTCTCCGCGTTCTCTTCGGTGGCCCACCGATGGAAGCCGGCCTTCTCCAGCACGCGGACCGAGGACGGGTTGGACAGTTCCACATCGGCGGACACGGTGTGGACCTCAGGTGCAGTGAGGGCGAACTCTGCCAGGGCCTGGGTGGCCTCAGGGGCATAGCCCCGGCCGCGGCGGGAGGCCACGATGCCGTATCCGATTTCGAGAACGCCTTCGCTGGGCGGCCAGAACAGGCCGATCGAGCCCACCACCAAGCCGCTCTCGCGCTCGATGATCAAACGGTGACCATATGCGTCGAGCCAGGCGGGGTGCTGGCCGAAGAGGCCCGCGACCACGCGATCGCCTTCGGCGGGAAAGTCGCCCGCCCAGTGCGTGGGCCTGGCGTCGTCGAGGACCGCAGTGGCCTCGTTCGTGGTCCAGGGCCGCAGGATCAGGCGCTTGGTAATCACGTCGGTGTGGGCGGGTGAAGAAGAGGAAGACACGTGTCTCTCCTGGTCGTTGGAACGACCCGGGCCGCGCTCTGCTATTGCGCGGGCCGGACGAGGGCATGCTGAAGACGGCCGACGGCAGCCATATTCATCAACCTCCCTGTCCCGCTGATCACGTGTCTCTCGCGCCAGCGTGACCGTAACAACTGCTCCGCAGCCTGGGCAACTCACTGACAAGCCCGCACACGCGCGCGCCCTCGTCACAACGGCGGCCAGACGGCCTGCCGCCGGAAGGATATTCAGCTCCATGACAGCAGCGTCCAGTGACGCGGTCGAGCCTCAGTTGCCAGTCGCTCGGTGGTAGGCCTCACGGATGTCGGCCGGGACCCGCTTGGGGCCAATCCTGTCTACTGTGTAGCCCTGGGCTTGGGCCCAGCTCCGGATGGTGTCCAGGTCGGGGTCTGCCTGGGTGTTCATGCGCGGGGTCCCCCGGACTGCATAGGCGGGCAGGCGGGCTTCATTGAGGTAGGCAGGGGAGAGGGAGAGGCCGAACCGTGCCTCGACCACGGCGAGGCTGCGCCGATAGGTGATCTTGTAATGCTCATCCTCCGGCGCGCAGAACGTATACCCGTCGGGCGCGAGCACCCCTGCTGCGACGAGCTCGGCCAGCAGCAGATCCGGCTCCGCACCCCAGCGGTGCCTCTCTTCCCTAATTCCGAAACCGCACACGTACCGGCCATCGCGGGCATAGCGGACGGTGGCAGGTGGACGTTCACCCATCGGTAGGTAATGGATGACTTCCACGCCGTTACGGGAGATCTCCACCAGCAGCTCGCCGCCGGTGGAGTCGCCGTACTCCAGGGCGAACGACCAGCCAGCGCACGCCCCGACCCGCACCACGCCGTCGCCGTCCCCGTCCGGCCGGTATCCGATCATGCCGAGTTCATTGACCTCGGCGTCGGTGATCGGTTTGCTCGCCGCATCCGCAGCACCGCCCATCCGCACCGCCAGCTCCCGCGGGGAAATCCCGCGCGCGAACACGACACTGGACATCCAATCGTCCAGGTCGACCAGCCACTGAATACCGTCCTCCATGACAACACCGCCCCCTGCCCGCTCAGCCACCTGTTGCTTCCAGCCTCGACCCTAACCGCGCCCACTGACAGGCCAGTTGGTTCAAGGCGGTGCCGCTCCCAGCAAAGCAACCGTCACACTGGCGGCGGTGGCGTGCTTCCGGTCCAGCCAGGGTGCAGATACCACGTAGCCAGGGCCTGGAGACATTCTTGGAGGCGCCTGTTGGCCAAGCCGAAAGACGGGTCCTGGGAGTTGGCGGGAGCCCTCCGGCTTGTTCTTCTCAGGGAGATGGTGGAGAAAACGAGAGGATGTTGGCGGGTACGGCCGTTATCGTCAGAGCACGCCGATCTCCGGCAGCGGCATCTGGGGGTCGCCGCGCCCGGGTACGAGGGCCCACCGGCGCGGGCTGCGTGCCATGGGGAACCAGGGACCGCCCCGTCCGCGCAACCATCAGCACCGCCCAGGGCGGCAGGATGACGGAAGGTGACGGCTGTGGACGGTTCATCTGGCAGTCTGCTGTGCTTCCTCGACGTCGACGGGCCACTCAACCCCTATGCGGCCAAGCCCCACCGGCGCCCCGCCGGGTACACCACCCACCGGGTGATGCCGCCGAGCTGGGAGTTGAGGCAGACGCACAAGCCTCCCGGGCGCCGCAAGCCTTTGCGGGTATGGCTCAACCCCGACCACGGACCCGCTCTCCTGGCACTCGCCGACCGCTACACCCTCATCTGGGCAACAACCTGGAGGGATGAGGCCAACGACTTCATCAGCCCGGTGCTGGGCCTGCCCATCCTCCCGTACATCGATTTCAGCGACGCGGCGGAGGCCCGGTCACGGCCTGACGGGCTGCACTGGAAGACAGAACCTCTGGTGGCCTACGCCAACGGGAAGGCCTTCGCATGGGCGGACGACGAAATCACCAGTCAGGACCAGGCTTATGTCGCCTCCCACCACGCCGGACCCGCCCTGCTGCGCCGGGTCGACCCGCAGATCGGGCTGCTGGACGGCGACTTCGCCGCGCTCAAGGCCTTCGCGGCAGTGGCCGGCGCAGCGGCAGGGACGGGAGACCAGGAGATGCCGCCCAGTTTGACGGCCTGACGGATTCCTGAGCCGATCTTGCCTGCAGTCCGTCGGCCGACGAACCGCGGCCTTGGCAGTGAAATACGGTGGCCCCTGGAGACGGTTGCCGGGTAGCGGGGTGGGGGCGCCGCCGCTCAGCGGGCAGACGTAGCGGCGGCTGGGGGCAGCTGCTGGTGGAGGATCTGCCGCAGCCGGTCGGCGTCGCCGGGCTCGTGAAATGCCCGCTTGGGCAGGAGGGTCATGCACTTCTGGTCGGCGCTGAGCAGCACGAACAGGTTCGGTGTCTCCACGTAGCGGGAGAACATGGCCCAGGCGGTCCACTGGCGTTCGTGCTGGGTCGCGGCCGTCACTCCCCAGCCATCCACGGTGATGTAGCGCTGTCCTTGGGCCTGGCCGTGCTGGTGAGCCTGCCGGGCCCGCATGCGTGGCACGATCACCAGGAAGAACGTCAGGAGTGTGGAGCCGAACATCAGCGGGCCCAAGTCCACTTCGCTGCCCGGGTGGTCGACCCGCAGGCCCAGCGCGAGGAGCACCAGCCCCATCCCGGTAACGGCCCACTGGCTGCGCCGGCCAGCGGGAGAGGCTTTCATCAGGACGCGCATCGCCTCCTGGAACTCCGCGGCCGTCGCCTGGTAGGCCACATGGACGGGCGCGACCGTGCCCAGCTGAGCATTATCGGTACTCAAGGTTTGTCTCCTGGCTTGATGGATCGCCAGCGAGCCGAGCCGGAGCGTGCTTTCTGCCGATGTTCCGGACCATTATGCGCGGCTCTTCGGCGGCCGCGATCGCCGCGAGGCGGTCCTTGGCCTCTTCGGGGACGGACAATGGCGCCAGGCATCATCATGCTTCTTCCCGCCCCACCAGGGCCGCCGCGGCCCGTTCTGAAGCACGGCCGAGTTGCCGGGGCGGTGGGTCACTTCTTGCGGGGGACGGTGAAGTAGTACCCGTTGGAGGCCGATGAGCTGAGGTAGAGGGCCAGGACGGTGCCGTAGCGGGCCCGCGCGGTCGCCACACTCATCGGGGCTTGGGGGGTGATCGAGCAGCGCTCGTAGATTTCGTCCTTGGGCGGGAAGCACGGGAGGGGTTCCTCGACCTGGCTCGGGAGCGGATCTGGCCGGTCCCATTCGATCCGTATTACTGCGGCTTCGAGGCCAGGCCAGCTCATCAGGGAGCCGTCGGGCATCCGTCCGTGTGCACGCTGGAAGTCGAGTGCGTACCTCACGCTGCTGGCCGCGACGGGCAGGTCGGCTGCTTCGAAGCGGGTGAGGACATCAGTGATGTCCCCCCGGACACCGAAGTAAGCATCAACCTCCATGCGGCACTCGAGGACGTACGGAGACGGATTGTTCTCGAAAACCGAGCGCTTGGCAGGCCTGGCGCAGGAGTCACGGAAGCGCGTGAGCACGTGCTCCAGGCCCTCGACAGCGGTCAGGCGCGCGAGCACGGCACGCATCCCTTGCTCCTCCACTGCTCTGCGGGACGCGGCCTGCGGCGACGTGTCCTGCGTCCGCAGGTCCTTTGCTGCCGGCTCACGCGAGCACGCCGCCGTCAGCCCCACCAGAGGGAACGCCACCAGTAGCCCGCCCGCTCGGGCGCACCACCGGCAACCTTGGCGCCACCGAGCCGCGATGCTCTCCATGTCCGCACCTCCGCCCCCACCGTGAGGGAAGGCGGGGGCTCGCACATGAGTACGCATTCTCAGGTGCTGCCCGGCAGCTGGGCGGCGCTGCGGCGCAGTGTGTCGGACGGTCCAACTCCCCATCGGCTGCACGCGGACCCGGCCCAAGGCGTTGACCTCCCTTCATCCTGTCGGGTGCGGTGGTGCGGGCGACCGCAGCGAGCGAAACCAACGGACGGGGTGACCGTCGGGGCCGTCGGTGAGCCAGGAACCAACGCCCAGGGGCACCAGCTCGTACGGGTTAGACAACGATGAACATCAAGAGCGCTACATAACTGGTGCTGAGTGAACGGGACGAGCCATGGAGGCCATCGTCACGGCGGAGCAGATCCGCTCCCTGTGCAACAGTCCGGAACCAGGGCGTCATCGACTGCGGCGAGGACTTCGAGCCCGTCGCCAAAGGGGCTGTTCACGAGTGGGCCTGGGCTGGGGGAATGGAGGGCCGTGCAGATCGTTTCCCGCGAGCGTGCTGATCGCTTCCCGTGATTCAGGCGGGCGGGTGCGGCCAGGACGGTGTGGATGATGGTCCGGTGACGAGCATCAGCGATGACCACGTGAAGGTCTGCTTCCGGATGCAAATAGATGAGGACGGCTGGCCGCCGTCGAGCGTGGAGAGCCTGTGGGCGGTGGACCTTGGCGATGGCACGGTGCGGCTGGACAATACGCCTTGGTTCGTACGCGGGGTCGCCAGCGGCGACGTCATCCGTGTGGAGGCCGACGATGAAGGCGTCCGTTGGGCTGGCGAGACGGTGCGGGCGTCGGAGAACTGCACGATCCGGTTGATCGTGCTGAAGGACGGCGGCTCGGCTGCTGCCCGGCAGAGTGTGCTCGAGATCTTCCACAAGCTCGGGACGACCGGTGAGGGGATCGAGCAGTTCCGGATGGTTGCGCTGGATGTTCCGCCGGACGCGGACCTGCCGCGGATCCGCAAGCTCCTGGAGCACGGTGAGGCCAAGGGGTGGTGGCACTGGGAGGAGGGCTGCGTCACCGCAGCGTGGGAGGCCACAGCCGCTCGGTGACGTGTGGGTGCTGGCTGGTTGCGCGGGAAGTGTCTGTGTCGGCCCCCGAGGCGTGTTCACGGCCTGTGGAGGTGACGGACAGTGATGTCCGGGCGTCTCGCTCTCTGCTGTTTGACCTCGTCTTGTGACTGCGAGCTTCCGTTACTCCAGATAGAGAGCTGCCAAGCGGGGCAGTCGGCGAGTCATTTCGTCGTGGTCATCGAAATCGAAGTTCCAGGTGGGGTCCAGCTCCCGGTAGCGGATGATGGGTGGGCTCGCGGGGAGCTGATCACCGGTCGCCGAGATGTGTGTGTTCCAGGCGATACCCAGCATGTCCTCGCCCTCCAGGTCGACGCTGTCGGCTGCGGAGGCTTGAACGATGGGCAGTTCTGCCAGGGCATCGGGATCAGCGACTACGCGCTCGAAGACTTCACGGCCCTGAGCGATCAGCCAGCCGCGGAAGTAGTCGAAGCCGTCGTCAGAGCACCCGCCGTTGGCAACGTAAGCAGCGGCCCACAGAGGATTGGTGTAGGAGTCAACCATCAGGTCCCACAGCGCCTGCTCAGCTGCGAGGATCTCCTCGGCCGGCCGGGAGGCCAGCAGCGAGGCCGCCTCGCGAGCGACCGCTTCGCCGTCGTTCGGATTGGTCGCCTGATTGCGGGCCGCCTCAATGAGCTGCCAGAACTGCTGCTTGTTCATGGAGGCAGAGCCTGCCAGCTGGTACTGACATCGGGCTGGTCGCGGGAGCTTGGCCCATCAGAGCAGCCACGTTGCTCCCGTCAGCGTGTGTGGTCGCCGGGTGCATATCGGCCTCCAGGCTCCTCCTGCTTCGGTGACCAGGCGAGTGGCTGTCTTGTCGTGGTAGCCGAGGGCCTTCGCGATGACGGGGGCCGGGGTCTGGAGGACGAGTTGGCGGATCGCGGAGGTCCGGCCGCGTTGCGGTGGAACGCCGATCTCTCGCAGGTGGACTTGGAGGCTCACCGGGTTCATCGGCTGTCCGGGCTGGCGACCAGGGAAGAGCCACTGTGAGCTTCTGCTGCTGGCGTAGGGCAGGTGCTGGCAGGACTGGATGTAAGCCCGCATGAGGTCAGCGACGGGCCCTGGCAGCGGGGACGGCGGATCTCCCAATCGGACGGCGACGGTGGCCCCGCCGTCGAGGACGTCGTCGACCCTGAGGCGGACGATGCGGGTGACGGGTTGCGCGTAGAGGAGAACCAGCGCCGCGGCACCCCGGGCTCGCAGGGGCAGGGAGTCGTCGTTGAGAGCCCGCCGGAGAAGGGCGAGTGGCGGTGCTGGTGCAGCGGCGGTGCGGTGAAGCCCTGCGGGTGGAGGTCTGGCCTTCGAGGGCGAGATGGCGATCGACCGGCTGATCGCGCGGCGTGAGGTGCACCTGGAGCAGGCGGGGCAGCAGCCGGGCGGTGCCAGCGTCCCAGTAGACGGGCTCCATCACGAAGTCCTCGCGGCCGGCGCCGCGGCGGCACGGTGCGCTGCTGTGGGCCCGGGGAGAAATATTCGCGGGGACGACGCGCTCCCACCCCGCTCCTGGATAGCCTCAGACCCCCGACAGACAAGGACACTCCATGCGCCTGCGACAGACCGCAGCCCTCACCGCGGCCACCGCCCTCGCCGTCCTCATCCCCACCGCCGACGCCCACGCCGCCGCCGTCGCCTGCGGCGGCTCCGTCTCCACCCAGGGCATCGCCGCCAACGGCTGCATCAGCGCCGAGAAGTTCAAGGAAGGAAAGGTCTTCTTCCGCGACATCAAGGCCCACACCGTCATCACCAACACCCGCGCCCACGCCTCCTACGTGGAGTACGAAGCCTTCCTCCACGTCGCCGGCGACGGCGACGACTGGACCAAGATGGGCAGCGGCCGCACCCTCGTCCAGCGCCGCTCGACCGTCGGCCCCATCGAAATCGCCAGCTCCACCCGCGTCTGCTTCGTCGTCAACGCGAAGATCACGGTCCGCGTCCACGTCCGGCCGGCGGGCGGCGCCTGGAGCAACTGGTCCAGCGCCGCCACCTCCCAGTGCCAGACCTGACCTGCCGTGCCAGCGCCCGGCCCTCCACGGCGCCGCTGGGGGAGCGGGGGCGTTCGGCGTTTTCGCAGGGTTAATCCGCCGTCGTGTCGGCCAGCGCCTGAACGAGGCGCCAGACGGCTTCGATCGCGCCCCGCGCGCTCGCCGTGGTCATCCTCGGCTAGGAGGACGAGCGTGTGGTCCGCTGCCCGGTGTGCGGGACCCGCTTCGCGCTGGGGGCACGGGCACCGCCGTGACGCGGTCTTCGACCACCCCGCCTGCCGCCAGAAGGCGCACCGTGCCCGGCGCCGGGAGGCCGGCCGGGTCCGCGAAGCCGTAACGCCATCGACGGGCCTGGCAGCTCCCGTACCCCTCTCCGGAGCTCTGGCCAGCGCGGACGCCTTGGTCGGGTTGGTGACGGCCCCCAGGGGAGGCGCCTGCGCGATCAACGCCCGTGTGGCGACGCCCCGTTGGCCACGGCGCGCCCCGGCCGGGGGCGGGCGATACCCGGCATCGCCGAGTCCCCAAAAAATTGCAGCGCCTGTTCCGACCTCGTCCGACGCGCACCTGGCCGCGCGGGTCGTCCAGGCCGAGCACGTGGCCGGCGTGGTCCAGGTCCCGCTGGTCGGCCGGATCGCGGCAGGAGAACCGATGCTTGCCGAGCAAGACGTCCAGGATGTGCTCCCGATGCCAGTTGCACTGGTTGGCCACGGTGACCTGTTTGCACTGAAACTGGCCAGTGCATGATCGACGCAGGTATCCGGGACGGCGACATCGTCGTCATCAGGCGTCAACGTGCTGCCGAGCTCGGCGACATCGTGGCCGCGCTGCTGGGCACCGGGGAGGCCACGGTCAAGAAACTCCGGATCGCGGACGACGGAGTGTGGCTGATGCCCTGCAACCCGGCCTTTTCCCCCATCAGCCTCGACGACGACGGCATGATCCTCGGCCGGGTCGTCGCCGTTCTCCGGTCGCTGTAGCTCACCCGGCCGCAAGCTGCGGCGCAGAACAGTCCAAGCCAGGAACAGCCCGCAGCAGGGCGTGCCACATGCGGGTCGGACCATCCCCCCCACCGGCGTGCGGGTGTGGCCGCGCACAGGGTGACGGGCCGTACGCCACCGGCGATCGTCATCCAGGGCTCATGGAGACCACCAGCGTTGCGCTCCCGGGTCGCGCGAACTTCCGTGGAAAGAGTCCAGCAGATCTACGCAGGGCGCCAGGACACCTGGAGAGGTGTCCTGGCGCGTCACCGGCGCCGGCCCGGTCCGGTCTGTGGCGTTCGGTCAGATGAGGTTAAGGGAGTTGTAGCCCCAGCCGATCTTGACGCGGTTGTCGAAGGGGTCGCGGGAGTCGCCGTTGCCGGAGTAGCGCCACAGCGTGCCGTCGTTGCCGCGCGCGACAAGGTCGCTGCGGCCGTCGCCGTCGAGGTCACCCACCGAGAGGAGGCGGTTGTAGGTGTTCCAGCCGCCACCGATCTTGACGCGGTTGTTGAACGGGTCCTTGCGGTCGCCGTTGCCGGCGTAGAGCCACAGCACGCCGGCCCTGTCGCGGGCGACGATGTCCGTGAACCCGTCGCCGTTCAGGTCGCCCTGGCCGGCGATCTCGGTGTACTGGCCCCAGCCGCCGCCGACCTTGGTGCGGGCGGTGACCCGGCCGTCGTTGTAGCCGAGGTAGAGCCACAGCACGCCCGCCTTGTCCACGGCGAGCAGGTCCGACTCGCGGGCTCCGGCGAGGTTGCCGGGGGAGAGCACCTTGTTGTAGATCTGCCAGCCCCCGCCGATCGCCTTCGTGGACGCCGTCTGGTTGGGCTTGGCCGTGGTGTACAGAAGCTGGCCGTCCTTCAGGACACTCCAGGCACCGTCCTTCTGTCCGTCCTTGTCCTGGTCGACCTGGATGTAGTGCTTGAAGGCGCTGAAGTCGGCGGCCGTGGGCCACGACGCCTCGAAGCCACCCCGGCCGTCCGGGAAGTACCAGTTCAACCACCCGTCCCGCTCCACAGCCGCCATCGGGAAGGTGGCCGTCCGCTCCCCGCCGACCGCCGCACGCGGAGCGGCCAGCTTGCCCTTCGCGGACGGGGCACGGTGCTGCTCGGCGGCCTGGGCGCCCTTGGTGGCGTCATCGGCCGGGTTCCCGGCCGCGAACGCGTTACCGGCGGTGGCGGCCATCGCTGCGGCGATGGCGGTGGCGGCGAGCGCGCTCTTGACGGCGCGGCCACGCTGGATGAAACGCATGGTTTTTCCCCCAGGAAAAAGGTCATAGGGGCGCGATTGGTCCGGACCGTGCCATAGTTCTTCCGCACCATACACAGAGCCTTGACCGGCCTGCATGGTGGGGGCAGGGGCTCGGGTTCACGACGGCGAACGATGCCTGAAGTGATCAAGCAGGATGCGCATCGGCGCATGCATTTCCAGGGGGTGGGTTCCATGAGCAAGCGGTAGGTGGCGGTCGGCATGACGGCCGCGATCGTCCTGGCGGGGTTGACGGCCTGCTCGGCCCAGCAGGCCAAGGAGACCGCGAAGTCGGTGGCGGACACGGCCGACAAGGCCAATGGCGCGGTGATGGCCGCGCTCGCGCGGACCAGCGACACGACGGAGCGGGCCCAGTCGGCGGTCATCACGGCCACGATCACGGGGGTGGGCTAGCCGGCGCCGATGGAGGCGACCGGCACGTACACGTGGGGAACCCAGACCGCGTTCGACACGCAGATCAACACCACCAGCGCGGGCATCAAGAACCTGCGCTCGGCGCCGACCACCCGGATGCTGTTCGTGAAAGGGGCCCGCCACTACCAGATCGCCCCGCAGGACAGCGGCCAGTTCAAGGACAAGCGCTGGATGCGGGTCGACGCGAGCGCTGGCCTCGGCGAGCAGGGCGCCACAGGTGCGGAGGGACACGCCATGGCTAGCGCCGAACGATGAGGTCCCGGTGGGGGGAATGGGTTCTGTGGGCCGCTGAGGTCGACGCCCAGCAATGCTCTCTCACGAGGGTCGCGGTCCTCACGTGCGATAGGTGCGGCCGCCGCGTCGGGGCAGGGTGGCCGGGTTGTCATCGGCGGTGGCGAGTGTTTCGGCGGCCAGGTGGAGTTCGGCCCGCACGGCGGCCGACGCCAGGTCCAGCCCGAGAGCCTCGCTGCACCGGGCTAGCCACTGCGTCAGGGTGCTGCGGCTCAGGTTCAGCTCGGCGGCCGCCGGGGCGGTGCGGCCGCGGTGGGCCAGCCAGCAGCGCAACGCGATGCGCAAGGGACGGTCCAGGGGCTCCAGTAGCTGTGATGCCCAGCGGCGGGCGCGTTCGGGCCGCAGAAGCTCGGGTGGCACACACGGCTGGCTTGGCAGCCGCCGGGTAGCCGAGGGAGGTGGGTGCGAGGCGGGTGCCCGGACGGCTAGCAGGAGCAGTGCTTGGGTCCCGGGATCGTCGAGTTCCACGGCGAGGGCGGTGCTGGCATTGCGTAGACGCAGGCGCACCGTGCCTTCCGCGACCGCGAGAGCCGATGCGGCGCCGGCCGCAGAGCCAGCGCGCAGGTAGGCCTCTAGGGTTTTGCGCTGCTCGCGGGTCAGCGGGTGGAGGACTTGCGCGGACCAGACGGCCAGCCGGTCGGGCGGTATCACATGGAGCAGTTCGTAGGCGCCCAAGCCGGTGGCAGGCGCCAGGCAGCCCCCGGCCGCACTGCTGCGCGCCGTCGCGGCCTCTGCCCAGGCCGTGGGGAGCATGTCCAGCGGCACCGGCTCCGCAGTGCCGCCCGCCAGGCGGTGCTGGTCAGCGATCCGCGCCATGAGGGCGAACCGCTGGTGGGAGTCGCCGTGGCGGTCGTGCAGGGCGATGACGGTGAGTTCTGTGCCCTGCAGGCACACCAGGGTGCGGGGCGAGGCGGGGGGACCGGGAGGGTGCACGGTGCGCCACAGGTCGCGGTAGGCGGTCTCGGCGGCTTCCCCGGTAAGCCGGTAGACCGTCGCGTGGGTGAGGGCGTTGCAGCCCAGTACCTCGGCAGCGAGCCGGGCCTGGCCCGCCAGGAGCAGCGCCAGTACCGCCCGGTGCTGGCGCTGCTCAAGGCGGTGGCTCTCCTCCACCTGGCGGGTGGTTGCGCGCAGCCTTAGCAGGTCGACTGCGGTCGACTGGATCAGCGCGACGCGTTTGCGCGGGGTGGCGGAGCCGGGCTTGATGACGAGGGTGGAGTCGGTCATTTTGCGGACGATGAGGTGGCGGTAGGCCAACGGGCGCTCCGCCGCGCGGATTCCCTCCGCGGCGGCGTCGGGCGGGCTGCTGTGCACCGCGCGGCCGCCGCGGTTGACCAGGACCGCCCAGCCTTCGGCCACGGCGGCAACTTCCGCAATCAGCTGCGCATCTGAGTGGGCGGCCGCCCTTTGAAGCCGCCGCACCAGCTGGTACGGCGTCGCCTTCCCCAGCGGGGAGGGCGGGAGTGCCCCACCACCTGTGGTCACCGGATCCGGGCCACGCCGCCCCACCCCGCGCGGTCGGTGAGGGTGCCGGTGGTGGGGTCCGGACGCCACCGGGGCCAGCTGGTGAAACCGGGCTCGACCAGGTCCGTGCCGTCGAACAGCTGCACCGTGACGGAGGGTTCGCGGAGAATATAGGGGATCGCGCCGCTGGTGTTGTACTCCTCCTGGACCTTGCGGTGAAGGTCGTCGGCGGCCGTGGAGTGGCTCAGTGCGAGGTAGCTGCCAGCGGGCAGCTGGTCCACCAAGCGGCGTACCAGGCCCAGGGCCGACTGCCAGTCCACGATGTGGCCGAGGACGTCGTTGATGACCAGGGCGATGGGCTGTGTCATGTCGAGTGTCTTGGCTGCCCCGGCCAGCACCTCTTCGGTGTTGCGCATGTCGGTCTGGACGTACGCGGTGGCTCCCTCCTTGGTGCTGGTGCGTAACGCGTGGACGTGTAACAGCACGATCGGGTCGTGGTCGACGTAGACCACTCGGCACTCAGGCGCGATCCGCTGTGCCACCTCGTGCGTGTTGTTGCTGGTCGGCAGCCCGGCCCCCAGGTCGATGAACTGGCGTATCCCCGCTTCCTTCGTGAGGTAGGTGACCGTGCGGCGCAGGAAGGCGCGTGATTCCCCGGCGAACGGGACGATGTTGGGGTACTTGCTGCTGTAGGCGTCTCCGGCCGCCTGGTCGGCAGGGTAGTGGTCCTTGCCGCCGAGCCAGTAGTTCCACACCCGCGCGCTGTGCGCGACGGACGTGTCGATTGTGGTCGACTTGGGGGTGGGCTCTGTCATCTCAGTGCCTCCATCGATGTGTTGGGGTGCGGGGCGAGCACGCAGGCGTGGTCCCACCGCACCTGATACGCCGTGACGGTAGTGAGTTCGTCCGAGACCTCGGCGGTTCCCGGCAGTCCGCCGTCGCGGACGACGTGGTCAGGGACTTCGGGCACGTTGACCCGGTAGAGCAGCAGCGTGGGCTGCCCGGCCAGGGCATGCAGGGGGCCGTCGAGGGGATAGATCTGCAAGGTGATGTCGCCGCGTTGCGCGGCGGCGGACAGTTCCCGATGCTGTTCGGCCATCACGGCCGGGCTGCCAACCTGTGTGTGCAGGGCCGTCGCCGACATGAGCGCCCAGATCCTGGTGTGCGCCTCGCGCAGGCGCCTCTGGCGCTCCAGTAGCAGTTCGGTCCGTGCCTGCCTGACCGCGGCGGACAGGTCGGACCGGCGGATGTCTTCCACGGCGCGTGCGTAGGCGGGTGTGCGCAGCAGAGCCGGAACCAAGGCTGGCTCCCAGACGCGGATCATTTCGGCGGCGGACTCGATACCCATGAGGTCCTGCTGCCAGGGTTCCATCGCCGAACGCCACGGGTGCCACCAGCCCGGCAGGTTGGCGCAGGCCATGTCGCTGAGGAACTCGTCGATCTCGGCGGGCCCGGCTCCGTAGGCCTTGAGGAGGGTGTGGACCTGGCCCTCGTCGAGTGAGGTCGCGGCCAACTCGATACGCCGGATGGTCGCTTGGTGGGCACCCAGGGCGTCGGCCGCCTGTGCCCGCGAGAACCCGGCGGCCTCCCGAAGGGTCTGGAGCCGGTTGGCCAGCACGCGGTGCGCGATGGTCCGGCCAGACCTTTCCCGTGCCACGAACTCCCCTTTCGGCGACACTTTGCACAACCTGCGGGTAGTGCCCACCTTGTACCTTGCATACTCTGCGCGCAACCCCACAGGATGTCTAACCTGCCGCAGCTACTGAGTAGTTGGGGGCCCGTTGTGGACCAGCGGTGGGCCTTCGGTCGGACCAGGTAGAGCCCGGGTGCACCCCGGTGCCGAGCGCTGGCCCGCTGTGCTCGTCCGCTGCGATCGACCCGGCCAGCCAGACCACGGGGGGACGTGATGGAACGGATTGTTAGGGGCTATCGGGCAGGGAAACAGCCGAGTCGGGCTAGAGCTGCACCCACATGTGTGCCCGGGTGGTCCGCCGCTGGCGCGTTCAACGCAGGCATTGTTCACCAGGGGGGTGACACCCTGGCCCCGCCCGGATCCTGGGCGCCACAGCCGGCCGCGCCTCAGTGGATCACGCCTGTGAGACCCGGCGCCCGGGAACCGGCGCATGCTGCGTCCACGCGCACGGTCCACTCGAGGCGCGTTCCGCCCTTCGCCGGCGCTCTCTCATCCAGCCGCCCGTTCACGCGCACTTCGGCACGTACAGCGCACGGGGACCATCGGCACGTGGAGGGACTCTCACCCGTTTCTGCCTGCCCGACCGACCCGCCGAGACGGGCCCCTACCGAGGAGTGCCGCATGCCGACTCTCGGCTCCCTCTCCACCAATCACCCGGAAGCACGGCTCGCATTCCTGATCCCTGGCGGCAGTAAGCCCTACCACGACGTGCCGGTCACGGGCCTGGTTGTCCTGCCGCTCGCCCGGCTCCTCGAGGGGCGCCCGCTGCAGCCTGTTCCCGCCGGGAGCATCGTTGTCCTGACCGGAGCTCCCGGGCGCTTTTACAGTCGCGACCTGGCGGCGGTGGACCGGCTGCTGCGGCACATGTCCGCACACGACGCCGTCGCGCTCGTCTTCACCATCAGCCGCGACTCGCGTCTGGTACTCCCGCGCGCGGTCCGTGACCTCGCGGACGAGCTGGCCATCGTACTGATGGTCTCCACCGCCCCGGCTTACCCGTGGCGCCGGGTACACGAGACCATCCAGCAGGGCAGAGTGGCTGCCGCCGAGCGTACGGCCTCCCAGATGACGGCGCTCGTCAGGCAACTCCCCGCACAGCTGGCCGACCGCCAGGCCATGCAGCGCATTGTCGACTGGCTCGCCACGAGCCTGCGCGCACAGGTGATGGTCAGCGATCCGGAACGCGTCCATGCGGCATCGCCAGCCAGCGCCGCCGAATACCTCGCTCCGCTGGTCATCCGTCAGACGTTCACCGGCACCGCGCCGACATCCCCAGCCCGCCACAGCCAGCTGGTCCCGCTCGGCGTGGTGCGCGGCCGCGAACCCGTTCTCGCCGTCGCCCGAGACACCCCCTTCGCCAGCCACGAGATGCAGATGCTGCGCCATGCCGCCAAGCTCCTCGGCCTGGTCGACCAGGCCCAACGGGAATACGGGCGGGTCGCCGACGCCACCCGGGCCGCGCGCGCAGCCGTGGCGGAACTCCTGTTCCAGTCCGAGGTCGCCACGGCCCGCCGCATCATTGACGGGCTCACCCCGGGACTGCTCGACCCCGAGACCGCCCGGGTCTTCGTCCTCGAGTCTGACCCGGCCGACAACGACAGGGTCAGACGGCGCTGCGAGGGGTTGACGGCCAGCAAGGCGCTCGTGGTACCCGACCCCCGCACGGCCTGCCGGACTCTGATCGTCCATCCCGTCCGGCCCGACGCCGATACGGGTGACGCACTGTCTGAGCAACTCATTGAGCTTGTGCGAGAGTTAGGCCCTTCAGTCTGCCTTGGGGGCAGTGGCGTCTACTCAATGGGACTGCTCGCCGACGCACTCCAGGAAGCCATCGGCGCCCTGGCTCTGGCCCGCCACCTGCCGGACTCTGTCGCCTTGTCCGCGCAGGAGACCAAACTGATCGACCTCCTGCCGCAGCCCGAGGCCTACGCCTGGGCGTGCTGCCTGCTGCGCCCGTTGATGCGCGCGGAAGCTGATTGGGAGCAGCTCCGGGACACGCTTCCCCTTGCCCTTGCCTACTCTCACTCCGAGGCAGCCCGAAGACTCGGTCTGCACCGCAACACCGTCACACGCCACCTAGGGAAGGCGAGTGAGCTGCTGCACATGGATCTTGCCACGCTGACGACGCGCATCGCCCTCGCCCTGGCCCTGGAGGTCGTCACCCGGCGCCAGCAGTCCGTACCGGACCACGTCTGCGCAACACCGCCCAGCCTGCTGTCGCTCCTGGCCGCCCCCGAAGTCGCGGCGTGGGCCGCGTCGTTGCTGCGCCCCGCGCAGCAGGACCGGCGCCCCTTGCTCCTCACGGCCGAGGCCTGGCTGACCCACGATGCTCACACCGAGCTCACCGCACGGACACTGGGAATCTCCCAGGCCACTGTCCGCTCCCGGCTGCGGGCTCTGGAGCACCTCATCAGCCGTGACCTGACGTCGCCCTGCGGCATGCGCGATCTGCTCTACGCCCTCCACCTGGTCAACGGAACCCCCGTCGTTGCGCCTGGCACACGCGTCTCCTGCGCCGCGTAACAACCCAACACCGGCCACTGTTGCTCTTGCAATCCCTCACTAAATGATCTTCGAGGCGGTTGGATCACTCCGGGGCTGTTGATCCTGGGGGTGGGGGTGGGGGGTGGCTCGGCCGGAGCCGTGGGATGTCGACGACGAGATGTGGGCGGTGGTCGAACCGCTGCTGCCCAAGGTTGAGCGGCGAGCCCGTCATGCCGGGCGAAAGCGGCATCCGGACCGGCTGGTGTTCCAGGGGACCCTGTT
This sequence comes from Streptomyces sp. NBC_00224, assembly GCF_041435195.1. Taxonomy (NCBI): domain Bacteria; kingdom Bacillati; phylum Actinomycetota; class Actinomycetes; order Kitasatosporales; family Streptomycetaceae; genus Streptomyces; species Streptomyces sp. NBC_00224. The sequence goes on from NZ_CP108106.1 coordinate 8,834,799, forward strand.
CGAGCTGCATGCCGGGATCGCCTGGGAACACCTGCTGCACAAGCTCGGCTTCGGCTCGAGGATGACGTGTGTGGACGATCGCGTTATTCGGCTCTGTCGCAGATCTTGTGACGCGGCCTGTTTGGGCCCACGTGCCTGGGTAGGTGGGCAGGTAGCACCGTGCGGTTCGGTGGATCAGTAGCGGTGGCCGGGCCAGTGCGGGTCCTCCCAGCGGTCGGGTCCGGTGACGCCGAGCAGGCGTATCCGGTGAAGTAGATCCTCGGATGCGCCACAGGCACGAAGCCGGGCAGGCGTGTGGCGGACAAGCCAGGCAGTCAGCTCGGCGCGCATCTCTTCCTCGTTCTCCCAAGCCCGCCAGGGAAGTTGGTCGCCGAGCAGTTCGTACTCCCAGTGCGCTGCCGCTTCGGCCAGGTGTCGGTCGGCTACAGGGTCACTCAGCGCTTGCCAGGTGTTGAGCCACGGGCTCAGCGTGCCCGTGGCCTCGGCACTGAGGGCGAGGAGGTCATGCGCAGGTATGGAGGGATCCGGATCGGTGAGGGTGCAGGCCCACCAGGCCTGCAGGAATTCCTCCACTGCAGTGGCCTGCTCGGCAGGCCACTGCTGCCAGTGGCCGAGAGCGAATGAACGCCCGACCTCCTCCATGCCGAAGAGGGGCTCGATGAGGCCGCTGACGAGGGCCGAGGCGAACTGGGGCAGGATCCGGCGCAGCACGGAGGCGTGATCGCTCCAGTCGATGGCCTGCCATGTGCGCTGGAGGAGATCGGGGTCCAGCTCCGAGTCCGCCACCTTGAGCTGCGCGAGGTCTTCCGCGCTGCCCCAGTGGCACTCGCAGTTGGACTCGTCGGGGTGAGCGGTCATCCCGCGGAAGGTGACGGCCAGTCCGTCCAGCGCGGCGTCGAGGCGAATTCGTGCGCGGGGCTGATCGAGGTTCATCATGGGCGTTTGCCTTTGGGGACTCCGGGAGCTTGCGCCAGCCGAAGATCGCTAATTTACCGGGTCAGGATCCCGACTGTCATCAGCATGACGGCGTCTCGACTCCCGCAGTGCTCGCGATTGCCCAGAGCCGGGTCACAAGATCAGCGACAGAGCCCCGTTATTCCCCGGGGGTAGGTTCACGTAATTACTCCAGCCGTAGATCGTGATCTCGATGGTGAGGGGCGCCGAGGCGACAGTCGGACAGCGTCGACCGTCTGGCCGAGACCGCCCACGCCGTCGGCTCCTTCTCCCTCTACCCGAGTTCACCGAGACGGAGGGCGTTCCTTATCTCGCTGAGCTTCGCGGTCGTCGCCGGGGTCTGCTCCTGCGCTTGTTCAGCGAGTCGGAGGGCGTTCTCAATCTCGCTGAGCTTCGCGGAGGACAGGACGGCCGCTCGCTCGATCAGGTCGTCCCGGGACACGGTGGTCAGCCACGTGCAAGGGGTGAAGCCCGGACGCGGCAACGCGAGCCGCAGCACGCCTTCGAACGGCAGCCCTTCACCGGCGCCCACCATCACTTCGATACCCAGACCGCTAATGTCGACGCCCGCCGGAGCGACGACCTGCATCACCTGGATCCCGGACGCGTCGTCTCCCGACAGCAGCACGACCGGCCGCCGCTCGTCGAACTGGACCCACCAGACTTCGCCACGTTGCACAAGTCCTCCTGACACAGGAACGGCAGACAGACGCTGCGCGAGCCTGACGCGCTGTGGAGACGGGTGTGGCCACCCGTTGATCATCGGTGTGTGAAGACAAACGATCACGCGGTGGCCGCAGGTCACAGCGTAAACCCTGCCCACTGGCAGGAGGCGTTCGAGGGCCTGATGAGCCGGATAGCGGGACGGTTCACACGGTCGAACCCCGGTTCTGAGTCCGGAAGTTGGTGCTTGGACTGCTGTCGGACCTGCCCGCAAGAACTGCTGGACCATCGCCGAATGGGCCGGGGACAAGACCCCGGACGGCATGCAGCACCTGCTCGGCCGGGCCAAGTGGGATGCCGACCAGGTCCGCGACGACGTGGTGGCCCACCTGCACGACGACCAGGCGGTACTGGCGGTCGACGAGACCGGCGACGTGAAGAAGGGCACCGACACGGTCGGCGTCCAGCGCCAGTACACCGGCACCGCCGGACGCGTCGAGAACAGCCAGGTAGCCGTTTACCTCGCCTACTCGACCCCGCGAGGACACGCGGCGATCGACCGGGAACTCTATGTTCCGCGTTCCTGGAACTCCGACCCCGACCGCTGCTGAGCCGCCGGACTCGGTGACAAGACGGAGTTCGCGACAAAGCCAGAGCTGGCCGCCCGCATGGTCACGCGATTCCTGGACGCCGGCCACCGGGCCGCATGGGCCGCCGGCGACGAGGTCTACGGCGGCAACCCGAGGCTGCGCGCCGCGCTGGAGGAACGCGGCAACGGCTACGTCCTAGATTGCCGGCTGCCGCTATCGGCGACGGATCTCGTGGGGATGATCACGTACCAGGAAAGCCGCCCCCCCCGCGCATACGCCCCGCCTTCCCATTCACCGGCGGGCCAGCGCCGAAGTGTGTCGCGGAAAGGTCAGCCTGAGCCACTGGCCAGCCGCCCGCGCCGGCCTGCCATAGACCGTGCAGCCGGGATGCCCCTCATCTGGGCCAACTGGGGATCCCCCTGGTAGATGTGACCGATGGCCTGGAGATACCAGGCGGCGGCTGAGTGATCGCCGACGCGGCATAGCTTGCCTTTCGCTCCGCGCCGAAGGCCCCGACCGGCCAGGTGCCCGAGTGGCCCACGCCTGCCCGCAGGGCACGGAGGAAGGGACTCGTCAGGCTCCGCATTCCCCTTCCTGCCTAGCGCTGACGTGCCCAGAAGTAACCACGTTGGCGCGGCGGATGGGCAGGCCTGGCGCCACGTCACTGAGTTTGTTCAGTGGGCAGTTCTGGAACCTCCCGAGCGACGGCAGTGCACCTCAGTAAGCCCACAGGGGCCCGTAGTGCAGAACTGGCAGGTGGCGGCTCGCAGATGGTGCACTCAGTCAATGGCGGCACGCGGTGTCTGCCGCCTAAGTTCCTTTACAAGTCAGCCGACCGCCGATGGCCAGGATGCGGGCGAAGCGGTGGCTGAGTACCTCGAGCCACGGCAATCCCCGCATCCGTCGGTTTGTCGCCGGGATCCAAGGATCCGAGCACACCGCCGTTCAGCCACGTCACTACCAGCACTACCGGATGTCCACTGAGGCGTTGACCGCCTGTGGAGTCGACCCGCTGCTGCGGCGGGCCCGCGCCGTGCCCTGTGGACTGGGCACTGTCTGCGCCCGCTCGCCGCGCCGTCGGCCCTACCTCTCCTCTCACCCATCATGGAGTGTTTTGCTGTGAAGCCGTTAAGCCGCACTGCTGCCGCGTTCACCCTGACGGTGGCCGTCACGGGAGCTGCTGCCGTGACCGCCACGTCCGCTCACGCCGTCGACAATCGCTGCTACATCACCGCGTCCGCGGCCAATGTCCGCGCGAAGGCAACTACCCGCGCTGTCGCGGTGGGTGTCGCTTACAAGGGCTGGTCGTGTGCCGCCCTGGACTACTCCTACCCGGGCGACACGCAATGGGCGAAGATCCGGGTGAACCGCACGGGCGTCGTCGGGTGGGTGCGCGGCGACCTGCTGCACTCGCCCGGGGAAGGCGGGCACACCTGTATCCCCGAGAACTGCCCCCGATAGACCACGAGCCCTGCGGGACCTGACCTTCCTGGGTTCCCGGCGCGCTGAGCCACAGGCGCCTTGGTGGTCTTCATGCCGCAGCTCCGTCCAGTTCGCCCCCGAACAGCGACCACGCTGATCTCCCCTCGCGCGGTCGCACGGACGGGGCTGCCGGGGTGCCGCTCGCCCCCGAGCGGCACCCCACCCCGCCGGCCCCGGCAGCCAGTTGGGACCGGTCGGCCTCGGGATGACACCAACGGCGCTGCCCGCCTACCGAAGTGCTCGCGCGCGCCCGGACAACATCACTCTTCTGTGCCCCCTCCACCACGACTCAGGGACCCGGCGTCGCCCGGCCCTGTCCGCCTCACGTCAGGACGCCTCTGTGTTCTCCGATGACACCCGCCCCGGCCCGCCGCTCCTCGTCGTCTTGGGCGCCGGTGACCGCGTCTACTGCGGATACGCGCTCCAGCACATTGCTGCCCGCTATCCGATTGCCTTGCTCGATAAGAAACCGGGGCAGTGGGCGTGTGACGTCAGCGCTGTGACGGTCGAGGTAGACCTGGCCTCTGACGAGGACGCCATCCGGGCCGTAGAGGCAATCGCCACGGGCCGCGGGGTCGCTGGGGTCCTTACCTACCAGGACCAGCACGTTGAACTCGCAGCCTGGCTGGCCCACCTCTTCCCCGGGCCCGGGAACACTCCCACCTCGGCGACCGCCTGCCGCGACCAGCACCTTGCCCAGTCCTTGCTCACAGGCGTCGACATCCCTTCTACCACCCCCGCCCTTGCCGGTGACGCCGACGCCGCCGTCGAGCACGCGAGCGCGCTCGACGGACCGGTCGTCCTCAAACCCCGCATTCTCAGCGGCTATGCGGGGGGTCACCGTGCCCAGAGCCCTCGCGAGATACGCGAGGCCTTCGTAACCGTCCGGGATTCCTACCAGCCGGGAGGGCAGTGCGCCGGTAGAGGCGGGGCGCTGATCGAGGCGTACATGGACGGCCCCGAGATCGGCGTGGAGTGCGTGGTCTTCGACCGCGACACCGTGCACGTGGCAGCCGTCAGCCGCACCTTCACGGAGGATCAGCCCTCAGTCCTGGAAACCGGACATCTCGTGGACGCCACCGACCCCGTCCTCCGCGATCCCCGGATCGGCCAGCTCGCCGCGTCGGCCGTGGCCGTGGTGGGCCTCTCACGCGGCGTGGTCCACGTCCAGATGCGGCTGACCCACCAGGGGCCGCGCATCACGGAGATCGGCGCCACTCTCGCCAGCGATCTCATTCCCCACCTTGTGTACCTGGCCACGGGCCTTAACCTGCCGCAGATCGCAGCCGATCTTGCCACGGGCGCCGACCTCGATCTGGTGCCCCGCCAGAGCCGATGCGCCGCCGTACGGTTCTTTTACCCCTGCGTCACCGGTCAGGTCACCGCGGTGCACTGCGGGATTCAGGCTGCGTGGCTGGAACGGCTCGTGTGGACCGCGCTGCCTGGCGAACACGTCTGCGCGCCGCCCCACGCCAGCATCCGAGACCGCACCGCCCTGGCTGTCGTCACCGGTGGCGACCCCTCCTCCTGCCGCAAGCGACTCCAGCTCGTCGAAGAGCGCACCGGTATCCACATCCAGCCCGGCACGGCCTGACCACCCACCAGGAGTCTCGCCATGATTCTCAGCCCCACCCGCACCAGCGCCACAGGACCGGACGCCCCCACCGCCGCGGGAGTCGCCGCCGTGATCGCCCCCGCCGACACCGGCACCCCCTACGCACCCGCCCTGGCCCGGCACGGCTGGTCCTGCATCCCCGTCACCCTGCCCGGGACGCTCCAGGCCGGCGCCGCTCCGTCGCGCCTCATCAACCAGATCACCCACACCGGCAGCCTGCGCCGGACGGCACGTGACCTCGCCCACGCGGGCACCACAGCCGTCGTGGCAGGCTCACCGGCAGGATGCGAGCTGGCCGACCGTCTCGCCGCCCGCCTCGGGCTGCCCGGCAACGCCCCCGCCACCGCCGACCTGCGCCGCGACACCGCCTGGACCAGCGCGACCCTGCGCGATGCCGGGCTCAGCGCCCCACGCCTCATCCGCACGGCCAGCCTCGGCGAGGCCCTGCGCTGGACCCGGTTCACCCGCCTGCCCCAGCTCGTCGTGGAACACCCTGACCCCGCCCGGACACACCCCGGGGCGCTCTGCCGCACACCCGCCGACATCCGTGCCGCCTGGCATCGCCAGCAACACCGCGACAGCCAGCCGCTCGTCCTGCGCGAGCACCACCCCGGCACCCAGTTCCGTATCCACACCATGAGCGGACCTTCCCACGACGGCAACGACGCCCACACCGTCACCGCCATCTGGTGCGAGAGCCACACGCGCGAACGGCAGATTGACCGAGCCGACCTGGTCAGCCGCCGAGGCATCCTGGCCCGCGCGCTCACCCGCTACACCCAGCGCGCCCTCACCATCTTGGGCGTGCGCTACGGCCCCGCCCAGGTCACCGTCGTCTACACACCCGACCGAGGCCCCACCCTCACCGCCCTGCGCACCGATGCTGGCACGGAATTCGCGCCCGAGGCGCTCCGCGCGGCGACCGGCCACGACCCGGTCGCCGACACCGTGCACCTGATTCTCACCGGCCGGCGCGAAGAGGCCCGCCCGGTCCGCCAGGCACACACGACTAAGGTCGCGCTGCTGCCCCGCCAGGACGGCGTGGTGAACCCGGAGCTGCTGCACACCCTCACCAGCCTTCCGACCGTGGCCGCCCACACCCCGCTGATCGCAGGCACCGCCGTGAGCGCCGGTCAGGTGGCGGGCTGGTTCCTGCTCGCCGCCGAGGACATGCGGGCCATCAACCGTGACTACCAGGCGATCCGGGCCGCCGAGGACTTCGGCCTGTACGGGCGAACCGCATGACATCGCCACCCGATCCCATATGTGCCAACAAACCGGCCGCACCGGGAATGCCGGAGCGCAGGACGACTTGGACGCCGGTATGCCCGGCTGAAACCGCACTGTACGTCGGTGAACTCCCCTCGGACCCGCTCGACGACGCTGTCCAAGTCCTCGCTCTGATCGCTGCACTGCGTGCCAAGACACCGCGCATCCCTGGCTTCGCCGGCAACCGTGCCTTCGCTTCCCCCGACCTCGGCTCCGCCACGGGCGCGCTGTTCAACAGCGTGGTTGATCCGATCAACAACGATGCCTGCACCATCGACACCAGGGCCTACGAGCAGGCCGTGGTCCGCTTCATCGCCCAGACCGCCCAAGCGCGCCCCAAGGACACCTTCGGCTACGTCACGCCCAGTGACAGCGAGGGACTCCTGTTCGGCCTCGCCACCGCCCGCCGTCGGCTGCCCGACGCCGCCGTCTACGCCTCCGACCAGGCCCACGACAGCGTCGCCACAGCCGCGGACCTCCTCGGCATGAAGCTCGTGACCATACCCACCACGCGTGACGGGGCAATGGACCCACAGGCCCTGAAGAGCGCGGCGCTCCTCCAGCGCCGCATCCGTCCCCACGCCGGGCGCGGCCCAGGAGCCATCGTGGTCGCAACGATCGGAACGGTCATGCGCGGCGCGTACGACGACGTCACCGAACTCCGTCAATCGGCTGCAACGGCGGGGGGTGTCCATGTCCATGCCGACGCCGCCTGCGGCGGGCTGATCGCCGCCCACGCGCCTTCCGCACCCCGCTGGAACTTTGCCCACGGCGTCGACTCCCTCTCCATCAGCGGCCACGAAATCCTCGACGCCCTCATCCCGTGCGGCGTCGTCCTGACCCGCCGACACCACGTCGCGGCGCCCCTGCTGGCCAGCACCTACGGCCAGGCCACCAGCCAGAAGCACGGCCACTCCCGCAGCGGCCTGGCCGCCCTGCTCCTCTGGTGTGTGCTGCGGCGCATCGGGCACTCCGGCCTACGCGCCCACGTTCTTGGCTGCCTGGCAACCGTCCAGTACGCCGTCGAGCAGCTCACCCTGGCCGGCGTTCACCCCACCCGCACCACCGACTCCCTCACCGTCTGCTTCGACCGGCCCGCCGAACGGGTCGCCCGCAAGTGGCACCTCGTCTGCGAAGGCCAGCTGGCCCGCCTGGTCACCGCCGGCCACGTCACACGGACTTCGATCGATGCCCTCCGCCGCGACCTGCGCACCCCCTGACACGAGGCCGAACCACGCGACAGGAACATCCCTATGCAACGCATCCTTCTCACTCGCCCAGCCACCGCCCAGCGCACCATGATCGACACCTGGCTCGACAGTTACATCATGCGCGCCCATCCCCTCCTCGGACGCAGTGGCGCCGTCTGCCCCTACGTCACCGCAGCCCGCCGCCACGGCGTCATCCGCGTACGGGCCGCCACCGACACCCCGACCGGAGACCTGGTACCCCGCGACCGCCAGCACACCAGCCTCGCCCAGGCCCGGACTTGGCTCCACGCAGTCCTGCGCACCGCGGTCGACGATTTCGAACACCACCCCTGGCCTCCCCACGCACGCCAACTGCACTGCCTCGTCGTGCTGCTCCAGGGCCTTGCCCCCGATCACTGGGGCGAACTCGACCGCGTCCACGCCGAGGTCAAGGCAGACGTGATGCGGCGAGGCCTGATGATCAGCCGCTTCCACCCGCGCTGCCCGGCCACGGCCGTGCACAACGCTTTCTTCGCCGTGAACCGGTCGCCGGCCCCGCTTATCGTCATCCGCCGCATGGCCCGCGATGACCACCTCTTCGCCGACGACGACCAGCAGCTGGGGGCCTACCAGCGCCACTTCCCGGACAGCGAGCGATGGGACACACCATCCAGCTGCGCAGCAGCCCACCCGCAAACCCTGTGACCACGGGCTGACACCGCCTGTGTGACACGGCGGCGTCACCGCGGACCTCATCCCTTGGATTCGTGCGCTGGCAGCGCCTCTGGCCTACACCAGCGACTCCAACGCCACCGCTGCGCTCACTGCCCCCGACCGCACGCCGAAGGCCGCGCTGCGGGGGCGCATCCTCCCCCCAGCCGCCTCCATGGAGTCCAACGCCATGACCACTGCCGTCCCCGACACCGACACCTCGAGCAGAGCCGATCACCAGGGCATCCGCACTACTGTGCTGAGTGACCGGCGCGCCCTCGCTTTCCTCGACCGCTGCTGGCCCACCCTCTACACCCGCGACCCGCACAGCACGCCGTACCAGTCCAGGGCCTGGCTGGGAGGCTGGGCACGGCACTTGCCCCTCACGGCCGCCCCAGTCATGGTGATCGCCCATGACAGCGGTGGACCTGTCGCGGCGATGGCCATGACATACGAGGTGACGGACGACGGCCATGACCGGATGCGGCCACTGTCCGCACCCGCCGCCGAATGCATTCGCGCCGTCGGCCCCGGAAGTGAACACCTGGCCGTCGCGAACGCACTGGTGCGATGCCTGGTCGGACTGGCCCGCGACGGAACGCAGGTTGAGCTTTCGGACGTTCCGGCCGACAGTGCTCTCGCTCACCAGCTGGCCGTGCAATGGAACGGCTCCCTGGACCAGACGCCCTACGCCATGATCGCCCTGCCGGTCGGCTATGGAGGCCTCTCCCGGACAACGCAGCGCGGCCACCGGCGCCGCCAGCGCGTCTGGGACAACTTGGCCGAGCACGGCCACCGCGTCCGCTACCGCCGCACCCAGAGCACCGCCGAACTGCTGGAGACCCTTCCCACCCTTGAATACTTGCACCGGCTGAGGCGGCCAAACCAGCCGGAAGGCCTACTCCATCAGGGCCTTCAGCCGTGGCGCACCGTCCTCGAACGCTGCAGCACCGCAGCCTTCATCGCCACACTGACTCTCGATGAGGACGTAGTCGCGACCCAGCTGTGCCTGCACCGCGGACACCGTGTCCACTCCGCCCTCGCCGCCATGAACCCCACCGCCTGCGCCCTGGCGCCTGGACACGCCCTCCTGCGGCATCTCACCGCCGACCTGGAACGCTCTGGATACCAGACGCTGGATCTCGGCAGAACGCGACCAGAACCCGGCCAGATCCACTACAAGGCCCAGTACGCCGCAACATGGACACGAACACTGGCGATCGCCAGCCAACCACTGGCTACGGTCGACTCCCCGGGTCTATCATGATTTAGGTGTTTCTCGCTGGTTTGGCCTAGTAGTTCTCTTGTGGGTTGTTACCCGTCCGGCCGTAAGGCGGCCGTCGAAGAGCCGGTCGAACTCGTTCAACGCGGTCTTCCACTTGTTGTTCCACCGCTGACGTCCGCGTCCGGTGGGGACCAGGGCGAGTGTGGTGAGGTAGAGGCGTTTGAGGGCGGCCCGCACATGGCGGCTCCGTCCCAGGCCGCTGGGCCAGCCCCACCACGATCTTGTCGACGGTCACCGCGCGGGCGTTCTGCTCTTCCACCGTCCATGCCCCCGTTCCGGGGGCCGGGTGGTTGTGCCCTACAAGCCTCGCGGGACAGAGGAGTGGGTTACTTGACTAAGTTGAGGCGGATGTGACGCCTGGGACGGCGAGTCCGCCGTTGACGGAGCCGTACGGGCGGCAGCCGCAGAAACCAGAACCGGGGGATTCGGAAACCGCAGGTGCGCGGTCAGACCGGCTGAGATCATGGCGAGAGGGTCAGCGCATGATCATGGCACAGCAGTGGGGGCGGCGATGGACGAGACGAGCACGGTGCGGGCGGTCGTGATCGACTACAAGGCGGTCCTGCGCTCGCCTGGGCACGCCCACAACGGGATCGCCGACTTCCTTCAGTGGCTCGACGAACACGGCATCTCTTTCGTACTGCTCACGACCGACTCCCTCGACGCCGAAGCCGCCCTGACGGCTGCTGGTCTGCCCGCGCCTGCCCTCCACCTGTGCCGCGACGACATCCCCGGCAGGCCGGCCCGTGGAAGCGGTGCCTGGCTGCTGACGGTCGCCGACCGCCTAAAGCTGCGCGCGAATCAGATCGTCCTGGTGGGAACCTCGGAGTGGGACTGGCGCACCGGCATCAACGCCGGCGTCGTTCACGTCCACGCCCGCTGGGCCAGCCACGTCCGCGACAACAAGGGCATGCTCACCTTGTTGGCTGACGAGCCGGCGGACGTCGGTGAGCTCCTGGAGCACTTCCTCCTGGATGAACCCCGCTGGGCCTTCAGCCACGACGACGACGCCCGCTCCTTCAAGATCCGCTCGCTGCTGCCTCCCAACGTGCGGTTCCCCCGGGAAGCCGGCCGGACCTTCGAGCTCCAAGACGTCTTCACACGCGGCCGCACGATCACCGTCGGCAGCCAGGACGCCCGCGACATCCTGATGCTGCGCCTGCTCTCCTCCGCATACCTCGACGGCACCCTGCCCCACCGCAGCCTCTTCTGCGTTTACCCCAGCAGCTCCCCAGGCCGGGTCAGCCAGCAACTCGCCGGCTTCCTCACCAAGGCCAAGGTGATGGTTGGCTCCTACTACCGCGAGGACCTCCTCGAGCGCACCGGCCAGGCCCCGGACACCAGCCTGGAACGGTGGAAGCGGAGCCGGGGCGAGGCGAGCACGGCGGACATCTCGATCGGCGCCCAGGCCCGCACCGTCCGGATCAACCCCAAGTACAAGGGCAAGCTCAAGGGCAAGATGGTGATCGTCTTCGACGACTTCACCACCGAGGGCAAGTCCATCGAGTGGGCCCGCACCCTCCTGACCAGCGCCAACGCGGCACAGGTCATCGCCCTGACCATCGGCAAGTACGGCGCCTCCCGCCACACCGCCTACCAGCTGCGCCCCGGAACGACGATCGACCCCTACCAGGTCAGCTACCACCTGGCAGCCAGGAACTTTGTGACGACGCCCGTCACCGGAGACTCAGGCCCGGGCCCCGACAGCGCCCTGCAGGCCACGATGTCCCACTTCATCGCCGCCGCGCAGAACTCCGAGTGACTGTGCCCATCATCCGGCCCTCGGACGAGCCGACGCGGCTCGGGGAGAACCTGAGCCGAACGATCGACCCGACCACACCCTTCCCTCCCGTACGGGGTCCGCGTACGCCATGATGGAGGTGGCCCGAGAACCTTGCTTCATCCTTCGAACATCCCGGGGCCACGAGTAGAAGGACACCCGATGGACCTCAATATCACCGCTGAGCAGCACGATCTGCTGACCCTGTGCGCGCTGCGCATCGGCGACACCTCCCTGGACTGGAGCCTGCTCGCCCGCAGCGCCCAGAGCCCCGAGGGCCTGGCCGCGCTCATGGACGGACAGCTGCACGAGGACTCGCGTGCCGCGACGAAGAACCGCCCCCTGCTGCAGCAGGCCCTGGCCGCCGGCCTGGACGAAGCCCGTGCCCGCGTCGACGACGAGCTCGCCGCGGCCAGCAACGCCGACGCGCGCCTGGTCACGGTCCTCGACAAGGACTACCCGGCGAACCTGAGGCTGATCGGCAACCTGCCGCCATTCCTCTTCTACCACGGCGAGCTCGATCAGCGCGACGCCCGCTCCATCGCCGTCGTCGGCACCCGCCAGGCCTCCGAGGACGGGCTGCGCCGAGCCGGCCGGATGGCCCGCGAGCTCGTCGAACACGACGTCGTGATCGCCAGCGGTCTGGCCAAGGGCATCGACGCGGCAGCCCACCGGGCCACGCTCGCTGCGGGCGGCCGTACCTTCGCCGTCATGGGCACCGGCATCGCCGCCCCGATCTACCCGGCCGAGAACCGGCCCCTCGCGAAGGCGATCCTCACGGCTGACGGAGCGCTGCTGAGCCAGTTCTGGCCCACGAGCCCCCCGGCGAAGTACACCTTCCCGCGCCGCAACGTCGTCACCTCCGGTACCACCCTGGGCAGCGTCGTCATCGAGGCTTCCAGCACGTCGGGCGCCAAGATGCAGGCCCGCCTGGCCGCCGAGCACGGCAAACTCGTCTTCCTGATCCGCTCCCTCGCCGACACCCAGCCCTGGGCCAAAAAGATGCTCGATGAGGACCGGGCGATCCTGGTCACCGCCTCCAGCGACATCACCAACCGCCTCGGCCAGGCCACGGACATCCAGGCCGCCGGCCAGCAGCGCCAGCAGCTCGCCCTGGCCGGCCTGTGACGGCAGGCCTCCCGGATCCGGCAGGCTTCCCCGACTGCCCCGTATGCGCCTACCGCATCACCGGCACCGCCCGCCTGTGCTCCGACTGCGCCGGCCGCACCCTCCAGCCGGTCGCCGAGCCCCACTGCCCGGTTTGCTCCCAGGTGGTCGCGCCCGGCAGGCAGTGCAGCAACCGGGTGTGCGCGCTATCGGAAGCCGAGCGGGGGTTCTCCCGAGTCGACGCAGTGGCCATGTACTCCGGAGCCCTGCGCGACAAGATCCACAAGCTGAAGTACGACGGGAAGGCCGGCTGGGCGATGATCTTCGGGCGGCTCCTTGTCGGCTGGATGGAAAGCCACCCCGAGGAGATGCGGGGCGTCGACCACGTCGTCGGCAACCCCACCCACACCGGCCGCCAGCCGATCCAGCACATCGAGGCGATCATGGACGCCGCCTACACTGAGGACGTGACCCGAGCCTTCCCACTCAGCCCGCCGGGCGCACACCGGCTGGTGAAGCAGGCCGAGACGGCCCGGTCCGCGAACCGCACGCTGGACGAGAAGCGCACGGCCGCCACCGCGCATGCCGCCGCCCTGACCTGGACCGGAGACACCAGCGACATCAAAGGAGCCACCATCCTGCTCGTCGATGACGTGTTCACCAGCGGATCGCAGCTCCAGCACGTCGCGCTCCGGCTCCGGGCGACCGGCGCCGCCGACATCCGGGGACTGGTTCTCGCCCGAGTCCCCTGGAGCGGATGACTCCGCCCCCGAGACCCCAGGAGTGAGCCTGGCGGCTGGTTCAGGTCGGTGGGTCAGTGCCGGATACGCCGCACCGAACTCACGCGGCCTGCCCAGGGGCCGTGGTCATGCGCCACCGGCCCGGGCCGGTGATGCCGTGGTCGGGGCGTCCGCGTCGGGGATCACGACGATCCCGCCGAGGTGGTCAGTGACCCATGCCGGAGGAGTCCGGCCTTCCAGGACGTCGCGCACGTAGTCGGGGGCCTCCGCCCGCAGACCGCGGAGCGCGTGCGCGAGGTAAGGCACGGAGAAGTGCCCGAAGTCGTTGGGGACGTTCTCGAAAAGGGCGCCGGTGACAGGAGCGGCGCGGTCCATGACCGCCGCACCGGCGAACTGGCCGTACCTGATCTGCTGAACCGGCCGGAGAAGCTCTTTTGCCACCCGGCGAGACCCCCGCTGCGGCTGCCGCAAAAAGCGGTCGAGGCCTTCGTCCAGGCTGCGCACGAGAGGCACGATCGGCGCGTCCAGGTGGTCGGGGCTGGCGATGTCTTCGACAGGGGTCGCGTCGTGGAAGGCCATCACGCCCGCACTTCTCCCGCCCAGACCGACTGCGGTCTCCGCCACCAGGGCAGAGACGATGGACACCCCGGCCCGGTCGCGTTCCTTGCAAAGAGCGTCATCATGGGTGCGATCGCAGTTCAGCGTCGACCTGTACTGCGAGTCACCGCAGTACAGGATGTAGGCCGCAGGGACCTGGAAGCGATTTGCCGCCCCGATCAGCTTGGAGAGCTGCGTCCTGTTGTCGCCGGGCGTCTTGTAGGTGAAATCGATGCTCCAGCGCGTGCCGTGCACCTTCAAGATCTTTGCCTGGACGAGGAGCCCGTAGCAGGTGCCGTCCCGGTCCACCCACCACCACAGCCAGTCGGCTCCGTTCTCCTTCTCCTGGCCAGCCGTCTCGACGAATTGGATGCGTGGGCTCGCGGTGGACAGCAGCACCTGGGTTGCCGCCACCTCATGGAACATTCCGCCAGCGTCCAGCATGCGCGTCATCAGACGATCCGCCGCCGTCCGGCCCTGCCGGAGTGCCTCGTACGGGCTGGTCTCATGATCGGAAAAGTCGTTCAACGCGACAGCCCCTCTCGGAGACTTGGGAATCGCACCTCCCCATCATCCTCCTCCGCCGCCGCCGCGGCCGCTGCTGGAGCGATCGTGAAGTTCGGAAGGCTCCAACGAAGGGAGGCCGGAGCGCCTCGGTATCGGCCGAGGCCCGATTGTCCGTGCATGTCGCTGCGTTCTGGCCGGACGGCAGCTTCGCATACTGGTACGCCATGACGACGGAAACGACGGACGTGATCCGCAAGTGGGACGACATGGCCCCCACGGCGGTGCCGTGCCCGGACTGCGGCGCCGACGAAGGAGAGCCCTGCCCGGGCGGTGTCGTGCACATGAACCGGTGGGCACTGATCATGTCGCGCGTGGACCCAATCATCTTCAGCCAATTCCGCCCCAGGCTGACGGCGGAACATGCGGATGGGTCCCGGTGCCCGCGAACGGGGAAGGGTAAGCACGTTCAACGCCCGCTCGACTCACGCTGTCCAGGCCGTGCGTTCTACGTGACGCACTGCCCGAACTGCGGTTGGGCATGCCAGAAGCCGAAGCGCAAGGACGCCGAAAACGCCGCGCAGTTGCATGTGCGGTTCTGCGCCGACCAGGAGATCCGGGACCGTAGCCTGACGCCCGCGGAGCGCCAGGAACGGCAGCGCCGGAAACAGGAGCAAAGGCGCCGCGAGGCCCTGACCTTCCCGTGTCCGCAGTGCGGCGTGCAGGCAGGAGAGTTGTGCCTGAACCGCCGCAAGAAGTATCCGCAGCCCGATCCCCGGCTTGTACACCTCAAGCGCTACGGACGCCCGGCCGTTAGTGTCCGACCGACTGATACAACAGAGGTCTCCAATTAACCCTGGCCACGGGGTGGCTACCACGCAACTCGGCCCGTGGCAAGGCTCCCTGGCGCCGTTCGGCGTCGGCCGCTACCTGGTGGCGATCCAGAACCCGTCGTGCTGCTCACACAGCGGGTCTGGACAGAGCCAGGTGACCAGGACGTCCGGGTCCAGATCAGGCTGCAGGCTCGGGAGTTCTGAGATGCGAGGATGGCTCATCGTCCGGCAGGCGGGGCAGGGGTGAGCGCGCAGGCGGCGCGCCTCGGACCGGGGGTACATCTGCTTCGGCTGGCTCATGTTTCCCACGCTGACACAGAACGTGCCCGTCCATTCCCCCGGCTCCGTTGTAGCAGTGCCCTCACGGTCACCACGAAGCCAACGAGGACTCAGTCAAAGACGCGTTCTAACCGTCGAGGGGAAGGCCATGACAGGATTCGATGTTTTTCTCACCTGGCAGTTCCCTGCCGCGCTGATGGCGGCTGCGGCTGCGGGCGGGCTCGTGCGATGGCGGTCGGCGGGCATAGGGGTGATGAGCCCTGTGCTGGACTATTCCTGAACTCTGCGGGCGTGATTCTCGGCCTGGGCCTCCCCACCGTCGCGGCCTGGGCCGACGGAAGCCACTTTCCCTCTGCGTCGTCCGCATTCGGCTTTTTCGGCGGCGCCGCCGTGGGGGTCCTGGTGGGCGCGGCTGTCGTCATTCCACTGACCGCGCGCTGGGCATCCGGGGAGGATCCCGGCACGGAGGCGTGAGATACCGCGTGCCCGGCCCGGACCGCAGGTGCACCGGGCCCGTCGGGTAGTAGCCGCACGAGTGGAAATCCGCGGTGACCCGGGTAGCCGGCGGCCTGCCGGAGGTGGCGAGGGCGGCGGCCGGGCCCGCGAGAGCGGCGACTGCCGCAACGGCAGTGATGGTGATCAAGGTACGCATGACTGCCCAACAGCCCTCATGATCTGGCTCCGAACATGATCCGAGAAACAGTGCCTAACAGTCTGCCGTTTGACGGCTGGGCAGCCTAGGGAACCAGGAGGCGTTCTACCGGCGGACGGCCGAGATCAGTCCGCCGGGGCGCTCCTCGCTCTGCGGCGGGGTGGTGATCGGGCGGCCGTAGGCGGCGGCGCGCTCGCGCAGGGTGTGGCTGGTGGCCTCCCAGCCGTGCCCGGCCAGCCAGTCCACCGGGTCGTCGGGCATCTCCGAGAGCCACATGGACGCCGCCGATCCCGGCTCGGCGTCCGCGCGGAAGCGCTCGATCACGCCGCGCGGGCTCAGCGTCAGCCCCATCCGGCTGCCCGGCGCCGAGTGCGCGCTGATCCGGGCCAGCAGCAGTTCCACCGCTTCCTCGGGGAGGTAGATCAGCAGTCCTTCGGCGATCCATACGGTCGGCACCGCAGGGTCGTGTCCTGCGGCGGCCAGCGCGGCTGCCCAGTCCTCGCGCAGATCCACCGCGACGGTGATCCGCTCGCAGCGTGCGACGGCCTGCTCCTGGCGCAGTATCGAAGCCTTGAAGTCGAGTGGGGCGGCGGTGTCGACCTCGAACAGCCGGGTGCCCTTGGGCCAGTCCATCCGGAAGGCCCGGCTGTCCATGCCGGCGCCGAGCAGCACGACCTGGCGGACCCCGGACGCACAGGCCTGCTGCAACAGGTCGTCGAGGAACTTCGTCCTGATGACGATGGAGTGCGACACGGCCAGTCGGCGCAGGTGCGCGGCCTCGTCGGGCAGCGGCGGCGAGGAGGGCCCCAGGCCGCCGGCGGTGGCGAAGGCCTGTGCCAGCGGGTCGCGGAACAGCGCGTTCTCCCGCTCGCTCTCCAAAGCCCGCACCCTGGCCACCCCCACCGCCGTGGCCCACACTCCCGACGGCTGCACCCGCTCCTGCTCATCAGTCACCACGCCAGACTAGATGAGATTCCCAGGGGGCCTGATGAGTGGAGCCAGATTCATGCGCGGCCAACCAGTCATGCGCGCGGTGACCGGCTACGACCACCAAAACCACCATTAGGCGAAGACCAACAGTCACCCCTGTGTACGCGACCACACGAAGTGGACCAGAGCCCGTTCTCGCGAACAAAGCCAGTACGTCACGGACTGGGTGGCCGACAAGATCCGCTGGGGGACTGAGCATCGACCCGACCGCGCAAGCCGCTCTGAGTGAGACGCTGGCGGGTTGTCCCGACGAGCAGATCAGCGTGGTCCGGGCCCGCTGACGTCCGTAGTTGACCCACCGTCTCCCTCTGGTGTGCCCAGGCTGCGGCGAGGGTATCCAGTCGCACGGCCTTGCACCGAGGCGGTGGTCAGTGCCATCCGTTCTCCCCCGACAGACCGGCAGCGCCCGCGAGGAAGGCGGTGACTGCGGCTGAGCTGGGCAGCGGCGTGTGTGCGGCCGCCAATCTTGTGCTGGCAGCGGCCCAGCAAGGTGCCTACACCTCGTTGAAGCCACGCGAGGCGTCGTAGATGTCCGCCTCGATGACCACTATGTAAAAGGCGGTCACGACGTAGTTGACCATCACATGGTCTTCCCACAATGAGCGCGTCACAGAGTCGGTTGTGTAAGCAAGGTGACTGGCAGCGGCTTCAGGCTCCGCTGCGATCCTGTCGACAAGACGTACCAACTTCTTGCGATCTTCGGCTGGCAGGTAGTCACGGAACCGCCCGGCCTGCTCAGTAAACTGCACGCGTCTCTTCATCGAGGCAGAACTATAGGAACACCAAGCAGGGCTCTGCCAGGCATATCGGGACGATGATGTCGTCGCCGCAGCAGACTGGGCGGGCTTTGGGCGGATACCTCGACCAGGGTGAGAGGGGAGTGGCTCCCATCGGTGACGTTCCAGTCCGAGCCTTGCCCGCCCACTGCCGTGCGTACCGCATGCCGAAACCGCAGGCGCGCAGCGCGGTTCGGGAGCCTTTCCGGGGCCTGCTGCGCCCCCGCTGTTGCCCGGGCGGCTGCGTCACAACTCGGTCCACGGCCGTGCTTTGCCCCCGGCGAGAGGCTTCCAGACGTTGCCGGTGGGGCCTGGGTTTTCGAGGTCGTCGAGGATGGCTGCGCCCATGGGTACCTGCCGGGCGAGTGCGGCGACGAGGGGGTGTTCGGCCGCCATGGCCTGCAGGTCGCTGATGCGGTTGCCGAGGACGGTACGGGAGGCCCCGGTCAGGACGAACAGGATGCGGGGGAAGACGGGGTACCAGCGCAGCCATATCGGCCCCGGGGTGGGCTGGCGTGTGCGGGGCCGGCCGACGAGTTGCGGTTCGTACGTCCACAGGCGGGCGTATTCGATGAGTTTGGTGGCGAGGCGCTCGCTGCTCATGGTCGCCCGGTCGACTTCGATGAACGCGCGGAGCTGGGTGCGCTGGTGGTCTGTGGTGAGGGTGTAGTGCATGAGGGCGTCGGCGATGAGGCGCTCGCCGTCGCCGAGGGGGTGGGAGACCTCGGGGGTCCAGTCCCAGGGGCCGTGCTCGTCGCCGCGCTGTCGGGCGTCGGTGACGAAGGCGAGGTGGGTGCGCAGGACGGTGAGGGTGTGCGGGGTTTTGAGCGAGGCGGCTGTCGCCGTGGTGATGGGGTAGGGGGGCCGGCCGCGCAGGGCGGGGAAGTCGCGGGTGAGGCGGGCGCCTTCGCGGGTGAGGAACCACAGGCGGGACCGGTTGGAGGCGGGCAGCACCGCGGCATCCACCAGGCCTTCGTGGCGCAGTTTGTTCAGCGGCGCGGAGAGGGTCTGCAGCCGTGCGTGGGGACGGAGGAGTTCATGGAGCTGAGAGGTGGTCGCGATGCGGTGCTGGGCGAGCGCAGCCAGGAGCTGATGCGCCAGCGTCTCGCCGGGACTCGGCCGACCTCCAGTGGGCGGGGACTCGAAGGGGGTGCTCACGGCTGATACCTCTTCTTCTTGCCCGGCCGGGTACGCGGGCCGGTCGCGGCGGCGTGGCGGGTGACGAAGCGGGTCACACGGGTCAGCTGCTTTTCGGCCCGGTCGGTGAGCTGCGGAAGGGGTGCGGCGCCCGCCGCGGCCTGGGCGGCGCGCTCCACTGCCGCCGCCTCGTGGGGGCGGGCGTAGTCGGCGAAGACGTCATCGAGGTGCGGGCCGGTGATGCGGACGGGGCCGACACGGCGGCCTTCGACGGTCAGTGACATGTAGTGCTCGAACCGGTCCAGAGAAGCGACGACTTCGGGGCTGGGGTGGTCGCCCCATTCGGCGGTGATCGGGGTGATGGCGGACTGCGAGCCCGCGGTCGAGGCCAGAGTCGAGGCGTTCTGCACCAGCGACAGCTTCACCGGCATAGGAAGGCGGCCCAGGAGCTGGGTCATGCCGTGGACGTGAACGCGGTATTTGCGGAAGTCCTCGAACATCGCGGCGATCGTCTCGGGGGCCGCGCCGGTCAGCGTGATCAGTTCGTCGAAGTAGGAGCGGAACGGCACCCGCTGGTCTTCGGGGGTGTCGCGGCGCGAGCGGACGGCGCGCAACAGGTCGCGGGCGAGGAGCGCGGTGATGAGCCGGTCGGTGGGCCCGTTGCCGCCCGGGCACACCCACACGATCATCTTCGTGTCCATGGCGGCGCGGATGTTGTAGACGCCGGCGGGCTGTCCGAGGAAGGCGCGGGTCACCGGGTTCGCGGCGAGGCGGGCGATCGGGTTGAGGACCACGGCGAACGCGTCGGCGGGAAGCGTGGGGAACACCGTGTGCCACCAGGAGCGGGTCTCCTCGTCCAGGCACCCCTCCACCGCCGTGAGGGCTGCGGCACGGAAGGCGGGGTCGGTGAGCAGGGAGCGGGTGTGGAAGATCGTGGCCTGGTCCTCGGGCTTCCCGGCGTGGCAGGCGGCCTCGTTGACGGCCACCAGCACCGCCAGTGCCGCGGTGAAGATGGTCAGTGCCCGCGGTGCTGTGGCATCGTCCCAGCCCAGCACGGACGCGTACGCGTCGGCGGTCGCTTCGACGACCTCGTGGGCGACCTGTCCCTGGTGCATGCCGATCGGGTTCCAGCAGCTGATCTGCGGAGTCGGCCCGTGTGCGTTGAGGTCGATGAGCGCGATCCGTTCCATCAGATGGTCGTGGGCCAAGAAGGGCAGCGCGCGCGGCCACGAGTCGCGGTGGGGGTCGACGAACATGAGTCCGCCGCCGGCGTGGGCCCAGCCGATGGCCTGGGCCAAGGCGCGTTCGGTCTTGCCGCCGCCTGCTTTGCCGACGCCGACCTCGAAGAGCGTCTCGCGCGCGTAGGTGGCGACCAGGCGACGGCGGCCGTCCGGCCCGCGGTAGATCCCCTGCAACAGCAGGTCGGGATTGCCGTGTGCGAAGGTCGGCAGGTCGCCGGCCAGTAGGGGCAGGCGGCAGTGCACGGTGGGAGGCTTGAGCAGACCGGTCAGTTCGTCCAGCTGGACCCAGTTGGCGCGCGGCGGCTGGCAGTGCCCCAGATTCCAGCGGCGTTCGAAGGCGCGGCGGCTGGGCCAGCGGTCCGCGCCGATCCGCCAGGGACCCACCCGCAGCCCGCGCATCGCCCACCGTGACCCGCCGCCGAACACATCCAGCGCCGCCTGGAGCTGAGCGAGCCGGGCCTCGGCCCGGCCTTTGGTGTGGGAGGCGCACATCACCAGCAACTGCACCCGCACCAGGTGGTCGTCGTCGGCGAGTTTGCCCAGCGCGTCGGCCGGATCGATGCGGCGGGGGACCGGCGGCATCACCAGCCGCCGCCCGCCACCGCTGTTCTTTCCGGTCACCAGCTGCTGCACCTGCCAGGCCAGCGAGTCCTCGATCCCCAAGGCGTCCTGCCGTATCCACCGGGCGGCCCGCTGGGCCTCGCGCCGTTCCATGCGGCGCGCCTGCGTCATCAGTTGCAGACGTCGCGCGCGCAGCGACGTTTTGGGGGCGCGCTGGATGTCGAGCCGTATCTCGGCCAGGTCACCCAGGTCGGCCCGCAGGTCGGACACAGCATCGACGAGCGGCTGGAGCGGGTCGGGGGAGAGGGGTACTTCGCGCAGCGGCGCGGTGGGCCTGCCGCGCAGGATGAACTCCGCCCGCACCACATGGGTGCGCGGCTTGTCCGTCAGCGAGCCGGCCCTGTTCACTGTCACCCCGGGGCCGAACGGGGTGATCGACAACAGGCGTTCACCGCCTGCCGGTCCTTCGATCCGGTAGCGCAGCGGGCTGGAGCCGTCTGCGCGCAGCCGGATCTGCACCGTCTTTGAGCGCCGCGGCGCCCACCACGGCATGGAGGTCGAGGCCCGGGCGAGCTGGACACCCCGGCGGAAAATCTCCTCGATACCAGGATCGAAATGCCGCGACGGCACGAGCTCCAGCGCCATCCGCTGCGCCGAGGCCTTACGCGCCAGACGGCGCACCACCACCTCACCCGCCACCCACAGGCTGATGGCGGCCGCGGCCACCACCCACCAATAAGTGATCACCCAGCCCACGGCATGCACGACGCCCAGCACGAGCCCGAGGAACGGCGCGGACGCCGCCTCGCCTGCCGGTCCGGTCACGTACGGGGCCGCGGTATCCACGTGATGCCCTCCTTCTTCGACAGGGTGCGGGCGAAGTGCCAGTCGGTGATGCGGCCTTCCGCGTAGGCGCCGCCCCGATCAGCGCCCGCCCACACCAGATGCACCACCGCCCGGTCAGCAGCCCCCTCCCGGCGGGCGACCGCGGCCTGGACGCGCCAACGCGCGGCAGAGAACGCCGGGGCCAGCGCCTGGCCCGAGGTGGGGAAGACGGTGGGCCACTGCGCGCGGCCGACGCCGGTGGCATCCGCCCGCAGTAGCGCGCGGCCGGCGTCGAGCAATACCCGCTCATCAGCGGGCGCAAGGTCGGCGGGCCAGGCCGCCTCCAGGCTCCGTTGAATGACCGCGTCGCCGCCCAGGCCGTCGCCGCGCGGGGGCAGAGCGGAGGTGGTGGCCGTGGGCGACGACTGGGGTGGCGTCGCGGCGCCAGACGTGTCGGGGGCCAGTGGGGTCGAGGGAGAAGCACTGTGGACCGGTGGCTGACGGGTGGTGGGGTGCTCGGTCGGCGCTGGCGTCGGGGATGAAGGCTCCTGCCGGTCGGGCACGCCCAGCAGGGCAACTCCGCCGACGGCCAACATGACGGTGCTCAGCAACAGCAGACGTGGGGAGCGCGGTGTGGTGGTCACAGCAGCCTGGCTCCCCCCGCGTAGCCGGACATGGCGGTGACGGCGTCGAGGCGCACGACAGTCCCTGGGCGGGCGGCGTTGACCATCTGCCCGCCGCCCACATAGATCCCGACGTGGTAGATCGTCGCGTCGCGCCCGGGAGCGTAGGCGTAGAAGGTCAGGTCCCCGGGGCGCAGAGCGCTGGTGCCGAGGCCGGCCGGGATCCGCTTTCCCACCCCAGCCTGTTCGGCTGCGGTGCGCGGCAGGCGCACCCCGGCCTTGGCGTACGCGTACGCGGTGAGCCCGGAGCAGTCGAAGCCCTTAATGCTGGTGCCGCTCTTGCCGCTGGGGGTGCAGCAGATCCCGTAGGTGGGGCCGCTGGCATCGCCGCCGCCCCAGGAGTACGGCACCCCCTTCTGGGCGAGGGCGGCCTGGATGACGGTGCGGACCGTGCCGGTCAAGTGGTTCGTCGCCGGGCCGGCGGCGGCCGCCGCCGTGTACTGGTCGATCCAGCCCAGCACCTCCGCCACGTACGCGGTGGAGTGGTTGTACTGCCAGATCGCCGCTTCGAGCTGTGAACGCTGCGCCAGATCACGGCCGTTCCCACAGAGGTAGAGAGCGGCGCCGAGGGCGGCGTCGTCCGCGTTGTGCGGATCGGCTATTCCGTCATCGTTGGCGTCCTTGCCTGTCGACTCCCAAGTGGAGGGCAGGAACTGGAAAGGACCGACCGCACGTTCACCTTGAGAGGTGCCGTCCCACTTGCCGCCGTCGGTGTCGGTAACTGTCGTGGTGTTGCCGCCCTGCCCGGAGCCGTTGAGCAAGACCCCATAGATCCGGGGGCGGATGTCGCCGTTGGCGGCGATGGTCCGGCCGACGGCGTGGTTGGACTCGACCTTCGAGATCCCCGCCAGGACGGGCCAGCGCATCCCCCGGCACTTCGGTACGTACGCGCCGACGTGCTCGGCAGCGTTCTTGTAGGCGGTGAGCATCCGGGCCGGGATGTCCGCCGCGCTGCCGCCCTCAACGAGGCCACCGTCGTCCTGCGCCCGTGTTCTGAGCGTTACGTATGCGCTGATCGCGTTGGATACGGGGGCCGCGCAGCACGTGGCGGCGAACACCAGCAGCGCCAGCAGGCATCTCCACCGCCGGACGCGGCGTCCAGAACGCGTCATTCTTGCTCGCCGCCCTTGTTCCGCCGGCGGGCCCGTTGCTGGCGCAGGCGTTCGGCTTCGGGGGCGGTCCTGCGCATCAACTCCTGCATCCGGGCCCGCGCCTCCTGGCGCGCCTGCCCGCGGGCGCTCCCGCCGCCGGGAAGCACGGCCTGGTGAAGATCGGGGCGAGCGCGGCGCCCAGGACCGTCCGGGTGCGACGGCTGTGCCGGGGGCGTGGTTGTAGAGGGGGCACCCGTTGCTTGGGCGGTCCGTCCGGCGGGGGCCGGAGGGCCCGCAGGACGTCCGGGGGACGCTGGCCGAGCCGGGGTTACCGGGCGGGAGGTGACTGTCGATGTGCCTGTGGTCGGTAGGCGGCGGCTGGGGAACGGGCCGGGGCCGCCGCGGTCGGTGTTCTCCCGCACGTCATGGGAGGCGTGCCGTGCGGTGTCGTGCCAGGCGCGGCCGTCCTCGCGCCAGGTGTTGCCCCACACCCGCACCTGCTGGCGGGCGTCGCGGGTGTAGCGCGAGGCGACGGTGTCGCCCGCGCGGGTCCGGCGGACGTTGGCCGGGAGCCCGACGGTCGCCCCGTAAGCGGTCCGGCCGCCACGGTGCAGGATGCGGTAACCGCGGTAGCGGACCAGCCGGTTGTGTGCCCGGGTGGAGAGCAGGGTGCGGTCGGTGTGCTGGTCGTGCAGCACCGTGTCGCTGTTGCGGTCGATGATCTGGCCGTCGGCGTCGCGGTAGCGGTCCGGTGGCCCACCGGGCCGACGCGGACCGGTGCCGCCCGAGCCATCGCTCCCGCCACCCGACGGTCCGCCACCGTTGGTGTCCGTGTCGGCGGTGGGTTTGCGCCACTTGGCCAGCTGCTCCTTGTCCGGCCGTCGTCCGATCAGCAGCCAGTGCCCGCCCCTGACGCCGAGCCGCGCCCCGAGCCCGCCGATTGCGGCGGCCGCGGTGAGGGGGGCGAGTCCGCGTCCGACTTCGGCACTGGCGTCGGCCAGCATCGCGCCGGTGTCCACCGGCATCCCCGTCCCGTCGGCCAGGGAGCTCAGCGCGCCCAGCAGGCGCTGGCGGGTGCCGAGCATCCCGTACCGGCCGCCGGTGCCGGTGAACAGGCGCAGCCCACCGCCGTATCCGCCCAGCGCTGCGGGGGAGTTCATGGCGAGCGCGGCCCCGAGTTCGGAGGTGTCGCCCGGCAGGTGGGTGCCGCCGATCTTGGCGTAGCGCATCCGCATCGCCATCCGCCGCCCGAACGAGCTGATGCCGCCAAGCAGGCGGCGGTGCCCGGCCGTACCGGCGATGGCCAGGACGTCGATGAGCAGGATCCGCTCCACCATCAGGTCCGGGCCGTTCGTGACGGTGGCATCTATGGCGATCCCGAAGAACGGGATGAACGCGCAGATCCCGACCACCGCGACGATCGCGATGCCCCACAGGGACAGCCACTTCCACACCGACTGCCGGGCCGGTCCCGGGAGCATGCCCGCGACGAAGGTGATGCCGCCGGCGGCCGCGGCCGCCACGCACACGCCCTGCGTGCCCAGCAGCACGACCGCGGAGGACAGGAGCATGCCGCAGATGAACAGTGCGGCGACCAGGAGGAGCCCGGCGCCGCCGACCCGCCACCAGGTGGGCCGTTCCGCGTAGGCGGCGCAGGCCTTGCCGACCGGCCCCGTCTTCTTGAGATCCGTGAGGAAGGCGGCGAACTCCTGGTCGTCCTCGCCCAGCACCGGATGGGGCGAATCGAGTAGGTCACCGGCCGCGGTCAGGGACGGCAGGACGTCGCGGCGGTCGGGTGCCGCGCCGCCTTGTCCGGCCAGGCAGTACTGCTTGGCGGGGCCCTTGATCAGGCTGCACGGCCCGCCCGGCACATCGTCCCTGGGCTTGTAGCCGCCGGTGACCCACTTCAGATGCACCGCATACGCGGCACGGTCGGATGCCTTGCCGGGGTCGAGGATGCGCCCGTACTGCAGCAGCATGAAGGGCTTGACGATCAGAGCGTTGGTGAGCGAGTCCTGGAGCGGGCGGGCCACCGCCACGGCAGCGGCAGGCTCGTGCCCTGGTTGGGCGAGGCAGGTTCGTTCGCCGTTGCCCGTCATGGCATCGCAGGGGCCGCGGCTGGCGAGCTTGCCGCCCCAGTCATAGGCGCCGACGCTCTGCTGGGCGACCTCGGCACCGACCTGCTGGGCCTGCCCCAGCGGCCCGGACTCGGCGAGCAGGGTGTCGGGGCGGATGAGCGCAGAGGCGGCGATCGCCCCGATCAGCAGGGTGAGGAAGATTTCCCCCAGCCCCCGGCCGACCCGGCCGCGCACCAGCATGAAGGCGGCGAAGACGAATGCCCACGCCAGCAGCAGCCCCTTCAACCCCAGGGTGTCGACCACGACGTTGTCGTAGGTGTCGGCCGCCTTCTGCGCGGGGCGGGTGAGGATCTTGAGCAGCGGGAAGCGGAAGGCCACCTCGACTGCCCATCCGGCGAGGCCGACCAGCAGCCGGACCAGGGTGAACAGACCGGACAGGGCGAAGGCGAGGGCCTGGCTCTTGAAGGCGACGATGGAGCCGCCGGAGGCGTTCAGCTCGTACCCGTCGATCGGCACCCCCTCGGACGAGGCGATGTTCAGCGGCGCGAGCAGATCCCCGGTCTCAGCATTGCTGCTGGCGGCGTAGACGACCTGGGTGTTCACCACGACGAACACCCAGGTGAGCAGCACGACGAAGCCGAGTGAACGCCACGTCGCACGGTGGGGACGCAGCATCTCAGCCCCGCCCCGGCCCAGGCAGGCACCCCACCTGCCACACCACCAGGCCGATCACACCCACACCCGCCACACCCACACCGGCCGAGTCCAACGCGTCGGCCAGGCCGACGTTCACCGCACACGGGCCTTGCTGAACAAGATCCGGGGCGGGGTCAAAGGCCCGCCCGGTGCGGGGCCACCATCCCGCTGGCACGCCCCCTGCGACCGTGAGGGCGATGACACCACAGGCGATGGTGATCAGAGCGAAGGCCACACTCGCGGCCACTGCGCCCTCCCGGATGCGGCTCCAGGGCGACGCGATCATTGGAAGGCCGCCTTCGGATGGGGGCCGGTCGCCTGGGGGTCGGGTGGCTGCGGCGTTGACGGCGCGGCAGGCCCCGGGCGGTGGTCGCCGGGTGTGGTGGTGATGGAGGAGGTGATGCGGGCGATGCGGGGAATGACGGCTTTGACGCGGCCGGTGTTCTGCCTTGGGCAGGCCAGCAGGAACTCGCCTTCGCGGCCCTGATGGCCGACGGGGGACAGGCCGGTGGTGACCAGCCGCAGCAGCGCATCGTCGTTGGGGTCGAGCCCAACGAACTCGAGGCCCCGGCGGGCCCGCTCGCGATCCGCGGTGCGGGCGAGAGCCCGGTAGGCCATCAGGCCACGGTCGGGGCCCAGTTCGAGGGCGTCGTGGGAGGCGCCGAGCAGGCCGGCGCCGTGTTTGCGGCCGTCGTGGAGGATCTCGTGCACCAGGGCGGTGCCTTCGGCGGAGGAGGTGAGCCAGTACAGCTCGTCCAGCACCACCGCGGTGAACCGATCAGGGTCCGCGAACGCGGTCTGGCGGGCGAGGGCTGCGATCAGGTAGAGCACCGCGCGGCCGATCAGCGCCTCCAGCGGCTGCTGGTGCAGAACCTCGGGCTTGTCGAACGCCGCCTTGGGGGGAAGCGTCAGACCGGCCGTAGTGATCACGATCATGTCGGTGGTGCTGGACGCGTCCAGGCGCACCGGCGCCAACGTCGGATCGAAGACCATCCGCGCCAGCGGGTTGGTGGCGACGACCCGGATCAGCCCGGCGAGCGTGGCGGCCGCGTCCTGCCGCTTACCGGACCCCGTGGTGGCCATCTGTTCCAGGACGCCCACGACCTGCTGCATGCAGGGGGTGTCGCTGGCGGCGGCCTGCTCGACGGCGTGGTGGAGGACTTCACCGCTGGTGCTCATGGGACCGATGCCGAGCTGGAGAGTGAGGTAGGACAAGGCGTAGTGGCGGCCCTCGGGCCCGCCGAAGATCCGCAGCGGGTCGATGGACACCTCTGCTTCGGCGGCGTCGATGATCTGGGCACGGCCGTCGGTGGCGGTGCGCGCGAAGGTAGCCCACTCGCGTACGGGGGTGCGGTCGATGCAGATGGCGCAGCCACCGCGCGCCCACACCGCCTCCGCGATCAGTTTCTGCAGCACGGACTTGCCCGCGCCCAGGTCCCCGACGATGCCCATCGAGGCGGACGCGTCGACCTTGGGCGCATCCGCCACATTGATCATGACGGGGCGGGTGGTGCCGCAGTCCAGGTCGATGCCGAGGAACATCCCGTTCGGGTCGCCGACCTCGCTCACAGTGAGGGCCCCGTTCAAGGCCCAGTCCTCCGAGACCTGGTGCTGGGTGAACTCCCGTACCAGGCCCGGCCGGGCGGTGCCCGGCAGGCCGAGCGTGAACAGGGCTTCTTGCAGGCCGGCTGGGCGCACGGCCCGGTAGTCGGCACCCCCGAGCAGGGCAGCCAGGGCTCGCGCGCGGGCGTCGCAGACGGCGGCGGTGGGCCCCCACACGCTCAGCACGGTGACCGACTGCACCTCCACCTCGACCGACGTGCGGGACAGACGCGCATCGAGCTCACCCAGGTCGCGGGCCGCATCCGGCAGGGAAGCGGGCATGCCGGTCGGGCGGACGTCGTACTGCTCGGCCTGGTCGATCAACTCCGTCTTCTTACGGCGCACCTGCTGACGCGCCTTCTCCGCGGACACGAGCGTGAGGTCGACGGTGTAGTCGATAGGGAAGTCGAGGCTCTCCAGCTGGGCGAACAGATCCGCGGCACCCTGGCTGACCGCGGGCGGGCACTCGGCCAGCGCGAGGTGCGCCTGATAGCCCACCCCCGTCTCGGACTCGACCTGCAGCCACCGCCGCCTCAGCGGCGAACTCGTCTTCAGCCGCCACCAGGACCCACGGCCAGAGCGGGTGACCTGGCCGCCCGCGTTCGTGAGCTTGCTGGCGTCGTCGAGCACCGGGTCGATGCCGCCCTCGTGCAGGCGGACCTGGCCAAGGTCGGCATAACTGGGCGACCGCAGCACGCCATCGCGGATCTGCCCGTTGCACAGATCGCTGCTCTCGGCCTCGGCCAGCAGCGGCTCCGGCAGGCCGCGGTGCAGGGCGTGCTGGATCATCCACACGACCTCCGCCGGACGGGCCGGACGCAACGCGATCCCACCGGCGAGCGCTGACTCCACCCGGGAGGCCTGCTCGCGATACGCCATCACCTCGCGCCGCGCCACCGGCACCGGGCGCAGGCCCAGCTTCGGAGAAATCTCCGCCCACACCGCGCCCAGCTGCGCCGACACCTGCAGCCGGGCGGCGTCGGTGCGCAGGGGCACGGCCAGCCACAGGGTGCGGCGGTGCATCTCCTCCTGGTCCAGCAGGTCCAGCGTGGCCTCGATGGTCTCCACCCACGGATGCGGCCCGGCATCGGGGCCTTGCCCGGAGGGTTCGATGCCCTCGATCATCTTGTGGGCGACCTCCCCCGGGTCCACCTGAGCGCACAGCCCGAACAGACGCGGGCTGCCGGACAGCGAGCGGACCAAGTGGGTGACGTGGGCCAGCTGTTCGTCGCGGACCGCGGCGGGAACGTAGGTGCCCTGGACGCTCTCGGCGTGCTGGCCTTGCGTGTCGGGACCGGGGCGCAGGCGGTAGAGGGCCCAGACGCTGCCCTGTGTCGACCACACCAGGTGCCCGGCGATGTGACGGATCGGCACCCTCACCGCACACCCCCGCTCTCGGAGAGTGCGAGCAACTGCTGCACAGCCGACACCGGCCGCACCGGAGCTGGAGAACCCGCAGAAGCGGTCCGGACCGGAGAGTGGGGCGAAGACGGAGGTTGTGCGGACCTGCTCCGGCGGGGCGCCCGCGCGGACGGCGGAGCCGCCCCCAGCGACGCGGCCGATGCGACCGGGGCGCACCCGGCCTCGATGCTGAAGCCGCCGAGCAGCGCTCGTGGCACGCGGTCGCGGGCGGCCCGCCCGCCGATCCGCCCGCCCCGCGGCTGCCAGCCGAGCAGCATCCATCCCACGGCGGCCTGGAGCGGGGCGCGCCCCCTCATCTTCGGCCGGCGTACGGTCCAGACGGCCAGGACCCAGGCCGCAATCGGCACCGGCCCCATCCACGACCACCAGCTGATGGTCTTGACCAGGAGCAGGCCGCCGCCGACGGCGACCGTGATCTGCGCCGGGGTGTACGGCCCGAGGGGGATTCGCCAGTCGGCGACCTTGCCCAGCACCCAGGGGTGGCGGCGTGCCGTGGTGTAGAAGCGACCCACCCGCCCGGCGGTCGCGCTCACAACGAGCCTCCGTCGCTCGGCGCATGTGCGCGGGACGCTGTGGGGTCGACCTGTTGGACGAGGCCGGGGAAGGGGGCGCCCTTGGAGGGGTTGTTCACCTCGTCCTCGAACATCTTCGCCAGGCTGTCGCGCGAGTTGTACAGCCCGAGCGCGATGATCATCAGCAGCAGGGCGCCGATCCCGGCCTTGAGACTGAATTTCTGGATCATGATGACGACCACCAGGCAGACCAGGCCGGCCTGCAGGCCCTTGGTCGCCCACTCCTTGAACATGTTGATCCAGCTGTCACCGAGATCGTTGAGCTCTCCCGCGAGCATCAGACTGTGCACCGTGTTCACCGGGCACCCCCGTCCTGGGCGGTCCCGGAGTCCAATGCCGTGATCTCCCAGCGGCCAGAGCGGGCCTTGAGGGCCAGTTCGTACGCCAGCGGCCAGCGGCCGACGCGGTCGCGGGCCTCCACCGCCGCCAGGACCCGGACCGTGGTGCCGTCCGCCGGAACACGCTCAGCTGCCGCTACCGTCTCGGCGGCGGATATCCGCTGCACCGTTGCCCCTTGGAACGGGGCAGGGGAGACAGCGCTCAACTTCACGCCCGGTGCGAGGTAACGCTCGACCTCGCCGGCCCCGGTGAGGTAGGCGCCGAGGAACTGCCCGATGGCGGAAGTCAGATCACCGGCCGGGACTGACACGCCGTACGGCGACTTCGCCATCGCGGCCCGGCCCGGTCCGGCCACCACACCCGGCGCACCGGTCACGGCGAACGAGGAGCCTGAGGCATCGGCGGCAACCGGGACCGCGTAGTAGCGCACCGTGCCGTCGGCGTACTGCGCGGCCACCGTCACCGACCACATGCCCCTGGCGCGCTGCGCACTGCGCAGCGCGGTCACCGACGCGGGCGCCGACTGCGCACCCGCCGACTCGGGCAAGTCGACGCCGGGCGCCATGGACTGCGCAAGCCGCGCCTGTGCACTCGACGGATCACTCGTCGTGCTGCGCAGCCACGCGCCGACGAACAGCTGCGCAAAGCCCGCTGGGGCCGCGTAAGCGGCGGTCGTCGTGCTGCGCGACGGCGCGGGGCTCGCCGGGGTGGCCGTCTTCACCGTGGGTGCGCTGGAGGCGACGGCGACCGCCAGGGCGACGGGACCGGAGGCTATAACGCCCCACAGGGCGAGGCGCGAGAGGCGGACACGCCGCCGCATCGCCTCCAGCCGCGCGCCCCCCGCCATCGGAGCAGCAGCCGCGCTCAGCGGGGCCTGCTGCATGCCAGAGGACATGTTCGAACTCCCAGGTCAGAATGGGTGATTACTGACCTCGAGAAAACCTGCCGACCCCCACCACACCACCCACCACCAGACCCCCACCACAGTCACGAACAGGACACAAAAGCCGTGGTGGGGCTCATGGGGGCCCACCCATGCCCCCACCACGCCGCGCGGGCTTCGTCCGGCGGGGGCAACAAGTGCTGTGGCGGCAGTGATGCGAGAAGAGAGCCGTGCGCAGTTGCTGGGCGGACCGTGGCTCCGACTGCGCATTCGGTCACACGTGCCAAGCGCCGTCGCCGTTGCGCAGTCCGGATGGGGCCGAGCCTCACAGGGGCGTGGTGGGGGTCATGGTGGGGCGCACCATGACCCCCACCACGGCAGATGGTCGGCTCTGGCCGGTCTGCGTTGCGCCGTCGCTGCCGCGTCCTGGCTGCGCAGACCTCCACAGGCTCAGGAGTACCACGGTAGACAGCACCGACCGCGCCCACCTGATCGACTGGTCATGGGCAGCGGTCGGGCCGCCGTGGGTGGATGGCGCGCTGTGGGCCATGCGGCTCATCTCCGACGGCGGCCACAGCCCCGAACAAGCTCGCCACCAGGCCCAGCGCATCCCGGCGTTCGCCGCCGCCTCACCCCAGGCCGCGCATCTCCTGGCCGACGCCGAAGCCCGCCGCTGGCAGGATCTCAACGACGACGGCGTGCCCGGTGTCGAGTCGGTCACCGAAGGCTCCCGGCTCTGGGCTGACTTCTGGGCTTCGGCGCAGGGGTGAAGGCGCCGGCCGGATTCCGCAGGAGCGTCGCTCGGGAGGCATGGATGTTCGAGGACTGGTCGAACTCCTGGGCCGTGTATCGGAAGTGAATCTTGCACGTAGGGTGTCGGCATGGTGCGTCCTGAAAGCTCCATCAGACCTGCGGGTGCGAGTCCCGCCCGGGTAGGCACCGGAGCGCCCGGTAGCAGGCCCCAGCTCGTCGGAGAGATCCGGCGGGCCGAGCGGGGTGTCAAGAGCCTCTTCGGAGGGAGCAAGAACACGGGCCGCAGCGTCAAGCGAATCCTGCAGCCTCGTCACACTCACGATGGAGAAGCCGAGCCGCTCATGTCACGGCGAAGGCCATGTCCGGCGGGCCCTGTTCCGGGGTCAGCCCGTCGGGTTCTCCCGGGGTAAGGGGAGTGGCACGTGTTCATGGCCTGGTGGGGAACAGGAGAGACCCGTCTGTGCGCGCCCGTCGTCAGGGCAGAGACCGGAGATATAAGCCGATGGTGAAGTTCTCCGGAGTGCAGCGGGAGTCCGAGGGGGTCGTAGTACCGCCGATCGGCGTGCAACATAACGCGCCGGGAGGGAAGGGCCCTCACTTTGATCGCGCTGGCGAAGAGGGTAAGCGCAAGGGCATGACCGGGACCGCCCGGTCCAACCACCCCGACGACGGGCACCCGCAGTGTGCACGAGGACCCGTCCGAGACAACGTGCGAGAACTTCAACGCAAGCTATGGGCTGCTGCAAAGCAGTCTCCGGGCAGACGCTTCCATGCCTTGTTCGACCGTATCCACCGGGGTGACGTCCTGTGGCGGGCATGGGTGCGTGTGCGTGAGAACCGTGGGGCCGCCGGGGTGGATCGGGTAACCCTGGAGGAAGTGGAGCGATACGGAGTACACCGGTTCCTCGACGAACTCCGTGACGCCCTGCAAAACGGCTCCTATCGCCCCGCGCCGGCCAGGCGCGTGGAGATCCCCAAACCCGATGGAGGCAGGCGCCCCCAAGGCGGCGCTGGAGACGGCCCGCGAGATCTTAAGCGGTCTCGGACTGCAACTGCATCCGGACAAGACCCAGGTGATCGATCTCAGGGAGGGCCGGGAAGGTTTCGACTTCCTCGGATGTCATTTTCGCGCCCGCATGTCGGGAAAGCTGTGGGAGCAGAAGCGTGTTCGGCGCTACTACCTGCACCGATGGCCGTCCCAGCGGGCGATGAAACGCATCCGGGAGAAGGTCCGGGACCGAACCGGCCGCAACCGATGCGGGACGGACATCCGTGACGTGATCGCGGACATCAACCCCGTCCTGCGCGGCTGGGGCGGCTACTTCCGGACCGGCAACGCAGCCACCAAGTTCCGCCAGGTTGACGCCTACGTGGAGAAGCGGCTTCTCGGCCTGATGGTCAAGAAGAGAGGTCGCAACCTCCGCGCCGGACAGATCAGGCAATGGACTGGGGACTGGTTCCGCGGGCATGGGCTGTACCGCCTTCGCGGCACGGTCCGATACCCGAAGACCGCGTAACACAACCAAGAAGATCATCGGTAAGCCGTGTGCGGGAAAACCGCACGCACGGATTGAAAGGGGACGGAGGAAACGGGCCCGCAAGGAGCACCGCGCCTCCAACTACCAATGTCGCTGAGCCACATAGCCCTCTCGTCCGGACGCTCAATCGAGCTCACCGAGCTGGGCATGTCCTCGACGTACGGAGGGTTGCTGGAGGGCTACCCGTGCAAGCCCATCAATGACATGAAGGTCAGAGGCCTCCAGTGGCAGGCTGAGCGGGCGTTTCCCTCCACACCGGTCCATCTGGTTGCCCCCTCCCGCGAGTACCCGGACGAGACCGCCAGGGCCTTCGGCCCCGTTGAGGTACTGCCTTCCGTGGCCTGCATCGGGGCCTTCCGCTCGACAGCGGTCGCCCCTGAACTCGACCCGGTGCTGCACCGTTCCGCTCTCACCATGGTCTGGTTCCAGTCCAGCTTGGAGGTTCCGTCGGGCGAGGACGCCGACCTTGTGCTGCGCAGCATTCGCTGGGAGGAGCTGGCGCAGGACTACGAGCTCTAGCGACGGGTGCCAATCCATGGTCAGCCGCTGGCCAGGCTCGCGGTCATGGCCTGAACGTGGTCTGTCCCGAGCAGTCGCCTGCCAATATGGTGACGGGCCTTGTAGGTCGGCATGGGGAGTTGCTGTGGGCGATCACGAGAAGCCGGACGACGGTCAGGGCGACAAGCTGCCGGGGCAGCCGTGGACCCCGCCGCAAGAGCCGCCCACCACGGATGGTGGTGCCCCGGGTGGCGGCGGGAAACACGGCAAGTGAGCTGGCGGGAGCTGGTTGCACGCCTCGCCGGGGATGGTGCGCTGTCGCCAGGATGGCGACCGGTGTTCGAGGAACTGCCGCGGGAGGGGTTCCTGCCCGATGTGGTGTGGCAGCACCACGTGGCCACGGGCACGGTCACGGCGGTCGACCGGAGCGTGGAGCCGGCACGGTGGACTGCTGCGGCCGACTCCGCTGACCCGCTGGTGACGCAGTGGGACGACGGCACACACCAGGGGCTGGAGCAGGGGAGGACGGCGTCGTCATCGGCGTCCGCCCCCTCCGTCGTCGCCGCGATGCTGAAGGATCTCGATGTGCGGCCCGGCCAGCGAGTCCTGGAGGTCGGTACCGGCACGGGCTGGAATGCCGCACTCCTGGCGCAACGGCTCGGCGCCGGGGCGGTGACCACGATTGAGGTGGACCCGGCTCTCGCCGACATGGCCCGCATGTCGTTGGAGCGGCATGGTCTGGGTGGGGTGAGCGTGGTGCGCGGGGACGGCTTTGCCGGATACCGGCCCGGGGCACCGTATGACCGGATCGTCGCCACCTGCGGTGTACGGACCGTCCCGGCCGCCTGGCTGGAGCAGTGCCGGCCGGGCGGGCGGATCGTGGTGCCCTGGGGCACCCCCTTCACCCGCCTGGAGGCCACCGCCCAGCTAACCCTCTCCCAGGACGGCCAGAGCGCGAGCGGGCTGTTCACCGGCCTGGTGCAGTTCATGAGCCTGCGAGCCCAGCGCCAGACCGAACCCGCCTACGGGGACTATGTCACCGCCGAATCCCGGGAGAAGGCAGAACAGAGCACCACCACGCTCACGCTGAACGAGAGCTTCGGAGCAGAGTGGGACATCGGCCGGTTCGTCCTCGGCCTCCTCATCCCCTCCTGCACGGTCCTCTTCGACTCACCGCAAGACGGCCGCCGTCCGGTATGGCTGTGCGGACTCGGCGCGGACCGGTCGTGGGCCTGTGTCCTCTTCCGCGACGACGGCGACGAAGCACCGTCCACGGTCTACCAGTACGGCGACCGCCGGCTGTGGGATGAGGCCGAGCGCGCTCATGCCTGGTGGCGCGACCACGGCGAGCCGGGCCTCGGCCAGCTCGGCCTGACCGTTGACTGCCACGGCCAGCACACGTGGCTGCGAGCCCCGAGTGAGCCTCTGCCCGCCTTCGCTGGCCGTCCCTGACCGGGGACGGCGGCTAGAAGAGGCTGTGTGTCACGCTCTGCTTGACCTGTGGGGAGGTCAACTGGCCGCGGCCTGTCAGAGCGAAAACGCGGACTGCAGCTCGTCGAGGGTCGGAGGTCCCGGATCGCGAACGGGCTGGCCTACGTCGGATGACCAACTGGGACGCCACCCTTCGACGAAATTCGTGAAGTCGTTCCGCAGATACCGGGCATCGGTCGGCTTCAGCCGGATCTGTTGACGGCTGTCAGCCCACCAGATTTCGAAATCGGCAACGGTGCCTTCCACCGGCCATGCCTCGCTCTCCTCCGGTAGCAGCAAGACGTCGACGAAGCCTCCGACGCTCAGGCCGATATCCACGAAGATCCCGATCGCACCAGGTCGGGGAACCTTCACCACCGTTCCCTCGAAGACCTGTCCGAAGCGCAGGTTCTTCCGAATCCGAGCCCACTCGTCATCTGTCACCACGAACGAATCATCGCACCCCTGGCGCTTCCTGATCTGTTCGCGCCTGACTATGACCAGCGACCTAAGGCCGCTCGTCAGCGGCTTCGGCCGGAGGACTGACCGAGCGGTCTGGACTCCTCACCTGGCCGCAGCCGGTTCCGGCTTGTATAAGGTCCCGTCGCGGAGCATCGCGAAGGGGACGTCGGCATTGCGGAGCCACGAGAAAGGTAACTCGGGGGGCGCAGCCTCCCGTGCCGCGTGTCCCTTCGGCCTTTGACCCGTTGTATGCGACGGCGCGACCATCTGGCGCGTCACCGCGTGCGGCACGGCGAGCTTGCGTCGCATCAACGAACCGGAAGGCCTGCGATGACCGAGCAGCCCTGCGCCGAAGGTGATCACCTCCGTACCGTCGCGATGGGACTCGTGGCGGCCTTCGAGAGTCTGGGGGCCGAGCACCAGGCCCTGACGGCAGAGGAGAAGGAGACCACCGCCAAAGAGCGCCAGGGCACCGTGCGCCGCATGGTCCAGTCCATCACGGACGCGAGCCGCACGCTGGTCCACGCGGTCAACCTGCTGGCCCAGGTCCACGGAATGCGGGCCCTGGGCATCGGCAATCAGATGGCGAAGGACGCGGATGGCCGTGCCTACAGCCCCCTCTTCGCCCTCGGCAACCCCGACGAGTTGCTCTACGAGACGGCCTCCTGCGTCCAAGTCGTCGCACGGCGCCTGAGCGAGGCGTACCAGCCGACGAAGAAGTACCCGAGCCTGGCCACCGCCAGGAAGCCGCAGGAGATGAAAACAGTCCTGTCGAGCCTGCGTACAGCGCTCACCGGTCTGTGCGTCGAACTGACTGCCCGCAACCTGACGCAGGACGCTGCCGAATCCGATGAACCGACTGACCCTGACCTGACGGAGGGCATTGTCGAATTCGATGAGTGCATCGCCTTCCTCGATGAGCTGGAGAGCCGGACGTGCGTCGTCCTGCCGGCCCAGGCGGCCGGGCCCACAGCCGACGACGTGACCGCGGCGATCCTCGCCAGTCCGGACATCGCCCGTGCGGCTGCCGCCGCGCTGGAGCGCGCAAGCGCCCGATGACCTAATGCCTCGCCAGCAGTGGCGCCATGTCGCTGCTGGCGGGTGCCGGAGCTCGTGCGGATTCCATGAGGTCGCGGAACTTCTTCTCGGATCCGCAAAGGTGGGCGGCTGGCTCATCCCGTACGTGCCCCACTCGTCTGCATAACGCCAGATATCCGGCAGGCGCGGACACCTGGGGGGCACTCGCCTGACAGGCCTGACGCACGTTCGGCATCCGAGATCAAAGAGGCCGGTGTGGGCACCGGACGCCGGGTGCGGGCGACGGGGGAACGTCCGCACCCGGCACACCCCACGCTAGCCGGGCCACGGCGGTGAGCTGAGCGGAAGCACGGCCCACTGACTGAAATCCACCGTCAGCGAGGGGGATGGCCGGTCCGCAGCAGCCGGGGCTGCTGCGGGGCGTGGTGGCGAGCCGCGCCGTGCCGGCCATCGTGCGGCATCCGGCCCGCAAGGGACCAACGGCCCGTAACCGGGTGCCGCGTCTAGGGGGGAGTGGGCACAGATGTGCTCACTGCTGGGTTCTGCCCCGTCGCTGGGCGTCCTGCGCGAGGAGCCGCTTGCGTTTCCACTGACGGCGCCCGCCCTTGTCGGTGATCGCGTCGGGGGTTTCCAGCAGGGGCAGGTTGCCCTGGGAGAGGCTGCTGGAGAAGGAGTTGACGCTCTTGAATCCCAGCAGTGCCGCGGCTTGCGTCGCTCCCAGGAGCTCGTTGGGGTCGCCGTCGCGGGGGACGTCGGGCAGTGCGGGTGCGGTGCGCTGGGCGCCGGTGCGCTTGCCGCGGCCGGGCCGGGTGGCCATCCAGTCCAGGAGGGTCTGCACGCGCCACCACTGTCGGAGGTAGGGGTGTTCGGGGGTGCCGAGTTCTTCGACGACGTCCGGGTCGGGGAAGTAGCCGGGGTGGTCGCGGACGAAGGTGGTGACCTGGTTGGGGTTCTTGTAGCCCAGGAACCTTGAGGAATCGGCGGCGTTCAGCAGGTCCTGCGGGTCATGGGCGGGCGGGGTGTGCTTGCGCAGTCGTGCCTGCGGCCGCTTGGTGAACCAGTCGGTGACCTGTGCGTGGTCCCAAAGGCGGGCGCGCCCGCGCATGCCGGCGATCTCGGGGAAGCCGTTTTCAGCGCGGTCGTTGTAGAGGCTGCTGATCCGTGCGGGGGTGAGGCCCTGTTCGGCCGCGATCTCGGCAGCGTCGGCCAGGCGAGGCGCGCGGCGCGAGGTCATGGCACGGCTTCCGTCCGGTCGGAGGCGGGCCGGCCCGTCCGGCTCACAACTCACATAATGGCAGGAGTGAAGGTGGGGGTCCAGTGCGCTGCCCAGGTTTTCCCAGGCAGCCTCGGGAGGGCGCTATGGCTCGGGGATCAGGCACACACCGCGGCGGGCCGCGTCTTCGGCCATCTGCGTATAGGCCAGGGCCGCCGGCGTCATCGCCCACTCGGCCAGGGCGAGCAGCAGGATCAGCTCGTCGCGGTCCTGGTCCGCGTCGCACGGCATGCCAGCCGCCGTCGCGGTTGCCAGCAGATCACGGCCGGGCGTCTTGGCGAAGCGGGCCGTCAAGCGGTCGCGCAGGTCGGCGAAGCCCTGCTCGTACAGCCCGCTCGCTTCGCGCAGGAGCAGCTCCAGGTCCTCGCCGTGGCGGGCCGGTGCGGCTGCGGCGAGGTCGAGAATGCGCTGCGTGGTCGTCGTCATCGACAGCAGTATGCCTTTCACCCCGGAGTGCGGGGGATTGCGGGAGGTCGCCTGGGGGAGCAGCCGTCGCATGGCGTGTGCTGGGTGTGCCGGGCCAGGTCGGGCTGTTTGCGGGGCGTGCTGTTGAGTGCGGTGCGGACCTGCTGCTGGAGGGAGGTGAACTCTGGTCCGTCGTCCGGGCAGACGACGCCGGGTTCGGGGGCCTCGCAGGTTCGGGCGTGGCGGATGAGGTCGGTGATGCGCCAGTCGGGCCGGAAGCTGTCCCCCCGTGCTTGCTCGACTTCGGCGTACAGGTCGGCCAGCCGCGGCCGCCGGGCGACAGCCAGCAGCACGTCGCGGCGGGCAGCGAAGACGCAGAGTGAGCAGGAGCAGCGGGAGGTGCCGGACCAGTCGCCCGCGCCGGGCACCGAGTCGTAGGTCCAGCTATAGGGCACGTTCGCGTCGCTGTGCCAGGCCTTGACCGCGGCGGTCGGCCAGTCCTTGATGGGCAGCCACTCGTCCACGACGCGTGCGCCGTTGGCCTGCACGGTGCGCCAGGCCGCACGCTTCCTTCGGTCGGGCCCCTCGTCGCTGCGCAGCCCCATGACCTTGAGAATCCGCACCGGTCGGCCGAGCTCGCGCCGCAGGCGGCGGACGATCGGTGTCCAGGCGCTGGAGACCACGCTCTCCTTGGCGCTCTTGCGGCAGTACGGGCTGCCCAGGCGTGGGAAGCGCCCGTACGCCGCGATCTCGGTCAGCAGTGCGCGCGGCATCCGCGTGCCGTCGGGGCCGGCCATCGTGCGGGTGACCTCCAGGTGCCGGTCGGGAGGTAGCCCGAAGGCGGCGCTGTGCAGGGCGGCGAGCTCGGACACGCCCGGGTAGCGGGTGCCGTCGAAGACGACGGGGGGCCATTCCAGGGCGCCGAGGCTGGAGTGGTAGGAGATCACCCGGGTTTCCACCCCGGCGGCCTGGGCGGCGTCCATGAACACGGCCATCATGGCCGCGCTGTCCTTGCCGCCGGACAGCTGGGGAGCGAGCAGGTCATAGGACGAGAGATCGGGTGTGCTGGAGGGGTGGTTGACGGGGCGCGCAGGCATGTCGGCTCCATGGTGGCCATGGGTGGCTGGTGAGAGGGGAGGGGAAGGGCGGCGGCTCACATTGCTGGTGGTTGGGAGTCGGCCCGCTTGGGGTACGGCCGCACGACGGGCAGACCGATGCCGATCTCCTCCCGTTCGCGGCGGGCCCGGCCGAGCCGGAACACGAAGCGGTGTTCTGTGGACATACGCTGTGTTGCCTCATGTCGTGTTGCGGCTGAGGGAGTCAAGTGGCGTACGAATGGGGGCTTTTCTGGGTTGGTGACGGGGGCGATCCTGTCGGAGGCCGACCCGTCCCTGGCTGGGAGGACTTGGAGGCGCGGGAGCGGGTGCTCGGGCTGCGCGAGCGGCAGCCGATCCTCGTCTCGCCGGATGGCCGGGTGGATCCTCGACTTACTGGCCCTAACAAAAGGCCGTTGATCATGTGACTGTTGGCTTGTCGGCTCGTTGGTTTGGTCATGGTGAACCGTCGGTCGCGGCCGTGGGTGGTGTCGGACGAACTGTGGTCGCTCGTCGAGCCGTTGCTGCCCGTGCCAGGTCCCAAGCAGGTCGAGGGCAGGCCTCGGGTGCCGGACCGGCAGGCGTTGTGCGGGATCCTTTTCGTCCTGCACACCGGGATCCAGTGGGAGTACCTGCCCCAGGAGCTGGGTTTCGGTTCGGGCATGACCTGCTGGCGGCGCCTGGCCGCGTGGAACGAGGCTGGTGTCTGGGACCGTCTGCACGCAGTACTGCTGCGGGAGTTGCGGTCGAAGAACCAGCTGGACTGGTCGCGGGCGGTGATCGATTCCTCCCATGTCCGGGCGGCTCGGCGGGGCCCAAAAGCGGTCCCAGCCCGGTCGACCGGGCACGGCCGGGCAGTAAACACCACCTCATCGTCGACGGCCAGGGCATCCCGCTCGCGGTCTCGCTGACCGGTGGAAATCGCAACGATGTCACGCAGTTGCTGCCCCTGCTCGACAAGATCCCGTCTGTGGCCGGCACGGTCGGACGTCCCCGGCACCGGCCCGACATGCTGTTCGCCGACCGCGGCTACGACCACGACAAGTACCGTCGTCTGCTGTGGGCACGCGGCATCCGGCCCGTGATCGCCAGACGAGGTGAGCCGCACGGCAGCGGCCTGGGTGTTTTCCGCTGGGTCGTTGAGCGCACGATCTCCTGGCTGCACGGCTACCGCCGCCTACGGATCCGCTGGGAACGCCGCGACGACATCCACGAAGCCTTCCTCAGCCTCGCCGCCTGCCTGATCACCCACCGCCACGTCCAACGCCTTTGTTAGCACCTCTTAGTGAGTGCCTGCGCCGCTCGGCGTTCTCGGCCAAGGCGCAGGGAACGCAGGTCACGTACGCCCCGCTTTACCGGCTGTTCTTCACGTTCCTGTGGCAGCGCGGGCTGGACTGGGACGAGGCGTCGGAGGATGACGTCGAGGACTGGGAGGACTGGCGTCGACGAGGGGCGGCGAATCCGGCGCCGGTCGACGGCGGCACGTGGGCGAAGGAGCAGGCGGCGTTGAAGCTGCTGTACGGCATCGCGGCCCAGCG
This sequence comes from Streptomyces sp. NBC_00224, assembly GCF_041435195.1. Classification (NCBI taxonomy): domain Bacteria; kingdom Bacillati; phylum Actinomycetota; class Actinomycetes; order Kitasatosporales; family Streptomycetaceae; genus Streptomyces; species Streptomyces sp. NBC_00224. Next base: position 8,876,015 of record NZ_CP108106.1, read on the forward strand.
CGGTCTCGTTCCGTCGAACCCGGTGACGCTCGCCTCGCCGTCGGACGTGAAGACCTCGGACGTGAAGTGGTTGTCGCCTCGGGCCTTTCGGCTGTGGCGCAACGTCGGGCTCGGTGGCATGCTGCCGGACGGCCTGGAGGACGAGGCGTGGCGCGGTCGGTCGGCTGGCCGGGATACGGCGTACGCCGACCTGATGTACTCCAGCGGCCTGCGGCGCCGCGAGGGAGGCACCGTGCTGCTCTGCGAGCTCCCGGCGCTTGGGCGACGGAACTACTACGCGGGGCGGGTGGGCCAGGCCGTGGCCAAGCGGGCCGGCTACACCTTCTACGTCGGTCATCCGGCGCTTCAGCGTGTCGAGGGCTACCGGGTGAGCACGCGCGCCTTGGCGGTGGCCCGCGCCCGGCGGCGTGGCGTCTACGACCGGTTGCCCGGCCTGCGCATCATCCAGGGGGTCAGCCGGGCGGGCCGTGTGCAGTGGAAGGGGCGGGACGGGCGTGCGGGCGAGAGCGCGCTGGGGCGGCTGACGGCCGCTGAGCGGATGCGGTTGTTCGTCGAGGGTGAGGACGGCTTGGAGCCGGCGATGCTGTGGCTGACCGAGAGCGGGCTGCCGCTGCGGTACACGAGTTGGACGAAGGTCTTCGAGCGGGCGAGCGACCGGTGCGCGGCCGCGGGGCTCGACGTTTTCGCGACGCCGAAGATGCTGCGGCACTCCATGGCTCTGCGGACGCTGATCGCGCTGCACAACGCGCTGGACCGTCGGCTCGGGCTGACGCCCGCCGAGCGCCTGCACTACGAGGAGGTGTACGGGCAGGTCTGGCTGATGGTCAAGGACATGCTCGGGCACCGCAGCGAGCAGGTGACGCGGGACGTGTACCTGGAGCCGGTGCGTGGGCTGCAGCTGGAGTCGCTGCTCGGCGACGACGACAATCCCGTGAACGCGGAGAGGATCGCGGAGCTGGCGGCCCGTACGGGTCTGATCTTGGACGTGGCGTGAGCGGGCGGGGGCGCCGGGCGGCGCTGCCGCCGACGGACTACCGCAAGGCGCCGGTGCTGGATGCGGACGGCCTGGTCATCCGCCCCGTCAGCGGTGCCGGGAAGCCGCTGGGTGTGTGGGACTTCCGGGACAGCCCCGGCCCCGTCGACTTCCGGCAGGCGCTGGTGGCCGGGCTGGCCGGGCAGGGACGGGGCTGGGGCAGCCAGGACACCTACCAGACGAACGCCAGCACGCTGAGGCTGCTGTTCAAGGACGCGGCGGCGGCCGAGCCACCCGTCGCCGCGACCAGTCAGATCACGGTCGAGTGGTGGAAGCAGTGGACCGGTGACATCCACGTCCGCCGGGTCTTGGCCGCGGTCGTCCGGCGGGCGCCCGGGGTGCCAGAGGCGACCCGGGTGTTCCTGCAGACGCCGCGGCGCCGGCCGCCGGCCCGGCGAGGACGGCCGCGCAAGCAGGCGCACACCAGGGAGGAACTGCGCCGGATCAGGGACGCGGCCGCCGCGACGGTACGTGCAGGGCGGTTGCGGATCGCGGCGAACACCGCGGTCCTCCAGCGGTGGCGGGCCGGGGCGATCGAGCGCTGGGACGGCGACTGGCCCCTCGGGGAGGTGCTGGACGTGCTGGCCCGCACCGGCGACCTTCCGCGCTACCCCAACAGTGCCGACCGCGCGGTGACCGCGTACGCGGATCGCGCGTGCGGCTTCGAGGGCAACGCCGCCTCGCTGAGCCGACTCTTTCCGACGCCGGCGGAGATCGGGGCGGCGGCCGTGCTGCTGATCGCGCACGGGGCGTGGAACCAGTCGGTGCTCAAGAAGATGGATGTGCCTACTTGGTGGCCGAACGCGGACCGCGAAGACCCCGCCGTGCACCAGGTCGACACGGATAAGGCCCGGCGCGGACGGCGCCGGCACGCGAGCAACATGCTCGTCGACGTCGGGGAGGGGTCCAGCGGCCGGGCCCTGCGGCACGTGTTGGAGCTGACCGCGCCGGCCCGGGTCACCCTGGAGGCGCTGGGCCGGCCCGCGACGAAGCTGCTGGTCGGCCACCGCGGCTTGGGTGGAGCTGAGAATCTGCGGGACCACGAGGTCGGCAAGGCCCTGGAGGGCGCGATCCGGCGCTGGCAGCAGCAGGTCCGCGACGGCGGCGTCGACCTGCCCGCTCGGGTGCACGCCCAGGCGCTGCGCCACAGCGCGCAGGCGCACCACGGCCGTGCCCGCAACAACACCCAGGCCACCCACGAGCGGGATTACCAGCTGGAGGACGAGGACGTCCGTACCGCCTCGCGCGGCGCGGTGGAGCTCGGACTGGCCCAGGCTCTGGCCTCCGCCCGGCAGACGGTCGCCATGCGCCTGGTCGAGGAGGTCGACGCCGCTGGCGAGGTGAGCGCCGAGCTCGTGGCCAAGGAGGCCGGGATCGACCTGGAGGTGGCGCGCCGGATCCTGGCCGGCCGGCTGCGCACCCCGGTCGCCTCATGCGCGGACTTCCTCAACTCCGACCACACCACGGCCGGGATGCCGTGCGCGGTGTCGTTCCTGCTGTGTTTCGCCTGCCGCAACGCGGTGGCCACCGGCCGCGACCTGCCCCGCATCGCCTACCTGCACCAGGCGCTGGAGTCCCTGCGCTCGGCCGTGACGCCGACGGTGTGGGCCGCGGACTGGGCGACACACCACGCGCGGATTGGCGACTTCCTCACCACCTACACCACCACCGACGCGCGGCCCCAGCTGGTCGCCGCCGTGGCCGACAGCGAGCGGGAGCTGATCCACGCGATGCTGGAACGGAGGCTCGACCCGTGAACGCTTCCTCGCCCCTGCCCGCTGGCCCGGAGGTCGTCGACCCGGCCCCGGACGCCTTCGTCTTGCCGTTCAACCGGCTGCGGCCCGGCTTCGACCCCGAGCAGCTGCCGCGCTTTCGCGATCTGGCCTGGCGCCTGGCGCTGATCAGCCCCAGGGAGTCGAACCGCTCACTGGTCATCGACTGGAGCCGCTGCCCCGCCGGGCTGCGGCCCGGCGTGATGCGCGCGGCCTTCGCCGAGCTGAACGTCCCAACCCCGGCGGTGCTGCTCCAGCAGCGGGCCTCGCGCTCCACCACCCAACCGGGCACCCTGCGCCACAACTTCCAGATCTGGATCCGTCTCGCCTCCTGGCTCGACGGGCGCGGCATCACCGAACTCGCACAGGTCACGACCGGCGACCTGGAGGCCTACGCCGAGCAGCTGCGCCCGCTCGGCCGCCGGTGGCGCACCGACGCCAAGGCCCTTTGGGTGATCTCACGGCTATGGGCATACGCCCCCTACCTGCCCGAGAGCGACCGCCTGGTCATGCCGCCTTGGGAGGACCCGGGCGCGGTCATGTCCGACTTCCTCGGCACCAATGACGACACCCCGGACGGCGAGAACAGCGTCGCGATCGTGCACCCGGCAGTCATGGCCCCACTGCTGGTGTGGGCGCTTCGCACGGTCCTGGACCTGGCACCGGACATCCTGACCGCCGCCCGCGAGCACCGTCGGCTGCTCGCCGCCATTCCCGCCCGCGCCCCGCTCGGCGGCACCGAGACCACGGTGGCCTACCTGCGCGGCCTGCTCGCGGCCAGCGAGAAGCTGCCCTCCAGCGGTGCGCCCGGCGCCACCGCCGTACGCGCCCGCTACGGCGGTGCGTTGCCACCGATGGCCAACACCTTCCTGGCCGGCACCCTCGGCGTGACCACCTCCCAGGTCGCGCGCGCCCGCGGCATCCTGTCCGGCGAGCTGACCCCGAACGACTTCGGCCCCGCACCGCGCCTCGACGTTCAGCTCGCCGCCCGGATCGGCGCAGTCCCGTGGCGAGAGGCGATCGGCTTCGATGACGTGGACGTGCTGGTGCTGCACCTGTCCACCGCCGCCCTGATCTGCTGCGCTTACCTTTCCGGCATGCGGCCCGAGGAAGTCTTGGCCCTGCGCCGGGGCTGCTGCACGCGCGTGGAGCGCGATGACGGCACCGTACGGTTCGAGGTCCGCGGCCGGCACTTCAAGGGCGTGCTGGACGAGGACGGCAACGCGATCGGCGAAGGCGAAGTGCGAGCGGACCCGTGGATCGTGCTGGAGCCCGTCGCGCGCGCCATCGCCGTCGTCGAGGAACTCGAAGACGGCGAGCAGCTGTTCACCCGCACCCTCTACCGGTACGCCAAGGGCACCTGCATGCCCCGCACCGGCCTGTCCTCCGACACAGCCGTGGAACGGATCCGAGCCTTCACCGCCTGGGCCAACCAGCTCGCCGCCGCCCACGACCGCCCCCACGAGCTGATCCCGGACGACCCGGACGGCGCCGTCGCCCTGCGCCGCTTCCGCCGCACCATCGCCTGGTTCATCTACCGCCAGCCCGGTGGCCGGATTGCGCTCGCGGTGCAGTACGGGCACGCGGCCACCGCCATGTCGGAGTCCTACGCCGGCCGCTCGAAGGCCGACATGCTCGAGGTACTGGACCAGGAGAAGGGTCTGGCCCTGGCCGAGACCCTCACCGAGGCCAGCGAACGCCTCGCCGCCGGCGAGAAGGTCAGCGGCCCGGCCGCCGACCGCTACCGCGCTGCGGCCGCCGAGTTCTCCGACTGCTACGCCGGGACCTACCTCGGACGACGCGAACTGCGCGCGCTGGTCGCCAACCCCCGCCTCCAGGTCTACGAGGACCCGAAGGCGTTCCTGACCTGCAACCACGACGCGTTCACCGCGCTGTGCAACCCCGACCGCGACCGGGCGGGCGACGGCGGTCGCAGCACCCCCGACCACTCCCGCTGCCACCCGGCGTGCGCAAACATCAGCCGCACCGACAGCCAAATCACCGCCCTGCGCACCGAGGTCGCGCGGATCGACGCGGACGCCGACGCTGGCCTCGACCCCTACCCCATCGCCGCCCGCGAACAGCAGCGCAAGGATCACCTCACCGCCATCATCCGCCGCCACGACGCGCAGCAGCCCGCCGGCAACCACGCCCAGGAGCGACGATGAACACCCCCACCGCTGCCGCCCCCGGACCGCACGACGGCGCGGCGCTGGCCCAGCTCGTCGGCGAGGCCCTCACCCACGTCCAAGGCCACGCCGACACCGAGGACGCCGCAGAGGCGCAGGCCATCACCGACGCCATGGTGCGCCTGCTGATCGGCGCCCCGCTGCATTCCGACGGCAAACTGACCATCGTCTCCCTGGCCATCGAGGCCGGACTGCGCCGCAACAAGCTCACCCACAAGCACACCGGCCTCAAGGACCTGTTCTACGCCCTGGTCAAGGCCCGCACCCCCGTCCCCGAAGCGCTGCCCGACTCGGCGCGAGCCCGCGCGGCCAAGCAGGAACAGGACCTGGCCCGCGTCCGCGCCGAACGCGACGATCTGCGCGGACAGACGCAGCTCCTGGTTCGGATCGTCCACGTCCTGGAGATCGAGAACAGCAAGCTCAAGGAGACCAACGCGGCCCTGGAACAGCAGGTGGCCGCCCAGGCCTCGGTCCCCGATCTCAGCCGGCGGCGTCGTCCCTGACCTTGGCGTCAATCGACGGCGGGTGCCGTGCTGTGCCGTCGCCTCGGTGGCCAAGACCAGAGCGGGCATTACCCCAGCAACGCGGTGGCCGGCAGCACGACGACCTGCCACCCCGCCGCGTTACCGCACCCCCTCGTTGTCTGTCCGCCGCCCCAGCTCGAGCCTTCTAGGCCAACGCAACCGATATGTCGCCATGTGATGTTAGGACCTCAGTACCTCCGCATCGGCTCAACCCGTTCGCCGTTACTCAGGCACCTACGAGCGTTACGCTGTGCCGTCGGCCAACGAGGTGGGGGCAACGATGGAGCGACCGTTGGTGAGCTTGCTAATCAGCTCGCGCAATCGCCCACGGCTCCTGTACGACGCAGTTCGATCGGTGCTTGATGGCTCGACCCTGCCGGACGAGATCGTCGTGGTCGATCAAAGCGACGCACCGAACGAGGCCCTGAAAAGCTTGCAGACGCCGGACACAGTCGTGTTCCGCTACATCACGTCGGACACGAGAGGAATCAGCAGGAGCCGCAACCTGGCTTTCGGATACGCCTCCCATCCGGTCATCGTCGTCATCGACGACGACTGCCTCGTGGCGAAGGACTGGCTGGAGGTGATCGTGCGAGCACTACTCCAGGCCGGCCCCAGAGCGGTGGTGACGGGCCGAGTCCTCGCCGGAGCGGCGGAGGAGCAGGGTGCTTTCGCGCCCTCGCTGCATACCGATGACCAAGCGGCCGAGTTCACCGGCCGGATCACCATCGATCCGCTGGCAACCTTCAACTTCGCCTTGTACGCGGAGACTTTCACCGAGATCGGGCCCTTCGACTCCCGGATCGGCCCCGGCACCCGGTTCCCGTCCTCGGAGGACAACGACTACGGCTATCGCCTGTTGCTGGCGGGGTACTCCATCGTGTTTGAGCCGGCGGCGCTCGTCCACCACCGTGCCTGGCGGACCGAGCGGAACTACCTGGCTGTCCGCTTCGCCTACGGCCGGGGCCAAGGCGGCTATTACGGTAAGTACCTCGCCCGCGGGGACTGGTTCATGCTGCGGAAACTCGTCCATGCGCTCAAGCGCCGGGCCAGTCGCATGCGCCAGGGTGGTCGCCTCGGCGTTCTCGGCGAACTCGCCTGGATCGCCGGCTGGAGCGTCGGCACGGCGGACTGGCTGCTACGGCCCTCTCGTCTGGACGAACGCCACTCGCGCTCAGCGGACGGATCCCGGGGGTGGTAGGCGATCCGGAGGCATTGCGCGGACGCACCGTCCTTATCACCGGGCACTCCGGCTTCATCGGATCGTGGCTTTGCTCCCTGTTGGTCGCGTGCGGGGCCGATGTGGTCGGCTACTCCCTGTCCGAGGACCCCGCCAGCGCCACGCGCGCCCAGTGGCTCACGCTTCTAGGAGTGACCGATGTCCGGGGTGATGTCCGCGACCTCGCCTCGGTCGTCGCGGCGGCCCGCGTCTTCGAGCCCGACGTTGTGGTCCACTTGGCTGCTCAGCCCCTTCTCGGCCGCGGGTTCACGGAACCGCACCTGACATTCGACGTGAACCTCAACGGATCGCTGTCCGTCCTTGAGACCGTCCGCCTGGGCGCCGTTCGGGCCCTGGTGCATGTCACCTCCGACAAGTGCTATGCGCCCGCTGGTGCGGGCGCGCCGCCCCTCACCGAGGGGTCACGGCTCGGCGGAGCAGGGCCGTATCCGGCGTCGAAGTGGATGGCTGAGGCACTGTTCAACGAGTTTCGCGCGCTGGTCCCGGCAGATTCGTCGATCGCGTCGGTGCGGCTGGGGAACGTTATCGGCGGCGGCGACGAAGCGGACCGGCTCGTGCCGAACGCGCTGCGGGCGTTTCGTTCGGGGACGGCATTCCGCCTACGCGACCCGGCGGCTGAACGACCTTTCCAGCATGTGCTCGACGTCGTGTGGGGGCTGGCCACGCTTGCGTCCCGTCTTCTCTTCCGCCAAATCGACAGTGGCCGCGCGCTGAACTTCGCTCCCCCGAGCATGGCGAGCTCGGCGGGTGAACTCGTTGCCGAACTGGCCCGCGAGTGGGGTCCCGGCGCTCTCGTGAGTGACGGCCGAGACGAGGTCGATTTCCCTGAAGAGCCGGTTCTGAGGCTTGACGGAGGGCGTGCCGCGAGATCGCTGCGCTGGGAGCACCGTCTCGACCTCACCAATGCTGCCTCCTGGACCGTGGCCTGGGCGAGGATGACCGACAGCGAGGTCCCTCCGTCCGACGCTACCGCCTGTCAGGTAGTCGACTTCCTCGCGGCGAGCACACGGGCAGGGTCGAGGGAACATGATGGTGACTCCGTCGGTGCTGGCGAGCGGTGAGGCGTAGAGGGATGCCCGCACGGCTCGCGCCGCGAGGCGGGCTGTTTTGCACAGTGCTATTTGGGTGAGTTGATGATGCTGGCTCACCGTGCGGCGGTCGGCAGTCCGGCGTCAGGACTCGTCAGGGGCTGGGCGACCGGGATAGGAGGGGCGTTCCTGGCGTCTGCGCACTCGAGGTGGTCTTCACCGGGCCGCATCGAGGATCAGCGGGAGGAGCCGGTCGGTCACCGACTGCCTGTCCCGTTCGGTCAGCAGCGCGTGGTTCAGCAGCATCGCCGCCCTGGCGGCGGTGAGGAGGGCTAGTTGCCGGGAGTCGCGTACGGGCCAGGGACGGACGCTGCGGTAACCAGCCCCGTATGCCTCAACCAGGGCGGTGTAGTCCGTTCGTTCACGGCCGTAGAACAGGGTGATCGCGACATCGAGCACCGGGGGACCCACCATCACGTCCTCGAAGTCGAGCAGTCTCAGCTCGCCTGGGCCGGTGGACAGCACGTTCCACATTTCGATGTTGCCGTGGAGGAACATGCGGTCGGGAGCACGGGTGAGTCGGCCCAGCTCGGCATCGGCCTCCCCGACCACGGATTCGACCACTCTCGCGTGCCGAGCCGGGACGAACTCGGCGTAGCGGGGATCCGTGATCACGAGCTGCGTGCCCGCGTAGTACATGGTTCGGTCCCACACCAGCGGCTTGAGGCCCGGGGCGGACTGCCAGCTGGCCGCGAATTCGTGGAGTTGTGCGGTCATCCGGCCAAGCTCGCAGTAGTTGAGCTGGGTCAGGTCGGCGGCGAGCGGTCGCCCGTCCGCCCAGAAGAACAGGCTGCACTCGACGGGCGTCCCGTCGCGGTTCGCGACGGTGCGGGTGTTCCGGTCGAACTCCTCGGCGTAGGGCTCCAGAACCCGCACCTCGGTGCCTCGTCGGACAGCGCTCAGCCAAGCCAACTCGGTCCTGCTGTCGACGCTCGGCCCCCTCCGCAGGCGGAGCGCGAGCGCGGGGCCTGCGGCCGACACCAGCCGGGCCGTCACATTTGAATGCCTGACCAACTCTGCGACGGTGTAGCCATCCAGATTGAATGCGGCGATGGCTGCACGGGCAAGGGAGTTCGCGTGCGCCGCCTCGGAAGCGTCGAGCGCCCTGATGCCAATGCGCTGAGGCGGAACGTAGATGTCGCGTGCTGCCATCTCGCGTCCTCCTCCGTAGCACCCGGGACCGGAAGGTCTCCTCCGCGCCGTTTACGAGAAGCTCCGCCAACCCTACGCGGCGGCTGTGTGATCGGTCTTGATGTTCGGTCAGTTCAAGGACTCCCGCCCGCGAATCTGATCAGTGGTTAACATGGCTGTCTCCGGTCCTGCGGTGTCTGGGACGACCGGGATGGGGGCCAGGGGGCAGCGCTTGTGAGTTTCGCGGCGAAATACATCAATGCGTGGCTGCGTGTGGCGGAGACTGTCGACGTCACGGCGGTCGAGCGGGCCGTGGAGGTGCTGGCCGAGGCCAGGGAGCGCGACGCGACAGTATGGACGGTGGGCAACGGCGGTTGTGGCGCTCTTGCCTCGCATCTGGCGATCGGACTGACGTTGAACACACGGCGCTCGGGGGGCAGGCCGTTCCGGGCGGTGTGCCTGAGCGCGGACGCCGCCGCGCTCAGCGCAGCCGTCAACGATTTCGGCTCCCGTGAGGCCCTCAGGGCGTTGCTTGAATGCAACGGGCGTGCTGGCGACGTCCTGTGCGCGTTCACGGTGTCCGGTGAGAGCGCTAACGTCAACCAGGCGATCGCCGCAGCCGGGGCAGCCGGTATGCCGGTCGTTGCCCTCGTGGGGACTCCGGGGAGCACCGCCGCCCGGCTGGCGGACCATCCGGTCCTGCTCGGATCGGCTGAACCCGGCATCGCGGAAGACGTGGCCTCGGCTGTTATGCACGCCATGTACTGCTCCTTCATGTACGAGGGATCGTCGAGCCTGCCCGAGGGGTTCATCAGTGCCCACTGAGCGGGGCGTCCTGGTCGTGACTGGCGGCAGCCGCGGCATCGGCGCGGAGACCGTCCGTCGCGCGGTGGCGAGCGGCTGGGACGTCTGCTTCAGCTACGTCGAGGCGGAGGACCGAGCCGACGCCCTAGTGGTCGAAGTGCGCGAGTCCGGTGGGCGGGCGGTCGCCGTGCGGGCGGACATCGCGCAGGAGCCCGACGTCCTGGCGCTCTTCCGCGCGGCGGACGTTCTCGGTCCCGTTCGCGGCCTGGTCGCGAATGCGGCCGTTGTCGCCCCGCCGTCGCGGCTGCGGGATTTTACTGCGGAGCGGGTTCGGCGCGTTCTGGACGTGAACGTGCTCGGCACTATTCTGTGTTGCCGTGAGGCCGTACGCAGGATGTCTACAGCGGACGGTCACGCCGGGGGCTCCATCGTGCTGGTTTCCTCAGCGGCCAGCCGCATCGGTTCTGCCGGCGAGTACGTCGACTACGCGGCCAGCAAAGGCGCCGTGGACAGTCTCGTGACTGGCCTCTCCCGCGAGGTCGCGGCCGAGGGGATTCGGGTGAACGCGGTCCGGCCGGGCACGACATTGACGGAGATCCATGAGCGCAACGGGCAGTCGGCACGAGTCCGCGCTATGGAGCCACTGATCCCGCTGCGCCGCGCCGCAGCGCCGTACGAGGTCGCGGAGGCGGTGCTGTGGCTGCTCAGCGACGCCGCCTCGTACTGCGTCGGCTCGGTTCTGGACGTGGCTGGCGGACGCTGAGCGCCTGCCCAGCAGTCACCCTGCCGGGCAGGACCGAGGCAGCAGCATCCCTTTGATCACAGCTCCTTCGGCCTGGAGTCCAAAGCCGGTCGCCCAGTCGTCCAGAGTTCCCTCCCAGCCGACAATCCGCTCGACCACCTCGCCGGCGCCGTCCGCCAGCAGCGCCAGCACCCGCTCCCACACGGTCCATGTATGCGAAAAGCTCCCGCGAAGGGTGAGTTGCTTGGCCACGAGCGAATCGAGCGAGTATGCATAGGGTTGCGGCCCCCACCCCACCTTCGTCACCTGGCCCAAGGGCCGTGCCAGTTCCAGAGCGGTACGGAGCGCCTCGCTGGCCCCGGCAGCATCGATGACAGCGTCGGCTCCGGCCCGACCGCGGCGCTCCAGGGCAGCGCGCGCCTCCTCGACGGACGCGGCGAACCGTATCGGCCCCATCGCCTGCATCGTCGGGGCTCTCCAGGCGTCTCCAGGCAGCCCCACCACGACCACGGGGCCGGCCCCACCGAGGGTGGCGAGCCACGCGCTGAGCAGCCCGATAGTGCCAGCCCCGACGACGGCAACGGCATCACCGGGACGGATCTCCGTGCGGACACAGGTCGCCTGATAGGCCACGCATACCGGCTCGGTCAGAGCCCCCTGCTTGAAGGAGACATTGTCCGGAAGCCGGTGCAGGCACCGCTCGGGAACGACCACCCGTTCGGCCATGCCTCCGTCCGCCCGTGCGCCGAAACCGCGACGGTTCGGATCGAGGTTGTACACACCGGTCCGGGCCCATTCGGACGCGGCGTCTATCTCGGCGGCCGTCTCGGAGACGACGCGGTCGCCCACCGCGAACGAAGTCACTCCGGCCCCTGCCTCGACGACCACTCCGGAGAACTCGTGGCCGAGGGTGACCGGGTAGGTCATGTCCCAGGAGACGTCGCCCTGCTGGATGTGGATCTCGCTCCCGCAGATGCCGACCGCTTCCACCCGCACGATGACGTGCCCGGGTCGGCAGGCCACCTCCTCGACATCCAGCAGAGCCACCCGGTCGGGCCCGGGCGCTGTGGCGACCACGGCCTTCACAGGTCGTCTCCCCTCATGTCGGTGAATTCGGCGGCGACGGCGAGTACGGCGCCGGCGGCGCGTGCGAGGTCCTCCGCGGAGTGCTCCGTCGAGACGTACCAGAGCCCCCGCGCCGGAACGAACACGCCCTTGTCGAGCAGACGGGCTGCGAACCTGCCGTAGGCCTGCGCGTCGGACAGGAGGCGGTCGCCGTGCTCGCGCACCGGTTGCTCCGCGACAAAGCCGAAGCCGGCGCCGACCGTGTGGTTGAACTGGACAGGTAGTCCATGCTCGGAGTTGGCTCGCTCGAACGCTCCGGCGATCACCTTCATCGCGGACTCCAGCCTCGGGTAGACCTCTTCACGGTGCTCGCGCAGGTGATTGATGCCAGCGAATCCAGCCGCGGCGGCGAGCGGGCTGCCGTTGAAGTTGCCCATGTGCGCAACGGTACCTGTAGCGACCACCGACATGACGTCTCGGGACCCGCACACGGCACTGATCGGGAACCCGGAGCCGAGGGCCTTGCCCAGGACCGTCAGGTCCGGTACGACCCCGAGGAGTTCCTGCGCCCCGCCCAGCGCCACTCGAAAACCGGTAATTACCTCATCGAAGATCAGCAGAGCGCCGGCCTCCCGGGTCAGCTGCCGAACCTCTTCCAGGTATCCGGGCTCGGGCGCGAAACAGCCGCCGTTGATGTTAAGGGGCTCCATGATGACGGCGGCCACGTCGTCGGCCAGCGCGGCGGCGAGTGCCCTGGTGTCGTTCCACGGGCAGATCGTCACCTGCTGCGCGGCAAGGGGATCCTGTCCGGCGGTTCCCGGGCCGTCCCCTTGCAGTCCCGGAATGGCGATATGCATGGAGTCGAGCCATCCGTGGTAGTGACCGCGGAACTTGACGACTCTGCTCCGCCCCGTCGCCGCCCGGGCGACGCGCAGCGCCGCCTGGACCGCCTCCGTGCCTGTGTTGCTGAAGATCACGAGTTCTGCCGACGGCACGACCTCGCAGAGGAGTTCAGCAAACGGCGCCTCGTGCTGGTTTCCCGCGCCGAACCCGATACCGCGGTTCAGCTGGCTTCGTACCGCGTCTTTGACCACGTCCGGGGACTGGCCGAGGAGCATAGGGCCGAAGGAGAGCGTGAAGTCCACGTATTCGTTTCCGTCGACGTCCCAGATGCGGCTGCCCGCGCCCCGGCTGGCGGTGATGGGCACAGGGGCCTGTGTCGCCTTCATGGCCGACGAAACGCCCCGGGCCAGTGAACGCCTGGTCCGGGCGTAGGAGGCGTGAGAAGTGGCGTAACGGTCCACGGGCACTCCGTTTCGGCGGCTGCCGGCGGTACCGGTCATGGCCCGCTCGGCTCACCAAGTGTCAAGGACGTGTTCGAGGAACCGTTCGAGGTGCCCGTCCAGCCGCGCGCTCACCCTGACCGGCCGCCCCAGGTCCTCCAGGAGGATCAGCTCGGCTTCATCGCCCACTCGCTTCTTGTCCTGCGCCATGCCGCTCACGATCTGGGAGGCGCTGACCTCCCGGAGTTCGCTCCCGTCCACCAGGCCGCGGATGATCAGGCCGATTCGTGCGCGGACCTCCGGGGCCAGGATGCCGAGCTTCTCGGCGTAGGCGTTCGCGCACTCCATGCCGTAGGCCACCGCGATCCCGTGGGGAATGTGGCCCTTCGATGCGTATTCGATCCCGTGGCCGAAAGTGTGCCCGAAGTTAAGGTTCCTGCGGAGTCCGGTGTCGAATTCATCGGTTTCGACGAAGTCCTTCTTGACCGTCATGGCCCGCCTGGCCAGGGCGGACATGTCCGCTGTGCTGAGCCGCTCCCAACCCCCGGACAGTTCCGCCTCGAAGGCCGCCCATACCGTGTCGCCTCCTAGAGCGGCGTAGTGGAGCATCTCGCCAATGCCGGACTGGACATCGCGCGGCGCCAGAGTGCCCAGGAACGCGTCGTCGACAATGACCTCGGCCGGCGGGTGGAAGGTGCCGAGCTGATTCTTGTAACCCCGGTGATTGATCGACGACTTGCTGCCGATACAGCTGTCGCCCTGGGCCAGGAGAGTGGTCGGCACGAACACCCAACGGGCGCCGCGGTGGACGATGGAGGCTGCGAACGCGGCGGCGTCCTGAACCGTTCCACCGCCGATCACGTAAAGCGTGCCGCCGCGGTCGAAGCCGGAATCGAGAAGCCACGTCACGACCAGCAGGGCGCCTTCGAGTGACTTGAGGTCTTCCTCGGCCACGACCGGCAGCGTGGGGGCGGTAGACGCGAGTGTTCCAACTTCCGGGTGTCCTGCCAGCACGGTGGCGTCGACTACGAGCCGGTCCGATGCGGACAGCCCCGTCGGAAGGGCACGCTTCAGCGAGATCCATCGAACTTCATACGCACCGCGATACGACCAGACAGTGAATGCCTGCCCCTGGTCCACCAAAGCCCAACTCCTCCCCGGCGCCTGAGTAGACGCAGCGTATAGCTGCGAATGTCGGCAGGAAAGGGTGCCTCGGGCGGCAGCCATCGGCCGCAACCCTCTCATCCTGATACCGTCACAGGCCAGGCGGCAACACGCAGCAACTGTCCGCAGAAACGGTGAACACCGCGGTGCCGGACCCTGCGGGCACCGGTTGCGGCCAGCGCCTCGTGCAGCCACGCGGTCGGGTCCCCGCCAGGCCGCAGCTGCGAAGCCCAGCGCGGTGAGCTTGGCGGCCGTGTACTGGTGGCCCTGCTCCTGGCGGCGGATCTTCTGTGCCGTCCGGCCGGAAGCGCGCCGGTTTCCGGAATCCTGAACGTTGGTAAGCCGAAACCTGCGTGCCTGTTGATGGCTCGGCGGTCCCACGTGCGGGTTCCGGCTTAGCTGACGGGACATGGTGAGCGAACCCCGGTTCTGCCAGGAGGAATGGGAAGACCACGGCTGATCTGAAATACACATCCCGCCTGGGACTTCGACTTCGACGACGGCGACGAACTTACCCGGCGACTGCCATGACTGGCCGCTCTGTACGATCACCGAATGCAGGGAAGTGATCCGCCTGTCCTGTGCCGAGATCAGCAGGTGGTGTCCTGTCCGGATAGTTGAGGGAGCTGACGGGTGTCCGCTTTTGGCTTCTACGCTCACGTCGCCGTTTGCGGTGAGGTCCTGGGAGTTGGCCTCGGTGCCGACCCGGAAGCCTGGGAGGCCGCCCTGGGGGCGAGATGCCTTGATGTTCCCGGTGGTGGCCTACTGCGGCGGGACTACGGGCTCGTGGAAATTAACTTTTCGCCGGACCAGCCAGGGTGGCAAGGGCAGATGTCGTGCTTCGGCTTCGGCGTGAAGATCCAACGGCTGCTGTACGACCAGTCCCCGAACACCGTGCCGTCCCCGCTCTCGCGGGAGTACGGGGAATTCGCACCCAGAGTCCCCTTCAAGGAACTGCAGGCCGCCATCCTGGCCCTGGGCCACACGATCGAACTCGACAAGCACAACACGTCGAGTGACATGGACTGCTACCGCGTATCCGGGTCCGCCGCCCGCATCCACGTGGTCGCCGACCCTGACCCGTACGGGTCAGGCGACCCAGATCCAGACGGACACCAGAGGGGCGACGTCTGGTCCATCGACGTGTGGTGACCGGCCGGCACCCTCTCGGTAGCGTCCGCGATATCCCTTCGCTACGAGGAGTGCCGGGCAACGATCACCTGCGCGGCGGGCAATGATTTGAAGAGCGCGTGCCACCCGGCTGATCAGCCACACTCAAGCCCCCCGTGCCGCATCCAACTGGCTAGCCCGCAGGCCAGTGTGGGTTAGGCATGCCGTCATCGCGCATGTGCGCCCGCTGCCAGATCCCGTTCCAGTTGAACGGGGTCTCCGGGACGAACCGGTGCCGCTGCCCGCACGGACATGGCGCCAGCACCCACGCGCACCCCCGGCACAGTTCCACCCAGCCGTGCCCGGTCGAGTTCGACATCAGCGGTCTCTCGTCGCCGCATGCTGGGCAGCCGGGGAGATCGGCGCCGTCCAGAATCGCGTTCTGTCGCCGGACGTACTCGGGCAGCCGCAGCGACGGATGGCGAAACGGGTCTTCGTACCAGGCGCGGTTCGGGGCCTCCCACCAGCTCCGCAGCCACCACGGTCGCGGGGTCACTACAGCCCGGCGCCCGGCCCGCTTCTCCGCCCGGCGTTGCGCTGCGTACTTCTCCGCCCGCGCGAGCCACAGCACCCGCGCCTCATACAGTTCCTCCACCGCACGCACCAGCGCGTCCGGGTCCGCCTCCAGCCGCCGAGGGATCGCGGCGCTGAGCGTGAGGTGGTGGTAGGTCGCCCGGAAGCCGTACGGAGCAAAGAGGGTGATGCAGGTCCGCAGCGCACTGTGCCGGCGGCGGAGGGGAAGGCAGGCGTCGTGCACGCGCGCTCGGTGGGTCAGGAAACTGGTCATTGTGGGGGCGCCAGGTCCAGTGCCCGTGCCAGGGCGGCAGTGACGGCGGCAGCGTGTGCCGGCAGGTGTTGTTCAGCCCAGGTTCCGGCAAGGCTGAGGAAGTCCTGCAAATCCTGCTGGGCGCCCGAGACGAGCCTGCGTACCTGGTCTACTGACAGTTCGATCACTGGGCTGCCGTCCGTCCCGTGGGCGTCGAGTGTCGGCCGGACGATGTCGCCAACGCGTTCGGCCACCGAGGACGGATCGTGACCGAAGGAGGAGCAGCCGGTGCCGTCGAGCACCTCCAGCCAATCCCGCCAGGTCTCCAGGCCGTTGCAGCAGCCCGGCTCGACGAAGACGGTGGCGTTGTCGGTCACCCGGAACCCTCCGGCGGCGAACAGATCAGGCATGGTGAGCAGTCCGTGCAGGAATGTGCCGAGCGGGTCGGTCGGGCACGGCCCGTGCTCCTCCTCCGGCTCGAAGTCATTGCAGTCGGCGATTCGCATGACGGCCGTGCCGACCTCCGCCGGAGTCAGCTTCCCGTCCAGTACGAGGTAGCCGTAGAAGTCGCGCTCACCAACCGGCCAAAGCGCGAAGTCGTCGGCAGTAAGGATCTCCAGAACGGGTTGCATCACGATCACATGGGGATGATGCCGGATCCGCTGCTACACCCGCCACGGGCTTTAGCGGTATCGGGCTCAGGGTGGGCCCGCTACCTGGGTAGTTTCGCGGTGCGCTTCCGGCAGGCGGTGCTGACATAGCGCATGGCGGTCTGCATCGGTGATGCTGAACAGGCGCATCAGCCGGAGCGAGTCCGCGCATTCGGCCCTTAGCTTCGCTTTTATCCCTGCGCCGTGGGCCTGCATGGTTGGTTGGGTGATGTGTGGGACATGGAACGGCCATCGCGGGACTCTCCAGGTAGGTGAAGACCAGGGGAGGACGCGATGGCCGTCGCTGTCAGTGTGCTCGGGCCCGGGATGTCCCGCCAGGGGCAAGCCAACCTGATGCGCTTTCGTAGGAGTTGGTATGCCTGTCTGGTCCGGCGCGCGGATGCGTTGTTTGAGCTGACGGACGCTCTACTGGCGGCCGGGCCGGTCGTCTCGCTGCCGTATCTGTCGCTGGACGGGCTGCACCGACGTGGTCACGGCAGCACCTACGCCGCCTTGGCCCAGGGCCGAGTGGATCCCGAAGCGGCACGTGAGTTGCTGGCCGACTCGCTGCCTGGTGTGTCGTGTCCGGTGTTCGCGGTGGATGTGAGTGTGTGGGTCCGCAGTGATGCCGAGTGCTCGCCCGGCCGCGGTTACTACTACCACCCCTCCAGGCACTCGGCGGGCCAGCCGATCGTGGCAGGCTGGGCCTATTCCTGGCTGGCCGGCCTGGAGCTGAGCACGAACTCGTGGAGCGCTCCGGTCGATGCCCGGCGCCTGCTCCCGGGCGAGAACCCCAGCACCATCGCCGCCCGCCAGATCCGCGGCCTGCTGCAACGGCGTCCCGAACTGGGCGCTCGGAGCCCGCTGTTCGTCTTCGATGGCGGGTACGACTCCGTCCGCCTCGCGCTCGACCTCACCGGCAGTCCGGCTCAGATCCTGGTCCGGGTCCGCTCCGACCGGTGCTTCTACGCCGACCCGCCACCCCGCAGGACGACGGTCGCGGGGCGGCCGCGGCGCCACGGCGCGAAGTTCACCTGTGCCGATCCCGCCACCTGGCCGACCCCGGACTCCGTCCACTCATGTGCGGACGAGCAGTACGGCGTGGTCACCGTGCAGCTCTGGCACCGCCTGCACGCCAAGACCCAGCAGCATGACGGGCATGGCAGCCGTGGCCCTCGCCCTGTCGTCCCGGGCACCGTGGTCCGCCTCAGCGTCGACCGGCTGCCCGGCCGGGCCAGGGCACCGAAGACGTTGTGGCTGTGGTGGGCGGGACCCTCCGGCCAGGTTCCCGATCCGGATTTGCTCTGGCGGGCCTATACCCGCCGCTTCGACATCGAGCACACCTTCCGCTTCGCCCGCCAGACACTGAACTGGACCCTGCCCCGCCCGCGCACCCCGGAACAGGCCGACCGATGGACCTGGATCGTGCTCGTCGCCTACACCCAACTCCGCCTCGCCCGCCCCCTGGTCACCGACCACCGCCTGCCCTGGGAGAAACCACTGCCATCAAATCGGCTCACACCTGGCCGGGTCCGTCGACGATTTCGTCATGTTCAGGCAGCAGTGGGAACACTGACCAACCCACCACAACCCTGCGGACGTTCCACCGGCCGACCACCAGGCAGCCGACGAGGCCCCGCACCCCGCCATCCAGCAGTCAAAACAACCGCATGACCTACGATCCACCACTCTCAGGGATAAAAGCGAAGCTTAGAGGCCCTAACAGAAGTTGTTGATCATGTGACTTTTGGTTCGGATGGTCGTTGGTCTGGCCGTGGGGAAACGTCAGTCGCGGCCTTGGATCGTGTCGGATGAACTGTGGTCGCTCATTGAGCCGTTGCTTCCGGGTCCGGCGCCGAAACAGGTGGAGGGACGCCCCCGGGTACCGGACCGGCAGGCACTCTGCGGGATCCTGTTCGTGCTGCATACCGGGATCCAGTGGGAGTACCTGCCGCAGGAGCTGGGGTTCGGATCCGGTATGACCTGCTGGCGGCGCCTGGCAGCGTGGAACGATGCCGGCGTCTGGGACCAACTGCACTTGGTGCTGCTGAAGAAGCTGCGGGTCGCGAAGAAGCTGGACTGGTCGAGGGCGGTGATCGACTCCTCCCACGTCAGGGCAGCTCGACGGGGCCCAAAAGCGGTCCCAGCCCGGTCGACCGAGCACGTCCGGGCAGCAAACACCACCTCATCGTCGACGGCCAGGGCATCCCACTCGCCGTCTCGCTGACCGGCGGCAACCGCAACGACATCACCCAGCTGATACCCCTGCTGAAGAAGATCCCGTCTGTTGCCGGCCTCGTCGGACGGCCACGCAACCGCCCCGACAGCCTGCTCGGCGACCGCGGCTACGACCACGACAAATACCGCCGTCTCGTCTGGGCAATGGGTGTCAAACCGGTGATCGCCCGCCGCGGCGTCCCGCACGGATCCGGCCTCGGAGTCCACCGGTGGGTTGTGGAACGGACCATCGCCTGGCTCCACGGCTTCCGCCGACTACGCATCCGCTGGGAACGACGCGACGACATCCACGAAGCCTTCCTCGGACTCGCCACCTGCCTCATCACCCACCGCCACGTCCAACGCCTTTGTTAGGACCTCTTAGCCTGCTCCAGTTCGGCGATGACCTCGACGTGGTAGTCGCGGCGGTCGAAGCCCCCTCTCGTACGTGCCGCCACGAATGCCTGCCCCGGTGCCAGCGCTGGCACCAAGACGACGCCGGTGCTGCCTCCGGCGCGTTCGCGATGGGCAGCGGTTCCTGCGCGGGCCGCCTCAATTACGCCGCCTCCTGCACAGGCTGGCTGTGCGGGGCCGCTGCCCCTGCCACGGTGTCCTGGCCCGTCAGGGCCTCGACGACCATGCCGACCAGGTCCCGGCCCGCGTTGGAGGTGACGGCGTTGCCGATCATCTCGACCTGCTGCTCGCGCCGTCCGAGGAAGACGAAGGTGTCGGGGAACTCCATCGCCCGTGCTGCCTCCCGGGCCCGGATCATCCGGTACCGGCACTCCTCCAGGCTGGTGGCGTAGCCGATCAGCCCGTGGCGGTCGTGGGTGGTGAGGGTGGGCATCGGCTGGGTCACGGGCTGCGCCGTGCTGTTGCCGTAGTACGGCAGGAGCTCGTGGGAGGCCGGATCGGCGTAGACGACGCCGTGGTTGATGCCACCGGCGGTCAGCGTGGACATTGGCTCGCTGGCCCGGCGGTGCGTGGAGCCGCCGCCGTGCAGCTCGACCATGTACGGCTCGATGAAGGCACCTGGGCCGTGCACCCGCTGGTACCTGTCCCACCCTGCGCTGATCTTCCGCATGGTGTTGGGCGCCAGAGGCCTGAGCCGCTCCCCGAGCATCTGGGCGGGAAGGGTGAGGTCCAGGGCCTCGATCGCGCCGCGCACGGGCGGTTCGACCACCTGGTTGCGGCAGGTGACGTGGGGACAGCGGTAGAGATACTGGCCCGTCTTGACGCCGTAGACGCCCCAGGGGCGCTCCGGGCTGCACACCCGCGTCCGTTTGAAGGACTGCATCAGATGGACACGGCCGTGCGCGGGGCAGATCCCGTAGGGGCGCAACCACTTGTCGAAGTCGGGCGCGCGGTCGCCCTGGCGCCAGAAGACGACATACATCCGCGGGCGGCGGGAGCGGGAGCCGGGACCGGCGGCCTGGGCATGGGCGGAGTCCAGGTAGACGATCCGGTACAGGTACGGGCCCCACAGGGCGACGCTGCGCACCCAGGTGTCGAACGCGAACCCCGGAGCATCTGCGGGTCCCCACCAGCGGGCGTCGGGCACGTTCTCGACGATGATCGCCCGGTAGCGGTGGTGCTCGGCGAAGCGGGCGACGTCGTGCATGGTGGCCCGTGAGCGGATGGCGGCTTCGTCCGTGCCGTCGGTGGCGAACAGCCCGTCGTTGAACTCCCCGTAGCAGCGCTTTTTGCCCCGGGCCCGGGTGTGGTGGGTGCATTCCGGTGACGCCCACAGGATGTCGGTGCGCGGGTACTTGGCCGGGACGACCTGGGAAATGTCGGCGCAGTCGTGGTCGGTGTGCGGATGGTTGTGCTGGTGGGTGTCGATGGCGTGCCGGGCATGGTTGGCCGCCATCCGCACGCGGACGCCGTCAATCAGCTCGGCCCCGAGAGTGGAGCCACCGGCGCCGCAGAACAAGTCGGTCACGGTGATCACGTCGAAGTTCCTGCTCTTCAAAGAGAGGTGGATGGCTGCGTCAGGGCAGCTGGAGCTGCGCGCCGGAGCCCGAAAGCAGGGCGTCCCACGCCTTGTCGAAGCCGCCGTCCTGCTTGTCGATCACGTGGGCCGGGGCGGTGCAGAACAGTTCCTCGGCCATCGGCCAGCCGTCTTGGCGGGGGCGGACCCAGGCCCGGGCGCGCCCGTAGAGCCGGTCGTGCTCGACGTCGACGCGGTGCCGCTGGGAGAGGGAGGTCAGTCGCCGGGCGAGTAGCTGGGGGTGGCCGAGGTCGACGCGTTCGGTGGAGCGCATCACGGGGCGGCGTCGGCCGTCGGCGGTCAGCAGGAACAGGCGGCGCACGTGGTAGAGCGCCCAGGGCGTGTCGAGTTCGCGTGCGAAGGCCTCCAGGCAGGCCCGGTCCCGTAGCTGGGAGGGGTCCAGCATGTCCAGGAGGCTGCCGGTCCTGCCGTAGAGCGTGGCGTTGGGGTTGAGGCTCATCGCGGTGTACTCCAGGCGCAGCACCTGTCCGGCGATGTCCGGGTGGGTGCGCATGCGCTCCAGGTGGGCGGGCAGCGCGCCCATGGAGACGGGGAAGCAGCAGAAGGTGCAGTACGACTTGGGCCAGTGGACGCCGAACCGCAGGTGGAGGTAGTCCTCGACCTCGCGCCTGCCCCAGCCCCATTCGATGAGCGGGAACACCCCGGTGCGGCCCGGGATCTTCGAGTGAGTGGTGTCATTCAAGAGGCGGCCCGGCTCGTCGGCGTTGAAGCCCAGGATCTGCCGGAAGGGGCGGCCGCCGAAGACCCGGCCGAGCCACAGGTCACCGACCTCGCCCTTGGCCCGGAGGCTGCACTTGCGCGCCCCGGCCTGCTGGGGAACGGTGCCGACGGACTCCATCTCCTCCCACAGCGTCCACGCTCCACGGGCGTGGAGCTGCTCAGGGTGGCGGCAGTCGTCCAGCACGGTGATCCCGTCCGCCTTGAGATGTCTGTTGCGGGCCAGCTGGACGAACCGCACGCGGTGCTGGCGCAGCAGTGGGAGCATGAACTCCGTACACAGCAGCCGGGTTTCGGGCCACTCGCTGCCCGTGGCCATGTAGAGGACGGCGGTGCGCTGGAGGTCGATGCCGTGGGCGGCGGGGTCGGTGAGCATGCGGGCGAGGTAGGCGGTGGAGTCGGCGCCGAGCCCCCAGTTGATGACGGTGTCCAGGTCGTCGTCGGCGGTCAGGCCGGGCAGGAAGAGGCTGTACGCGGTGCTTGGCATGGCACGGGCTCCTTCGCGGCCGGGCCGGGCCGGGTCTGGGCGGGGATGATGAGCAGCAGGCGTTGAAGTAGTCCGCTCCGTGCGGGGATACGGCGGGCAGGGTCAGGTCGCCGTCGGCGACGTCACCGGCGCGGGCCATCCGCGCGAGCGCGGGATCCGGAGCAGCGGGGCGTGGTCTTCGTCGTCGGTGTGGGCGGTGACGACGGCGTCGAAGAACTCGACGTACTCGGCGTGCTGAGGCGTGGCGGGTTCCTCTCTGCCTGCCCGGGCTTGGGCCGCCGTGCAGGGGAGGGCTGTTGACGAGGGAGGCAGGGCGGCCGCAGGGGTGCGTGCCCTGGACGGCGTGCCGCGAGGCACTGCGGTCCGTGTGCACATGCTGGGTGGCGGGCGCGGCACGCAGAGGCCAGTCAGGGCCGGCGGTCAGCTCAGCGCGGGAGAGCGCTGTCAGATGTCGACGTGGGGGGGGGGGGGGGGGGGGGGAAGTGCCGTTGTCCGTCGCGGTGGTGGTGCTGCACCAGCCGGAAGACCGCTGCTGCTCCCACCAGGCGGGAGGGCGGCCCGGCTGGCTGAGCGCAGCGGGAGCAGCCCGTGGCGGTGCGGGTCGGGGCGCTTCGGGTGCGGTGATGGGGGCGGCGGCGGCCGGGCTGGGCAGGCTGGTTTCGGTGTAGGCGATGCGCTGGCGGAGGCTGATGCCGAGGTCGTCGAGGCTGAGGTGGATGGAGTTGTCCTTGGTCGCGGTGATGCGGCCTGTGGCCAGGACGGTGACTCCGCGGGTGAGGGATTCGGTGGCGTTGCGGGCGAGGTTCCGCCATGCGGTGCAGATGTAGGTGATCGGGTTCCCGTCCCGCCACGTCTGCGTGGCGGGGTCCCACTGCCGTGAGGTCTGGGCCAGCTGGAAGCGGCAGACGGCGAGGCCGGATGCGGTGAAGCGGCATTCGACGTCGCTGGTGACGGTGCCGGACACGTGCGTGGTCGGCGGGGACATGCGGGAACACCTCCGATACCAAATAATTGTGTGAGTTGGGATGGGGTCAATCCCCCTTGGCCGGCCCTCCTCGCCGGACCAGCCGCCGCAGTCATCGCCGCAACCGTGGTGGAACTGCGTGTGTCGGCGCGGCACCGCCGCAGAACACGGTGGAGTCCCCGACCTCGACCAGCAGGGCAACCGTGCCGCTGGGCTGGACGATCAACTCGTCAGCGGCATCGAGATGCACCGAGACCCGCATAGCACGGCGGTCCGCGTCCAGGTACGCGAAGACCAGGACTTTGGCGACCTCAAGGCAGGGCAGGCCCTCGTCGGCGCGGTCCGTCATCGGGTGGAAGACGGCCGCACTGTTGGCCTCGGCACACATCTCTTCGCCCGGGAAGCGGAAGCCGTCGGGGCCGGAGACAGCCGGTAGCGGCAGTTCGATGTCGTCGGCGTACAACGAGTAGCGCTCATCTGCTCGTTGTGCCCGCGGCCCGTAGTGCAGGCGGACGGCCGCACGGTCGCTGATCGGCGGGCAGTGCGGGATGCGGTCGTCCCCGGCCACGTTGTCCCAGTTGCTGCGCACACGCTGCGCCAGGCAGGCCAGCGCGGAGTTCTCGTCGGCCCACAGCGTCACCTCCTGCCCGTTCCGGTCCTCGCGGTGCGGCGCCCAGGCGCTGCCGACGATGGTGCGCGACGGCGCGGGCGGGCTGGTGAAGTCGAACCCCGCCAGCCACGCGTCGAGGATGCCGACGGTGTCGGCGCCGGGCCACTCGCCCGCGCGCTCGTGGAGCGCGGTCATCTGCTCGTGCAGGTCGATGACGGCCGCGCCCTCGGGCGTGGCCGGGTCAGGCGTGATCATGGAAAGGCTCCTTTGGGAAGGGATGGTCAGGGAGGGAAGGGTCACGGTGTGCCGTCCAGGAGGTCGTGCACCAGCGCCATCAGACGCTCCTGTTCGGCCGTGAGCGGGGCGGTGCGCAGGACGCGGGTGCGCAGGACGGGTACGTCGAGGCTGATGCCCGAGGGCGCGTCGATCTGGCCGGGCGGGAAGACCAGGCGGTAGGTGTGGGTGTGGATCATCCAGGCCTCGTAGCGGTCGGCCGGTTGGCCGTTGCGGGCGGCGTCGCCGTGGTCGGGGGCGAGGGAGGGGCAGGGGCAGGCCGGATCGGTGCAGGGCCGTCCGGCCGCGTGGCTGGCCAGGACGGGACGCTGGCGGTAGCGGGTGGCGGTGCCGTTGAGCATGGGGCAGTGCGCGGCGGTGTACGGAAGGCACTCGGGGTGCAGCGCGGGTTCCGGGCAATGGCCCTGGGCCACGTCGGCGGGGCGCACGATCACGAAGCACCGCTCGTTGAGTGACTGGCCACAGATCTGGCACAGGCAGTGCAGGAAGGCGGCACGGGCCCGCTCGGCGTCGAGACTCCCGAACGCCGCGTGGCCGTTATGGATCAGGGACACCCAGGGCACGACCAGCCCGCCGGCCAGCGGTCGACGTGCACAGCGTTGGGGGACCGGTGGCATCACTGGCTCCTTCGAATCGCGGGGATGGGGTTGCGCGCCTGGCCCGTGGCGTCGCTTCAACTGCTCTGTGGTGGGGGAGGGGTGGTGAGCAGGGTGTCCCAGTGGGCGTGGCGGAAGTCGGTGGCGGTGTGCAGGCGCAGGTGCAGCCAGCCGAGAGGTTGTCCGGCGTGCAGGACGGCTTCGGCGGCGATGGCGGCGGCCCGGGGATAGGCGGTGGCGTCGTCGGGGTCGGTGGCGGCCAGGATCAGGCCGGGGCGGTGGGGCATGTGGCGGAGCAAGAAGTGGGGGTAGCTGCGATCGTCCAGGATGACGAGGGGGGCTTTGTGGTAGGCCTCGCGGGTGAACACGGCGGACGGTGAGTGGTGCAGGGGGACGGGGCAGGGCAGCAGGCCGATGGGGTCGTGGTCGAGTCGGTCGCTGATGATCAGCACCGGCTGGCGGGGCGGGTCCGGGGCAGCGTGTGCGGGAGCGGACATGGCAGGTGACCCGTCGATTTTGTGAGAGGGCGGGACAGCCGGGCGGGCTGCCCCGCCGCGTGCGGGGGTCGGTCAGCCGAGCGGGAAGAGCACGAGGGCCCGCACGGCGCTGTCGGGGACGGTGGGGAACAGCTCGCGCAGTTCCGGGTCCTTGGCCAGCTGCTCGGGCAGGCGGAAGACGTCGCCGACCAGGCCGCTCAGGGTCGGCGCGTACCGGGAGTGGCTGTAGCTGGCCAACGGCGAGAAAGTGTTGCCCTCGGCGTCGCCGGAGAGCACCACGAGCGTGCTGCCGGGCAGGCGGCGCCAGTCGTTGCGGAGCAGCTGGCGCAGCACGGCCAGGGTGAGGGGTTGGTCGCGGGCGTCGGCGTCCACCGGGGATGCCGCCTGCGGGGAGTCGCTCATGGCTGCCTCTTTCGGGCGCGGGCCGGGTGGCGGGGACGCCCGGCTGGGGAGTGGGGACGGGGTGGCGCCTGCGTCGCGCCGGGCGGCGCGACGCAGGCCCGGGGGTCAGCTCTCGGTCAGTTCCAGACAGGAGAGCGGGACGCCGCTGCCGGGCAGACGGAAGCGCCGGACGTTCTCGGGGACGCGGTAGTGGCTGTTGCGCGGGTCGGCGCGCAGTTGCCGGGTGGATTCCTCGTCGAGCAGGAAACCGGCCCGGGTGCCGGTGCGGTTGCGTTCCTGCACGGTGCCCGTCTTGCCGCGCAGCAGCTTGGAGCGCAGTGCGGGGGTGATGCGGGCGCGGCGCCCCGACTGGATGCGGGCGAAGGCGGCCTTGTCGATGGCGCGGAGTCGCTGTGCGGCGGCTTCCTGGACTTGTGCGACGGCTGCGGCGTCGGGCAGCTGTCCGATGAAGGTACGGACGTCGTCGATCGTGGGGGGCATGCTGGTTCGCCTCTCTGTGCGGAGGTGGACGACCGGCCGGGCACGGGCCGTGCCCGGCCGCAGGGGTGGTGAGGGGGAGGGGCGGATGGTCAGGCGGCGGCGGTCCGGTGGCTGGTGAGGGCCTGCTGCTCGACCTCGGAGAGCTGGTAGCTGCCGTTGTCGGCCTGACCGAGGGATTCCAGGAGCAGCAGGTAGCGGGCCTGGGGTGCGGTGAGGGACGACCATGCCTTGGGCTCGCGGATGTCGTACTCGCACGCCGCCGCGACGTGGGCGAACACAGCGTTCACCAGGCGTGCCTTGGGCAGGTGCACCGCCGTCTCGGCGAGGTCGGCCTTGGGCTCCTTGACTCCCAGGAAGCGTGCGACGGTCTCGGTCTCCCGTTTGTCGGCCCAGGAGCTGTAGAAGCCGGGGAGGGTGAGCAGGATGTTCTGGGCGAACACCCGGGCCGCGTCCGGCAGGGCCTTCATGCGCACGAGCCGGGTGATGAACTGCTGACGCGGCCCGGCGGCGGCCTTCCACGCCCGGTTGCACGAGATGACCCTGCGGCGTTCCTCGGCCTTGTGCTCGTCCGCCTCGGTCCGGGGTTTCTTGGGCTGCGGGCGGACTTTGTGGCCGTAGGCGGCCGGGTCGGCGCAGTGCCACACGGGCCGGTGCTCGTCGTCCAGGCGGGCGCTGTGGCCGGGGCAGTTGCGGTGGTTGTCCTCGGTGAGCGGGTTGCCCAGCCCGGTGGTGAGCTCCGCCAGGGGGCGCGAGGGGTCTTTCTCGTAGGACGGCACCCGGCCCAGCAGCGGGATGTTGGCCTCCTTGAGCTCCTCCTCGGCCTTGGCGCGGGTCTGGGCGTCGGCCTGCTCGGCGCGCAGCAGCGCCACCTCCTGGTCCCAGTGGCCGCGACCGCCGCCCCCCTCGTCCTGGTCGCGCTGGAGTGCCCGCATCAGCCGGTTCTCCGCGCCGCGCACGGGTTCGACCTCGGCGAGCTGGGCGGTCTGCTCCAGGTCCATGCCTGCGGCCGCCGTACGGCGCAGGGTCGCGTCGTTGAGTGCTTGGGCGACCTTGGCCTGCCGGACGGCGTTACGGCTGACGCGCAGGGCCTTGGTGGCCCGGCGCTGGTCCACCTCGCTCATGTCGATCAGGGAGAGTTCCTGGGCCCGCAGGGTGTCACGCTCGCTCATGCCCTCGCGGTGGTCGTTCTCCACCAGGGACAGGAACCGCGTCCAGCCGTCGCGGCCGACCAGGTCCTCGCGTACGTAGGCCCTGATGGGGCGGGCGGGGCGGGTGTCCTGTGCGGCGGTCGCATTGGCGGCCTGCGCGGCCTGGGCGCGCCGCCAGCCCTTGAAGACGCTGTAGGTCCCGTCGGGCCGGGGCCGGACGCTGACGGGCTCTTCCACGCCGAGTTCCTTGACCGAGGCGATGAGCTTGTCGTCCGGCTCGGTGTCGGTCTCGCGCGCGTTGCACTCGTCACGCACCAGCAGCGCCGGGTCGAGGAGGACGAACTGCCGGACGTCTTCCTCGTGTTCGACGTGCTCTTTGGTGGGGTTGGTGGGGGTCAGGACGGCGGTAGCCATGGGGTGCTCCTTCTGCGTGCCGCGTCGGCGTATCGGCGGGGGTCAACCCGCATCACTAATAAAATAATAGTGTGAGAGTCTGAAAGGGGTAGATACCCGCTGACCTGCGGGGATCCCGCATTTGCCTGCCGCCCTCGGACTCAACTGCCGGGAGTGTGGAGCGTGTTCGGGCGCGGGGTGCGGGCGGTCTCCTCGGGTGCCGGGCTCGGGTGCCGACTGCGGCGGTGGGCGGCGCGGGTCTCGGCCTCCAAGCCGGGGCGCTGCCGGGCGGCCGAAGGCAGCAGCGCGTACCGCACGTCCATGGCCCGGGTGAGAATGCCCAGTTGCTGGCCGGACAGCACCCGCGGGCCCCGTCCGTCGGCGCCCGTGGTGGCCGGCAAGTCTTCAGCCGCCGGGACCTCCTCGGCGCGCTGGTGCACCGGCCGGGTAGGGGAACCGGCAAGGCGCGGCGTGCGGGCGCATGAAGCGCCCGCACGGACCGGCGGTCAGGGTTTGAGGTGGGTGACCAGCCGGGCGGGCAGGTAGACGTGCAGGACGTCCTCGTGTCCGGGCGGGTCCAGGGCCGCCAGCCGTCTGAGCGCCTCAGCCAACTCCGCATCGGCGTCCGCCTCTTCGGCCAGGGACTCCCCGCCCGCCGGTACGAACGTCACCGTGGTCGTGCTGTGCGTGAGGTCGGGGGCCTCGTCGGTGCTGGCGAATGCCGCGATGCGCGGGCTCCAGCCGACGCACATGCCTTCCGGCGTGCGCTGCTCCGTCGCTGTGATGTAGGCGGCGATCACTGGGCGGCCCTGATCGGGCTGCTGGGCAGCGAGCGCCATGACGCGGTCGACCACGACCTGCCGCCACCCCTCCTCGGCGGCGAAGAGGGCTTCGACGATCAGCGCGTCCAGAGCCCTGGGTGAGAGGCGGCGCAGCGCGTCGCGCATGGGCGGCTCGGCCGGTGCGGTCAGGAGTTCGTCCAGTTCTGCGGGCTTCACGGGCGGTGTCCTTCCTGGGGTGCGGCCGCGGCGGACGGTCCTGCCGTCCGTGCGCCCGCACCCTCACTACATAAAATAATAGTGTGTATTTTGGGGGTGTGAACCCACCTCTGAGCTGCCGCTATTCGCGGTCCGGATAGGGCGGGAGAGGGAAGCTGCGCCGGGGGTCGATCCGTGCGCACCGCTCGCAGTAGGCGGTGATGCGGTTGGCGGTGCACTCGCCCCACCGGCACTCGAAGGCCTCGCGCGGCCCGCACAGCAGACACCGCCGCAGCACGATACCGTGCAGCTCGCACGGCTCCCAGCACGCCCGCTCGGGCAGGGCTTTGAGCGCAGGGCGCTCACGCTCCAGACGGGCAAGGTCGGCGACCGGGAAGGACACGTCCGCGTCGCGCACCCAGCGGGGCGACAACTGGCCGAAGCGCTCGGGTGTGGTGGAGAACGGCTGGCAGGCAGGACTGAACACCATGGCCAGATGACCGTCGCGGACGAGCGCTTCCAGGCGGCGGTGGCTGGACTCCCGCGTCAGGGACAGCATTTCGTCCCGGCGCAGGCTCCAGGCATACCCGTACCGGCGCAGAATCCGCCGCTCGGCGGCCGCCGGACCGCTCTGAGCCATGTCGAGCGCCTCCACGGCCGCGACGGCGGCCGTCGGACTGGAAGCCACCTCCCGCGCAGCGGCCTCCGCTGCCGGGCGGGTGGCGTGGCTGCTGAGCGCGTACCCGTGCAGCGTGTCCACGACCTCGTGGACTCCCCCGTGCTCCGCCACGGTGTACCTCACGGGCGGCTGGGCTCGGCGTCGGGGCATGGCGGCACTCCCTCTGCGGCAACAGGGCGGACAAGCGGGGTGTGCGGCCCGGCCTCGCCGTGGTGCGGTCCTCGGCGGGCGGGCAGTGGCGTGTAGGAGGAGTAGACGAAGTGGCCCAGCGCGCGCAGCGCGCCGGCGGTGCGCTCCACGGCCTCGGGGCCGTCGCCGGTTGGCCGGGCGTACGCCTCGATCTCGCCGTTCCAGACGAATCCCTCGCCGGTCAGCATCGCCACGGTGTCGGGCGTGAGGTCATCGGGACATCGGGGGGCTGCGACGAGTCCGTGCGCGGGGTCGGGTACCACGAGGAACACAGGAGTCTCCTTCCGTAGCGGGGCTGCCTGAAGAGAGCAGCCCCACGGCGCGGGCCGACTGCTGGTCAGTCGGTGGTCACGGTGAGGGTGTCGTCGGCTTCCAGGACGGCGAGGGCGGCACGGATCGCGGCACGCGTCTGCGGGCTCGGCACCGAGTAGGGGAAGGCCAGGGCGTGCACGGCGGTGTCCAGTTCACCGTCGGGCATCGGCAGCGTGACGCCGCTGCGATAGAGGGTGAGAGCGGTCGCGGTGGCGACGCGGCTGCGGTTGTAGGCCACGGCCTCCCCGGCGCAGACACCGGTGCCCAGTGCTTCGCGGGCGGTGGGCGGGAGCGCGGTGACTCCGGCACCGAAGGGACGGACGGGCAGGCGCAGGTGGGACGGCCGCACCAGGCGGCGCAGTACGCGGAGCATGGCAACTCCCGGGCTCGAAGCGGGCGGAGAGGACGGGCGACGGAGCGCTCGCGATTCGGCGGTCTGTGCATGCCCGCGTCGCATGAGGGCGGCGGCAGCCCTGCGGCGCAGGGGGATGAACGCCCCCTCGCAACAGTTATAATAGTGTGTTCTCTGGTGTGGGGAACCCGCCACTGACCTGGCGGTCTCGCGCCCGTACGGCTGCGGCGAACGCCGCCAGCATGGGGACCATGCAGTCGGGGCGGCCGGACGCGTCGACGCCCACCTCCTTGCCCGAGGGCCCGATGACGACCAAGACGCTGTCCAGCAAGGCGGGACCGCTGTGCCCGGGCGGGCGGAACGCGTGCTCCCAGAGGATCTTGGTGCTCCGATGCCGCTCGGTGACCCCGGCGCCGGGAAGTGCACCGGCCACGGCGTCAGCGACGGTACGCCGGGCATCGCTCTCCGCTGCCTGAGAGCGGCGAGTTCCCCGGCGCGCTCAACGGCCTGCGTGTGCAGCGGGTAGAGCCGCCGGGTGATCTCGTGCGCCACATGACGGGCGCTGCTGGCCGTGACCCCGATCGACGGCGGACTCACCTGGGACCCGTCCGGCAGGGCCGCAGAGATCGTCAGGCGGCCGGGCTGCCGGTTGCTCTGGCGCAAACTCAGGGCGCGGCCGTCGCCGTCGACGATGAGGCGGACCAGACCCCTTCCCGGTACCGGCGGCGGGGCTGTGCGGCAATGCGTGCCCAACTCCCGCGCCACCTCGTCGGCGAACGCGTCAAACTGTGACTGGGTGGTCAGGTTCTGCGGCGAGGCCACGACGTCACTCCTTCGGTCGGGGTGGAGGGGGATCGGCGCGCGCGGGTGCGGCCGCGTTCTGGCCCCGACGCTCGGCGTCGCGGCGGAAGTCCTCGGCGGTGTAACCGGTGCTGCACCGTGGTTTGCACAACTGGCCGGGCGGCGCGCCGCATGTCTCGCACCAATCATCGAAGTCCTCTGGGCGCCAGGGGCGCAGTGCGCCCGTCATGCGGGCAAGTAGCGGATGTGCTCGGCGACGGCCCGGGCGGAACTGACGGGGCTGGAGTGGCTGTTCTCGGCGCATCGCGCCTGCCACAGGCTCGCTGGCTTCGACGGGGTGATCTGGTTGCTGGTGGCCGGGCTGATGGTCCAGCGGCGGCCGTGGGGGTCGGTGGCGGTGTAGGTCAGGAACTCGGGGCGGTCCTGGTGGCCGTTGTCCTGCCAGGACAGGCCGGCGGACGTGAGAGCGCGGCCGAGCTGGGCGCAGCGTTCGGGGGTGATGTGGCCGAAGGTGGCCATGGCAAGTCCCTTCTGCACCAGCGGGGTGGGGCGGACGGATGGCTGGTCAGGGGCGGCCGGAGGGCCGGGGCTTGTGGTAGCGGTACAGGAAGCGCGCGGCCCATTCCCTGCTGGCGAAACCAGGGATTCCGCCGCCGTTGCCCGGATGGCTGGCGGGGTACTCGGCAACCCACTTGCATGCGGCGGGATCTCGCCAGACGACTCCATAACTGGTGCTGCGGTCGTGGCGGTCGAGGACCCGGTACCCGAACGAACCGGGATTGGCGGTGAACATGAACTCCTCGATCATCACGGTCCTTTCGGTCGTTTCCGGGGTGCCGGAGGGGGCGGTGCGTGGGAGGGACACCCCCTCCCATAACACTCATAATAGTGTGGTCATGGGTGGTGTGAACCCGCCTTTGACCTGGGGTTTGAGGGAGGCACGGTTCAGCGCCGGAGTGGAGAAGAGCCAGGAGTGAGGCGGGCGGGCGGTGGTTGGTGGTCGCGGTAGTCGGCCACCTTCACGTAGCCGCCCGGCATCGTGTCCAGGCGCAGTTGGTCGGGTCCCCAGTTCTCGACCACGTCCGGCGGAAGGTTCTCGATGTCTTCCGCCTCAACCTGGCAAGCCCAGCCTGTCAGCTCTGCGCCGAACAGCCGCTGCCATTCCAGCAGGACCGGAAAGAGCTGCCCGACGTCGTCGACCAGAGCGACCGCACGGGACTCGTGCGGGTTGGGACACTCGGCGAAGGCGGGGGCGCCGGGGCGGCAGCGCTCACCCAAGGTCATCAGCCAGCGCATGATCACACCGACTCCCGCGATTCGGGGCGTGCCTGGGCTCGCCGACGGCGGATGCCGTCGCGCTGCTCGGTGCGCGTGCGGTAGCCGTACACGGTGATGGTGGGCCTGTCAGCCACGGTCCTCCTCCTCTTCTGAGGCGGTGAACTGGGGCAAGAGCGGTGCGTCGTAGACCTCTCGCCACACGGCGGGAGCGCCGGGGCAGGGGATGACGGCTTTTTTGAGCTCGGCCGTGTCGATGGGGTGCAGCCACCCGTTCTCGATGGTCCAGCCGCACGCAAGGGGGCGGGGGTCAGCGGCGGTGGTGGCCACCAGGACGGCGCTGCGGACGGTGCTGCCCTCCAGCGCGAACACGAGCAGGATGCGCAGGGCGTAGAAGGCTTCGTCGTCCAGCACCGCAAGGCGCACCGGGATGTCATCGGTGCAGAGATTGCCGATGGACAGGTCGACGTGACCCCGCAGGAACGCCCCGTCAGTTCGTTCGGCCACGAGACTGATTTGGTGTTCGCCGTCACCCAGGGCCAGAACCAGAGCGGCGAGCGCGGTCAGGGACCGTTCCATTGCGGCCGCCGCGGCGGCGTCGTCGGGACGGGTGAGTTCCGGGCGTGCGGGCATGCTGGTCCTCCTTGTGAAGGGACGGGCGGTGAGCACCGGGGGCGGTGGGCCGCGCCCGTGGGGCGGTGGAGTCTTCCGGGCGCGCGCTCTGCTCCGCAGACGGGTTGCGCTGCCGCTACGCGGCAGGGGACGGGGGCGCGCTCCGCGCTCTCAGGAAGGGGCGGGGAGCGCTCCGCGCTGGGCGCCGGCCGGTGCCCGCCCGGACGCCTGGGGCGCCCCGACCGGTGCGGGGCGGACTATAGGCCCGTGCGGGCCGGGCTGGGGGAGGTGCCCGGCCCGCACGGGGGTCTGTCAGCCGTGGGCGGCGGCCGCCGTGAGCGCGGGCAGTGCGAGCGCTTCCAGGGCGGCTGCCTGGTCGGCGTCGGTAAGGGTCTGTGCGGTCGACGTGATGGCCTGCATCACGCCCCCGGCCGTGACCTGACCGCCCCGGATGAAGTGGGCAAGGATCCTGTCCTTGGCCTCAGCACCGATGCTGAGCGACTTGGTGACGTGCTCGATCGTCTTCGTCGGCTCGGCCAGCGGTTTCCCGGCCGCATCCTCCATTCCCCGGACCTTGGCCTCGACGTACTCCCGCGACAGGAAGGTGCGCACGGCGTCGGCGGTCTTGGATGTGATCAGTTCCAGCGTCTTGCGCTGAGTCTGGCCGGACCAGGACACGACGCCTTCGTCCTGCTTGCCTCCCAGGTGCACGGCGCGCATCACGTCCTGCGTCATGGTCAGACCGTTGCGGCATACCTGGATCACCGCGCGCGGCGTGATGGTGTACGCCCCGGAACCGACCTCACTGTTGGTGATCACGAAACCGGCCGAGACCACCGGCAGCTGGTCACCACTGCGCTCGTCGAACGGGGAGCGGTAGCCGCGCAGCAACTCGCGGGCCTGGACGGCGACCGCTTCGGACTCGACGCGCACGTACATGCGCCGGTCCGTCAGATCGCAGCCGGTGATGCGGGTCGGGTGGCCGGACTGCTGGACCCCGTCCAGCGCGGCGAGCAGCATGTCGAGGTTGTCCATCCGCTTGTAGCTGTCGGACAGCAGCGCGCGGGCCACTCCCTCACTGGGCGCCATGCCGGGGCCATTGTCGCCCCGGAACGCACGGAGCATGTAACGGCGGTCCGGCTCCTCACGCAGCCACGTGTTCACGTTCTCGTCCAGCAGCGGGACGTTCTCGGTACGCATGCGGCGCAGGTAGGCGAGCGGGATGCGGAGCTTGTCCGCGATCCCCTCGTCCGCCACGGCGGTGGGCCGGTAGATCCCGTCGACGTCCGTCACACCGTCCTCGGTGATCAGGGACTCGATGCCGTCGACGTGAACGTTGCCCTCACGGAACCGCAGCGCGGACCCGGACACGATCACGTCCAGCTTGCGCCGGTTCTGGTCCTCCAGGATCCGGACCAGATCGCCCGTGTCGGCGTTGCGGGCGCCCATGGGAGCCACGCTCATAGCGCGCTCGGCGAACTGCTGAGTCATGCGGTGTTCTCCCCTTCGTGTTGGCTTCTGCGGTGCGGGGCCCGGGGTCACCGGCCCCCGCACAAATCCAATAATAGTGTGTTGCAGGGGTGGGTAAACCCACCCCTGACCAGCACACTCAGACCGGGATGCGGTGAACGGGCAATGGCGTCAAGCTCGAACGACGCACCGACCCCACCACCGGCACGGGCACACCCCCGAGTACATCGACCTCCTCGCACAGGTCGTACCGCAACTCCGGCACACCTCCGTACGGGTCTGCGTACGTGTGGATCGCGCACACCCAGTACGTGCCGTGACAACGCCTCACGCTGCCGTGATAGTCCACCTGCTGCCACAGCGTGGGCCCTTCGGACTGCCGAACACCCACCCGCCCCGACCTCAGCCGCCGGAAGGCACGCCGTACGCTCTCCTGGTCGACCGGGACACCCGCCACTGCCGGGGCGGTGTGCCCCGTACGCACTGCCGACGCCCAACCGAGCACGAAAAGCGGCAGGATCGCGTCGAACTGCTCCAACGGCACCCGCAGCGTCCCCGGAACACCCCGGCTGCGCGCCCACTCCCGTAGTGCGTGCTCAGCCTGCTCGGCCTCGTCCTGCGTCACCGGCTCGCCGGTGCGGTCGATCACCTGGCTCTCTTCCATGATCCCTCTTCCCTCCAACAGGGAGCCCGGAAAGGCGAAATCGTTCCGGGCCCCACTCCGCCGTGGTGGCTGACCGGTCAGAAGATGGAGACGATGAACTCCGACCAGTGGTAATGCTCGAAGAACGCCAGCGGAACCAGCGCGAAGATCCCCGCCAACAGGTAGTCGTCGACCTTGGACCACGTCCGGTAGGCCGCGTGCCCCATGCTCTTGCGCCACGTGATGTCCACCGCGATCTCACACCCCAGAGCACTCGGATGGAACTCACGATGGATCCGCCCCAACTTCCCCCCAGGGCGCGACACGTGGACGTGGTGGGTCCCATCGGCCCGCTGAGAGATCCGCTCGAACTTCCACGCCTGTCCGGCCGCCGCCCCCGCCTGTCCACGAAGGGTCCGGCCCGCCGGGATTTCCTCGCCGGTCACACACGACACGAGCTTCATGATCAGTCCCCTTTCCGATCACGGTGCGTGGAGCCCCCCGGGGCTCGAACAGCAAGGTCTTCCAAACCCCGGGGGAGAATGCTTGCGCCTACTTCAGGAACCCGCGAGAGGTGAGGAATTCAGCCGTAATGTGCGCGACCCCACGCGGCTTGTAGATCTGCGGGAACCGCCGCATCTCCACTTCGGTGCGCCCAATGGCGTCGGGCTCCGGCAGCTGGTGAACGAGCCGGTAGGGACGGTCGCCGGTCGGCATTTCGAGCACGACCGCACCCGCCGTGGTTTCGAACCGAATTCCGGTGTAATTCGCGTCGGCGTTGTGCACGATGCTCGCTCCTGCCCGCTGGCAGATCAGGGGCAGGAAGTTCGCGATCGTGCGGGCCTGAATGGCCGGGCCGGTCATCGGAGCATCCGTACCGCCCTTCACCCGGCGGACGATTCCGTCAGAGATCTTGATCTCCACGTCTTCCCCTTCGATGGACT
This sequence comes from Streptomyces sp. NBC_00224, assembly GCF_041435195.1. NCBI lineage: Bacteria > Bacillati > Actinomycetota > Actinomycetes > Kitasatosporales > Streptomycetaceae > Streptomyces > Streptomyces sp. NBC_00224. The sequence continues at coordinate 8,911,706 of NZ_CP108106.1, forward strand.
TCTGCGGCCCAGGGGGTCGCCTCCCCCAGGACTTCATATAATAGTGTGTCTTGCTTCTTGGGGACCCCCCTGCGTAATCCCCTGCGCTATCCCCTGAACGATCTCCTGACCTCGCCAGACCACCCACCTACGATTGCCCCAGGTCAGAAGCCCATTCACCCGTGGTTGGGGTGCTGACATCCCCTCTGCTGCCGCTCTCCCTGCCCGAATGAGAGAAAAGGGTGGGGCGGGCATGGGCTGCGCGGCGGCCTCGGGGATCGGGGCGGGCTTCGTGGGTTTGCGCGTCGGCAGAGCCTCCGCGCGGCCGTTGGCGTGGCCCACAGGGCCACGGGAGGGGGCATGGAGGTAGCCGCTTGAGCGGGCGAATCCTCACACGAGGCAGTTTGGTTGACCAAATAGAAGAGGCAGAACGGGATATCAGAACAGCAAAGCAGATCTGAATCACACGTTTTTGACGGATCATCAAAAACGCAGAGGGAGCCGGAAAACGGCCCGCCCCTAACCCCCCAGCCAGACAAAGGAATTCGCGGAGCGAATTCCGCAGGCCGAATTGCGGAGCAATTCGTGCCGCTGCCAACGGAGTTGGCAGCAATTCCGGCGAAGCCGGAATTAGCCGCGCGGAGCGCGGCATCTTTCCCGCCGCGTAGCGGCGGCGCGTCGTGTCTGCGTAG